>NZ_JBQENJ010000001.1:0-227783 GCF_052044665.1 Chryseobacterium sp. 22532
CACCTGGCTTAGAAAATCCTGTGTAGAGGATTTGATGTCTTTCTGCCATAATACTTCCTGGGCAGAAAGTCCAAGAATCGTGCATAGAATACATGCACCAGAGTAAATTTTCTTCATCTGATTGTGTATTTAGTTTTATAATTAAAAATGTAAAATTAACTTTTTTTAACACATGTGCAAGTCTCCTTGCTGAGATTTAATATAGATCATATCACTTGCCAGTGTTTTCTTTTCTTGCTAATGCAAATCTATTAATGTAAAGCGACAGATCTTGACGTATTATTATATTACTTCCCCTTCATTTCTAATTGCAATAAATACATTATTAATTATCCTATCAAAAATGAAAGACCCATGGTTGCATGAGTCCTTAAAACTAAATAAAAAAGTTATCCCCCCTATAATACATAATTCCTATTAAACATAAAACAAAAGGCTTTGCTAAAAAAGGGCTTTGCTGATCAACCAAACGGAACAGGACCTAGTTTTTAATAATTTTCTTAGAAAAAACCTGGCCGTTCTTTAATTTTAATTCCACGATATAAATTCCATCCGGAAGTCCGTTCATATGGATTTGATTATTAACAAGCTGTACATTATTAAGTCTTTGCCCTGTCATATTGGTCACATTTACACTTTCAATCAGTGAATCTGCTTTGATATTAAGGATTCCATTGGTAGGGTTAGGATACATTCCCACTGTTTCAGTATTTCTTATGATATCAGATGTTCCAAGAGCAGAAGCCGTTTTTATACATCTTACCGCAGAACCCTGCCCCCTCATCGCCCCTGAAGAAGGATTGGCAATGGTAGAACCTATATATAAGTATTTTCCCCCTGAATTTGATGTATCCGAACTCCAGAAATACCCTCTCTGTCCTGCAAACGTAAGTGCCCCGCTGGAAGAACTTCTGTAACCGGATGCAGGAAGTTTCAGGTGACTGTTGTAAGCTGTGCCGGGATTGGCAATATTTTCTGCATTCACAATACCTGTCCATTCTGCCTGCGATGGTATTTTCCAGCCTGTTCCTACAGCCCGGCAAGGATCTGCCCCTACATGCTTGGATACATTTGCAGGATCTGAAGCAGTCCATTTATCGGTAGCCTCAAAGGTTCCCCACCATGAAGGTGAACCAATGATAAAAGCACTCAAACCAGCTAATCCGTCCGGTGAATTGGGAGATACCGGAGCCGCTGTTGCTGAATTTCTAAGCTGATGTCCGTCATCCCATCTTCCCCATTGGAAAAGGTCTCCATAGGAACTCTCGTCACCCATGGCAGAGGCAATCTGAGAGCTTCCCAGGTTTTGCTGCAGCCATATATTTCCGTCACCACCTCTTACAGTTGCATAGGTAACCTGCTGTCCACGGTAAGTAAAAGTAACACAGCCCGTATCTCCGGCATTGCTGCCCGGGTTTGTATTGGTACAGCCAGGCGGAACACCGTCTAACGGAATTCTTTTCACTTTAGTAACATCTTCCGTGTAAGCCAGCACCAAATAATTATTTGCTCTGTCTATGGCCAGGTCGTTATATTTTGCCTGTCCGTCAGAAATAAAATTCCCGCCTAAAGTCACCCAATTTTGGATAGCAGCATCAAATTTATACACTGTATTTCTTAACAGATCATCATTTTCAAAACGGCTGGCAACTACATACGGCTGTCCGGACTGGGTCACCGCTATAGCTACGTGCTGTACCTTCCCACCGGAAAAATTAACCTGTCCAAGCTGTACCCATGCATTTCCTTCAAATTTCTTAACGTTCAGTTTCTGCCCGTTAGCCGAACTGGAAACATAAGCTACATACAGATTATTATTTCCATCTATAGCAATATCTGAGGTATACTGTTCTGAAGAAGAAGCGGCATCTACAATACTTCCTCCAACCAGGCTCCATGCATCCGTAGCCACTGCTGAAGTATTATTCTGATACACCCTTACACCTCCGGATATACTGCAGGTGTATACTTTTTGATCAGATCCTATAACCATTTCTGCAAATGTAGCCCCATTGGAAAATCCTGTATTTCCTACCTGTTCCCAGGCTCCGTTTATATAACGCTGTACTGTTCCTGAATTCTGACCTCCAAATGTAAAAAGTATGTTAGATGGAGAAACTGCAGAAGCATGATAGTTAGCTGCTGATGTTGTAACGTTGGGAAGCGATGACCATGAAGTTCCGTTAAACTGCTGTGCTGCAATTCCTGAACCCGGATAACCAATCTGACTGGTATAAAAAACATTCCCGGAACCGTCTAATGACAGGGAGTTAAATGTTGCCGTTCCTTCAGTAATTCCTGGAGATCCTCCTACATATGACCATGAAGTTCCATTGAATTTCTGTACAGAGCCTTTAGCGACAGAAGTGTCATAATAAGAAAGATAATAATTCCCTGTCTGGTCTACGGCCAGGTTATTATAACTGCTTCCAGCTGCTGAAACTCCCGCTGCACTTCCTACATCTTCCCATTGTTGGGCATATAGATAACTTCCTGCGATGGTCAGCAATGCTAAACCGGCTCCTATTTTACGCATCGCAAAATGTAAATTTTGAAACATATTTAATATTATTTTTAATTATTCTAAATTTAATTTAATTTTGTGCAAAATTACCTTTCATTCTTAACCCTGAGTTATCATTTCCAAACTTTTTGTTATCCGATGTTAGGCTTTGTTTCAAAAAATTATACATCCCTAAATCATTGTGTATGAAGAATTCCTCCAGAAACGGATTGCTTTTCACTTCCGACCATATCAAAATGATCATGCAGGAAGAGCATCAGCCTAAGAAGTTTTCAAGATTACATATGATTGAGAGTAAGGCGAGCTTCAGTCTTCTCTTTCTGCTAAGCCCCAATATCAGATTAGAAGCGAATGACTGTGAAACAAAATTCATGTTCAGAAAAAACCAGTATATTCTCCACTATTCTTCTCAGGAAAGCACAGCCGAACTTTGGACAGAAAGCCAGGAAACTATAAAATATTTCCAGATACAGATCAATTACCAGCATATCTTTAACCTTATTGATCCCGAATCGAGCAGAGAAAATGCGGAAATTCTGGAAAATATGATCCGGAACAATTATATTTTTCTCCACAAGAAAACTCCTCCCTACATGACTGTGGAAATGCACATGATTTTAAATGAGCTGATCAGCTATTCAAAGAAAGGAATGATGCAGAGGTTATTTGTCGAGGCAAAGATTATTAAACTCCTCATCCTTATTTTTGAGCAATTCAATGAAAAAAACAATACCCGGGAAGAGCCTGGCATTTCTTTTACCGTCAAAAAGTTCATCGATGAGAATTATCACAAAAATATAAGAGCAGAAGACATCGGAAAGCTGACGGGTATCAGCCAGAATAAGATCAGGAAAGAATTTAAACATCAGTATGATATGACCGTGACGGATTATATTTCGGAACTGAGAATGCTTAAGGCAAAGAAAATGATCATCGACAAAGACATTATGATTAAGGAAATCGCTATTGAATGTGGTTATGAGTATGTCCAGAATTTTACCCGTGCATTTAAGAAAAAATTCGGAGTTTCCCCGGAAAAGCTGAGAAACGGGTAATAAAAAAACCGCCTAAAAAATTAAGCGGTTTATATATGTTGTTTTGCTTTGATATTACTTTTTCAGAATTCAGGTGAAAAAGCAATGACAATCAATTAATGATGATGTCCGTGATCGTGGATGAAGGGTCCGTTCCCTTTAGGGTTGCTAAAGATCACTTCTACACCTTCCTGCTCATTTACCTGTTTTCTTCTGATCTCTTCAGGGTCGAAAGGTTTTACTTTTCCGAAATATTCTTTCAGACCTTCAGTTAACCACATTGGGATTACCAATCCGAAGAACATGAAGATACACCAGAATCCTACTAAGAACATAATTATAAAGAATACAGTCCATAGGAACTGGTAAAACGGCCAAAATGCTGATAAAATAGTTATCATTCTCTAAGATTTTAGGCAAAAATAGGACTTTTTTGTTTTGTACACAAAAGATACAAGCCCTATTTTATAATTTATTTTGATTTTAAACTAATTAATGGGCAAGATCCGCGAAGAAATCATTGCCTTTATCGTCAGTAATGATGAATGCCGGGAAATCTTTTACTTCAATTTTTCTTACGGCTTCCATCCCTAATTCAGGGAAATCCACAATATCTACAGACACAATATTGTCTTTGGCAAGGATGGCGGCAGGTCCTCCGATGGATCCCAGATAAAAACCTCCATATTTACCACAGGCATTGGTAACATCTTTACTTCTGTTCCCTTTGGCCAGCATGATCATACTTCCGCCGTGACTCTGGAACTCATCAACGTATACATCCATTCTTCCTGCTGTTGTAGGCCCGAAGCTTCCTGAAGCCATTCCTTCCGGAGTTTTTGCCGGTCCTGCATAATAGATCGGATGATTTTTGAAATATTCCGGCATCGGTTTTCCGCTGTCGATGATCTCTTTGATCTTTGCGTGGGCAATATCTCTTGCTACAATTAACGTTCCGTTCAATTTTAATCTTGTTTTGATCGGGTATTTGGACAGTTCGGCAAGAATTTCCGGCATTGGTTTATTTAAGTTAATCTCAACAGCCTCTTCCAGGTGTGGAGGCGTATCCGGTAAAAATCTTTTCGGATCCTGTTCAAGCTGTTCAAGGAAGATACCCTCTTTTGTAATTTTTCCTTTGATATTTCTGTCTGCTGAACATGAAACACCCATTCCGACCGGACAAGAAGCAGCATGACGAGGAAGTCTGATTACTCTTACATCATGGGTAAGGTACTTTCCTCCGAACTGCGCTCCGATAGCACTTTCCTGACAGATTTTCTGAACTTTAGCTTCCCATTCAAGGTCTCTGAAGGCCTGTCCTGCTTCGTTTCCTTCTGTCGGAAGATGATCGTAATATTTTGCAGATGCTTTTTTCACGGCAGCCAGATTCGCTTCAGCAGAAGTTCCCCCAATAACCAGCGCCAGGTGATAAGGCGGGCATGCCGCTGTACCCAGATCTGAAATTCTTTCTTTAACGAATTCTTCAAGAGATTTTTCGTTCAGCAATGATTTGGTTTTTTGATAAAGGAATGTTTTGTTGGCAGAACCTCCTCCTTTCGTTAAAAATAAAAATTCGTAGTAATCTCCTTTTTTAGCATAGATATCAATCTGTGCAGGAAGATTTGACCCTGAATTTTTTTCGTCAAACATCGTCAAAGGGACTACCTGGGAATATCTCAGGTTTCTTTTCTGATAAGTATTGTAAATTCCTTTGCTTAAATATTCACCGTCATCAACCCCTGTATAAACATTTTCTCCTTTTTTCCCCATTACAATAGCCGTACCTGTATCCTGGCATGAAGGAAGAGCTCCTTCAACGGCAACCGCAGCATTCTGCAACAGGTTATAGGCAACGAATCTGTCGTTATCAGTAGCCTCCGGATCGTCGATGATTCTTCTCAGACTTTCAAGATGTGAAGAGCGAAGCATAAAAGAAACATCTGCCATTGCTTCTTCAGCCAGAAGTTCAAGACCCTTAGGATCAATGGTCAAAATCTCTCTTTCTCCTAATTTTTCAACCTTTACGTAATCTGATGTAAGCTTTTTATACACCGTATCGTCTTTCTGGATCGGATACGGATCCTGATATCTAAAATCCATTCAATTTTTGTTTGTGCAAAAATACGGCATCCTCAAAAAAGCATGAGTAAAATCAGTCATCTGTATTGATATTTATAATGATTATAAATTGCGTGATTCTGCGTTTATAATTAACTTTATAAAAATTTCAATCACAATGAATTACAGAATCGAAAAGGATACTATGGGAGAGGTTCAGGTGCCTGCAGATAAGTTTTGGGGAGCACAGACTGAACGTTCAAGAAATAATTTTAAGATCGGACCTGAAGGTTCTATGCCCAACGAAATCATTGAAGCTTTTGCTTATTTAAAGAAAGCAGCAGCTTACACTAATACTGATCTTGGCGTTCTTTCTGCAGAGAAAAGAGAGATGATTACTAAGGTATGCGACGAAATCCTGGAAGGAAAGCTGAATGATCAGTTTCCATTGGTGATCTGGCAGACAGGCTCGGGAACGCAATCCAATATGAACGTTAATGAAGTGGTTTCAAACAGGGCTCATGTTAACAATGGAGGAACTTTAGGCGACAAATCTGAAATTCATCCGAATGATGATGTGAATAAATCACAGTCTTCCAATGACACTTATCCTACAGCCATGCATATTGCCGCTTATAAGAAAGTGGTGGAAGTAACCATTCCTGCTGTTGAAAAATTAAAGAATACACTTGCTGCAAAAGCAGAAGCTTTTAAAGATATTGTAAAAATCGGCAGAACGCATCTTATGGATGCTACTCCACTTACTCTGGGACAGGAATTTTCAGGATACAGAGCTCAGCTTGAATTTGGATTAAGAGCTTTAAAAAATACACTTCCCCACCTTTCTGAACTTGCTTTGGGCGGCACCGCAGTAGGTACAGGGCTTAACACTCCAAACGGTTATGATGTAAAAGTAGCTGAATATATCGCGAAATTTACGAACCATCCTTTTGTTACGGCTGAAAATAAATTTGAAGCACTGGCCGCTCATGATGCGATTGTGGAATCTCACGGAGCATTAAAACAACTGGCTGTTTCTTTATTCAAGATTGCCCAGGATATCAGGTTATTAGCGTCAGGACCACGTTCAGGAATCGGGGAAATTCATATTCCGGAAAATGAGCCGGGATCTTCTATTATGCCGGGGAAAGTAAATCCTACGCAAAACGAGGCAATGACTATGGTTTGTGCCCAGGTTCTTGGAAACGATACTACGATTTCGTTTGCAGGAACGCAGGGGAATTATGAACTTAATGTTTTCAAACCTGTTATGGCCTATAATTTCCTTCAGTCTGCCCAATTGATTGCAGATGCATGTATCTCATTCAATGATCATTGTGCTGAAGGTATTGAACCCAACCATGAGAGAATTAAAGAACTGGTAGACAAATCATTGATGCTTGTTACTGCTTTAAATACCCACATCGGTTACGAAAATGCAGCAAAAATTGCAAAAACAGCCCATAAAAACGGCACTACTCTAAAAGAAGAAGCTGTAAACCTTGGCTTTTTAACGGCTGAGCAGTTTGACGAATGGGTGAAGCCGGAAGATATGGTGGGAAGCCTGAAATAAATTTTTAGAATTATAGATTAAATGTAGAAAAGCCTCAGGAATCCTGAGGCTTTTAATTTGTATAAAATACTGATATTCAAAATTTTAAATCTACTTCAATTATATAATTTCATATATTAGTGATATAATATAAAAACTAATCTTATGAAAAATTTAAAAAAATTCAGCAGAGAAAGCCTGAAACAGGTATTTGGAGGTGCGGTTATTCCGCGCTGTCCTACGAACTGGTATCTTGTTCAGTACAATGGTTATTATGCATGCTGCAGTAATCCCACGGACAATCCTTGCCAGGGGTTGTGCATGGTGCATGTAGATATGTGTGCAATTCCGATAGAGGAAGATCCTATTTAAGATAATTGATGGAATGGCCGGGAAAATTTTCTCGGCCCTTTTATTATAAACTAACTGCTGAAGGCACTGAAACCTGATCTGCAAAATACTGTTCAAGATCCTTTAACGTTTCCGGATTGGTCTTTATATCTTTTACAAGCTGTCCTTTATTCACAACAACGATTCTGTTACAGACTTCTGTGGTATGTGAAAGATCATGGCTCGAGATCAGAAAAGTTACACCATCCTGCTTTGAAAGTTCTTTGATCAGATTTTTCAGTTTGATCTGGGTGGAAGGATCCAGGTTCGCAAAAGGTTCATCAAGGATAATGATCTCCGGATTTCCGATGACAGCTCCTACTATTCCTACTTTTTTCTGATTTCCTTTTGACAGATCACGGACATATTTTCCTGAATTAAGAATCTCACCATTGAAAAAATCGTGAAATGGCTTTAAAAACTCATCAATGGAGGCTTTATTCTGCCCTCTCAATTCTCCGATGAAATAAAAATATTCTTCCGGTGTCAGATAGCCAATCAGGAAAGTATCATCCACGAAAGCAGAAACTTTGTTTTTCCAGACTTCAGATTCATTCACCTTGATATCTTCGATGCTTACGAAGCCTGTAGTAGGCTGAATCAGATCAAGCATAAGACTGAAAAGAGTGGTTTTTCCGGCGCCATTGTTTCCTACAAGCCCAAATGTTTCACCGTTAGGGATTTCAAGATGCTCAATATTAAGAACTGTGGCAGTTCCGTAAGTCTTGGATAAATTATTGATAGTAATCATAGTTAATCTTTGTTTTTAAATGCGTCCAGTGTACTGTATTTTTCGCGTTTATATTGTTTGACGATGATATCGAATATTTTTTCTCTGAGGAAGAATCCTGCAAGTCCAAAAACCGCGATGCTTACAACTCCGGCCGTAATTCCAAAGAAATATTTTGAAAGGGCAAAGACACCCATTGGAAGCAGCATTTTCGGAATTAATAAGAGCATGGATTTCAGATTAAAGCTGTTTTTCTGTCCTATCCTTTTTTCTTTTGAATTCAGATCAATTTGGGTTTTATTAAATGCCCCGGACCAAAGGGTAAGCTGGGAATTCACTCCGATATTATAAAGTCCTGCTGCCAAAAATGTGATATAAACTTCCCAACCGAAATAAGCATAAAATAATGCAACAATGATTGAAGCTGCCGTCACAATATTGATCAGCCACCATTTTGCTTTGAGATATTCTTTGTAAGGAACATTCAGTGTCATCATCAATGGATAGTAAGAACTGTCGAATGCAGGAACCCGCTGCCCGAAGAGAAACTGAAAGCCTCCTGTTACAAACAGTCCCATAAACATCATCATGGCAGGCGTCTTATAAATCACAGAGGTATACATCAGCAATCCGTAAAAAAGAAAGAAAAAACTTCCGATCAGAATTCCTTTGGTGACTTTATTCCGTCTCAGCATTTTAATATCATTATTGATAAAGGTTCCGATAACGCCATATTTGTTTAGAAAAGCAATATTTTCCGTTTTCCCGAACTGTTTTTTAGCTTCAAGCCCCTGATCCAAATAAAATTCTTTCCGGACGTAATTAAAGCATATTTTCCAAAGACTGAAAAACAGCATAACCGGAATTACAATCATATAAGGATTCTTGTAGAAACCGTAAACAAATCTCTCTGAGTAAGAAAGCACAGGGACTATATTATAATATCCAAGCCCGGCCACTGCAGCAAATAGAAGCCCTATGATAATTGCTACTATTTCCTTATCATTAAAGAGAATATTAATGAAATTATTAAGGTAAAACAAAAAAGAAATCCCGATTAACCAGGCCAAAATACCCGTCACACTGTATCCATTGAACAGTGCAATAAGGGAAAATGTAATAAAGAATAAAGAATTCAGCCAGCTTAATGCCGAAAGAAAGGTTTTCACAAGCATATAATTGACCAGTGTATTCTTGGGAATATTCTGGGTCAGAAACGGTTTAATATTCTGGGTAGACATTTCCTGCCAGATGTATTTCAGAATGAGGTCCAGTGCCCAGGCAACCACTACAAGTTTTGAAATCGCTTTTAAAGGATCTTGGTGCATTTCGTCCCGCACATAGAAGAATGCGGCAAAAGCACCTCCTGCCAGGCACGCCATAAAGTAGAGGATTCCTATAAAACGAAGGATCTTCATGGCAAGATTCACCCCTACAGAAGTACCACGGAAAAAGCTCTTGATTTCGAGCCTGAGGAACTTTAGAAACATATTTAGTTTTTTTACATTAGTCAGTATAATGTAAAATATGTTACAATTTTAGCCAATAAGTTCTTTAGCCTGTGCCAGTGCGGCCTCAGTAATTTTGCTCCCGGAAAGAAGCTGGGCAATCTCGTTCAGCTTTTCCTCGTCATCCAGAGGAATGATGGTGGATTGTGTTTTACCGGAAATATCACGTTTAACCACTTTGTAGTTATTATTTCCTTTGGCTGCAACTTGTGCAAGGTGAGAAATAACAATAAGCTGCATGTCTGTGGCCATTTCCCGCATCAGGTTTCCAATCTCTTCTGCTACTTTCCCGGAAACTCCCGTATCTATTTCATCCAGAATCAGGGTTGGAAGCTCGTCGCTTTCGGCAATGATTTTCTTCACTGCAAGCATGACCCTCGATCTTTCACCACCGGAAATAGCCGTCTGAATTGGTTTTAAAGGGAAGCCTGAGTTAGCTTGAAACAGCAACTGTATATTTTCTTTCCCGAATGCATTAAATTCAGGGGTATCCTGAAGCTCAATGTCAACTCGGGCTTTTTCAAGTCCTAATTTTTTAAGAAGACCTTCTGCTTTTTTGACAAAGACAGGAATAGATTTTTTTCTGTTTTTTGAAAGTTTTTCGGCCAGAGACTGAAGTGTTTTTTCTTTTTTGGAAATACTTTCTTCAATTTCCAAAATTTTATCTTCAAGTTCTGAAGCACCTTTCTGTTCTCCTGCAAGCTGGTCTCTGAGTTCTTTCAATTCATTGATATCAGAAACGCTATGCTTTAGAAACTGGGCATTGATTTTATTATTAAGATCAACAAGGATAGCAAGATTGGCTGGATTGATTTCTATTCTTTCCGATTCATTTTCAAGTTCGGAAATAATATCTTTTAGCTCCACAAAAGAAGTTTCCAGTCTTTCATCAAGTTCTGAAAAACTACTTGAAACTTCTGATATTTTTGATAGTTTATTTTTAGCTTCGTTGAAGAAAGAAAGGATCCCGACTTCTTCCTGGTGAAACCTTGAAAGAATCTGGACCAGGTTTTCAGAGATCATTTCGGCATTCTCCTGGATGGAAAGCTGGTTCTGAAGGTCTTCATAGTCTATATCGTCCAGTTTCAGTTCCTCCAGTTCGTTTAAGAGAAATTCTTTATAATCGCTTTCTTTCCTGTTTTCAGAAAGCTGGGCCTGAAATTTTTTAAGCTGTATTTTTAAACTCTGAAAATCTGAAAATTCATTCTGATATTCTTCAATCGCTTTTTTATTTTCAGAAAGGCCGTCAATAATTTTAAACTGGTATTCTGAGGTAAAAAGGTTTGAGGTTTCAAACTGCGAGTGGATATCAATCAGTTTTGAAGATAATTCTTTAAGTACATCAAGGGTTACCGGTACATCATTGATAAATGCTCTGGATTTTCCGGAAGGAAGAATTTCCCTTCGGATGATGGTCTGATGCTCATAATCGAGATCATTTTCAATAAAGAATTTTTTGAACTGGTTATTTAAATCAAATTCAGTTTCTACAATACTTTTCTCTTCTGATTTGGAAATAGATTTTACGTCTGCCCTTTCGCCCAGGATAAGCCTTAAGGCACCTAAAATAATAGATTTTCCTGCTCCGGTCTCACCGGTGATGACCTGTAAACCGTTATGCAATGATACTTCAAGAGTATCAATCAAGGCAAAATTTTTAATATAAATTCTCGAAAGCATGGATAATAGCTGATTACTTTAAGTAATGCAAATATAGAATTAAGTATTCAAAAACTTAAAACGAAGGATCTTTATTTCCACTTACTCCACTTATTCTCCGAATATTTAGGTGTGAAGATCATCATAAGCTGTTTAAGATCATTCATAACAAGTCCTCCATTATTTCCTGAATTGAAAATATTGAAGATCTCATCACTTTTATTATCAAGAAACAGATTGAAGTAATAGGATTGCTGGAAAGAGTTTTCATACCTTTTCAGCTGCATAAGGGCGTCAAAAATCACTTTTTTCGCAGCGGTCTGATCCTGATTGAACAGATTATCCAAACCTGCTCTGTGATAGGTATACATTGTGGAACGCAATTGATTCCAGTTCGGGTTGATAATTTCATTGATGAGGATGGTACGGCTTCTTGGCTCATTGATGACATTCCAGCCTTCATAGTTTCTGTTCTGAGAGTTCTGGGCAATCTGCTGGGCTTTTGCAAACCATGGTGTTCCGCCCATAGACTGGAAGCTGTCTGCGTCATAACCTAAAATGACGTACACATAAAAGCTGATCACATCAATAAGGTTTTTTCCTGAGAACTGTCTTTCATTGAATACAAGATTTTCGTTTTCAATATATTCAAAGGCAAATCTCTGGTCCTGAAGGTTAATCAGCGGAGACTCATAGCTGGTACTGAATACGGGGCGCACAGCCTGAATCACAATGCTTCCCTTGAAACGGTTTCCGTCTCTTTCAGCAATAACAACTGCAAAATTACATTTGATCTTTTCGAAATTCTGAAGTTTTTTCCCCGTCCAGCTGGTATTATTGATGAAGTCTCTAAGACTTTTCTCCAAGGCTTTATAGGCCTGCTGGTTACTTCCTCCCAGTTGCTGGGAGTTGATCTGTACGGTCGCAAGCAATTCCTGGGAAAAACTCAGATTATATATAAAAAGCAGCAAAAATAGGCTTATGATTTTTTTCATTATCTATTAAAAATTGAGAACGGAAATTTATTAAAATTATTTTAAAAGTTGAGCCTCAACAAAATCCAGAATATCTGCAGCGACTTCATCTTTTGATTTGAGATCAAATTCTTTTTTTCCTGTTTTGGTAAATATCTTAATTTTATTGGTGTCGTTTTTAAAGCCTGCACCTTCATCACGGAGGGAGTTCAGCACGATCATATCAAGATTTTTCTTTTCGAGTTTCCCTTTGGCATTTTCTTCTTCATTCTGGGTTTCCAAGGCAAAACCTACCAAAAACTGATGGGTTTTCTTTTCACCCATTGTTTTAAGAATATCAGGATTTTTAACCAGTTCAATGGTTAAATTATCATCATTTTTTTTTATTTTCTCTTTCGCAACCTCTTTTGGGGCATAGTCTGCTACGGCGGCACTGGCAATACCAATATCCACGCGGTCATAAAATTCAAACACTTTATTCAGCATTTCTTTGGCAGAGGTTACTTTATGAAGCTGGATATTTTTATCTTCTGTCTTCTGTGAGCTGGGTCCTGATATCAAAATAACTTTTGCGCCTCTTTTTGAGGCTTCTTCAGCAAGGGAAAAGCCCATTTTGCCTGAGGAATGGTTACCGATAAATCTTACGGGATCAAGAGCTTCGTAGGTTGGCCCGGCTGTGATCAGCACTGTTTTTCCTTCTAAGCTTTTGGCGTGATTTACGGAGTTAAAAAAGTTTTCAACAGTTTTAAAAATAGTCTCAGGTTCTGCCATTCTTCCCTGCCCTACCAATCCGCTGGCCAGTTCACCGGTTTCAGCGGGGATAATGATGTGACCGTAATCTTCTGCCAGTTCAATATTCTGTTTGGTGGAAGGATGCGCATACATATCAAGGTCCATTGCCGGAGCAATAAATACAGGGCATTTTGCTGACATATAGGTAGCAATCACGAGGTTGTCACACATACCGTGAACCATTTTAGCCAAGGTATTAGCCGTACATGGAGCTACGATCATTACATCTGCCCATAAGGCCATCTCCACATGGCTGTTCCAGGTACCGTTATTGCCATAAAAATCTGAATATACAGGTTTTCTGGAAAGGGTTGAAAGACTTAATTTCGTTACAAACTGCTCTGCATCGGACGTCATTATCATCTGAACTTCGGCTCCTTTTTTTACAAAATCCCTGATCAGGAAATGAATTTTATAGGCCGCAATTCCCCCAGAAACAGCGATAAGTATCTTTTTACCGGAAACACTCATTTAGTTTTAATTTTTGAAATACTAAATTACTTATTTTTTCGCACAAAGACAGGTATAAACAGACAAAGGTCATAAAAGAACTGAATTCCTTTATGACCTTCATATATAAAAAACACAAATAATTATTTTCTGTCTTCTGTCTTTCTGAAATAGATATCTTCATTCAGCCATTCTTCGATAGCAATAGAAGTAGGCTTAGGAAGTTTTTCATAATGTTTAGAGATTTCAATCTGCTCTCTGTTTTCGAAAACTTCTTCCAATGTAGAATTGTGCACCGCAAATTCGTCCAGTTTATTGTGAAGTTCTGTACGGATTTCTGCGTTGATCTGCTCTGCTCTCTTTCCCATGATAACAATAGCTTCATAGATTGAACCTACTTTATCTTCAATCTTGTCTTTATCGTAAGTAATAGTATTTACTTCTGCTTTTGTATCTTTTACGCTCATTTTGAGAAATTTATTTTATTAATAAGATGGCAAATTTACGAATTATCTTTGGATTTTGAAAGTGGCCGCCGGAGGAGGGGTCTGAAGTGCTGCACTATCCCTCTGGATCTGCATTGCCTTCTTTTCATTGCTGATCTGATCTTTAATCTGCTGCTCAGCTTTAGTTTTTTCTGCCATTTTATCAGCCTCCTTTTTCTGTCTTGCCGTTAATGCTGCAATTCTTGCTTCTGTCTGTTTTTTAACAACAGCAAAGTTTTCTTTTTCTTTTGTCAGTTTCGCTCTAAGGTCTACTGCTGTTTTAGAATATTCCGTATTCGGAAGCTCTTTTTCTACCAGCTTTGTATAAGCAAGGGCACTTTCTATACGCTCATCTTTAAGGTCATATACAGACTTTAAAGCCAGCTCATAGCGTGATTTCATGATATAATCATAAATCTTCGGACGAAGCTTGGTACTTGGAAAATCTTCCAGGACGTTTTCAAAAGCAACGTTAGCAGCTTTGTACTCACCCATTTTGAAGTACTGTCTGGCATTTTCATATGCCTTGAATTCTAATTTATAAGACAGCTCGTCAATCAGCTGACTGATATTTTTAGATCTTTCAGAGTTTGGATAATTGGTCAGGAAATCCTGAAGCTCATTGATTGCGGTTTCTGTAGTGGACTGGTCCAGGTTATAATCCATAGAACCTTCGTAGTAGCATAATGCAGACATATACGCTGCTTCTTCTGCTCTTGGATCTTTAGGGAAGTTGACCGCAAAGTTTTTAAACTGATGCCCCGCCAGCTTATAGCTTTTGTCATAATAATTCGCATAAGCAGTATTAAAACCTACATTAGGAAAATCATCTGTTCCTGCTACGAGGTTAGTAAGCCTGTCATATAGTGCCAATGCATTCTTCCACTTCTTTTTGGCAAAGTTATCATTAGCTGCCTTTAAGATAAAATTCTTGTCAGCACTCTTCATTGCTTTTTCCTGCTGGCTTACGCATGAGGAAATCACTGCCACTGCAAAAAGACCTAAAATATATTTTTTCATATAAAAAATTCAACAGTTTTCGGATGATACAGCCGATTTACTAATTTGCAAAAATATAACTTTTTTGTCAATAGATTTTTTTTTATGAATATTTAACGTATTTTAGTTTACAATAGATGCTGAATTATCAATTGCAATAAAATATCCAAACACATTTTAGGCTATTTTACCGGTTCTCTTAAAATCGTCCTTAACTTTTCAGGGGCTGTTTTCCTAAAATCAGAGAGGTAAATTTCGTGGTGTAAACCATTCCTGGAAAGACGGTTATTATCCATAAAAACACTGATTTTTTTCAAAGATTCAGGCTCCGTAGAAAACGGCCCCAAATGCATTATCTGAACTGAACGTCCTTCCTCTAATGTGAACCATTCAACAGCCGTGGCTTTTTGTATTTTCTTTTCACCGGATACTTTGTCTATTGCGTTTACGAGATCTTCAGGCTTAACAAATTCAGGCATACGAATCATTAAGCGGTACTCCCATTCGCTTCTGGGAACTTCAACCGGACTGCTATCAATCGTTTTTCCTGCATATTTTTTTTCATCGAACCACCAAAGTCCTTCTAACTTTGACACCACAAAATCTTCATTTTTTTCTTTATATGTGAATTTTAAGGTATAAGCAATGGAATACAATGCTTCAATGTTTTTTTTAAAAGGTTCTCCGGAAGGATCTCCTTTGCCGCAAATTGAAATAAAAGATGCTTTTTCAATCTGTACTAGCTGTGGCTGAGCTTTAGCTGTAAAATACGTTTTGTATTTTTTAGCAAGATCTAATTTTTCCATATTAATTATTTTAATTTGTTAAAAATATTCGGTGTGTTTTCCGATCTAATTAATATGCAAAGTATATTTTTCCCGCTAATAGATTCTTATATTTATAATCATTTAACGCATTTTAAGTGTGCACCTATTTTAATCCGCGGCATATCCTAAAATAGCAAAAACACTGACTAAAAGATTCATTCTTACTTTTTTTTCTGCTTCTTTGGTATAAGCCTCTTCATTTTTACTCGGCACATACAGCTCATAGAAATTTTTGTTCCTGATGACAAATAATGTAGACCCAATGATCATGGTAAGAATATCTTCAGGCTTTGGTGTGAAAGTAAACACGCCTGACGCAACCCCTTTTTTGATAACATCATCCAGCTTTTTCACAAACAGCTGATAGAAATCCAATAGCTCATCTTTTAAGTTTTCGGTATGTCTGAGCTCCTGTGTCACAAACCCGTGGAAATAATTGTATTTGAATAGTTGCGAAACAATGTACTTAATGATCTCCCTGAGCTGCATTTCGGGTTTGCCATCCTTAATGGTATCTGCAAATTCTGAAAAATTCTCTCTGGTCTTCAATACGCGGTATTGATAGAGATAGGACATCATTTTTTCTTTGGAACCGAAGTAATAGGAAATCATGGCCACATTAATGTTGGCCTTGGAACAGATATCCCTTACAGAGGTTCCTTCATATCCCTTTTTGGCGATAAGCTCTTCGGCAATGTCCAAAATATGGATCTGTTTTTCTGTAAATTTTTTTCTCATGAAGTGCACTTTGAGTAAAGTTAAGAAATTTTTAACAAAATTATAAACGTTCGTTTAATAATTTTAAATTAATTCTGGATAGTTGTACTTTTGTGAATGGATTTTTTTGATTTTCACCATCATAAGAAGAATAACCTGAATGGGATCTACAATATAGATTTTGGGACAGTTCCTCCGGATTCCCCTTATTCTATAGGTATACATCCTAAAGATATTGTTGTAGATTCTATGAAGGAACAGTTCAGCTGGCTGGAATCCAATATTTCAGAAAACTGTCTGGCTATCGGTGAATGCGGACTGGACTCTATTGTACCGATACCCCAGAATATCCAGGAGAAGGTTTTCCAGAGACAGATTATTATTTCAAACGAGGTGAAAAAACCTCTGATTATTCACTGTGTAAGAAAGTTTTATGAGGTCATTTCTTTTAAAAAGAAGGCTGAACAGGCGGTTATCATTCACGGTTTTAATAAAAAGCAACGGATAGCGGAAGACCTTCTGAAAAATAATTTTTATTTGAGTTTTGGAAAAGCTGTTTTGTATCATCTATCTTTGCAGGATATTGTAAGAAACACTCCTTTAGACAGATTGTTTTTAGAAACTGATAATGAAGATTTTAACATAGAGGAGTTATATTCAAAAGTTTCGGAATTAAAGGGTATTTCTCTCGAAAAACTGAATGAACATATTGTAGAAAATTTAGACACGATAAAGAATGGATAAGTATTGGCTGGAGAGAACAGAGCTCCTGATCAAAGAAGAAGGGCTGGAGAAACTTAATAAAGCAAATGTACTGGTAATAGGCTTAGGAGGCGTGGGCTCTTTTGCCGCAGAATTTTTAGCCAGAGCGGGTGTAGGGAATATGACTATTGTAGACGGCGATACGGTGGACATCACCAACGTCAACAGACAGCTTCCGGCATTGCATTCTACAGTGGGGAAACATAAAGTGGAGGTTGTTGCTGAAAGGCTTCTTGACATCAATCCGAAAATTAATTTAATCAAGATCAATGAATTCCTGAATCCGGAAAGAATGGATGAAGTCATTGATTCTGATAAGTTTAACTATATTTTGGACTGTATCGACAGTGTTACTCCAAAACTATGCTTAATAAAAGCAGCCAAAAGAAGAAAAATAAAACTGATCAGCTCTATGGGAGCCGGTGGAAAAACAGATCCCAGCAAAGTAATGGTAAGAGATATCAGCAAAACACAGAACTGTTTTCTTGCCAGACAGATCAGAAAAAGACTTAAAAAGGAAAAGATCAATAAGGGTTTCAGATGTGTATTCTCGAATGAGCTTCAGCAGGAAGAAAGTTTGAAAATGACGGACGGAGCCAATTACAAAAGGTCTTTCTATGGCACTATCAGCTATATCCCTGCCATCTTCGGATTGTATGCAGCAGCTGAGGTGATTAATTATCTAGTGAAACAAGATTAATGCAGAACTTTAAATACTCCAGGGAAGAAAAGCTCAAAAAAAATACTGAGATTGCTTTACTTTTTGACAAAGGTAAATGGAGAAGCTGCGGAAATCTGAGGGTCATCATTCTGAAGGACAGGCCCAATCTGGAGGTGGAAAGCCATAAGTTCGGGGTATCTGTTTCTAAAAGATATTTCAAAAAGGCTGTATACAGGAATCGGGTAAAAAGACTTTTGCGGGAGTGTTATCGTCTGAACAAGAATCTGTTTAAAGAGGCTTTCGGAGAAAAAACATTGGCTATGATGTTTTGGGTTTCCCCAGAAATGCCTGCTAAGTTTCAGGAAGTGGAAGAGCAGTTCATCAAGCTTTGTCATATGCAGAAGAAGCCTCAATGATATAGCAATATAACAGTGTAGTAATTTCCCAATGCAATCATCTTGTGTAAACTCTTGTAAAGTCTGAAGGTGTGTTTAGCTACAGATGGCACAGATTTTCACAGATGATTCCGGAAAGTTGTTGTTATAAAATCTACAAGTATTTATTTTTTACAAAACCTTGCATAGTTTTTGTAATTTTAGGGGAAACAATAAATCTGAAAATTAAAATGTTAGATCATGTTCCCTATTTTTCCTACATACTCAGTGCCTTCATTGGTATAGGATTGGCAGCCGCTACGGGCTTCAGAGTTTTTCTGCCGATGTTTGCGGTAAGTCTTGCCTCTTATTTTCACTGGATCCCGATGAATGAGCATTTTGAATGGCTTTCGGGGCTTCCGGCACTTATTACTACCGGAATTGCAACAATCGCTGAAATTTTAACCTATTATATTCCGTTTGTGGATCATCTGCTGGATACGGTCTCGGTTCCTTTGGCTACTGTGGCGGGCTCTGTTTTATTTGCCAGCCAGTTTGCCGATCTTGGAACTTTTCCACAATGGGCACTTGCATTAATTGCCGGGGGCGGAACAGCTGCTACGATCAGTTCCGGTTTCGCAGGAATCCGGGCAGCTTCTACTGCGACAACGGGCGGCCTGGGAAATTCCGTAGTGGGAACTACTGAAACTGCAGGAGCCGGAATCATGTCTATACTGGCGATGGCTGCACCGATTATTGCTGCTGTTTTTGCACTTATCATGATTATTCTTGTTATTATCTTTGGACGGAAAGCCCTGCGGAAACTGCGTGGCAGTAAAAACGCCACTGATAGTATATAAAAAAATAAGGCTTGACACTTTTCTGTGATCAGCCTTTTTAGTATCTTTTTTAAGCCTATTTAGCTTTTACTTCTGAAATCTTTTATTTCCTTGATTTTAGATTGGAAATATTCCTTTTTTTCCGGGTTTTTATTGATCAGAATTTCAAATGCCTTGATGGCTTTCGTATAGAGTTTCTGCTCGAAATAAAGGTTGGCAAGTGTCTCTGTCATCAAATGAGAAATGTCATCATTCTTTTCTTTGACAACGTAAGTACTCTCGTCTCTTAACTGACTTATTTTAGGATTATTTTCAATGAAAGCTTCAATTACCTTTTCCTGAACCGGAGTTTTTTCCTTTTGAGAAACCTCCTCTTCTGTTCTGCCGATCTTAAGCCAGCTCTGCCATGTATTGATAAATCCAGGCACATTGCTGTCGGCCTGTGTTTGGCCCTCTGCTTTGCCCTGATGAACAGGCTCTTCTTCTTTTGCTGCTTTTTCTACTGCCAGACTCGAAATATCGGTCCCAAAGAAAGATACATTCATAACTGGTGCTTCTTCTTTTGGCATTTTTGTTTCGATCATTGCTTCTGAATTTTCAACTTCTTCATTTTTCTCTTCTACAATTTCAGGTATTTCTTCTTCAGCAACAGAAAGTTTTTCATCTGAGACTGTTTCAGAATCTTTTTGAGGTTCTTCAACCGTTTGTGGAACAATTCTTTCTTGTTTATCTTCTATTACCGGGATTTTCTCCTCTTTTGGGGTTTCTGCCTTAGCCGCAGGAAGTGCACTGGCATGGCTGATCATGGAATCGGGCAGATTGGACTCAAGACTCATAGGCTTCCACACAAAAGCTTGTTCTACCGCAGTTTCAATTTCTTCTACTTTTTCCCGAATCTCTACAGGCTCTTCATGCTGAATTGGCTGTTCGATTATATCTTCTTTTAGTTGCGTAGCAGGTTCTTCGGCTTTTGGTTCTTCTTTTTCTGTGGACCAGAAATGAAAGCTCTGCGTTTCAGCAAAACTGATCTCATGATCAGCAGTTTCCGGCTCTTCATTTTCAACCTTTGATACCGCCTGTACTTCTTTCATTTTTTTCTCTACTTCTTCAATAAGGCGTCTCATTTCTTCCTCATGCTTATTTACATTCGGCTTAGGAATTTCAGCAGTTACAGCTTCGTTATCTGTGTTTCCTTGGATTTTAACATCCGGCAGAAATTCATCCATCCCGTGGAAACTGATCTCAGCATGAGGCTCATTTACATGGGCATCTTCATTTGTAATTTCCGGGTCCGGCGCTGTTTCAGCAGTCACGGGCTCTTCAATAGCTTCATTTGTCTCAGTCTGTTCAGCTGATGGCTCTGTTTCCGGTGTCAGAGTTTCTACTTCATGGAAGCTTAGTGCATCATCTGTCTGTATTTTCAGCTCTTCTGAGGGGCTGTCAATTTTATTTTCCTCAACAATTAATTCAGGAGTGAATTCTACTCCGGCTTCTGAGTTTTCAGGCTGATCGTTTTTATTTGCGGCCGGCTCGGTTATAATTTTTTCGTTAAGATGTTCTGTTACCGGTTCAGTTTTTTGCGTAACTATTACTCCTGATTCCAGCGTAGATTCAAGATCTATTATTTCAGAATGCACTTCGTCCAGGAAGTTTTCTTCTCCTTCAAATAGAATTCTGTTTCTTTCCCCATTAACATGAATATGCTTAACTTCCTTTGCAGGCGGAATCATACCTGTTGCCTCTTCATATTTGTTTTCCCTTTTTTCGGGAGACTCGTCTCTTTTTATCGGGAATGTTTTCTCTTTATAAGAATATTTTACTGGTTTTTCCAGAATTTTAGAAGCATATCTATCTTCTACAGTTTCCGGTTTCGGTTCACGTTGGATTTTACCGTTGATCAGCTGGTAAAGAAGTTTCTTATCTGTGGTATAAGCGGCGGTCGTGGAAAGTTCTTTCTGATAGTTTTCTTTATCGTAAAGATGTACCCCAAACAAATGAAGCGCCCTGATGTTCTGAACATAGGGAAAAGCATGTATTTCTTCTTTCAAAAGAGCTAGATCTTCTGACTGTATATTTTTGGGACTCTTTAATAGTTCTAAAACTCTGGGATTCATCTTACCAATTGGCTACAATATCGTTAAATATCTTATTAATAATTCTATCTGTTACAAGTTTTACCTGGGAAGTTTCTATCTGGCTCTGGCTCAGGTCGCTGTTGTAAACCACTTCATCCGAATAGGTTCTGTCAAAACTGGAATCCGGATGTATTTTATTTTCGTAATGCACTTTTACACTGATGGTCAGCTTGTTCTGTGCCTGCTGTACAACGCCTCCCGAAGGGTTTGTCAGTGTATTGGAGCTGATCGTAGTCGGCGAAAAATTATAGTCTGAAATTTCACCTTCTATCAGAATGTCAGGATTTGATTTTGTTCCTTTTAATGTGGTTCTCTGCAGAAATCTGTTCTGGATATCTGTAGAAAACTGCTGGGAAAGGGTAGGATTCACCAGCGCTGCATTATTCGGAAATTCATTGATCTGGACGGTTTTTTCGTCTGTCAATGATGATCCTGTAAAAGAGTAACACTGCTGAAACAGCGAAAGAATTACAAACCCAAATATTATTTTTAATTTACTCATACCTTTTTTATTTCTCTAATACATCTTTACAGACTACATCCTCATACAGATCCCCAAAGGTATGGAAAACAGTATTCTTATCCCGCATGCAATAATTATAAGCTAGGAAATGCTTTCTACGGGGGGTGAGTAGCTCCAAATTCTTCATCTCCGTTAGTCTTCTAAGTTATATTGTTTTATTTTTCTGTATAAAGTTCTTTGTGAAATACCAAGCTCGTCTGCCGCCCTGTTCCTGCGTCCCTTATGCTTATCCAATGCTTTGATAATCAAATCTTTTTCATTATTCTGAAGAGATAAGGATTCAGGTCTGTTTTCTTCTATTTCTATATCTTCAATATCTTCATAGCTGTCGTCAGCATTTGAAATGATGGTAGGTGCAGACTGTACTCCCGGTGATTTGTCCTCGAAATACAGCAGTGAATTTTGGCTCACCGGCTGTGTCTGCTCTGCAGAATAGATCCTGTTGATCAGATTTTTCTCCTGATTGCTGAGATCAGCGGTTCCTCTGTTTTTGATCAGTTCTGAGGTAAGTGATTTTAAGTCGTTGATATCACTTCTCATGTCAAAGAGAATTTTGTACATAATTTCTCTTTCACTTCCGAAATCATTCTGCTTTTGGGCATTCTGATTATTCACGACCATCGGCAAATGGGTTTCCATAGGGATATATTCAGCCAGTTTTTCAACTGTTACCTGTCTGTTTCTTTCCACTACGGTCATCTGCTCTACCAGGTTTCTCAGCTGGCGGATATTTCCCGGAAAGCTATAATTTTCAATATAATGAACGGCACTTGGCTCAAGTTCCAGTTCCGGCATTCTGTATTTTTCTGCAAAGTCTATAGAGAATTTTCTGAATAGCAAGTGAATGTCTCCTTTTCTTTCCCGTAAAGGCGGCATGTCGATCTGCACAGTATTCAGACGGTAAAATAAGTCTTCACGGAATCTTCCGTCGTGAATAGCCTTCATCATATTCACGTTGGTAGCTGCCACAATTCTCACATTGGTTTTCTGAACCTGAGAGGAACCCACTTTCATGAATTCACCGCTTTCCAGCACCCTCAAAAGACGGACCTGGGTCTGCAGGGGAAGCTCTCCTACCTCATCAAGGAAGATGGTTCCGCCATCTGCTACCTCAAAATATCCTTTTCTGGTTGCTGTAGCTCCAGTAAATGCTCCTTTTTCGTGGCCAAATAACTCAGAATCAATGGTCCCTTCCGGAATTGCTCCACAATTGACCACAATATAGGGCTGATGCTTTCTTTTGGATTCTGAATGAATGATTTTCGGGATAAATTCTTTTCCAACACCACTTTCTCCAATGACCAGGACGGAAATGTCCGTAGGCGCAACCTGGATTGCTTTTTCTAAAGCGCGGTTCAGTGCCGGGAAGTTCCCGATAATTCCAAAGCGGTTTTTTATGTTTTGTAAGTCGTTGCTCATAAGTAAATTTTTGATTATTGATTTAATAATCTACAGCTCCTTGATCTGTTTTCTGTAGATTTTGTTGAAGTGATGAGTGTAGACATCTTTCATGGTCTTTCCTTCATCATAAGTCATTAATGCTAACTTTTTTAAATCCAAATAATCTTTGTTCCTGATTTTAGAAACTTTACTTTTAAAGTATATATTCTCAGCAAAGTTGTTTTCTTTGCTTTGTTTTTCAAAATTCTCTAAGGCATTGTCATATCTGCCAAGCTCAAAATAGGTTACCCCCAACTGGTAGTGGTCGTACATCCCTTTAAAGTACCCTTTGGAAGCCAAAAGGTTTTCAATGATCCCGACCGCTTTTTCTTTCTGTCCTAAAGCACTGTAAGACAAGGATTTCACCACCTCTAAATGATAGTCTCCGTTTAAAGATCTTCCCAGATCCTCAGGATAATATTTTTTTAATTCTTCTAAATCCCGGATTACCCCTTTATAATCCCGCAAAAACTGGAATTTGTACCAGCCTCTGTACCCTAAATGCATTTTAGGATCTGCAGCAACAGCTTTATCAATAAGTATTTTCCAGGTTACAAAATCCCCGTTTTTAAGGTAGGGAACGGCTTTCTCCATATAGGAACTGGAGAAATCGGGGCAGAGCCCAATCGCTTTATCAAAGGCTTCCTGGTATTCCCTGCTTCCTTGCCTGTCTGAAGCCCAGTTGTATAGTTCACAAGCTTTTTTGCAGTCCTCACCCTCTACTGCATTACAGTTGACCTGCGCAATAGTATTGGTGTAAACGATAAGTAACAAAAAGCTAAGGTAATACCTCTGAAACTTTTCCATTTTCAATTTTATAGGTTAAATACTGATAATAGCCTGCTTTAAAACCTTTTTTCTCTTTTGGCATCCAGCCGTCCAGCGATTTCGTAAACCGCAGCAGTCTGTCTTCCAATTCTTTATCCGGACCTGTTTCTTTAAGATCTGTATTCATCTGCTGAACCCTGACAGTCCTGTTTTTCCTTCACAATTTACTAAAAATCTTACGGTAATATAACCGTTCATCTTAGTTTCGGAAGATATTTTTTCTTTTTTGCAGTTTTTCTATAGTGGCCAGTTTCTCTTCTTTATAGTCAAACCCCTTTGTCCCCTGGTCATATTGAAGACTGCCAGTTTTTCAGGAAAACTTTAAAATTACTCCGCTGTTCTTCCTAAAAGTGTGCCCTGTGTATTGCCATAGACAAAAACGTCCACAATGTCACCTATTTTCTGGCCTTCAAGCATATCAAAAACACAGACTGCATTCTGTGAGTTTCTTCCCTTCCACTGGTTTTTATTTTTTCTGGATATCCCTTCGATGAGGACCTGATGATGTCTTCCTACATAAGATTCCATTCTTTTTCTGGATAATTCTCCCTGAAGGGCAATAACCTCAGCCAGACGCTTTTGTTTGACGTCAGCAGGAATATTGTCTTCCATTTTTTTATGGGCAGGCGTTCCCGGTCTTTCGGAATAAGCAAACATATAACCATAGTCATACTCCACTTCTTTCATCAGGCTTAAGGTATCCTGGTGATCCTGTTCTGTTTCATTGCAGAAACCGATAATCATATCCTGTGAAAAAGCAATATCAGGAACAATTTCCTTCGCTTTTTTAATTAAATCCAAATATTCTTCACGGGTATGCTGCCTGTTCATAGCCAGAAGCATATTGTTACTGCCGCTCTGTACAGGAAGGTGAACATATTTACAGATATTATCATGTTTTGCAATCATTCTGAACACTTCAAGGCTCATGTCCTGAGGATTTGAAGTAGAGAACCGGATTCTCATTTCAGGTACAGCTTTAGCTACTAAATCAAGCAGTTGTGCAAAATTAACAGCCGTAGCTTTCTGCATTTCGGAAGCTTTAACGAAATCTTTTTTCGGGCCTCCTCCGTACCATAAGTATGAGTCTACGTTTTGCCCTAAAAGGGTGATCTCTTTGTATCCGTTATTTAAAAGGTCTTTACATTCTTTAATGATGGAATGCGGATCGCGGCTTCTTTCTCTACCTCTGGTAAAAGGAACTACACAGAAGGTACACATATTATCGCAACCTCTGGTGATGGTTACAAAAGCTGTAACCCCGTTTCCGCCTAAGCGTACAGGGTTGATATCTGCATAGGTCTCTTCTTTTGAAAGGATTACGTTGATGGCGTCTCTTCCGTCCTCTGTTTCTTTCAGAAGGTTGGGAAGATCCCTGTAGGCATCAGGCCCTACCACAAGGTCTACCAGCTGCTCTTCTTCCAAAAATTTGGTTTTTAATCTTTCTGCCATGCATCCCAAAACTCCTACCGTCATATTAGGTTTCTCTTTCTTCAGGTTTTTGAACTGTGAAAGACGCATTCTTACGGTTTGCTCCGCTTTTTCCCGGATGGAGCATGTATTTAAAAGGATAAGGTCTGCTTCTTCTACTTTCAGGGTTGTATTGTACCCCTGCTCATTAAGAATAGATGCAACAATTTCAGAATCAGAAAAGTTCATCTGACAGCCATAGCTTTCTAAAAAGAGCTTTTTAGAATTCTCAGGTCTTTCAGCGATAGCAAAAGCTTCTCCCTGTTTTGTTTCGTCTATATATTTTTCCTGCACAATAATCGTTTTAAAAGTTCAATGCTCAGCATTTAAATTTCAAAGCATCGTGATGAATTTTAAATCCCAAACAAATTAGTCTGCAAAGATACAAAATATTGTGACAGAATGGCAGGGGATTATTTCGGAGGATTAAAGTTTAACGGAAGGGTATAAAAAGATTCAACCGGCTCTCCATATCTCTTTGCAGGTGTCCATTTTTTCTTTCTCATCCTTTTGATTCCGTCTATGATCCTTTGGTCAAATTCATCATTTCCGGAAGACTCCTGCAGCTTTATATTTTCCATTTTTCCTTCTTTGCTCACGGAGAAATTTACTACGAGCTTAAAGGGCTGCGTCCAGACGAAACCACTGAGATCGATTTGTTTAGCCACTTCTGCTCTGAAACTGTTCATTCCTCCCGGCATAGCTTCTTTCGAAGAATTTTGCACAGCTTCCTGTCCTGATAACTTCAGGGAAAATATAACCAATAATGCAAACAGCATTCTAATCATGGTCATATGCATTGGTACTGAAATTAACCTTGATGATCATTTTAGAATCAACAGGAGTATCACCATACATGGCCGGCGTCCATTTTCCTTTGATCTTCTTCATAGCATATTTTACATCATCAATAAACATTTCACTGTTTTTGATCTTCGGGACAACGTCAAGCTTGTTCATTTTACCTTCCGGTGAAATATTGATTAAAAAAGTTATTTTACCATTGATGGCGTAGCTTTGGGTATCAACATAAGCGTAAAGCATATCCATAAATTGTTTCCGGAAAGCTTCATCACCACCGGAGAATTTAGCTTTCTGGGTATATGAAGCTACTTCTACCGGGGACGTATTTTGAGAAAAGCTTTTAATTCCGATACATAGTAAAAGTAATAATAAAAGGTATTTTTTCATCTGAGTAGTTTATAAATCTGTAGCGATTGAAGAGAAATGCATTTTAATTTTGATCTGTGAAGCAACAGGCTGACCGCTACACGAAGCAGGAATCCAGTTCTTTTTGATTCTTCTTACTACATATTTCATATCATCAAAAAAGTAAGTGCTGTTGGCTACTTTAGGAGTTCCTTCAATATGGGTCACTTTTCCGGTCTGATCAACGGTGAGAGTAAATGTAAAATCTCCGTTCAGGACATAAAAATCTGAATTCAGGTAATCGTACATAAATTTTTGCAAGGTTTCTTTATAAACCGTTACACCGCCTTCAAAGGCTGCCGGCTTGAAATCGTTACAGTTTTTCACCACCACCTGTAAAAGAGGTTCTTTGATATCTATTTTTAGAAGATTTTTATTGATTTCCGTAATCGGGTTATCATCCCTTTCTTCAACATCCTGTTGGGCAAATGTAAAGTTTGCCACAAGAAGAGCCATCACTAATGTAAAAATTTTCATAAACTGTTCATGAGTTATTAAATTGCTTTAACAAATTTACTTATTTAAACGCTTTCCAAGAAAGAAAAACTTCAGGGCTGCACCTGAAGTTTTCCATAAACTATTGAAATTCATTTAAGCGTTTAAAGTCTGTAACTGTGCTTTACTTCCTGTTTCTTTTAACAAGAGTGAAATCAAAACTGCAAGAACAATCCCTGCAATCCAGAATAACAGGGAAGACTGAAAATGCATTTCTCCTGAAGAATCCTCTAAACTTTTCCCAAACCATCTGCTGAATACCGGACTCACCAAGGTAGTTACTCCAAAGGTGATGAAATTAATTGCTCCGGTTGCACTTCCTTTTACATAATCAGGATTTGCTTCTTTAATGATAGAATACGGGATCATGGCAGCCCCGGAACCAAGGCCAAAAATAAACATGCTTATTTTGGCCGGATACAATTCCGGAAGATACAGCAGCTGCAGAAAACTGAAGATCATCAGGATTGCTCCTCCGATTAAAACAGGTTTCCTTCTTCCGATTTTATCTGTAATAAAACCTAAAAGCGGACACCCGAATACCCATCCGAAAGCAACCATTGCACTGGTAATGGCAGCATCATGAAACATAAAGCCTTTATCTTTTTCGAAGAATGCAACACCCCATGTCATTGCAAATATGGTGGTAGGAGCAAATAGTAACCCTGAAATAATGCCACAGAGCCAGGATTGGGGATTTTTAAAGACAATTTTATATGGCTCTAGATATCCAACTTTTTTAACAGCATCGCCAGGCTGTACTTCAGATTGTTTTTCACCGGGAATTACCAAGAACAGGCAAAATGCTGTAATAACTGTAATAATACCCGACCAAAGCCAGAAGGTGTCTATATTTACCCCTTCTTCTACCCACGGCCCCACGATAAACTGTCCCGCCGTCCCGCCGAGCATTCCGATACATTGTGTAAATCCAACAGCCGTTGCCAAAGATTTGGAAGAGAATCCTTTACTTGCAAGATAAACACAGCCAGGAAATGCAAAAGCACATCCTGCTCCCTGCAACAGCCTTCCAGCCACGCCACCAGAATAGGAAGAAGCTAAAAACAGCAAACAGCCTATCCCCAGGATTAAAGCGCCTGCAAAAAGTGACTTTTTGCCGCCAAATTTATCCAAAGCCATCCCCGCGATGAGGCTGCAGGTAGAGTAAGTATAGTAATACGTTCCGATCAGACTGACAAGCTTCAGTTCTGTTGTACTGAAATTATTGACCAGTTCCGGAATCATGACTGCCGGTGCAGACCTGACCACATAATCCAGAAAATAAAACACCAGCCCGAATAACCACGCGATTATATAAAACTTTTTTAAGGAAGCATTCATTACAGCAGTCCTTTAATATGTTTATAATTGGATTTCACAGTTTCCAGAACCTCTTCCATCTTACCGCCAAGCATCAGCTGGGCCATAGATTTTGTCATTCCCACGACCTGATCAAAGTCTATTTTCGGGGGAAGAGCCAGTGCATTTGGATTGGTAAATATATTAAGAAGATAAGGCCCGTTATAAGCAAGACATTCTTTAATGGCATCTTCTACCTCTTCAGGTTTATGAACATTCTTTCCGGGATATCCCATAGCCTGTGCTACCATTGCAAAATCCGGATTAATCATATCGGTTTCATTATCCGGCATTCCTCCTACTTCCATTTCCAGCTTTACCATTCCCAGGGTTCTGTTATTGAAAACGATCAGTTTTACCGGGAGCTTATACTGAAATATGGTTGCCATATCTCCCAAGAGCATTGAAATTCCTCCGTCTCCGCACATAGCGATCACTTCTCTGTCGGGGTGAGCCAAAGAGGCACCTATAGCCATCGGCATAGCATTCGCCATTGATCCATGGTTGAAGGAGCCCAACATTTTTCTTTCGCCTGTTCCTGTAATAAACCTTGCTCCCCACACGCAGCACATGCCTGTGTCTACTGTGAAAATGGCATCTTTTTTAGCCAACCGGTCTAAAGTATGTGCAACATATTCAGGCTGTATGGCGTTTTCTTTTCCAAAGTCTTTCACGTAAGCAAACTGAGTTTCTTTTACTTTTTCATAAAATGCCAATTGTTCATTAAGGAAATGAGCATCTGTTTTTTCTTGCAGCAACGGCAGCAGGGCTTTAATAGTTTCTTTTACATCTCCTGCCAGACCTAGTTCCAGTTTTGCTCTTCTTCCCAATCTTTCAGGACTTTCATCGATCTGGACAATTTTGTTTTTTACAGGCATGAATTTTTGGTACGGGAAATCGGTTCCTAAAAGAATAACAAGATCTGCTTCGTGCATCGCATGATAGGCTGACGGAAATCCCAGTAGCCCTGTAAGCCCCACTTCATTAGGGTTATTAGGCTGAATGGCCATTTTTCCACGGAAAGAATAGCCTACCGGAGCTTTTAGAAACTTCGATAGTTCTACAACCTCAGCATTCGCTTCTCCTGCTCCAATTCCACAATAAAGGGTAACTTTTTTGCTTTCATTAACCAAGGTAGCCAGCTGTTCTAATTCTTCATCGGAAGGTCTTATTACGGGATGGGTCCTGAATATCTGGGCAGACGTAGGCCCTTCTTCGGCATCAAGTTCCGACACATCTCCCGGAAGCCCGATTACTGCCACACCTTTTTTTGAGATGGCATGCTGAATGGCGGTCTGAAGCGTTCTCTGTACCTGCTCCGGTCTTGTGATCATCTGGTTGTAGTGACTGCAATCATCAAACAGCTTTATAGTATTTGTTTCCTGGAAATAATCCATTCCCATTTCATCACTTGGGATCGTGGAAGCGATGACAAGCATGGGAACGTGGGATTTATGTGCCTCATAAACTCCATTGATCAGATGAACGTGTCCCGGACCACAGCTCCCTGCACATACTGCAAACCCATCAAGCTCTGCTTCTGCCGCGGCCGCATATGCACCTACTTCTTCATGCCTTACATGAATCCATTCAATACTGCTTTTTTTAACAGCAATATTAAGATGATTAAGGCTATCGCCGGTTACTGCATAAATTCTTTTCACATTGGCATTTTCGAGCATTTCAACAATCTGCTCTGCTATGTTTTTAGCCATAATTAGTATTTTTTGGTGTTTATTTTAGTTAAGGAATCCCGAAAGGATCGTGAATGGGAAGTGTTTAAAATTCTTACCTCTCTCAAATTTAGCTAATAAATTATAATTTCTATTCCTAAAAAGTATTAAAATTTCAACACATTAAAGCTCTTTTGATTACAGTAAAATGCTTTAAAACAAACAAAAAAACTCTGCAGTAATCTGCAGAGCTTCTATAAGTTTATATTTGATTTTAAATTACTTCTATCTGGTTTCTCAACAGGTCTTCAAATTCATCTCTTTTACGGATCAGATGTGCTTTTCCGTCTAAGAATAAGACTTCTGCCGGTTTTAATCTTGAATTAAAGTTTGAGCTCATTTCAAAACCGTACGCTCCGGCATTATAGAAAACAAGAATATCACCTTCTCTTACTTCATTCAGTTTTCTGTCCCAGGCAAAAGTATCGGTTTCGCAGATGTTCCCTACTACCGTATAGATTCTTTCCGCTCCTTTTGGATTTGAAAGGTTCTCGATTTTATGGTAAGAGTCATAGAACATCGGACGGATCAGGTGATTAAACCCTGAATTCACTCCTACAAATACAGTAGCCGTGGTTTGCTTGATCACATTAGCTTTTACCAAAAGATATCCGCTTTTTCCTACTAAGAATTTTCCGGGCTCAAACCATAGTTCAAACTTTCTTCCTGTAGATTTTGTGAACTCGGACAATACTTTTTCTACTTTTTTACCTAAGGTTTTCACATCTGTTTCTTCTTCGCTGTCCTGGTAAGGAATTTTGAACCCGCTTCCCATATCCAGATATTTAAGGTTAGGGAAATGCTCGGAAAGTTCCAGCATAATGTCTAATGCCTGCAGGAAAACATCCGGATCTTTAATCTCGCTTCCTGTGTGCATGTGAAGACCCTCCACATTAAGGTTGGTGCTCTTCATCACTCTTTCGATATGGCGAACCTGGTGAATAGAAATCCCGAACTTGCTGTCGATGTGTCCTGTTGAAATTTTGTAGTTTCCTCCTGCAAAAATATGTGGGTTGATTCTTACAAGGATCGGATAAGAGTTTCCAAATTTATTCCCGAACTGCTCAAGAATAGAGATATTATCAATATTAATGTGAACACCCAGCTTCATTGCGTCTTCAATTTCGGCAAGGTCTACACAGTTTGGCGTGAAAAGGATCTTTTCTTTAGTGAATCCGGCCTTCAGCCCAAGTTTTACTTCATTTATTGATACACAATCCAAAGATGCGCCCAGATTCTTAACATACTTTAAGATGTTGATATTGGTCAACGCCTTGGCAGCATAAAAGAACTTCGTGTGTTTTAAGAAAGAAGATGTAAGCTTCTCGTATTGGGTTTTAATAGATTCAGCATCGTAAACATACACTGGCGTGCCATATTCATTGGCAATCTGTAGCAAATCTTTTGAATTCATAATTTGATTTTAACATAAAAAAAGGCAGATTCTTCCAAAAGAGCCTGCCACATTAATTATTTTTATGCAAGACAACTCTTTTAAATATTCCAAACCTTAGAGAACTTTACAGCCCCCTTTTTTCCAGTTTTAATTTGTTTAAAATTTTGCATTGCTTCTTTTTTATTTTTGCAAAAGTACTATTTATTTTTTATTTCAAGGAAATTCATTTGAAAAGCATTTTTTTCCTGACAAAAACTTGTAAAGTATTAATTCTTCTATTATTTTGGCAATGGCAACGTCTCAAAATCACCACGAAGCAGGGCAAGCTGGAGATCATTATGGAGATCTGTAGAAGATAGAGGCAGGTCTATTTTCAGTTTTGAAAGCTTACTGAGGGTTTGTATCTGTGTAAACAGTTCATAAAAGCCATACGAAACTACCCTGCCGTTTTCAATAATCAGAAACAGTTTCTCACCCAGTTTTCTTCCCTGACCGAGCCAAAGTTCATTTCTTTTTCTGAAATCTATCTTTTTGAGGAAAACATTGACATCATTAAATTCTTCCTGCAAGCCAATAAACTGAACCGCTTTTGTTCCCTGGGTAAATGATCTGAATTTCAGGATAGGCCTTTCCGTTTTATTCAGTTTATTTTTTTCAACTATGTACTTATTATTCCTAAAGTAAAGTCCGAACGGACATACTTCTCTTTTTTTGATATTTTTGGAATTAAGGATCAGTTTTGCAATAATATCTGTTCCTGTAAGCTCATAATTAATCTGTTCAACATCTTTCTGAATCTGTTCCCATTTTTTAGACTTGGAATTGAAGACTTTTTTTGAAAACTTATTGATATCCTGAACGTAATCTGATAGCATGATTTTTCCGGCTTCGTTCTGGAAATAGACAAAACCTTTTTCGTTGGGAAGATCCTGAGTCAGAACTTTGATCTTATTAATATATGTTTTTGCATTGGTCTCGTCATGTTGCTTCTGGATGATCTCATTTTCAGTGTCTTTTGATATTAAAAGCTTGAACAGCTCCAGCGTTGCCCTTGCATCTCCTTCAGCCCTGTGATGGTTCGTCAATGGAATACCGAGCGATTTCACCAGCTTACCCAATGAATAACTTACTTCATCGGGAATCATTTTTTTTGCCAAAGGAATGGTATCTAAGGTATTGGTCTGAAAGTCATAACCAAGTCTTTTGAAAGACTGGCGCAGCATTCTGTAATCAAAATCAATATTATGGCCTACCAAAGTCGTATTTTCAGTAATCTCAATGATTCTTTTAGCTATTTCATGGAATTTTGGAGCCGTTTTCACCATTTTAGGCGTAATGTTTGTCAGTTTCTGCACAAACGGGGTAATATCACTTTCGGGATTGACAAGAGATATAAACTGGTCCGTAATCTTCTGACCATCATACCTGTAGATGGCTATGTCTATAATGCATTCATGTCTATAACCTGCACCATTACTTTCTATATCTATAATTGAATACATTGAGTTGTAGTTATACTGCTATTTTTAAATTAAATATTTACCCGTAAAGGTAATCCTGCTAAAATAACAAAAAATATGTCAAAAAAAGTAAACCGCACCTTGAGGCCACTCATAAAACAGCTTCAGGACAACCAATTTAACACCATAAAACTGATGTTCTTTTTCATAACAAATCAGTTTATCAACTTATTTTAAATACTATCTCCTTCTTCCGCCAAGCCCGAACATTCCCAGCAAAGCTTTTGCTCCTTCCCGCATCAAAGTACTGGTAAAAGTCCTTCCGGCCTTGCTTTGAAGTACTTGTTCAAACATTCCCGGTTCTTCTTTTACAGGTTTTGTCTTCTGAGTCGGCGCTGAGTTTTGAGCTGCCTGCTCCATTCTGTTGGTCAATATTTCGTAAGCAGATTCTTTATCCACAGGTTGTTCATATTTAGCGACCAAAGAAGAATTTCCAGTCAGTTCTGAAATTTCAGCGTCATTCAGAACATCCATTCTTGATTCCGGAGAAATCAGATAAGTATGAACAAGAGGTGTCGGGATTCCTTTTTCATCCAAAGCCGTTATAAAAGCCTCTCCGATCCCAAGATTCTGAATCAGATTCGATGCATTATAAAATTCTGTCGTTGGGTAATTTTCGACAGCTTTGGTAATTTCTTTTTTATCTTTTGCGGTAAAACCTCTCAGGGCATGCTGTATTTTCAGTCCAAGCTGTGACAAAATATTTTCAGGAACATCACCTGGAATCTGCGTGATAAAATAGATTCCGACACCTTTAGAACGGATCAGCTTGACCATTGTTTCGATCTGTGAAAGCAAAGTTTTTGAAGATTCATCAAAAATAAGGTGAGCTTCATCTATGAAAAGGACAAGTTTAGGTTTTCCGCTGTCTCCTTCTTCAGGGAAAGTCATATAAATTTCGGCAAAGAGCGAAAGCATAAAGGTAGAAAACAATTGTGGCTTATTCTGAATTTCCGACACCCTTAAAATATTCACGACTCCCTTTCCATCTCTGGTTTCAAGAAGGTCATGAACATCAAAGCTTAATTCGCCAAAGAAATTAGCTGCGCCCTGCTGTTCCAGCGCAACAATAGATCTTAAAATTGCTCCTAAAGAAGCCGGAGCTATAGAGCCGTAGTTAGCCGCCAGTTCAGCTTTTCCCTGAGCATTATCCGTTACATACTGCAAGACTTTTTTTAAGTCATTGAGATCAATTAACGGAAGCCCTTTATCATCACTGTATTTAAAAACAATAGACATAATACTCTGCTGAGTATCATTAAGCTCCAGGATCTTACTTAATAAAATTGGGCCAAATTCTGTAACAGTAGCTCTTAATTTCACTCCTTTTCCTCCTGATATGCTCATCAGTTCTACCGGAAAGGCCTGCGGATTATAAGGAAGCTGTGTTTTAGCATATCTCTCCTCAATTACAGGATTCATTTGCCCCGCTTCAGCTATTCCTGAAAAATCTCCTTTAATATCCAAAACCAAAGAAGGAATTCCTGCATGGGAAAGCTGTTCAGCAAATACCTGAAGCGTTTTCGTTTTACCCGTTCCTGTTGCTCCCGCAATAAGACCGTGACGGTTAATGGTTTTCAAAGGAATTGTAACGTTAACTTCCGGTACTACTTCTCCGTCCAGCATTCCTTTTCCTAATATAATGTGTTCTCCTTTCGGAGTGTATTTTGCATTTAGTTCTTCAATAAATTGTGTTTTATCTGCCATCTGATCTTTTTTAACTGATAAATATAAAATATTTTATAAAATATTCGGTCATTAAAATAATATTAATGATCTATTCAGCAGAGGTCTTTCTCTCCATCTTTTATAAATTTCAAAAATTGGTTAAAAAAAGGTGCAAGTAATAGCATTACATAATTATTTCTATTTTTCAGACATGATAAAAAACAGTTGTGTCAAATAGCGATTCTTCACTTCCGGCTTTTCATTTGAAAACAAAGGGTTTTATATCTACCAGCCTATGAATATTGAAAGAAACTATCGTCTGAATTTAACAATTCATTCACATTTCATCTAATACTTTGTATCTTTATCTAAAATTTAAAAAAGATCCCAATGAAAATTGAACAAATATATACGGGCTGTCTGGCTCAGGGTGCCTATTATATTGTATCAGAGAATGAAGCTGCGATTATTGATCCTCTAAGAGAGGTTAAACCTTATCTGGATCGCCTTGACAAAGATAATGTTACTTTAAAATACATTTTCGAAACCCATTTCCATGCGGATTTTGTTTCAGGACATTTGGATCTAAGCAAAAAAACAGGAGCTCCTATTGTATACGGACCTACTGCCCAACCTGCATTTGAAGCGATCATTGCTGAAGACAACCAGATTTTTGAAATCGGAAAAATAAAAATAAAAGCATTGCATACTCCGGGACATACAATGGAGAGTACAACCTACCTTTTAATTGACGAAAATGGCACTGAGACTGCTATTTTTACTGGAGACACTTTATTTTTAGGTGATGTTGGAAGACCCGACCTGGCACAAAAAGCAACTAATCTTACCCAGGAGGATCTTGCAGGCATTCTTTATGAAAGCCTTCAGACTAAAATTTTACCTTTGAACGACAGCATTACGGTATATCCTGCACATGGAGCCGGGTCAGCATGTGGAAAGAATATGCAGAAGGAAACGGTAGATATTTTAGGAAATCAGAAAAAGACGAATTACGCCCTTAATCAGCCGGACAAAGAATCTTTTATCAGAGAAGTCCTTGACGGTCTTACTGCTCCTCCGAAATACTTCGGAATGAACGTCGCTATGAATAAAGGCGGATATGAAAGTCTGGATGTAGTGATGAACAAAGGATTAAATCCTGTTACTGCAGAAGATTTTGAAGCATTGGCAGAAGAAACCGGAGCTTTGATTTTAGACACAAGAAGCCCTGCAGAATTCCATAAAGGATTCATTCCGAATTCGATCAACATTGGCCTTAAGGGAGATTTTGCCCCTTGGGTAGGAAATATGATCGTAGATGTAAAACACCCAATTCTGCTTGTAAGTGATGAAGGTACTGAAGAAGAAGTAATCACAAGATTAAGCAGGGTAGGTTTTGATAATGTTTTAGGGTACCTGGACGGAAGCTTCAACACCTGGAAAAATGCAGGTAAAGAAATTGATGAGGTCAAAAGAATTTCTCCTGCAGAATTTGCAGAACAGTTCACTGAAAATGCCAAAATTATTGACGTAAGAAAATTAAGTGAGTATTCTGCTGAACATGTTGACAACGCATTTAACAAGCCATTGGATATCATCAGCGACTGGGTAAAAACCATTGATGATTCTGAACATTTCTTCCTTCACTGTGCCGGCGGATACAGAAGCATGATTGCAGCAAGCATACTTAACTCACACGGAATCAGAAATTTTACTGAAATAGAAGGTGGCTTCAACGGCATCAAAAAGATAGAAAAATTGCCTACAACAGATTTTGTTTGCCAATCAAAAACATTGTAAGATGATAAAAGGAAAGGTTGCAGGATACTTCATTGCTATTATTCTAACGTTAACAAGTTGTAAAACAACAAGTACCAGCCTCACACAAAAGGTTGACATCAGAGAAATGGTCAACAGCCCTGATGTTACTTTAGTCGATGTAAGAATTCCTGAACAATATGAAGCAGGAACTGCAAAAGGCGCAATCAATATTCCACTAGCTGAAATACAGAACAATATGGATTCGCTTAAAGGCAAGAAAGTGGTTGTTTTCTGCAACAAAGGCATTCAGGCCGATCAGGCTATGGAAATCTTAAAGAAAAATGGGGTGGAAGCTTATGATGGTACAAGCTTGCAAAATGTAAAAGCAATTCAGGACGAGAAACAGTCCGGAAAATAAAAATGTCATACATTAAGATTTATTTACTGAATCTTAATGGTTTAAATAAAAAACCAAAACTATGTCACAAAAGTTTCAAGAAATCATTAATTCGGAAAGACCTGTACTTATTGACTTTTTTGCCACATGGTGCCAGCCATGCAAAGTACAGTCATCAGTGTTAAATACCGTAAAGGAAAATATAGGTGAAGGAGCAAGAATCATCAAAGTAGATGTAGACCAATATCCTGCTCTTGCTGCACAATATGGTGTACGTGGAGTCCCGACTCTGGCAGTCTTTAAAAACGGAGAACTCTTATGGAAAGAAAGCGGCGTACATGATGTGAATACACTCACGGAACTGCTTAAACAATATTCTTAAACTGTGATTTTTCACAGTTTTTTTTATTTTTATATTTCATAGATTTACACAGATAATTGAGAATAGAATCCGTTTCGATTCGTAAAATACCTGGGATTTTTATAACGAATTACCAGTATATTTACGGGCAATTCTTCTCATACTCTTTTATGATTCCAATGTAAATTTCAGCCTGCCTGTTTTGTATTTTATCTCCAACGATATAAAATAATTTTTTGGCTTGCACTCTATCCTTTTTTACTTCTTGTAAAGTAGTTTTATAAATTTCCTGATATTCTTTTTGTAAAGTTTTATCCAAATGCTTTTCCTGCATCATTTCTTTCTCAAAAGAATTTAAATACTGATTAAATGAACTACAATCTCCGCCAATTGCTCTGAAAGCATCAACGATATTTTCAATGGATGATCCCATCTTAGAATTGAACTGACTCTTTTGTTTTACTGCCAAAACCGTGTAAGGTTCACCACTTTTTTGGATATAAAAGTTTGAATGAGTATAATAGCATGCATTCAATCCCATACACTCAAATACATTTGAACTGTATAATTTAATTTTACCGTCATAGAGTAAGTATTCGAACGTTTCGGCTGTATCATTTGAAAGATCTCCTTTCTTATTTACCGTTTTTACTTTAATTTTTTCCTGAATTTGAGAAATTTCATCACCATTATAATAAATAATCTTTCTTACATCTTTAGAGTTTATTTCTTTCGTCTTCTCACCTGCCTGTGTTGTATATTGAAATGCAGATATTCTGTTGTGGACTATTATTTGTCCCACATTAATAGTTTTAGTAACTGCGTTCACAGAGTTTGCTTTAAATGAAGATCCATCTTCCAATTGAAATTCAGCAATATCATTTTCTTGATTACGTGTATTTTCCTGCGCGTTCATCACCAAATTCAAAACACAGAAGACAACAAACAGTAGTTTTTTATTCATATATTATTCTTTCTAATTATATATTTAAAATTAAAAAAAATTACAATATACTTTTGAGAAAATAAAAAACATTTCAAAACATTCAATAAAAATCAAAAAATATTAAAAATCTTAACTTTCGAATTATTTAATTTTGATCTCAAAATTATCTCTGTCATTCAAAAACTGGAAATGCTGCCTGAAATCTTTCAGTTCCTCCATATTCAGTTCTGCAGAAATGATATTTCCATTCTTTTGTGAAATTTCTCTCCCATCTGCAAAAAAACAATGTGAGCTTTCCTGGTAAAAAAGACCATTCCCATCTGTCCCGATTCTGTTTAACCCAAAAACAAAAGACAGGTTTTCTATTGCCCTGGCTTTCAGAAGGTGTTCCCAGGCTCCCACTCTTTTTTCCGGCCAGTTGGCTACGTATAGAACAGCATCATAATCATCATTATTTCTTGCAAAAACCGGGAAACGGAGATCGTAGCAGACCTGCAATAAAATCCTGAAGCCTTTATAATTTACAATAACTCTTTTATCTCCGGGCGTATACACTTTATCTTCTCCCGAGAAAGAAAACAGGTGCCTTTTATCATAGAAAACGGTTTCAGAATCAGGCTGTACGAAGTACATTCTGTTATAAAATTTACCATTTTCTTCTACCGGAGCGCTCCCGCAAATAGCTACATTTTTTTCTTTTGAGATTTTTTTCAGAAATTCCAGGGATTCTTCATTTCTATCCGAAACCTCAGCAGCATCCATACAGAAACCGGTGGAAAACATTTCCGGAAGCAGGAAAATATCAGCTTTCTGGTCTTTAAGCTGTTCTCCGATCAGTTGAAAATTTCTGTCTTTATCTTTCCAGACAATATCTAAATTAAGTCCTGCAATTCTCATAAACTTTGTTAAATAACTTCAATAAAAATACGATTTTCCGTTGATTTCGGTTCTATTTTTGATGAGGATATTTTCATTATTATCATTTTATAAAAAGTAAAGTTTATGAAGAAATTGTTTTTTGTGTTGATGATTGCTTTTTTCGGTACTGCAGCCAATGCGCAGGCATACACGGGTAAAGGCGACCAAAAAGTTCAGGCAGGACTAAGCGCCTGGGGATACGGAACCGGAGTTACCGGAACCTATGATTACGGATTGAATAAACTGATATCCGTTGGGGCCGGGCTGAATGTTTATTTTGATAATTATAAAGATCATGATAAAGATAACCGTGTTTTTGTTTTCGGAAGATTGAATTTTCATCTTAATGAAGCACTTGATTTACCTGCAAAATGGGATATTTATCCAGGTGTTGACATTGGTGTTCTTGGAAAGGATTTCGGGATCGGAGCCCATATTGGAGCCCGTTACTTTTTCACCGAGAAAGTGGGTGTTTTTGCAGAAGTCGGCAACAACGGCAGCATAGGGGTTTCTTTCAACCTGTAGAATTCACTAAATATATGACAAAGCTTCTCATTTAGAGGGGCTTTTTTATTTGGCATAGTTTTGATAATTGTTACCTTTGCAAATTAAAATCTAAAATTTATTAATGGAATTAGCAATCAAGATTTTCCAGTTCATACTAAGTATTTCTATTTTAGTGGTTCTTCATGAGCTTGGACACTTTTTACCGGCAAAATGGTTTAAGACCAGGGCTGAGAAATTCTTCCTGTTTTTCGATCCATGGTTTTCTATCTTTTCAATGAAGAAGATCAACGGAAAATGGCAGTATAAATTTCTTTCCAAAAACCTTCCGGACACAGAAACTATCGTAGTAGACGGAAAAGAGAAAGAAGTTCCTATCGATATATCAAAACTTTCAGACAACGACTGGAGAAAACATCCTGAACAGACAAAATACGGTATCGGATGGCTTCCCTTCGGTGGCTATGTGAAAATTGCAGGGATGATTGATGAAAGTATGGATAAAGAGCAGATGAAAAAACCTGCACAACCATGGGAATTCAGATCCAAACCGGCATGGCAGAGACTGATTATCATGCTGGGAGGAGTTACTGTTAACTTTTTCCTTGCCTGGATCATTTTTGGAAGTCTTTCATACTTCAACGGAGAAACTTCTTTTGATACAACGAAAGTAGAAACCCCAATGCATTATACCAATGTTGCAAAAGCAATGGGCTTTGAAGATGGAGACAAGATCTTAAAGGTAGACGGAAAAGTTCAGAACAATCTGGATAAGCTGTCTTTGGATATTTTATTAAGTGATCAAATAACTGTTTTAAGGAAAGGAAAAGAGGTTACTTTTAACACCAACGATGACGGAAAAGCACTCGCTTTTAAAGATGAAAACCCAAAAGCATTCCTGAATCCAAGATACGCTCCTGTAATTGATACTATTGTGAATCCTAAAACTGCTGAAGCAGGGTTAAAAGTAGGTGACCAGGTAGTTTCGGTAAACGGTCAGAAGATTAATTATTATGATGAACTTCAAGGTGTTGTTATAAAAAATGCAGGTAAGGCAATTAATATGGAGGTATTAAGAGCTGGCGCTGTACAGCCGCTAAGTCTCGAAGTTTCTAAGGAAGGTACATTAGGAATAGCTTCTTACAAACAGCTTGAAAAATTCGCCAACACACAGCATTTTACTGTTGTACAATCTATCGGAAGAGGATTTACAAGAAGTATTGAAAGCTTAACGTATCAGGTGAAGCAGTTTAAGCTGGTATTCAACAAGAAAGTTCAGGGATATAAGAAAGTAGGAGGTCCACTGGCGATCATTAAGAATATGCCGGTACAGAAATCTAAAGATGGTGCCGTCTCTATTAACTGGAGCTTATTCTGGAGTTTCACAGCTATGTTTTCTGTTTGGCTGGCATTCCTGAACCTGATTCCTATTCCGGGACTTGATGGTGGGCACGTTTTATTTACTTTGTGGGAAGTGATTACGGGGAAACCTGTTCCTCAAAAAGTATTGGAAAACGCACAGATGATCGGGGTTATCTTCCTCTTAGGATTGATGTTACTCATCTTCGGAAGTGATATCTTTAAAGCACTTACAGGCAGTTTATAATTTTTTTGATTTTTTTCTAAAAAATATTTGTGCGGTATAAATATTCGTCCTATATTTGCACCACTTAAAACAAAGGACATTCCTCCTTAGCTCAGTTGGTTAGAGCATCTGACTGTTAATCAGAGGGTCGCTGGTTCGAGCCCAGCAGGAGGAGCCAAAAAAGACTTACAGAAATGTAGGTCTTTTTTATTTTGCATAGATTTTGCTTGATGGAATCAGAATATGTAAAATAATTCTAATGCCTTACCTATCCCGGATTTACTTAAAAGACAATCATCCGGAAGATTTTCCTTTTAATCTTCCTTTTCTTAGTAATGGTTTAGATTTAAAACTCAAAAGCAATGTCACTTTTTTCGTTGGAGAAAATGGCATCGGTAAATCTACATTACTGGAAGCCATTGCAGAAAAGTGTGATTTCAATGTATCCGGAGGCAGCAGAAACCACAACTACAATTTCCACAAAACCGAATCAGGACTATCCGAACATCTTACACTCTCCTGGAAAACGAAAACCGGGCAGGGATTCTTTATGAGAGCTGAAAGCTTTTTCAACTTTGCAACTTATATAGATGAAGTAGCCAAAGAAGACAGAAGAGTCCTGAATGCCTATGGAGGAAAATCCCTGCATCAGCAATCCCACGGCGAAGCTTTTCTTGCCTTATTTCATAATCATTTCCAGAATGGCCTTTATATTCTTGATGAGCCGGAATCCGCTCTTTCGCCACAAAGGCAATTATCATTATTATCCATCATTCACAAATTGGAAAAAGCAGGGAAAGCCCAGTTCATTATTTCCAGCCATTCCCCGATCCTGATGAGCTATCCCGGTGCAGAAATTTATTTATTGGATAACAAAATTCAACAGGTCAGTTATAGAGAAACAGAGCATTATCAGCTAACAAAGAATTTTTTAGAATCCCCGGAACTCTATTTCCGGCATTTATTTGAAGATGATTAGAATTAATTCAATTATTTTCTGAAAATATTTCTTACTGAGATTCAACATTTTTAGTCAAAAATAGCCTTTAATCGGGGATAAAATTTGCCTGATATTAATATTCCTTTTATATTTGCATCACCTTAAACAGAGGAAAATTCCTCCTTAGCTCAGTTGGTTAGAGCATCTGACTGTTAATCAGAGGGTCGCTGGTTCGAGCCCAGCAGGAGGAGCAAAAAGACTTACAGAAATGTAGGTCTTTTTTTATGCTTTTATTTTATATTCTTAATCCATCAGAAAGTACCAATCCATCTATTAATGCTACAATCAAGAATTTATTAACAATTTTCTTAAAATAGTAAAAATGTTAGTTAAATCTTCTGTATTTAATATTAACCAAAAGCATATCACCATTACATTTTGCGGAAAAGTATACTAATCAGTAATAAACCATTGAAAATAAATGAAATACAACTGTTAGTAATTTGTGGAAAAAATACCAATAAGCTATTGGCATGTTATGGAGAATACTTTATAAGCCTGTTAAATATATGTGAATAGCCTGTTGAAAAGGCATTGATAAGTTGATGCACTCAATTAATACGTTGATAAATTGTGGAAAAAATGTTAATTGCAAATGTCAGAACATTCATTTATCAATATTTGCTTTTTGATATAGCATTTTTAACAGCGTTTGTTTCATATTAAATCCAATATTATTAAGTCATTAATTACTATAATCTTTTACTGTTATTTTCGTTACATTTGTAGTTTTATGAATTTTCGTAGAAAACGTTAAAAAAAATGATCTTTTTTAAATAAACAGCACGCTTTTTGTTTGTGCTAATTGCTTGAAGAAACAAATGATGTTAAATAACAACTCCAAATATTATAATCTATTCTTTCTGTTTTTTATATCCTGCCTGGCATACGCCCAAAACACAGCAAACGGAAGAATTGTAGATGCAAAAACCAATAAAGAAATTTCCGGTGTAGACGTCTTTATTAATGATAATACTGAACCTTTTCTAAAAACTTCCCTTGGAACCTTTAGCGTCCAGTCGGACAGTATTATTTATAAGCTGAAATTTGCTAAAAAAAATTATTCCACAGAAACCGTTACCGTCACTCCCGAAAACGCGGCCAATATTTTTGTACAGCTTTCGCAAGAAAAAGTAAGCACAATTGGTGAGATCGTTATTCACAACGAAAAGCCCAAATACAAAAATAAGAAAGAAAACCCTGCTTATGCTATCATGCAGGAAGTATGGAAAAGAAAACGAAACAATGGCTTAGAGAAATTCGACACCTATACTTATAAAGAGTACGAGAAAATCCAGTTTGACGCGAATAACCTGGACAGCGCTTTTATGAGTAAAAAGATCTTCAATAAGCTTGATTTCATTTTTGATTATGCCGATTCTACAGCCAGTGGAAAGATTGGACTCCCTATCTTCCTGAATGAATCCATTTATGAAAATTTCGGAGAAAACAAACCCGGAAAAAAGACAAAAAGATTGCTGGTTGCCCAAAAAACATCAGGATTTCAGGATAATCAGGTAATTACCATTACTGCAAAAAACCTCTACCGCGATATTAATATTTACGACAATACATTAAATTATTTCGATATTGGATTTCCAAGCCCCGTCGGGACAAACGGATTCAGCACTTATGATTATAATTTAACAGATACCATTTCTATTCATGGTGAGAATGCCTATAAAATAAGATACCAACCCAAAAGGAAAGACGTTTTAGCCTTTCAGGGCTACCTTTATATTGATACCGATAATTATGCTGTATTAGGAGCCACTTTAAAATCCACACAGAAGATCAATGTTAACTTTATCAACAGTATTTCCACGGAGCTGGAATACGACAACCCCGACGAAAATACATTTCTTCCTAAAAAGTTCATTACAGAGATAGAACTTACACCTTTCGCAAAAAAGAGGACCTCTAAAAGCATCATAGCCAAACGGTCGGTTGATTATTCTCAATATGAATTCAATAAACCTCTCGATGATAAAGTATTCACACGAAAACAGGAAGAATACGATGATAAATTTGTAGATAAAGACGATGCCTATTGGGTAAAAGCAAGACCTGACTCACTCTCAAAATCCGAACAGGGTGTCTATGAAATGCTTGACAAGCTTCAGCAGACTCCAAAATTTAACCGTATCGTTAAAATCTATGAAACACTTGCATCAGGATATTACAATGCCTTTAAAGGTATTGATATAGGTCCTATTTTTTCAATTTATGGTAAAAATGAAGTGGAAGGTGACAGGATAAGACTGGGAGCAAGAACTTACTTTGGGCAAAATGACCCATGGAGGGTTCAGTTTTACACAGCTTATGGATTTAAAGACGAAAAAGTTAAATACGGAGCCGAAGCCCGCTATATGTTCAACAGAGTGAACAGGTTCATGATCGGGGCGGGAACAAAAAGAGATATTGAACAATTAGGTGTACAGCTTACTACCGATGACGGAATCATGGCACGTACGTTTGCTTCATCTACCCTTTTTGCAAGAGGTGAAAACGCTTCTTTGAGCTCTATAAACAAGACTAATATTTTCGCTTCTATTGAACCCTGGAAAAACTTCCAGGTAAGGGTAGACGGAACATTACAGAGCATTAAATCCGCCAATCCAGATAAATTCAGCTTGATGTATTACCGCAATGGAGATTTGAGAAAAACACTTAATGATTCCCACGTTACCTTAAGTTTAATTGCAAGACCTGGAGCAAAATTTTCCCAGACAGGAGTTGACCGTTATGAGCACGGAACATTGGCTCCAACTATTATCCTGAAGTACACCAGAGGAATTGAGGGGCTTTTTAACGGCGACTTCAACTATAACCGTCTTCAATTCATGTTCTACAAGCCTATTCTGATCGGAAGCTGGGGTAAAACTATTGTTAACTTTGAAGCAGGAAAAACTTTTGACACAGTTCCTCTGGCACTGCAGAATGTAATCCCTGGAAACCAGTCATACAGCCTTGCGCAGAATACATTTTCACAACTTAATTATTATGAATTTGTAGCAGACACCTATTCAACGCTTCATCTTGAACATCATTTCAATGGAAAAATACTTTCTTTCATTCCTTTGATTAAAAAACTGAAACTTAGAGAAATTGCATTTATCAGAACCGCTTACGGAACTTTAAGTGATGCCTCTAAATCCATTAATGTGGAAGGGTTCAAATATTCAGCGCCAAGCGAACAGATCTATTTTGAATACGGTTTCGGAATTGAAAATATCGGAATCGGAAACCTTAGAATATTCAGGGTAGATTTTAACTGGCGAGGAAATTATCTCGACAGACCGGATATTTCAACATTCGGAATAAAAGCAGGATTCCAGGTAGGATTTTAAAATAAAAAGCTCCTTGTCAAGTAGACAAGGAGCTTTTTTGATCAATTACAGATGAGTCTATCTACAAAAACAGCAGGCGTAAAATTTTTACAGCAGTATGTTCTTTTAATATAAAAACCTCAGCACTGCCGAGGTTTATATTTTTCAATAACTTATTTATTCTAACATCCGCATGGATCCGGATCTATAATCATGTTACGGCACATTAATCTCTGTTGTGGAGTCCATGTGCACCATTCTACGCAAGTAGTTGCAGGAGGAGGACATGCTAAAGCACCACCATCTATTGTTCTCAATTGTTTTTTTGATAGCTTTTTTAGATTTTTCATAGTATTTTGTTTTAATTTGTTGCCTACTCTATCTGCTTTTCGGCATCCGCAAATGATTTGTTATTTGATCGTTAACAAATATATAAATATTTCACTACAATAAGAATATTAGCAAAAATATTTTTCTTTTCACAGAATTAAGCACAAAAAAAACCTCAGCCAATGGCTGAGGTTTAAATTTTATAAAACGCTTAAATAATTATGCGTTTGGCTCTACAGATACGAAAGATCTGTTGTTTGCTTTCTTTCTGAAAACTACTTTACCGTCTACTAATGCAAACAAAGTATGGTCTTTACCAATACCCACGTTTTCACCCGGGTGGTGTTGTGTACCTCTCTGTCTGATAATAATATTTCCGGCAATAGCTTCTTGTCCACCGAAAATCTTCACACCTAATCTCTTAGAGTGAGACTCTCTACCGTTCTTGGAACTACCGACTCCTTTCTTGTGTGCCATTTTATTACTGGATTATTTGTTAAGTGCTTTAAATTGATCAATATTCTTAACGATAGCAGCATCTACTTCTTCGTGAGTAAGAACATTCTTTTCTAATTCAACTTTAACCGCTTTACCTAAAGTAATTAAAGTTTCTCTGTTTTCTTTAGACTGAGACAGGTTGTTTTTCTTTAAGTGATAGTTCAGTTCGTGATCTTCACCAAAGTTAACCGTTGCGTTGTCTGAAAGAACTTCAGCCTTTACAGTTTCTTTTTTAGCAGCTTTCTTAGTACTTCCGTCAAAACCAGTGATACCAGTGATTTTAATTTGAGTTAAAGATTGTCTGTGACCGTTTTTCACCTGATAACCTTTTCTTCTTTTCTTTTTGAAAACGATTACTTTATCAGCTTTTACATGGTCTAGGATCTCTGCATCTACAGTGATTCCGTTTACAGCTGGGGCGCCAACAGTGATTGAACCGTTTACAGTAAGAAGAATTTTGTCAAAAGAAACTTTGTCTCCTTTTTCTCCTTTTAAACGGTTTACAAACAACTTCTGGTCTTGCTCAACTTTGTATTGAAGCCCTGCTATTTCTACAATTGCAAACATTGTTTATAAATTTTTAGTTATTTCGAGGTGCAAATATATGAATAAATTTCCAAATAGCTTACAATCAGTCCCGTATTTTTAGTAAAAATAATAACAAAATCCATTTCACTATGTTTTGAATAATTTTTAACATTAATATGCTCATACTTAAGAGATAATTTTATACCTTCGTTATCACCAAAAAATATTTTATATGAAAAGAAACTTTAAATTCTGCTTATTAGCAGGAGCCATTGCCGCTTTTTCATTATCAGCGTGCCGTGATGACAAAATGGAAGAATCTGTCCTTCCTGAATCTCAATCTGCAAGTGCAAAGATCGAACAACCCGGAGAACTTCAAAAAAGCTGCTCCTATGTAGATCAGTACTGGAGTTCAACCGCAGTGCTTAAAACGGGTCTTTCAAACACAACAGACACCAACTTTATGAATTCCCAGATGACTAAAATCGCCAGTCTTTGGGGAAGAAGCAATCCAACTCTTCGTTTTGTAGACGATCCTTCCAATTTCAATTCCACTTACAATGCGATCTCTTATTCCACAGGAAAAATTTATTATGGTTACGCAATCTATGCGGATGCAAAGAATAAAGGAGGAGATATCGTGAATGCCATGATCCTTGCTCATGAATACGGGCATCAGTTACAGTATATTTTCGGTCTTCCTACTGTAAACGAATCTACAGCAAGACCAAACGAACTGGAAGCAGACGGTTTTGCAGGATATTATTTAAGAAGACCAAACGGATACAACAAAACCAGTTTCGCTGAAATTGCTGCAGCTTATGAATTTGCACAGAGCATCGGTGACTACCAGACCACAAGCGCGAATCACCACGGAACTCCTCCTCAAAGAAGATCTGCAGTACGTTTAGGATTCCTTCTTGGGCAGTACGATCTTAACGCAGCCAATTTTGACTACAACTTCTTCTACTATTATCAGGGCGTGTTAAACGGCACCTACAAAATGGGCAAAAACACTGTAAATCCGGAGATCGATGCTTATATGAGCCAGTATATCGATGAACTTAGAAAGATTCAGACCGGAGAAATTTCTGAAGAAGAATTTAAGCACCTTAAATAACATTCATTTTTTAGCATATTTAACAAAGGAGACAGGCAGCAATGTTCTGTCTCTTTTTAGTTTATTGGATAAATATCCCAAACTTTATTTATTTTTGAGCCATATCCTACAACAAATGAACAGAGATCTCTATATTGATTTTGCCAAGGGAATGGCAACCCTCTCCATTATATTCATCCATACCGCTTTTTGGTCCGGACAGTTTTATATTCCTGCCGAGGTGAGAGTATTTTCCCTGGTATTTGATGTAGCCCTCTTTTATGCTTTAAGCGGAATCACATCAGGATCAAACATCGAAAAAACATTTTACAGGTTATTAAAACTTCAGATCACTTATATGATCTTTGTAACATTTCTGTTCTTTCTGGATTATTTTTTCAAGGTCTTCGGATTAACGTTCTTTTCCCTGGAATGGCTCCAGAGTTTCTATTCAACCTTTGGTTCAAAGTATGCAGCGACCAGCGTATCAGATATTCCGCAATGGCAGAATCTTGGTAACTGGTATCTTCACCAGTACACAAACGCTGATACATTCCCCGTTGTCATGGGAAGCTTCTGGTATCTGAAAGTATATTTTATACTGGCTGTTTTCGGAGTACTGATCTTAAGATTCTTCCCAAAACATGTCAACTGGTTTATAGCACTATGCCTGACACTGACTCTAATATTTAATGTTTTCCCGGAATATTATCCCGGAGGACAGGTAGGCTATGTCGCTTTTTATCTTACCATCTTTTTAATTGCCAACAGAATGCGTGGTAAAAAGATTCCTGCAAAAGCAATCCCTGTTTTATATATGATAGTCGCAGCAGCACTGATCTGGATGTTTTGGTATTATGGAAATGAGATTTTCTACAAAATCAATAAAAATAAATTTCCGCCAAAAATTCCTTATATCATTTGGTCACTGTTTTCATTAACGACATTATTTGTGCTTTATAACAGGTTAAAGATTACAAAAGAAAATTTCGTTACCTACATTGGTAAAAATGCCATATTTTTTTATTTCGCACAGGGTATAAGCTCATCACTGGTTTATTTCATTGTGGTTGCCTTACAGGAAAACATGCCGTGGTGGGTACTCATGATTTTAATTTATACCGTTAATGTAATCTTTGCTTTCATTATTGCGGCTGGATTGAAAAAAGTGGATGATACAGGCTGGAAAATTCTGGAATTTTTAAGAAAAAAAACAGCTTCTTAACGCTTTAGCAATCAATTTGAAATAAAATAATTTTTCTTATCGCAATTTATTTTAATTTTACAGAAAATTCAAAGCATGTTTAAGTTGAAACTTCCCACCGATCCAAGGTGGGCAAATATTGCAGAGGAAAACATTGAAGAAATTTTAACGGATCACGCGTGGTGTGAGCAAAAAGCAGCAACTAATGCTATTGGCTTAATCACTATGCTTCCCGAATATCCTGAAATTGTTACTGAGCTTCTCGCCATTGCGCAGGAAGAGCTGGATCATTTCAATCAGGTTCATGAGATCATTAAAAAACGGGGGTATACTTTTGGGCGTACTAGAAAAGATGACTATGTAAATGAACTTGTGAATTTCATTCAGAAAGGAGGCAACAGAGATGATCTCATTGTTGACAAAATGCTTTTTGCCGCTATGATAGAAGCCAGAAGCTGTGAAAGATTTAAAGTTCTTACTGAAAATATTAAAGATGAAGAGCTGAAGACATTTTATAAAGAGCTGATGATCTCTGAAGCTAACCATTATACAACATTTATAGGATTTGCGAGACAGCTTGGAAATCCCGAAAAAGTAAACAAGCGCTGGGACGCATGGCTGGAATATGAAGCCAATATCATTAAATCTTACGGAAACAAAGAAACAATCCACGGTTAAAAAAATAAAAAAGTAAAGAATCCACGTTGAAAAAACTGACCTTCGAAAATATTGCCAATTTTTTTCTGAAAAATTTCTTTCAGGGGTTGGTTATTATTGGTCCAATCGGACTTACTATTTTTGTGATCTGGTATGTTGTAAGCGCTGTTGACAACATTATTCCTTCTGTCGCAAAAGAGATTCCGGGTCTTGTTTTTGTTTCAACGATACTTATCACAGCAGTTCTGGGATATCTCGGAAACAAATTTGTCGTAGGTAAATTCTTTTTCGATACTATGGATAGCCTTCTGGAAAAAATTCCGGGAGTAAAGCATATTTATACCCCTACAAAAGACGTTATGTCATCATTTGTAGGAGACAAAAAGAAATTCAACGATCCTGTCTGGGTAAAGACAAATGAAAATCCGGAGATTTGGAGAATCGGCTTTCTGACTCAAAAAGAAATGTCAGACGTTGAAAAACATAATTACGTGGCAGTATACCTGCCCCATTCCTACGCCATTTCAGGCTGGGTAATTGTTACTGAAGAAAAAAACATCAAACCTGTAGTGGGAATGACCGCAGCTTCTGCCATGAAGTTTGCAGTGAGTGGTGGTGTCGCAGGGTTTCATTCGGACGACAATATCTTTAAAGCTCCGGAATAATTCTACTTTATTATTCTTTCAATAATAACCGGTCTGGTTATTATTCCTTTGTCCTGCCCAAATATTATGTTAACCAAAAAAACTTCATTTTGGACATTTTTACCTACCTACTTTTATTCTTTAATTTACTTAACTCAAACAACAATAATATGAACAAGAATCCTCTTCTAAATTGTGATCCGGAAAAAGGAATATGCGAAATCCTGGAAACACAAGATTCAGAATACTCAACAGAACAGCTTCAGGGTACTAAAGATAAAATCACCATTATTTATTACACAGATCCCATCTGCTCTTCCTGCTGGGGAATTGAAGCCCAGCTGAGAAAAATGAAATTAGAATATGGCAATTCGGTAGAAATAGATTACAGAATGGGAGGGCTTTTACCATCATGGGATATTTACAATTCCGGAGGGATCAGTAAACCAAGTGATGTTGCCGGCCATTGGGAAGAGGTAAGCCCTTATTATAAAATGCCGATTGAGGGAGGAGTCTGGCTGACAGATCCTTTAAATTCTTCCTATCCCCCATCCATTGCTTTTAAAGCAGCACAAATGCAGGATAAAAAGAAAGCTGTAAACTATATGAGAATTATCCGTGAAATGGTTTTTCTTGATAAATTAAATATTACAAAATCCGAGCATCTTGAAAAAGCAGCGGAAATGGCAGGATTAGATGTAGCCCAGTGGAAAGAGGATTATGAATCCAAAGCTCAGATCGAATTCAAAAAAGATCTGGACCTTGGAAGACAGCTTGGGGTAAGAGGATTCCCTACTTTGATCTTCACCAAAGACGATGAAATCTTAGACATTCTCTACGGTTTTAAACCTTATACAGATTTTGAACGCAGAATAACAAAAATAAGCCCTGACGCAAAAAAACAGGAATATTCTACAGAACCAGACCAGTTGTTTGCAGTTTATCCTACTCTAACCACCCAGGAATTTGCGGTTCTTTCCAATATCTCTTTCGATAAAGCATTTGATACGCTCAAGAAACTTACTGAAGAAAACAAAGTCTCCCGCAAAAAATACAAAAACGGAGATCTTTGGATTTGTAATAAAAACTAATAACACTATTTAAAACTAATAAGGATGTATAAAGTTGCAATCATAGGAGCGGGAGTTTCCGGATTGAGTATGGCAAATTATTTGGAAAAAAATAATATTGATTACCATATTTATGAAAGAAGAACTCAAAATGACCTGAAGGGACACGGATTTATCCTTCCCAAAGAAGGCATTGAATACCTTTCCAATATCATTAATATTGATGATCTCTACAAAAAAGGCCAGTTTTTAAAAAAGTATCTTCACTACCATCAAAATGGCGAGATTCTTTCTGAAAAAGACCTTGAAGATGTTTTTGTCGTTTCAAGAAGTACCCTGATAGAGATTTTGGCTGAAGGCATTCCTTCCGATAAAATATCTTATGATACAACAGTTACCCTGAATGGTTTTTCCGGCGGGAAATCCTGTATAACCCTCAATGACGGCACATCCTTAGAAGCTGACATTATTATAGCTTCAGACGGTTCAAGAAGCAGAATCAGAAGAAAAATTTTTGAAGATGAAAAAATGAAAGCCGTTTTAGAAAATGAAGTGGTCAATATTATTGAAAATGAAGAAATTGCCAGCAAGCTTGAAAGTAATTTTTTGAAATTTCATCATGAAAACGGAGGCCTTACGTTCGGAGTATTAAAGCTTTCCTCTACAAAAATACTATGGTACTGCCAGTTTGATATTACCCGGTTTTTCATCAATGAAGATTATACTCCAGACTGTATCAAACAATTCATTGTTGATAATTTCGGAGACTGGAATCCTCTTATGTCCTCGATTATCAATGATTCCAGTTATGAAAATGCCCACATATGGAGGGTGTATGAATTGGAAAAGCTCAATCCTTTTTATCACGAAAATATTGTATTTATAGGCGATGCAGCTCATCCTCTGATTCCTTTTACAAGCCAGGGTGTTACTTCGGCTTTAAAAGACTCTTATGTTTTAACAAGCCTTTTACTGGAAGGCAATACTCTTCCGGAAACTTTCCAGAAATATGAGGAAGAGAGAAAAGCAGAAATTGAGATCCACATCAAAAACGGAAGAACACTACTGAACCAGTTCCTGCTTCCATTAAACGAGCAGCAAAAAAACACCTTACCAATTTCATACAAATAAAAAATGTTTACAAATAAAGATATCAATTTTGAGGCCCTGAAAAGAAAAGCGTATAACGGAAGATGGGCAACCCTGGAAAACGGGATTATTCCTTTAACAGCAGCAGATCCGGATTTCAGAATGTCTCCCGAGATCGAGCAGGGAATTATTGAATACATCAAAGACGGATACCTCAGCTATGGTCCGTTTTCAGGAATTCCTGAATTCAAAAAGAGCGTTGCAAAACACTTCAATACGGAAAAGAACGGAAGTTTTACCCCGGAAAATGTTTTAGCAGTGAACAGCGCTGCCCAGGGAATGTTTCTGGTCGCCAAATATGTTTTAGGCCCCGGAGATGAGGCTATTATTTTCGATCCGGTGGATTTCCTGTTCAAAAAGACAGTGGAAGCAGCGGGGGGAAACATCAAATTATGTGCTGTTGACTCCAAAACAGGAGAGATCGATTTTGAAATGCTGACTTCTTTAATCTCATCAAAAACAAAACTGATCAGCATCTGTAATCCTCACAATCCGGTGGGAAGGGTTTATTCAAAAGAGATTTTAATAAAAATTTCAGAAATAGCTGAAGCTCATAATCTATGGGTAATGAGTGACGAGATCTGGAGTGATATCGTTTATGACAAGAAAGAATTCAATACGTATTCTTCAGTCTCAGAAGCTGCAAAAAAGAAGAGCTTTACTGTTTTTGGATTTTCAAAATCATTCGGGATCGCCGGTTTGAGAATTGGAGCTGTTTTGTGTAATGATCAGGAACTTTTGGATGATTTTACCGAAAAATCCCAGTTCAATTCTACCATTGAGGGTGTTTCTACATTATCTCAGATTGCAGCAAGTGTGGCTATTGAAAAGGCCAAGCCGTGGTTTAATGATTTCCTTGAGCATTTGCAGCACAACAGGGATCTTGCCTATAGCATGTTGAGTAATTCCGGTATTTTAACCCCGAATTTACCTGAAGCAACGTTTGTTATTTTCCCGAAAATTGAAAACGGATTTTCAAGTGAAGCCTTTACACAGCACGTTTTAAAAGAGGGAAAAGTAGCTGTTGTTCCAGGCTCTGAAAGATGGTTTGGAAAAGGTGCCGAAGGTCATATCAGGATTTGCTTTTCTACTTCCAGAGAAATTCTGGAAGAGGGACTTAGCCGCATAATCAAAAGTTTTTAAAGTTAATATTTTTCATTATTACAAGCATATTGATTAAAATTTTTCTTTATTTAATTAAAATTTAACTTAATTTAAATAATTCTTACACAATAGCATATTTTCATATTGATTTGAGATTAAAATTCAATATTTTTGATACAATCACTAACTTAAATATGAAATATGAAATTAAAGTACACAAGTGTTCTTTTTTTGGGAACAGTTTCGATGTTGTATTCGCAAAATACAAATGATACGATTTCCAAGGAATCAAAAATAGAGGAAGTTTCCATTACCGGAAGCCGGAATAAAAAAAGGACCGTCACCAACACTCCTGTTCCCGTTGATGTAATTGATATTAAACAAGTTAGCCAGTCGACGGGACAGATAGAAGTGAACCAGCTTCTTCAATTCAGTGCCCCTTCCTTCAATTCCAATAAACAGTCGGGATCAGACGGCGCTGATGCAACTGACCCAGCAACCCTTCGTGGACTTGGCCCGGATCAGACCTTGCTTTTACTGAACGGAAAAAGATATCACCAATCCTCACTGATCAATGTTTTTGGAACAAAAGGAAGAGGAAACACAGGATCGGATATGAACACCATTCCGATCGGGGCGATAAAAAGGATTGAAGTGCTTCGGGACGGAGCCTCAGCACAATACGGATCTGATGCGATAGCCGGGGTTATCAATGTTATTCTTAATGACCGCAGTCAGGGTTTTGAGGGCAATGCCTTTTATGGAATGAATCTTTTTAAAAGCCCGGGAAACAAAGATGTAGTGTCGGATCATAAAGTAGACGGAACTACTTTCGATTTCAGCGGAAATCTGGGAACCAAAATAGGCAACAAAGGAGGTTTCGGTAATTTCACTGTTGAATTTGTCAATAAAGACCGTACCATACGGAATGCCAATCCGGAAAAGTATTCATCTCCAAGGGAAAGGTTTGGGGATGCAAAATCACAGAATATTTATTTCTTCGGAAATGTAGAGCTTCCTCTGTCTGACGGGTTAAAATTTTACTCCCGCCAGGGATTTTCCTATCGTAAGACGAATGCCTATGCATGGACAAGATCACCGGATGCCGACGGAAATATCCCTGAAGTTTATCCTAACGGTTTTAATCCTATAGAAGATACCAGCATTACAGATTTCACTTTTGACAACGGTCTGAAATTCAAAGTTGCTAGCTGGGATGTCGATTTTTACAATGCATTCGGAAGCAACAGGTTTACTTATCAGATAGACAATACAATTAATGCCACTCTGGGAATAAAATCTCCTACGAGTTTTAATGCCGGTGGACATTCTCTTTTGCAGAATACAACAGGTTTTAATGCTTCAAAACAGTTTAAGGTATTGGAAGGTTTAAACGTTGCTCTCGGATCCGAATTCAGATATGAAGAATTTGAGATTATTAAAGGAGAAGAAGCATCATATGCAATGTATGACGTTAACGGAAATATTGTAACACCTGACACTCCTGAAGGTCTCTTTGTTACCAATCCATTATCCGGCGATGTGCGCCCCGGCGGCTCGCAGGGATTTCCTGGATATTCACAGGAATTTAATAAAAACAGAAATAATTTTGCTGCTTATGTAGACACTGAACTGGATATCACCAAAGACTGGATGATCAGCGTGGCAGGAAGGTTTGAAAACTACAGTGACTTCGGAAGTACTTTGAATGGTAAATTCGCAACCCGGTATGCCATTACTCCTCAATTTGCATTCAGAGGTTCTGTTTCTACAGGATTCAGGGCACCTTCTCTGGCACAAAAGTATTACAGTCTTCAGTTTACGAACTTTCAAGGAGGAAATCTTGTAACGATACAGCTTGCTGCTAATGATAGTGATCTGGCAAAACTCATAATTCCTCAATTAAAACAAGAGACATCTTTGAATGGTAGTGCAGGGTTTACATTTAATACTGGAAAATTTACCGCTACAGTAGATGGCTACTATATTAAAGTTAAGGACAGAATAGTTCTGACAGGAAATTTCACTCAAGAAGATGATGCTATCGGTGATATTCTGGCGGCCAATCATATTGATCAAGCACAGTTTTTTTCTAATGCAATAGATACCAGAACAAAAGGGGTTGATATTATATTAAGCTACACGGAAAATATTGGTTCGGGAAAGCTTTCCGCTACTTTAGCAGGGAACTACAATGACATGGAAATCACTAAGATCAATACTTCAGAAAAGTTAAAAGGAAAAGAGGACATCTACCTGAGTGCGAGAGAAAGAGCATTCATTTTAGCGTCCGCTCCCAAAACAAAGGTCAATCTGAACTTAAATTACAAAATTGATAAGTTCAATGCCAACCTTCAGCTGGTAAGATTTGATAAGGTAAAGCTGATAGGCTACAACGGTGCAGATGACTACCAGCTTTATGGAGCAAAAGTAACAACCGATTTATCTTTTGGTTATGAATTTTCCAAAAGCTTCAATCTTACTATTGGAAGCAAAAACCTGTTTAACCGTTATCCTACATTACAAACTGCCGCTGTAGACGGTAATACAGAATCCGGAGGCATTTTCGATCCTGTACAGATGGGTTTTGCAGGAAGACAGGCTTTCGCAAGACTTAATTTTAAGTTTTAAAATAAGTATAAAGGGCTGTATCAACGTAAAGAATAATCAACAGTTTGATTTTGTTGAAATAATCTGCTGATACAGCCTCTTTTTATTTTTTAGAGATTTTATAGAGCTTACCACTGTCTGTAACGGCATACAGGCTGCCATCCATTCCATCCAGCACATCTCTGAAACGTTCTTTCTGGTCAGCAAGAAGGCGTTCTTCGCCCACCACCTTATTATCTTTCATAACAATCCTGTTAATATGCTCGCCACTTAAACACCCGATGATAAGATTTCCTTTCCATTCCTCAATATTTCCGGTATAGAACGTGACTCCGCTCGGAGAAATTACAGGATCCCAATAATAAACGGGCTGTTCTGTTCCCTCTTTTTGGGTTATACCATCTCCCACTTTAGCTCCGGAATATTCAATTCCATAGGTTACATCTCCCCAGCCATAATTTTTCCCGGGTTGTATCAGATTGATTTCATCACCACCTCTGGGGCCCATTTCAACATCCCAAAGCGTTCCGTTTGGATCTATTGCCATTCCCTGCGGATTCCTTACGCCATAGGCATAAATTTCCGGCTTATATCCCTGTTTTCCAATAAACGGATTTCCTGGAGCCGGTTTTCCGTCTTTTGTAATTTTTAATATTTTTCCTAAATAATTATCTGTTTTCTGGGCATACACTCTTGTCTGTTTGTCAGATCTTTCCCCTGTACTTACAAATAGATTTCCGTCCCTGTCAAAAGCCAGTCTGCTCCCATAATGCTTATCGCCATCATAGGAAGGTTCTGCACGGAAAATAACTTTAACTTCTGAAATATTTTTAAGATCTGCCGAGAGCTTTCCTTTTGCCACCGATGTCAGATTTCCTTCACCAAATGGTTCTGAAAAACTAAAATAAATAATATTATTCGTCTTAAAATCAGGATCAAGGGCTACATCCAGCATTCCTCCCTGCCCTTTTGAATCTACTTTGGGGAATCCTCCGATTTTAGAAACCTGTTTCCCATCTGTTGAAACCACATTCATATGGCCGTTTTTATCGGTAATAAGAAACCTTCCATCGGGAAGATTTACAATTCCCCATGGCCTGCCAAGGTCTTTATTAAGGACTTCAACTTTATAGGCTGTTGTGGTTTTTACAGCTTTAATTCTGGTTTGTCCATTAAAAGCTGGTTTGTAATCTGTATTCGGTTTTTCGGTTTCTACACTACCGTCGTTTCCTGTCTGCTGGGCATTTGCATTGTTCTTCTTACATGAAGATAAAAGTAAAAAAACACTGAGTGCCGGTACATAAATTGGGGTGAATTTCATAGCGTTGTGATTAGTGGTTAAAAATAAATGGAAAAATAGTGCCACAAAAATTTGCAGGTGAAAATTTTTATTCTACATTTGTAGAACAAATTACAACATTGTAGAATGAAAGAGATAAAATTAACCGATTCGGAAAAAAATCTTATGGAAATCCTTTGGGAAAAGAAGCGAGTTTTCATGAAAGACATTCTTGATTCGTATCCGGAACCCAAACCTGCCGCGACAACCATCGCCACACTGCTGAAAAGGATGCAGAATAAAGACCTGGTAGGTTATACATTGTATGGAAATTCCCGTGAATACTATCCAAAAGTAGAGAAAGGGGAATATTTTAATGAGGAAATGACCTCTATGATTGACCGTTTTTTCAACAGCTCGGTGACTCAGTTTGCATCATTTTTTACTTCTAATGCAAAGTTCAGTCAGAAGCAGTTGAAAGAACTCCGTGATATAATCGACCAAAAGATAAAAGAATAAACATGTTCATCATTGTTCTAAAAATGTTGCTGTGCTCTTCAGTATGTATTGCTGTATATTACCTGTTTTTGGAAAAAGAAAAAATGTACCGGTTTAACAGGTTTTATTTGCTTGTTTCTTTGATTTTCTCTCTTGTGATCCCATTCATTTCCATCACAGTACAGCCTCCAAAAACAGTGAATAAGTCTGAGATCATATTTGAAGATGCCGCACAACAGATCATCCAGACACAGCCTGCCCAGGAAATTTTTGATTGGATAAATCTGGTGTGGTTCATCTACGGAGCCGTTGCTCTTTTCCTTTTAATAAAAAGTATCTTGTCAATTATAGCTATCAGAAACGTACAGGGTGAAAAGATGATCTACCAGAATTATACTGTTAAGGTAGCTCATGAAAACCTTCCTCCGTTTAGCTTTTGGAATACCATTTATTTAGGTAGGAGTTATATAAAAAATAATATAATTGATCCAAGGATCTTCCTGCATGAAAAAAACCATATTGACCAGAAACACAGCATAGATCTTATTTTTATAGATATCCTGAAAATTTTCACATGGTTCAATCCAATTCTTCATATTTATAAAAAAGCAATCATTACCAACCATGAATTTCTTGCAGACGAAGCTGTTTTGAACAGGAAATACGACATTAAAGAGTACCAGAATCTGATTCTTGATGAGATTATCAATATCCAGAACCCGCCTCTTACCCATTCATTTAATTTTAACAACACCAAAAAACGATTTATTATGATGACAAAGAAAAAATCCAGATTCACTGTCCTGAAAAAAATGGCAGGAATCACAACTCTCATTGCAGCAACAGCTCTATTCGCAGAAAGAACATACGCAGTCAATCCTATTGCTCCTTACAACCCCCAAAAAGTGGGCGCAGGGACTGTAGAAAATGTGGAGTCTCCTCAAGTCACTTCAACTAACTCTGGTTATTTTGAAAAAATAAAAGAGAAGCCCAGTAAAGCAGTGGAATTCAAGAAAGAAAGTACAAAAGCCGCTGCAGATACTATCTCCCCAAAGAAAACAGCACAAGCAAATAGTAATGAAGGTAATAACACAAATGTAAACCAACAACAGGATAGGGATTTTGTTCAAGCAGAATTTCCAGAAGGAGCAAAATTACTTCGCTCAAAAATTGGGTCAATGCTTGACACAAGTATATTTGACGGAAAAGAAAAACTGGTAAAATCAACAGCACATATACATGTTGATGAAACCGGAAAAATAAGTCAAATAACAGCTTCCGGTGATAATGAGGCATTCAATAAAGAAATTGTTAAAACCGTTACAGCAGTAAATAACGGAATGGTATGGAAGCCTGCAACAAGAAATGGAAAAGCGACAGCAAGCATCTTCACATTGCCTATGTCCATGAGTTTTCAGTAAGATGAATTAACAAGCGCTATAAGTTTAGCGCTTTTTTATTTTGTATACTTTACGGACAGAGAAAAAAAACACAATTAAAACATTCACCTTCAAATACTTTATGAAGGCTAAAAATTTCTTTCGTATTTTTGTTGTATACATCATTTCCTATGAATTTTAATCTTCAATCAGAATATAAACCTACAGGCGACCAGCCACAAGCAATCGAAAAGCTTACAGAAGGCATTGAGATCGGCGAAAAATACCAGACCCTTCTTGGTGTAACGGGCTCCGGGAAAACCTTTACTGTCGCAAACGTTGTACAGAATGTGCAGAAACCCACATTGGTCCTTGCCCACAACAAGACTCTGGCAGCACAGCTATTCATGGAGTTTAAGGAATTTTTTCCCGATAACGCTGTTGAGTATTTTGTCAGCTATTATGATTATTACCAACCGGAAGCCTATATTGCAACAACCGGGACTTATATTGAGAAAGATCTGAGTATTAACGAAGAAGTAGAAAAACTACGTCTCTCCGCAACAGCCAGCCTTCTTTCAGGAAGAAGAGATGTACTGATTGTAGCCTCTGTTTCATGTATTTACGGTATCGGAAACCCTTCAGAATTTCATAAATCACTTATCACATTAGCTATTGGAGAAAAAGTAACGAGAACCGCACTCCTCCATTCTTTAGTTAACGCGTTATATGCCAGAACATTGGGAGACTTTCAGAGAGGTACGTTCCGGGTAAAAGGAGATGTTATTGATGTTTTTCCGGCATATGCTGATAATGCAGTGAGGATTCAGTTTTTTGGAGATGAAATCGAAAAAATCCAGAGTTTTGATCCTGTAAGTGGAAATGTAGAATCCAATTTTGATCAGATTCAGATTTATCCCGCGAACCTCTTTGTGACATCAAAAGAAACTCTAAACGGAGCTATCAGAAGCATCCAGGACGATATGGTAAAGCAGGTAGATTTCTTTAATTCTATTGAAAAACCCCTGGAAGCTAAAAGACTTCAGGAAAGAACAGAACTGGATCTTGAAATGATCAAGGAACTGGGCTACTGCTCAGGGATTGAGAACTATTCAAGATATCTTGACGGAAGGCTTCCCGGTTCAAGACCATTCTGCCTGATTGATTATTTCCCGAAAGACTTTTTAATGGTTATTGATGAAAGCCACGTTACTATTCCCCAGGTTCATGCCATGTACGGTGGTGACCGGAGCAGAAAAGAAGCTTTGGTAGAATATGGCTTCAGACTTCCAGCCGCTATGGACAACAGGCCGCTTAAGTTTGAGGAATTTGAAGCCATGCAAAACCAGGTGATCTATGTTTCTGCAACACCAGCTGATTATGAACTGGAGAAAACCGGAGGAGCTTATATTGAGCAGATCATCCGTCCAACAGGGCTTCTGGACCCTGTTATCGAGGTAAGGCCAAGCCTAAACCAGATTGATGACCTGATGGAGGAGATCCAAAAAAGAGCAGACGCTGACGAAAGAGTTCTGGTTACCACCTTAACGAAGAAAATGGCCGAAGAACTTACCAAATACTTCATGAAATTCGGGATCAGGACAAGATATATCCATTCAGATGTAGAAACGTTGGAACGTATCCAGATTATGCAGGACCTACGTTTGGGGATTTTTGATGTACTCATCGGGGTCAATCTGTTAAGAGAGGGACTTGACCTTCCGGAAGTGTCTCTGGTAGCCATTCTGGATGCTGATAAAGAGGGAATGCTCAGAAGCCGAAGATCGATGATCCAGACGGTAGGACGTGCAGCAAGAAATGTTAACGGAAAAGCAATCATGTACGCCGATAAGATCACAAAGTCCATGCAGGCCGCCCTGGATGAAACCGAATACCGTCGTAAGAAACAAATACAGCATAATGAAGCCAATGGACTTGTTCCTCAGGCCTTAAATAAAAAGATCTCAGAAAATCTTGTGGGAAGAAGTAAAGACTTCCCGGATCCGAAATACACCCAGAAGGAGATTCTTCAGAAGGCAGCTGAAACAAAAGCCAGCTACGGAGATAAAGACATTGAAAAAATCATTGTCCAGAAGCAGAAAGAAATGGAAGCTGCCGCTAAAAATCTTGATTTCATAAAAGCAGCCAAGCTTAGAGATGAAATCACAGCTTTGAGAGAATAATAGATTGTATTATAATAATTTTTAGGGCCGCATCTTCGATGCGGCCCTAAATTTATACTTATTTGTCAATCAGAAAGACTCTTCCTTATCTTAAAGAAGCTCTGATTGGTATCAGAAGGTCCATCAGGCCATTGAGCTTAATTTCGTAAACGGTTGAAAGCTGCATTCCTAATTTTCCTTTAGGCATACCCTTTCTGTTGAACCACTCCAGGTAGCTTACCGGAAGGTCAGCAAGCACTGTTCCTTCATATTTTCCAAAAGGCATCTTTACGATGCAGATCTCTTTTAATATTTCTGAATTTACGCCTTCCACTTTTATACAATTAAATTAACTTTTTCTTCATCATCATTATCCGGCAGTTTAAGATCTGGCGGTGTGTCTTCATCTGAAAATTCATTCCTGTAAACCTGGATCAGAAGCAGGGTAAATGAAATAAGGATCGGTCCGAAAATCAGTCCCATAAAGCCAAATAAATTCATTCCCATAATAATTCCGAACACAGTATTCAACGGATGAATATTTTCAAGTTTCTTTAAAAGGGTAAATCGAAGCAGATTATCCGTAAGCCCGACTACTATCAAACAATAGGCGGCCAAACCAAGTCCCTGCCCCGTATTGCCTTCAGCAATCATAAAAATACATACCGGAATATACACAATAGCTGCACCTACAACAGGAACCATTGAAGCAGCAGCTGTTAAAGCAAAAAGAAGAACCGGACTGGGTGCTCCAAAGATAAAGTACCCTATCAGTGCTACGATTCCCTGCCCTAAGGCTACAACAGGAATTCCAATCGCGTTGGCCATGATCAGCTTTCTAAGCTTATCGCCGATCAAAGAAATATTAGCTCTTTTTAATGGAGCGGAAGAGCTCAGGATCTTCTCAAACAGTCTTGGCCTATCCAGCATAAAATAAAGAATAAAATACATGGACATTACCACAGTAAGGGTATTAAATGTACCACTTAATGCTGATGTAGAAAACTTTCCTGCAGAATTCTTTACTTTATCCATATTCTCTTTGCTGAGAATATCAAAACTTGTTTTTGAGTAGATGTATGAGTGTATTTTATCCAGAAATACATTGAATTTGGTCATATAAACCTGGGCATTTCCCAGCTTATCGATCAGAAGGTCGGCAATAAAATAGATTGGAAGAATAAGGATAATAAGACTGGCCAGCATCAAAACAAGCGATGATTGCCAGGATTTCCATTTTTTTTCTTCCTGCAGATAGAAATTATATCTTCTACAGACCACATAAATAGTGATCGCTCCAAGTACTGATGGTATGAACAGTGAAAGATTAAAACAGATTAATCCGGTAAGCACCAGAATTATAGCCAGCAGGGCAACTTGTTTTATCGCAACATTGCTTATCTGTTTATCTTTATCCATTGTGTTCCTATCTTATTATTTTATTTATTTCTTAAATTCGATTTGTCTCGGTTTTCCTAAAAAAGCACAATAAGCAGAATACATGACGATCATCATAAAAGGAGCCGTTAAGATAATACCAATACCGCATAAAACAATTCCGGCAATAGAGATCAGTCCTCCCAATACGGTAGTACCAAGAAACGTTCCATAATTTTCTTTGGCAATGTTAAAAGACTTCCCTAATGCTTCAGTAGCCGATGCATTTTCGAATAATAGAATAGGATACCCCAATAAAAGGAAAGGATAAACAAAAATAAACGGGAAAAAGCACAGCGCCATCGCAACACTTGAAATAATCCCCGAAAGAATACTGTAGATCAGGATATTTACAAAATTCTGCTTATATCCGATGAAAAGGTCTGCAAAATCGATCTGATTTTTAGTATTGTATTTATTCACTATATAGATCAGTCCTACGTATAATGGAGCCAATAAAATCCCCAGAAGACCGGACAATGAAAGATAAAGCGAAAATCCCGGAGCATTCCAGTAGCTGAAATTAGAGTAATCTCCACCTGCATCTTTCATTTCTTCCATCATGGACGCAGAATTGAACCCGCTGACAGACTGAATGATGAATCCTCCTATAAGGTAAATTATCATCGCGACGATTCCGTAAAGAAAAACGCCTTTATACATTTCAAATGAATGCGAAATAATGGATCCTGTATCCCTGTTTGGAACAGATCCCTGTTGATCAAATTCGTTAAATTCTGACATAGTTTAATATTTAATGGTTTCACCAAATTTAACTTTTTTTGGCATAAAAACATATTAAACCTTTTGAAAGTTTAACTTTTTTCCGAGAAAATCGTTTTATACAGTGAGTAAATCATTGCGTTCCAAAACGGAAACGTAAAGAGTCCGCCTATAAAAAATAATGCAAACCCAATAAACTTAAAGAAAATCGCAACAATAACGCAGACCAGTATTTCTAAAAAATATTTTCTTAAAGCCTGAAGATTCAGTGAAACAGCTTCGAAAATCCGTTTATTGTTAAAAAACATCAGTGGGGCAACAAAAATGGTGACAAATACCCATATAACAGCAAGGATAATAGTCTGAAATGTATAGACATAGACAAATGACCAGAAAATATAATATCCTATATATTTGAAAAAATTAAACCCATTGTATCCTACAAGCAGATCTCCAAGTTCCAGTTTTTCATTCATATCAATTTTCCTGTAAATCTGATAAAACCCAATATTAAGGGGATAAAGAAAAATAGAAGTTCCGATAATAGCCCAGGAAAAATATTGGAATCCCGGATTGGACTGCATTTTTACGATCTGCGCAGAATACGCTTCCATGCCATCTTTTGCATATTTCGCCGCTTCTGCATATTGGGCTAAAATACCATACTTCCCATCAAAGAAGAAAAGCACCGTAAAAAAGATCCCAAAATAAAAAATTGAAAATATTAATTGAAAGAAAAGAGTCTTATTCCAATAGAAAAAAGCCTGCTTCAGTATAAAATCTATTCCTGGTTTCTGAGGATATCTGCTCTGCATTAAAAAAATTTTACACAAAAGTAATCATCATTAATTATTTTTGCAGGATGTTTTCAATGAATCATCAAAAATTTATGGAAATGGACGAACTTTCCCTTCAGAAGGTTCCGTACTTTTTCATGATCGATTTCCTTTCGGAGAATATAGAAATCTATAGAGAAAATGAAATTAATAAATCAGGCTTGTTAGTTGATTTTCAGCAACTATCAAACTCAAAACAGAAACACACCCTCAATAAAAAAATTGAATGGGAATCATTTCCGGAAACGCTGGAAAGCTTTAAAAAAGGATTTGATAAGGTTCAGAAAAATATTCGTCTGGGAAATTCTTATCTTGTCAATTATACAAGAAAGACTAGGATTCAGACCAATTTAAGCCTCGAAGAAATTTTTTATCACTCAAATGCGAAGTATAAAGTGTTTTATAAAGATTTTTTTGTATTTTTTTCTCCTGAAACTTTTGTAAAGATTATTGACGGCAAAATTTTGACTTATCCAATGAAAGGTACTATTGATGCATCATTGGAAAACGCGGCTGAAGTTTTGAAAAACGACAAAAAAGAAAAAGCGGAGCATTATACTGTTGTGGATCTTCTCCGGAATGATCTCAGCATGGTTGCAGATAATGTGAAAGTTGACCAGTTCCAACATATAGACCTCATCAGGACACAGCAAAAAGACCTGTATGCGATGAGTTCTGAAATTTCAGGAAATATAAAGCCTGAGTTTGCAGGAAAAGTAGGCAGCATGATGGAAAAACTGCTTCCCGCCGGGTCAATCCTCGGCGCTCCAAAGCCGAGAACACTGGAAATAATCTTAGATGCGGAAGGATATGACAGGGGTTATTATACCGGAGTATGCGGCTGGTTTGACGGTGAAAACCTTGACAGCTGTGTGATGATACGCTTTATTGAAAAAGAGGGAGACCTGCTTTATTTCAAAAGCGGTGGCGGTATAACGCATATGAGCAAGTTAGAAGACGAATATCAGGAAATGAAAAATAAAATCTATGTCCCAATTCATTGAAAGCATAAAAGTAGAAGATCAGGAGATTTTTCTTCTGGAACTACATCAAAAACGTATCAACCAGACTTTTGCCCATTTCGGGAAAGAGGGCTCTATTGATCTGGCCAAGATCTTCAAAAATCTCGAACATAATGAGGACGGTCTTTTCAAACTGAGACTTTCCTATGACCTTGATAAAAGAGTACGGACGATGATGATTCCATACGCTATTCCTGAGATACAGAGCTTCCAGCTGGTTGAAAACAACAGCTTTGACTATTCTTTCAAATTTGAAGACCGTAAGGAACTGGACAAGATGAAAATGAAATCAAAAGCTGAAGAGATCATCATTGTTAAAAACAACCACATCACTGACACTTCTTTTTCTAATATTCTTTTCTTAAAAGGTAAGGACTGGTTTACGCCGGCTACTTATCTGCTGAACGGAGTACAGAGGCAGAATCTTCTAAAGCATAAAAAGATAAAAGAAACTGAAATCACACTTCAGAACATTAAGCAGTTTTCTCATTTTCAACTGATTAATGCTCTGAATGATTTTGATGACATGTTTATTTATCCTATTGACAAGATTACAAATTTACCGGGGAACGAAGAATATCTTGATCTTTAATTCCCTTTCATGAACTCAAAATAAGCTTTCTGAACATCTGCGCTGTTTTTCCCGTATGTATTTACCTCAAGGATTTTCGGCTGCAGATCAGGTTTGAAAAAATTCTCCAGCACACGGTCCAGCGTAGGCTCATCTTCCACTTTGATGTAGGAGAAACCGAAATGTTTTGCTAAATGTTCAGCATGTTTGCGGTGTTTTGTCGCTATAAATTCGTCTAAAGTATTGGGATTGGCATTACCCGGTCCCGGAATAATTTTAAAAATATTTCCTTCCCCGTTATTGAAAATAATAATTCTTACAAATGGTGGAATATATTGGTTCCAAAGCCCGTTGATATCATAGAAAAAGCCTAAATCTCCTGTAATAAGCAGGGTTGGATTTGCATTTTTTATGGCAAAACCCATTGCCGTAGAAGTAGAGCCATCTATACCACTTGTTCCTCTGTTACAGTACATTTTCCTTTTTCCAAAATCAAAGAGCTGTGCATATCTGATCGCGGAGGAATTACTGAAATGGATATTGTAATTTTCAGGAATGGTCTGTGAAGCTTTATTAAAGAAATAAAAATCCGAAAATTCAGCTTTATTCAGGAATTGTTCATGTTTAGCATCTTTTTTATCCCTTAGAACGTCCCAAAGATTAAAATAGGGTCTAGGTTCAAGGTTGATGAATTTCAGAAGTTTGGAAAAGAAAACCTCCGGCTTCACTTCAATCTTTTCAGTCAGAGAGAAATAGGTATCCGGCTGCCACACTTCATCCAGGTGCCAATGTTGTTTCGGGCGGGCACTTCTCAGGAATTGTTTTACTTTTTTGGAAACAACATTCTGACCTACCGTAATCAGAAGATCCGGAGCATAGGTTTTATAATCCTCTTCAGTAAAATTAAAAATATAACGGTCAATATGCCTGAAAAACTTCTCATGATACAGATTAGAGTTAGCTTCACTCAATACAACAACAGAATGGTTTTTCACCAGTTGTGTTAATTGATTTTCCAGCTCCGGGCTGTGATCTTTGGTCCCCACAAGAATCATAATTCTCTGGGACGTATGCCAGTCTGCGATTAAATTGGATGGCACCTCATATTCCTTATGCCTGATCGTTTTTTCAACGGAGGGAAAAGAGGGAAGCTCTGAAACCAGCTCATATAAAGGCTCTTCCAACGGAATATTGATGTGTACCGGTCCCTGTTTTTCAAAACAGAGCTCGATTGCTTTTTTAATAATGTCAAAATTAACATCCTCTGCATTTTCTTTACTGTCTTCCAAGAGCTGAAAGTCACCATAAGAATGCTGATGAAAAATATCCTTCTGCCTGATGGTTTGCCCGTCAAAAATATCTACAAAATCCGTAGGCCGGTCGGCGGTCAGGATCAAAAGCGGAACATTCTGATAGAAAGCTTCTGTAACTGCTGGATAGTAGTTGGCGACTGCAGAACCGCTGGTACATGTTATTGCCACAGGTTTTTTCTCACTTTTAGCCATTCCTATTCCTACAAAAGCTGCACTCCTTTCATCTACAATACTGTAACAGTTGAAAGCATCAATTTCCGAAAAATGAATCGCCAGGGGCGCATTTCTGGATCCCGGGGAAATGATAACATCTGAAATTCCGTACTGCTGAAGAAGATGGGCAAGTATCTGAATACTTCTCTTAGAAGAATATTTTTTCATACAGCAAATTTAACTGATAAATACTTATTTTAGAATTATTTCATTTAAAAAATATGTAATTTTGTGATTCGTAAATTTCTAAAAATGGATAAAATACCTAGTGTAGACCTGCGTGATTTCCTTTCGGACAACCCGGAACGCAAACAGAAATTTGTAAATGAAATCGGAAAAGCTTATGAAGAAATTGGTTTTGTTGCCTTAAAAGGCCATTTTCTTGATGATAAACTAGTAGATGAACTCTACGGAGAAGTTAAAAACTTTTTTGAACTCCCTGTAGAAACGAAGCAGAAGTATGAAATTCCAGGAATCGGTGGCCAGAGAGGTTACGTAGGATTCGGTAAAGAAACCGCTAAGGGTTTCAAAAAAGGTGATTTAAAAGAATTTTGGCATTTCGGACAGTATGTGTCTGATGATTCAAAATACAAATCCGAGTATCCTGACAACGTGATCGTTGATGAGCTTCCAAAATTCAATGAAGTAGGTAAAGAAGCCTATCAAATGCTCGAAAAAACAGGCCAGTATGTATTAAGAGCTTTAGCTTTGTATCTTGGTCTGGACGAGTTTTATTTTGACGATAAAATCGCTGAAGGAAACTCTATTTTAAGACCCATCCACTATCCGCCAATTACCCAGGAACCGGATGATGCGGTAAGAGCTGCTGCTCATGGAGACATTAACCTGATCACTCTTTTGATGGGATCTCAGGGAAAAGGCCTTCAGGTTCAAAACCACAACGGAGAATGGATCGATGCGATTGCTGAACCGGATGAATTAATGATCAATGTTGGAGATATGCTGTCAAGACATACCAACAACAAATTGAAATCTACTATTCACAGAGTGGTTAACCCTCCAAGAGAATTATGGGGAACATCAAGATATTCTATTCCGTTCTTTATGCATCCGGTGAGCGAAATGTCATTGAATGCTCTTGAAAACTGTATTGATGAAAACAATCCGAAGCTGTATGAAGATACAACTGCAGGAGAATTTTTACATGAAAGACTTATTGAATTAGGACTTATCAAAAAGTAATATAAAAAAGTCAATAATTGATCTGTATTCCGGGTACCAGTAGGATACCCTTCAGATTAATTATTGACTTTTATTTTTATATCACAAATTTTTAATATTAAAATCTACCATACCTTATTTTAGTTAAAAATATTTTAATTATCTTTACTTTAATATCAAATTTTTAATTAAAACAGTATGAAAAATTTAAAAAAACTAAACAAAGGCCAGTTAAAAAGCATCTCAGGAGCAGGAGCAATTAAGCTTCCGGAACCGGAATTCTGTATGTATTATTGCAGCGGAACTGTAATCTGTGCAGCTTGCAGCGATGATTTCCAATGTCCGGATGACTCTATGTAATTTTGAAATCAAAAACGAATAAGAAAACCGTTCCTTTTGGAGCGGTTTTTATTTAAGAAAGACTTTAGCTAAAACTCTTTAAATTCAATCGAACAGCCTCAATTGCTGATCTTTGGCTCCGGTAAAATTCGCTGTAGACAGTTTGGGAAATTCGTTTCCGTCAAAAAATTTCTTTCTCCCGATTTTGAATGTATTGTGAATCATTTCAGCGATATTCCCCTCTCCTCTCTGTCTTTCAAAATATCTTTTGTCGCCCAGTTTCCCCCCTCGCATAGATCGGATAAGATTTAAAACCTTTTGTGCCCTGTCCGGGAAATGGGTTTCTATCCAATTGACAAAAACAGGCTCTACCGTATCATTGAGCCTTACCAACGTATACCCGAAGCTTAAGGCTCCTGCATCGGAAATAGCTTTTAAAATGCTTAACGGCTCATCACTGTTCAGCCCGGGAATAATGGGTGCCACCATGACATGCACGGGAATTTTGTTTTCTGTAAGAATCTCTACAGCCTTCAGTTTATTCGGAGCCGAGCTTGTTCTCGGTTCCATTTTCCGCCTAAGCTCTTCATTAATAGTAGGTATACTAAGTGACACAGAAACCAGGTTCTGCTCTGCCATAGGTTTTAGAATATCCAGGTCTCTCAGAACAAGCGCGTTTTTTGTCAGAATATTAACTGGATGTCTGTAATCCAGGCAGACCTGAAGTAGTTTTCGGGTGATTTCAAACTGCCTTTCTGCAGGCTGATAGCAGTCGGTGTTTCCGGAAAGAAGGATAGGTGCTGGTCTGTAACCTCTTTTCTGAAAAAATTTCTCTAACAGTTCCGGAGCATTTTTCTTTACCATGATCTTTCTTTCAAAATCAATTCCGGCACTATAGCCCCAATATTCATGGGTGGGTCTTGCAAAGCAATAGGAACATCCGTGTTCGCAGCCCTGATACGGATTCATGGAATATTCCATGGGCAGGTCTTCGCTTTTCACCTGATTCACAATGGTTTTCGGAAAAACTTCCGTAAAAGAAGTTTTTACGGTTTCGAAATCTTCATCATCCGGCTCATAGGTATACCTGTCGAAACGGTTGATCACGTTTCGCTGCGCTCCTTGTCCTTTTATGAATTTTTCGTTCTGCATTGTGATGTAAAATTAAAGTGGATTTCTTATAAAATATAAGTTTTAACATTAAAGTTATCCACAAAAAATCCGGCCCCTTTGACAGAGCCGGATTTAACATAATTAAATATATTCTTTTACTACTTCAGTGCATAAAATTCCACTCCGTGATATTCATCATCGTGGTTTTTTTCATCAAAATGTCTGTGATAATCCGAATAGGTATCACTATATTTTTTATCTTTTTTAGTCAATATCTTTTTTATTCCAATAAAACCTAATACTGCCAAAAGACCAACTCCCCCTGCCAGTAAAACGCCAACTTCTTTTTTCATATTTTGTCCAATTTATTAAAGTAGTTATTGCAAAAAGTATACCTATTTTATTTTTTTGAATTATAAATTTTGTTAACATTCAGCATTATTTTAATCAAAGATGTAATTGTCTTTTTATGTAAATTTGACAAATCAATGGTTTAATTATTGTAGTAGTTTAAGAAAATAATATTATGGATAATTCAGAAAATAACGACAGGATGACAACTTTGAGCCAGGTCATGAATACTCTTGCAGGAAGAGGAATACACAGAGAATTCAGAATGAATGAGGCCTGCGAAATGAAATTTGAAAATTCAGAAAAAATATACCAGCCGTCAGAGCTGACCATTTTAAAAACTTACCGTTTTGAAGGAGACAGCAATCCGGATGATAGCGCAGTATTGTACGTTGTAAAGGATAATGAAGGAAACCGAGGAATGATTATAGACTCTTACGGGGCAGACAGCAACTATCCGGGAGAAGAATTTGATAAATTTTTAAGAGACATTCCTATTCTGGAAAGTGATGAATTTAACTTTTAGCGGCTTAAAGATTAAATCCAGAAATAACAACTTTATCCCTTAAGATATATCCCGGAACTATTCAGTTACGGGTTTTTCTTTTTTCTTAAAAACTCCTTTCAGGAAGCCTTTCTTTTCCTTTTTCTGTGGCTTAGGCTCTTCTTTTTTTGCTTTAATATCCTGTTTCAGTTCTTTTACTGTTTGTTTTACTTCTTTTACAGAAGAAACGGCATCTTTTACGGTTTTCTCGGTTTTATCAATATTCACACCTATTAAAGTCTTCTTCAGCCCCTGCTCAATTCCTTTCCAGAAAAGATTGAAGAATGATTTTGTAGGGTCTCTTTCAACATTTTCCACTGCAACGGCTTCAGGAAATTTTTCGGAGTCGGATCTTATAAAGAGATTGGCAACAGCAGTCAGTACACCCTTTTTCTCATGATTATCCTTATTTAGAACGGCAATTTTGAGATCTTTATGTTTCAGGTTGAATGTTCCGTGTATTCCTGCAGGATTTCCTTTGAAATTAAATAACATTTGCTGAATTGTTCCAGAAGTTGCCGTGACATGAAGGTAAGGTCTGATAAACGGATTAATTCCGCCTGCAGGAAGATTGGTTGTTTTCCCGGAAATTGAAAATGCATCGGTATGATCTGCCACATCAAAGCCCCAATTGACAGAAAGCGGCGCCAGGTTCATAAACGAGCAGTTGATGTTGATATCTACTTTTGTAGATCTTTCTTTTGTTTTGGCAGAATTAAGGTTTTTAACGTTCATATTAAAACTGCTGAACGTCAGTTTTCCGGGCCCTGCACTTTCCGGAGTGTCTTCTTCATAGACCAGAACTGAATTTTTCAGGTCAAGGTTATTAACGGTCATTGGAATTTTTATAGACCTTAGCAACCTGGAATACAAAGGTTTTATTTTAGGATCATCTTTGGGAATCTTACTTCTGAAAATATTGGCATTTGCAGCAAGAACAGTCACATTGGAAGCATTGATGGATTTATTATCCGAAAACAGGTCCCAGCTTCCGTCTGCCGTTACCTGTGTCGCCTTGAGGTCGTACAAATCCCGCTCAACAGGTATCATTCTGATAAACTGTGCTCTTGAAACGAGAGGCTTCATCGCAAAGTTATTGATCTGAATTTTATTTTTATTTAATTTTAAAAGACTGGCGCTTAAATTATAAAATTGTGTTTTATAAGCGAAGTTCCGGGTTGTGAGGAAATAGTCTCTAATTTTGAAAGAAAGTCCTTGCCCATTAGGTTTTCGAGCTATTTCAATGGCATTGACAGTCGCATTGAGGTCATGAAATGCCAATGGCTGCATTCCTTTATCGTAAACAATATCAGAGTTTTTAAGAGTCATTTTCCGGACTATTACAGATTGTATTATTCCCTGGCCATGGTTCTTTTTCACTTTGCTTTCAGCAGCCTTAATCGTTCCGTTTATATTCTCAACAAGAACATCTTTAAGATCAAGATTAAGTTTTCTGTCAATAAATTCAAACTTATTAATGTTGAATGCAATATGGCTGGTTTTTAAATCCATAGAACCCTTCTCTGCCGCCATTGTTCCGGGAGAGAGGATCAGATTCCTGATTTCACCGCTTTTGGGGTTTAATGCAAAGCTCTCAACGGCAAAGTTCCGGTGATTTGAGTACTGTATATCCTTTCCTGAAAAATGGAAATCTTTATATCCAACAGGAATCACTTCTGCCGCAGTGACCTTATCAAACTTCAGCTGGTTGACTTTTACATTCAGTGTTTTTGCAAAAAACAGTCTGCTTCCGTCAGGTTTATTGACCAATACAGAGAGGCTGTTAAGTCTCACATCTTCCAGATTGATCTCAAAATTCATTTTTCTCTCAGCCTTTTGGGGTTTTATTCCGGTATTATATACATTAAGAACCGGATTTTGAAAATCAGCATTGGCCAGCGAAATTTTGTTCTTCTTTAAAACCACATCTTTAAAATCCATTTTTGGAATGGAAAACTCAAACAGTTTTGGTTTCTTGGGATAGAATCTTTTAAACTGTTCGAAAGAAAGCAGCGGAATCAGACGAAAATTTCCGACCGACATCTGTCCGTTTGACGTTGCAATATTGCTGATGGTAATGGCATAAACATTATCCGGACGAAAGAAAAAATTTCTCCCTTTGATATCATAACGGTCAAAAACTACCGGAAGCTTATCTTCTACAGACTCTTCGGTCATCTGGAGGTTTTCTACAAAAAGATCTAGATCCTTCACGGACAGAAATTTCTGTTTGGTATGCTTAAAAATATTGATGACCCCTTTATTGATCCTTATATTTTCAAACAAAACCGGATTTCGCTTTTTTCCCGTTTTATGGTCTACAGGTTGGGCAAGGCTGATATTTAAATTGGGTTTCGCCAGCAGAAGGTCAGATGAGCTGATTCTTTTATTGAAAACAGCATCATAAATTCCGAAACGGCTGATCTTTAGGGTATCAATTGTTCCCTGGAGCCCAATTACGTTGGTATTTTGGGGATCTTTGCTGTTTACCGTTATTCCTGCTACAAAAATATTTCCTGAACCAAGATCTACATCCAGTTTTTTATAGGAAACCTTATAGTCGGTATTATTCTTTATATATTCAGGAAGCTGGGTTTTAAGCCAGATATTCAACCCGAAATTTGCAGCCAGAAGAATGACCAACAGAATTCCAAGGCCTATCAATAACTTTTTAACCCATTTATTCATATTTGTGATTTGGTTTTCGTTATTTTAAATATAAGGATTAATTTTTTATTTCCAGCTCAATTACATACCCCTCATGTCCCCTCACATTCATGAAATCTCCCCCTTGAAAACTTAAGTACTGTCCTTTGATACCGATAAGCTTTCCGGTAAACTCAGGTTTCTTATCCAGCGTGAAAGACGTTATTTTGGCTGGTTTTTCAAAAGGATAATCGAATTTCCATAAGTTTTCTCCTTCGCTGTAGAACTTCTCGAAATCCTCAGGAAAATACTGCCTGATCTTCTGCTGGAAATCGGCAAGGTCTATTTCGCCTTCAAAATCATCCTGAAGCATTTTTTTCCAGTTTGTTTTATCAGGAAGATGCTCTTTTAAAGCAACTTCTATCATTCCTGCTTCATAACGGTTCTCTGTTCTGGCGATCGGAAGGGCAAAAGTGGCCCCCTGATCGATCCATCTCGTCGGGATCTGGTTATTTCTCGTTACACCAACTTTTACATCCCCGGTATAAGCAAGATATACGGTATGAGGCTGCAGTTGGATTTGTTTTTCCACTTCCAGGTCACGTTCAGCAACCCCCAAGTGAGCCGTAGAAAGCTCAGGCCGTATAATTGTATCACTGGCGTAAGGACTTTCAAAGAAGCAGTTTTTACAGAACCCCATTCTATAAACAGGTTTATTTTCTCCGCAGTTAACACATTGAAATCCGGTGTGTTTTACCCTCAATTCTTTTCCGAACAGCTCATTCATATGGATAAGGTCTCCCGAAAGATTGAGATAATATTGAATTGGCTGTGCATCGAAACTCGTCATTTTTAAAATTTGCCCTTGAAACTGCATAATTGTTCTGTTTATCGTAAATATATTAAAATTAAATTTATTTGATTTTATTCTGTGATTTGATCCTGTCTATTTCTTCTTTCAGCGCTGTTATCTGACTCTGAAGTTTTTGCATTTCCGGATTTTCAGAACTTCTCACCCCTGGTGAATATTGCCAAATCAAGTGAATATCTTTTACCAGCTCATTGTGGGCATCCAGTCTTTTTTTACTAATCGTGACACTGTCATTCAAAAGTGTTATCTTCAAAAAGTCCTGATCATTTTCTTTAAATGCCTCATAGCTGATAATAGCCAGCTCCGAATGGTTTTCTTTAATATTTTTAATATAATTTTCTGCACGCTCCTTTAGCTTTTCCTTTTCCCATTTCTTTTTTGTAAGTAGAATACTGGGAATTAAGATAACGATTGAAAGTAAACTGATGAAACCAGAAATTTTACGGTTGTGAGATCTATCCTTTATTCTGTAATATCTTTGATACCCTAAAAATATACTTAATATCCAGGTTCCTACTCCTATAAAAAAGCAATTGATAAGATAAAAATAAAAGCCTCCCCAAAAATACTCCCAATTTCCATTCGCTATTCCAAAACCAGCTGTACAAAGAGGCGGAATACATGCCGTGGAAACAGCAACACCCGCAATTACTTTTACAGCTTCTTTCCTTACAATTCCGAGGAACCAGGCCAGACCGCCCAATAAAGCCAGGAAACAATCAAAAATCGTAGCGGTCTTAAAACTTTCCAATTGAGAAGTCTCTGAATGAAAAGGGGAAACAAAAAAATACAGTGCGGAGGAACACATCGCAACAACAATCATCAGAACCCAATTGATAATGCCAAGTCTTATAAGCCTCCTGTTTCCTGTAGAAAGACCAAAGGCCATTCCTACAATTGGGCCCATTAACGGTGAAATAAGCATCGCACCAATAACAGCTGCTGAACTGTTGATATTCAGGCCTACACATGCAATTCCCATAGAAATTACCAGAAGCCATAAATTATGTCCCCGAAAATAAATTCCTTCTTCTATTTCCTGGAATGTAAATTCTTCATCTTCTTCCTTGGGTAATACAAATAGTTTTCGGAAATTGATCATGTATTATTCTTTCTGACAAAAGTATGAAAACAGCATTCAAGTATTATTAATAAATTTGCCTATTAAAAATCCACAAATGATTTATCTTGTAACTGGCGGAAGCGGCTTTATAGGTTCACACTTAATAGAACGATTATTAAGGAATGGACATTCTGTCATAAACGTTGACAATTTTGATAATTTCTATAATTATCAGACAAAAATTAAAAATACATTAGAGTCTATTGATAAAATTTCGGATTTTGAGTTTTCGGACAAAGAGACCGATATTACACATCTGGTTAGCCTTTCACAATCGGATAAATATCAGTTATATTATCAGGATATCCGTGATAAAAAGGGACTTGAAACTATTTTTAAAAATCACAAAATCGACCTTGTCATTCATCTTGCAGCCCTTGCAGGAGTACGTCCGTCCATTGAAAGGCCTCTGGAATATGAGGAAGTAAATGTACGTGGAACGATGAATCTTTGGGAACTCTGCAAAGAATTCAACATCAATAAATTCATATGCGCCTCTTCGTCAAGCGTTTATGGCAACAATGAAAAAACTCCGTTTTCAGAAGCAGATAATGTAGACCGCCCTATTTCACCTTATGCTGCAACCAAAAAAAGCGGCGAAATTTTGGGACACGTTTACCATAATCTGTATCATATAGACATGATCCAGCTTAGGTTCTTCACCGTATACGGCCCCAGACAGAGGCCGGATCTTGCCATCCATAAATTTACAAAACTGATCTCAGAAGGACAGGAAATACCATTCTATGGTGATGGAAATACAGCAAGAGACTACACTTATATTGATGATATTATCGACGGAATCACAAAATCCATTCTCTATTTAGAAACTCATTCCGGGGTTTACGAAATTATTAACCTAGGAGAAAGTGAGGTGATTACTTTATCAAAAATGCTTGGCACAATAGAAACCGCCCTGGGAATTTCTGCCATGAAGAAAAATCTGCCAATGCAGCCGGGAGATGTCCAGAAAACCTGTGCAGATATCACAAAAGCAAAGACATTAATTGGCTACAAACCAGACACAGACTTCCAAAATGGCATAAAAAAATTTGTGGAATGGTTTTTGAGAAAATGACATCATATAAGTTGCTGGCACAGCTGTAATGCAGCCTATGACGGGCAATGAACAAAAATTAATCAAAAAGAATTGAAAATCAAGTATAAAAAAGCGTATAATATAAGCTAATTTTATACTTTTGCAAAAAAAATCAGAAAATTATGTACTGGACATTAGAATTAGCCTCATACCTAAGTGACGCACCTTGGCCAATGACAAAAGCAGAACTTATTGACTATGCAATCAGAACTGGTGCACCAATGGAAGTAGTTGAAAACCTTCAGGCAATTGAAGACGAAGGAGAAATCTATGAATCTATCGAAGAGGTTTGGAGTGATTATCCTACCGACGAGGATTTCCTTTGGAACGAAGACGAATATTAATGAAAGCAATAAGCTTTGAGCGTCATGCTTAGAGCTTTTTTGCCCTTTTTTATATAAAACATTCACACGATAAGCGTGTCAGTAAAACGCTTAAAGCAATATGCTTTAAGCATAAAGCAAAAAATTTATGAGTTTTTTAAACAAAGTTCTTAAAGGGTTTTTGGGAGACAAAAAAGCGCAGGACCTAAAAGAAGTAAAAAAAGTTGTAACAAAAATCAAAGCTGTAGAACCAGCCATTCAACAGTTAACTGATGATGGGCTGAGAGAAAAAACTGCTGAATTTAAAGAGAACATAAAATCTTCAACCAGCAAAATAACAGCGCAGATAGAACAAATAAAAGAGCAGGTAAAAAATTCAACTAACGTAGATGAAAAAGAAGCTCTTTTCTCAAAGATTGAATCTCTGAAGAAAGAATCATACGACATTGAAGAGAAAGTTCTTGCTCAGGTTCTTCCTGAAGCTTTTGCCCTGGTAAAAGAAACAGCAAGAAGATGGGCCCAGAACGGAGGCATCCGTGTTAAAGCAACTGATTGGGACAGACAATTGGCTGCTGCGGGTAAAGATTTCGTAGAGATTCAGGGAGATACTGCAATCTGGAAAAGCTCATGGGACGCAGCCGGAACTCCTGTAGTTTGGGATATGGTCCATTATGATGTTCAGTTTATCGGAGGGGTTATTCTTCACAGCGGTAAAATTGCCGAAATGGCAACCGGTGAAGGTAAAACTTTGGTAGGAACATTGCCTATTTACTTAAATGCTCTTCCTGAAAGAGGGGTTCACGTAGTAACTGTAAACGACTATCTTGCGAAAAGAGACTCCGCATGGATGGGCCCTCTTTATCAGTTCCACGGAATGTCTATCGACTGTATCGATAACCACCAGCCGAACTCAGACGGAAGAAGAAAAGCATACAATTCAGATATTACCTACGGAACGAATAACGAATTCGGGTTCGATTATCTGAGAGACAACATGGTAACTTCACCTACAGAACTTGTGCAAAGAGAATTGAACTTTGCCATTGTGGATGAGGTAGATTCCGTATTGGTAGATGATGCTAGAACACCGTTGATTATTTCAGGTCCGGTTCCTCAGGGAGACAGACAGGAATTCGATGTTCTTAAACCTTCTATCGACAGAATTGTTGAAGTTCAGAAAAAAACAGTTTCCTCCATCTTTAATGAGGCGAAAAAATTAATCGCTGCAGGAAACACAAAAGAAGGAGGATTCAAATTGCTTCAGGCATACAGAGGTCTCCCTAAAAACAGACAGTTAATCAAATTCTTATCGGAAAGCGGAAACAGAGCATTGCTTCAAAAAACTGAGGCTCAATATATGCAGGACAACAACCGTGATATGCCGATTGTAGATAAAGATCTTTACTTTGTAATAGAAGAAAAGAACAATCAGGTAGATCTTACGGATAAAGGTGTTGAATACATGTCTCAGGGAAATGAAGATAACAATTTCTTCGTTCTTCCGGATATCGGGACAGAAATCGCAGAAGTTGAGGCTAAAAATTTATCTAAAGAAGAAGAATTTGAAGCTAAAGAAAAACTTTTCTCTGAATTCGCTGAAAAATCTGAGCGTGTACACACGATGAGCCAGCTGTTAAAAGCCTATACATTATTCGAAAAAGATGATGAGTATGTAGTTATTGACGGTGAAGTAAAGATTGTTGACGAGCAGACAGGCCGTATCATGGAGGGAAGACGTTATTCAGATGGTCTCCACCAGGCAATTGAAGCTAAAGAAAATGTAAAAATTGAAGCAGCTACACAGACCTTTGCAACGGTAACGCTTCAGAACTATTTCCGTATGTACAATAAGCTTGCGGGGATGACAGGTACTGCTGAAACAGAGGCGGGAGAGCTTTGGGAAATCTACAAATTAGATGTTGTGGTAATTCCTACCAACCGTCCTATCTTAAGACATGACAGACAGGATCTAGTTTTCAAAACTAACCGTGAAAAATATAACGCTGTAATCGAGGAAATTGAAAAATTAACAGCAGCAAAAAGACCTGTACTTGTAGGTACTACTTCTGTTGAAATCTCTCAGTTGCTTTCTAAAGCGCTTCAATTAAGAAAAATTCCACACCAGGTACTGAATGCGAAGCTTCACAAAAAAGAAGCAGAGATCGTTGCCGGAGCAGGACAGCCGGGAGTTGTAACGATTGCAACGAACATGGCAGGTCGTGGTACGGATATCAAGCTTACCAAAGAAGTAAAAGAAGCTGGTGGTTTAGCCATTATCGGTACGGAAAGACATGATTCAAGACGTGTAGACAGACAGCTTAGAGGTAGAGCGGGACGTCAGGGAGACCCTGGTAGTTCTCAGTTCTATGTATCTCTTGAAGATAACCTGATGCGTTTATTCGGTTCCGAGAGAATCGCAAAAATGATGGACAGAATGGGTCATAAGGAAGGTGAAGTTATTCAGCATTCTATGATCAGCAAGTCTATTGAAAGAGCTCAGAAGAAAGTGGAAGAAAACAACTTCGGGATCAGAAAAAGACTTCTTGAATATGATGACGTAATGAACAAGCAGCGTGACGTAATCTATAAAAGAAGAAAGAATGCCCTGTTCGGGGATCACCTGAAATATGACATTACGAACATGATTTTCGATGTTTCCAATTCAATTGTTGCTAAAGGAAAAGCTACAGGAAACTATAAGGATTTCGAATTTGATGTCATTAAGTTCTTCACTATGGAATCTCCGGTTTCTGAAAATGACTTCAAGAGCAAGCAGGTTCCTGAATTAACAGATCTTCTTTTCAAAGCAGCTCAGGAAGATTACAAAATGAAACTGAACTTACTGAAAGAGAAATCATTCCCTATCATTGAGAACGTATATCAAAACCAGGGTTCCATGTTCAAAATGATCCAGGTTCCTTTCACAGATGGTCACAAGACAATGACTATTGTTGCGGATCTTAAAGAAGCTTACGAAACTCAATGTGAAAGCCTGATCAATGATTTTGAAAAGAACATCACTTTATCCATCATTGATGAAAACTGGAAACTTCACCTTCGTGAAATGGATGACCTGAGAAGATCTTCACAGGGAGCTGTTTACGAACAGAAAGATCCACTGGTAATTTACAAACAGGAATCATTCCACTTATTCAGTGAAATGGTAGACAAGATGAACAAAGAAATTATTTCTTTCTTATACAAAGGAGAAATTCCGGCCTAAGAATTCAATAATAAAATCTTATAAAAACCCCGCTTCAGCAGTACTGAAGCGGGGTTTTGCTATTCATCAACTAATAATTTATGACAAATATCAATTTTATTATTTATTTAGAACAATTAAAAACAATATATTTGCAGAAAATTAGACTTATTCATGAAAAATGTACTGATCTGTGCCTCATTGTTAGGTTCTATCCTGGTTTTTTCTCAGGAAAAAGACACTATTAAATCTAATGATATCGAAGAGGTTGTTGTCAACGGAAGATATTATCAAAAATATAAACTTAACGAAGTCTCCGGATCATTAAGGCTACAGACTCCTCTTATAGAGCTGCCACAGAACGTACAGTCTATAAGTGGGCAGGTTCTGGCCGACCAGATCACTTTAAACATGTCCGAAGGAATTGTCCGTAACGTAAGTGGTGCCAGAAAAGTAGAACACTGGGACAATGTTTACTCAAACGTTTTCATGCGGGGAGCAAGTATCGCAACTTACATGAACGGAATGAATGTTTCTTCAACATGGGGCCCTATTAATCCTGATGCATCTATCATCGACAGAATAGAATTCGTAAAGGGACCTGCTGGTTTCATGGGATCTATGGGTGACCCTGCCGGGTTTTACAATGTAGTCACAAAAAAACCTACCGGAAAATTTGCCAACAGCGTAAGATTCACAACGGGAAGCTACAACCTTTTCAGAGGTGAAGCTGATCTTGACGGTGTTATTGTGAAGGATGGTGTTTTGGATTACCGTTTAAACTTAATGGGAAGCTCCAACAAATCATGGTCAGAAAATGATAAAACAAGCAAAATAATCATCGCTCCGTCTATTACATTCAGACCTACAAAAACAACAACATTCACGGCTCAGTATAATTATCAATATCTGAAATTCAACCAGCCGGGAGCATATTTAATGTCTAATGACGGCTATGCTTCGTTGAATGTTCATACCAATTTTAATGATCCGAACTTCAAAAAAACAGAAGTGAAAGATCAGAGTTTATTCTTAAGCCTGGATCAGAAATTATTCAAAGACTGGGTTTGGAGTACACAGTATGCCTATATGGATATGAATTATGATGGTGGCTCATGGTGGGGAACTTTTGACCCTGCTGATAAAAACATATTTAACAGGACTTTAAGCAACTGGCAGGCTGCCGGAAAAAACCACATATTCCAGACTTATTTAAGAGGAACTCTGAATACAGGAAATATCGTTCACAAAATTATTGCTGGATTTGATTATGGGAACAGAAAATATAACGCAGATTTTTCAGGGTATTCAAAAATTGTAAATGGAGTTGAGACTGCAATTTATCCAATTAATATTCAAAACCCTCAATATGGTGTAGATCCTTCTACATTACCGCCAGATAGTTTTTATACTTTAAACTCCGCAGCTCCTTTCTACAATGACCAAGGCGTAAAATATACCTCATATTATGCACAGGATCAGATAGAAATGTTCAATAACAAACTTCGTCTTACATTAGCAGGAAGATACACAAGCGGAACCACTTTCGCAGGATATCCTTACTACTCAGAAGGAAATATAGTTCCTAAAGATACAGCTGGTGAATTTACACCAAGAGTAGGATTAAGTTACTCTTTCAGTGATGATTTCTCTGCATATGGAGTTTTTGACAAGACTTTCGTTCCACAGTCGGCTATTCAATATTCAGAAACAAACCCTAAAGGTGTCCCTCTTACCACGCCTTTCAGAGGCCAAAACCTTGAAATCGGTATTAAAAAAGACTGGTTTGGCGGGAAATGGAATTCAACATTTGCTGTATATGATATAAGAAGACAAAATATATTTACATCTGATCCCGCCCGTCCAGGCAGTGGTCTTTCAGTAGCTACCGGTGAACAAAGAGCAAGAGGTTTCGAAGCTGACATTAAAGGAGAAATTATCAAGGGATTAAATGTTGTTATTAATTATGCCTATACAGATGCAAAAACAATTAAAGACAGTGATGCAGCAAAAATAGGTCAGCAGTCTCCCGGAAATGCCAAAAATGTACAGAATACCTGGTTAAGCTACAGATTTGAACATGGCAATTTAAAAGGATTTGGTATTTCAGCAGGTTATCAATATCAGGGAGGGAGACAGTCCTGGTTTGGAACAACGGCAAAGTATGATCAAAGCCTTGAAGATTATTTTGACACCAACTTCGGGATTTCTTATGTAGCAAAAAAATTCGATGTCAATCTATTGCTGAACAACGTTCTGAACAGAAAGCTTTACAGCGGGTATAGATCAGATGATGGCTCATACGCATGGATCTACAATGCTCCACGTAACTGGAGATTATCAATCGGATATAAATTTTAAATAATTAAAAGTTAGCCTTTGCGGAGGTTAACTTTTTTCTATGAAGAAAAAGCACTACCATAAAAAGAAAGTTTCTTTTACAAAGAAATGGTCTGCCAAACTGCATTTGTGGTTTGGTTTGTCCGTTGGTATCATTGTTTTCATTGTTGCTTTAACAGGTACAATGTATGTTTTCAAAGATGAGATTCAAAACGTTCTCAGAAAAGATGCCATTTATGTAAAAGCTGAAACCATCAACCAAAATCCTCTTTCCATTCAAGTTCTTAAAGAAAAGGTTTCTTTGGAAATGAATGAAAAATACCCTGTCAGCTCTATTGAAATTCAGTTAGATAAAAACAAATCTTATGAATTTCTTTATTACGAAAAAAACAAAAAAGCCTGGAATTATTTTGATGAAGTTCTTATCAATAAACTGGTATATGTTAATCAGTATACAGGAGAAATTACTGGAATTTATAATGAAAAATATGACCTCTTTCCTATTTTAAAAGCCATTCACTGGAGTTTATTATTAAAATCAGATTGGGGAAAATATGTAGTAGGAATTCCTACAGTCCTGTTTATCTTCATGCTGATCACGGGAATTATTTTATGGTGGCCAAAGAACAAAAAAGCAAGAAAAGGACGATTCTGGTTCAGCTGGGAAAATGTGAAGACCTGGAAACGTAAAAATTACGACCTTCATAATGTATTAGGTTTTTATGCTTCATTCTTGGCCCTGCTGATGAGTATTACAGGAATTTACTTTGCCTATCCGTACGTCAAAAACACCTTCAATCTTACACTTTCGGGCTCTTTGGATCTGCCAAAAGAAAAGGAAATCAAATCTCCGGACTCCCTGATGATCAAAAACACATCCGTTTTTGATCTTACCGCTCAGGAAACCAGAAAGCTTTATCCCACCTCTTCCAGTTTCAGAATTCCACTGAACGGAAAAAACAAAAAGGGAAAAGAATTAAAGAACATACCGGTTACCATATATGGACAGGAAGGACGCTACAGTGAGAGAAATACATTGGTCTTTGACAAATATTCAGGAAAACTTCTTAAAGATAAACCTCATCAGAAACTGAGCAATGCAGAAAAATATGCCAATGCCAACTATGATATCCACACAGGATCCTATTTTGGGCTGTTCGGGAAAATTTTATGGTTCATTACGGGTCTCATCTGCACATCACTCCCCGTTACCGGCTTTTTAGTATGGTGGGGAAAACAAAAGAAACAAGGAAAGAAAATATAATGAAAAAAGCGCTTTTATCAGCCGCATGCTTAGGGTCGGCAACAGTTTTTGCACAGGTTAAGGACAGCCTGCAGACCAACAATGTGGATGAAGTTGTGATGACTGCTTCCAGAAAAAAAGAAAGTATTAAAGAAATACCAAGCTCAGTAACGATTGTTGCAGAAAAGCAGATCCAGTCTCAGCTTACCGTCAATTCCGACATTACCAGCATTCTTCAGTATACGGTTCCCAGCTTAGGGACCAACTCCGGGCAGACCTCCAACACAGGCCAGACTTTAAGAGGTCGTCAGGTTCTTGTTCTTATTGACGGAATTCCACAATCTACCCCTTTAAGAAACGGAGCAAGAGACATCAGAAGTATCGATCCTTCTGTTATTGAAAGAATTGAAGTGATCAAAGGAGCCTCTTCTATCTACGGAAACGGTGCAGACGGCGGAATCATCAACTATATCACCAGAAGAAGTAAATCTGATAAAAAAATTTCCGGACTTACCCAGGTTGGTTTTACAGGCCAGACCTATGGAGGAACCTTAGGAGTAAGAGCCAGCCAGCTGCTATCCGGAAAAGTGAATAAATTTGATTATGTTTTCTCTCTTGCCTATGAAAGAACCGGCTATATGAAAGATGCCGACGGAGTAAACCTTACTCCAACCTACAGCCCAGCAAAAATGGATAACTATAACGGAATGCTTAAAGTTGGTTATAACATCAATAATGACCAGAGAATTGAAGCTTCTTACATTGGATATTCCTCCAGATCTGATCTTAACTTAGGGCTCGTAACCGGAAAATACGGCTTTAAACCAACCATTGGCGAAGGTGTAGGAAAAAACCTCGAAACGACACCTCAGGGAACACCAAAAAACCACAATTTCAGGATCAATTATGATAACCAGAATCTTTTTGGGGGAACTACTTCATTGAATTTCAATGCTTATATGCAGGATTTCAAGACAGTATACGGATACAGTGACACCTTCTTCGGAGGAGGGCAGTCCAATGTCATTTCCAAAAAATATGGCGCCAGATTCAACTTTGATACAAAGCTTTGGAACGCTCAAAATTCGCAGGCTGAAGTCATGTACGGAATGGATATCCTTAATGACCAGACCGTTCAGAAGCTTGAAGATGGGCGTTACTGGACACCGGATATGAATATGACCAACCTGGCCCCTTTTGTGTTGGTTAAAATCGATTTATTAAAAAAATTAACCATTAAAGGAGGTCTTCGCTACGAAAACATGAACGTTAAAGTAGGAGATTTTAATACCCTTTCCTCTATTAAAAGTGACGGAACTTTTACAACAAGCATTTTTGTTACCGGTGGAAAACTAAAATATAATGCATTAGTGGCTAATTTAGGAGTACGTTACAATATTGAACCTTTCGTTAACCTGTTCGGAAGCTTTTCACAGTCCTACTCTATCAATGAGCTGGGAAGAATTCTGAGAACATCCACCCAGGGAACCATTCAAAATCTTGAAACCAAGCCTATCATTGTCAACAATTATGAATTCGGTGCTACAGGACAGATTTCAAAATGGGTCAACTACGAAATTACGTCTTATGTAAGCACTTCAAAACTGGGGGCTTCATTTGTACAGAGTGCAGACCGGGCATTAACCATACAGAGGTCGCCGGAAATTGTTTACGGTGTAGAAGGGTTCCTTCACTTTACCCCTGCAAAATGGATCAATTTCGGAGGAAGCTACAGCTGGATGGAAGGGATTACCTCTATTAAAGACGATGGGGATTATTCTGCAAAAATCAATAACAGCCGGATTTCTGCGCCTAAGATACTTGCTTATGTTCAGGCAAGACCTATACAAACTCTATCAATTGGTTTTGACATGCTGCACGCCTTTGAGCAGGACAGATTTCAGCCAAATGCAAAAACCGGATTATTTGTATACGGAGAAGGTTATGTTCCGGAATACACTGTTTTTAATTTTAAATCAAGCTACGAAATCAATACAAACTGGAGAGTTTCGTTGGGTATTGAAAACCTGTTCAACAAAATGTATCAGCCTGCCATAGCATGGTGGTCTGCTCGTGACAGCGAATTCGTGAATTCACTGGGGAGAAGAGGCACTCTGATGCTTGAATATAAATTTTAATTAAACTAAATAAAAAGATAAATTTATCTTTGTGATACTTTGAACTGCGATATGAGAAAAAAACATCATCATAAGAAAAAACCGGGCTTTTTCAAAAAATGGTCAGCCAAACTGCACCTGTGGCTAGGTCTGGGAATTGGCTTTTTGATTTTTATCATTTCCATTACAGGAGCGCTTTATGTTTTCAAAGACGAAATAGAAAATCTCACCAGAAAGGACGTTATCTACCACAATGAACAGAATATAGCACAAAAACACGTTCTCCCCATCAGAGTAATAGAAAAAGCTGTTGCCGAACAGGTAAAAGAAAAGTATCCTATCCATTGGGTAAATGTCCCTATCGATAAAAAAATGTCGTACATATTTTATTGGTATGAGCATAATACGGATACCTGGAATTATTTTGATGAATTTCCGATCTATAAAGCGGCTTATGTAAATCCTTATACGGGAAAAGTCCTCAGAACATATGATGAAAAGAACGGATTCTTCAATATTGTAAAAATGATCCACTGGAGCTTTTTACTGAAACAGGACTGGGGAACCTATGTAGTGGGAATCCCTGTTATCATATTTATCATCATGCTTATTACCGGAATTGTTCTCTGGTGGCCTAAAAATAAAGCAGCAAGAAAGCAACGTTTTTCTTTTAAATGGAAGAACATCAAAAGCTGGAAAAGAAAGAATTATGACCTTCACAATGTGCTTGGCTTTTATTCCTCCATCTTTGCTCTCATCTTCGCAATTACAGGACTTTTTTATGCTTTTTTCTTTGTACAGGCTATGATATACGTGATATTCTCCGGGGGAGAAACAAAATATCCGGATTTTTCCTACATTAAAACCAAGGCTCCGATAGAACTACGGACTGAAGGAACACTGGACAAAGTCATTCATACTGTACAGCAGAAATACCCTGATGCTTTCGGCTTTGCTATTGACCTTGGGCATGAGCATATGGATGACCATGAGCATCCTAATTTTGAAGTGTTTGTAAAGCACCTTTCTTATTCTTATCACAAAAACAGCAGCCTTATTTTTGATGAAAACTCCGGCGAACTGCTCCACACCCACGATCCCAAGGACAAAAACTTCGGCGAAAAAGCAGTAGCGGCCAACTATGACATTCATGTAGGAGCAATTCTAGGGCTTCCTACAAAGATCATTGCATTTATTGTCAGCCTCCTTTGTGCATCCTTACCTGTAACCGGATTTATGATCTGGTGGGGAAGAAGAAAAAAGAAACCGGCAAAAGCTGCTTAAAAGTTTTTTAAATAAAAGTTTGTTAATAATTCATTAATACAATCTTTTTTATAATTTTAACCCTTTAGAATTTATAAACAGGAAATGTCATTAATAGATTTATCAAAACAAGTTGCTCTAGGAATTGATATCGGCGGAACGAATACAAAGTTCGGAGTAGTAAACCATCGCGGTGAAGTTCTGGAAAAAGGAAGTCTGAGAACTGATGAGTACGAAAAAGTGGAAGACTTTATCGAAGCTTTGTATGAGCAGGTTCAGCCCCTGATCGAAAAATACGGTACAGAGAAAAACTTTGACGGAATTGGAGTAGGCGCTCCTAATGCCAACTATTATAAAGGAACCATCGAACAGGCTCCCAACTTACCCTGGAAAGGACTGATCCCTTTCAGTGAGCTGATGAAAGCCAAATTCAGCCTGCCATGTACCATTACCAATGATGCTAATGCAGCAGCTCTTGGTGAAATGCTGTTCGGAGCAGCACGAGGTATGAAGGATTTCATTATGATTACCCTGGGAACAGGAGTAGGCAGTGGAATCATTTCCAATGGAAGTTTGATTTACGGACATGACGGCTTTGCAGGAGAACTTGGCCATACCATTGTAAAACCAGGCGGAAGAAAGCACTGGAGCACAGGATCTGAAGGAAGCCTGGAAGCTTATGCATCAGCGACAGGAATTGCGATCACCGCAAAAAAAATGAGGGCTGAATTTCCTGAATCTATGCTGAGTCAATATCCTGAAGAATCCATTAACTCAAAAACGGTACATGAATGTGCCATAAAAGGTGACCCAATTTCTATTGAGGTTTTCAGATATACGGGACAGAAGCTGGGTGAAGCTTTGGCGAATTTCGTCATGTTTTCTTCACCGGAAGCCATTCTTTTATTCGGCGGCGTGATCAAGGCCGGTGATTTTATTTTGAAGCCTGCAAAACTTCATATGGAAAGAAATCTTCTTCCGATTTTCAGAAATAAAGTGAAACTGGTTTTCAGTGAACTTGATGAAGCAGATGCTGCCATTCTTGGAGCAAGTGCTTTAGTTTGGGAAAAATAACTGAAACAGCATTAAAATAATAAAAGCATCCTTTTGGGGATGCTTTTTGTTTTTAAACAACATACTCAATTGATTTTTCCACAGATCTCACAGAATTATTTGTGCCATATCTTTCAATTTATCGTCTCATTAATCATTAAAACATACAATCAATTCTGTTTTAAATCATTCTGTTTATCATCCGAAATGAAAAAGTTTTTCTTATTTTTGATTGGTTTTTTACTCATTTTCTGCCAATGCAGAGAGAAGAAAACGGCTAATAAATAATTAAAAATAATGGATAATAATAATTTAGAACAGATCACTTTCGGCGGTGGATGCTTCTGGTGTGTGGAAAGCTGTTTCAACATGCTTAAAGGCGTGCAATCTGCTATCTCCGGATATTCAGGAGGCCACAAAGACAATCCAACCTATGAGGAAGTGTGTACAGGAGAAACGGGACACGCTGAAGTGGTACAGATTACTTTCGACCCTAAAATCATTTCTTATGCACAGCTGATGGATGTATTTTTCTTCCTTCATGATCCTACCCAGCTAAACAGACAGGGCAATGATATCGGAACACAATACCGTTCCGTTATTTATTATAAAGATAATGCAGAAAAAGCTAAAGCCGAGGAAGCCCTTAAAAAATCCGAAGAATCAGGTAAATGGCCTGGAAAATACGTAACGGAAATAACGCAGTTCGAGAAGTTCTGGCCTGCTGAACAGTATCACCAGGGTTATTATAACGTGAACCCTAACCAACCTTACTGTAGTGCCGTAGTAGGCCCGAAGATCCAGAAATTTAAAAAACATTTTGGGGAATTGGGAATGCTGAATGAAGCGTAAAAAATATAAAGCGAATATCTTTTTGATGTTCGCTTTTTTTTGTGAAAAAGTAATTAAAAGGACGTATATTTTACTTTATTCCAGCATAAAAATCCACCATATGCTCACTAACTCTTTTGAGTTCTTTTCCGTTTTCCGGATTTTTCCCATCCATAGTAAAGAATTCCACCTTATTATTATATTTTGAATACCATGCCTTGCCTACAGCATTTTCTACAGTTAAAGTATCTGGTCTTGTAATTTTCTTAAAGTGATTAAATATATTTCTGTCCATTGCCACTACTTCAGAGTTAGGATTAGCATTTGCATCGCTTGTACCTATATATTCTTCTCCATTCCAATACATATATTTATCTTCACCTAATTCCCCTCCATTATAAGCCAACCCAAAAGCCAAAGTTAATATTATAGCCCCAATTCCCATCCCATTTTTCGCCAATTGAGGTACATTAAAAATGGGTTGATTGGTAATGTTTATGATGATCTTAGATAACCTTTCGGAAAGGGAATCTTCATCCTGATCTATTTTAAGCTCGATCTTAGTTTCCCCTGTATCTTTCTCAATCACTACATTCTCACAAAATTCCTCAAAATTATCATATTCTACATACCAGCTTAATTGATCCAATGTAATCTCATCAATATCGTAATCCCTATTCTCTCTTATAAGTCTTTTATGATATCTCACAAAGGTTCTTACATCCTTAACCACATCAAACCTTTCTTCTAGTTTTAAGGTTAGATAACTTAAAACAGAAATATCACTGGGGTCAATTCTATTGAGTTCTTTTTTCGCTTTTTCGTATGCTTTTTTTAGCAACAATTTCTTCTTATCAAACATGGAATTAGTTTAAATGGATTAGTGCTGTCTAAGTTAGACAAAACTTAGACAACTGCATTACGGATTTCCATAAAAATCAGACATTTACCTTCAGTCAGCTGTCTTTCCTCTGTCTAGGAATGACACCCACTTCTGTCTTTACTTTGTCCTCAGAAATCAGCAGAAATAAACAATGAAAAAACAAATTCAAAAAAAGCTGATTTCAAAATCACCAGAGAAAACGGAGGAAAACTCCGGGTTGGGAAGCGGATGTTTCTCCTCCGTTTTTGAAGGTTTACTTCCCAAAAATTTAAGAAGCGCTTCGAAATTTTTACACGTGTAACACTGCTCACGATCTGTTTCGTGAGGAAGAACACTAATGCCAAATTTTAAATTTTTAAACCAATGTTAGAATTAATATTGATGCTATTGGGATTAGCATTTTCAAATAACAACGCAAACACGACATCAGATAATAGTAATAATCAGGAGCAGACAACAGTTCAACTGACAGATCCGGGAGAAGGAGTAGATCCGGGGGATACGGGTGGAGAAACGGGACAGCTTCCTCCTCCTCCAAAAAAATAACCAATTTAGCGAAAGAGAATTTCTTTCGCTTTTTTTATTATTTTTGATAAAAAACTAATTGAAAAAATTCATCTTCTTATTACCTGTAATTCTATTTTCCTGTAATAAAAACAACAGAACTGCAAAAAGTGATAGAACAGACTATGACAAGGCATATAATTATTTAAAAACTGCAGAAAAAGATAGTGCTTTTAAATATTTCAATAAGGCAAAAGATTTTTTCATTCAAGAGGACAATCCTTCATTCGCCGGTAGTTGTTTAGTAAATATGGCCATTTTACAATGTGAAAATGGAGATTATTATGGCAGCCAAGAAACAGCTTTATCTGCAATTAAATATTTAAACCCCCAAAAGGATACTCTGGAAATAGTAGGAAATTATAATAACTTAGGTATTACCTGCCAAAATTTAAAAGAATATAATAAAGCTGCACAGTTTTACAATAAAGCTGTCGGCTTTTCAAAAGACCCGATTGATCAGTTAACCCTACTAAATAACAAAGCAATCTCATACACATACTTAAAAAAACATGATTCTGCCATTCATATTTTTAATAAAATATTAGCTTTTCCAAATATAAAAGTCCATGCTAAGATTTTCTCAAAGGTCTATGATAATTTAGCTTATACAAAATTTAGCCAAAATCCTGCATATAATGCAGAGCCAGAGCTAAATGAAGCTCTTCAAATCAGAAAGGAGACAAATGACAACGATGGCTTAAATGCAAGTTTTTATCATCTAACAGAATATTTTGAAAATAAAGACCCTAAAAAAGCATTGTATTATGCCAATGAAAACTGGCAGATAGCTAAAAAAAATAATAGTCCGGATGATCAGTTAAAAGCACTTCAGAAGATAATTACATTGGAAAGTTCTAATAATTCAAAACATTTTTTTTTGAAGTATCAAAATCTCAATGATAGTCTTCAAACCGCTAGAAATAAAGCGAAAAATCAATTCGCTCTGATTAGATTTGATGCAGAAAAAATGAAGAATGAAATAGCAGAAAATGAAGCTGAGCTTTTAAAAAGAAACATTGGTTTATTATCCTTATCTATTCTCTTAGTTAGTGGAGGGTTCTGGTATAAAAAAAGAAAAAAAAGACTCGAACAAGAAAAAGAGCTCGAAGTAAAAAACACTCAGCTTAAAATGTCGAAAAAAGTCCATGACGTGGTTGCCAACGGAATTTACCAGGTCATGACAAAAATAGAAAATCAGGAAAATTTTGATAAAGAAAAAGCTTTAGATGAGCTGGAATTTGTGTACGAGAAATCCAGAGACATTTCCTACGAAAAGGAAGATGCTAAAGATGAACAGGATTTTAGCGAAAAGATTTCAAACAGTATTGGCTCTTTTAATAACGATACAGTAAAAACCTATATCGCTGGAAACGAAAAAAATATCTGGGAAAATGTAAGCCAGCCTAAACAGGAAGAAATCTATCAAATCATTCGTGAGCTGCTTGTCAACATGAAAAAACACAGCAAAGCATCTGTTGTTTCGTTTCGCTTTGAAAGAATTAACAATGAGATCACCATCCATTATAAAGACAATGGAATTGGAATGTCCGGAGCGGTAATGTATAAAAATGGATTATCAAATGCGGTTTCCCGTATAGAAATTTTAAAAGGACAAATTATTTTTGACACCGAAACCGAAAAGGGACTGAAAGTCGACATTTCATTTCCTGTTTACTAAAAACTAAAAAATGTTCAAAAAAATTTTAATAGCCGAAGACCATGAAATGGGTAGTTTATCTGTCCAGAAAACACTAGAAGAACTCAATATTCCGAATGTTGATTATGTATATTACTGTGATGATGCCTTAGCAAAAATTAAAAAATCTATTCGGGAAAACGATCCTTACGACTTGATGATTACGGATCTTTCTTATGAAGAAGATCATCATCTTCAGAATATTAAAGATGGAAAAGAACTGATTGACGAAGTCAGAAAGTTACAGCCTTTATTAAAAATCATCGTCTTTTCCGGAGAACGTAAATCAGGAATTATTGACTTGCTTTTTACCGAATCCAGGATTAATGGATACGTCCGCAAAGCCAGAAACGACTCTAAAGAACTGAAAAAAGCAATCGCATCCGTTTACGTTAATGAAAACTATCTGTCTCTTGACCTTAAACAGGAAGTTAAAAAACTCAACAGTTATGAGTTTACAAAATATGACATAACACTTGTTTCTCTTCTTTCTCAAGGGGTTCAGCAAAAAAATATTCCGACTTATCTGCAGAATAATAATATTACCCCCAATAGCCTGAGTAGTGTTGAAAAAAAATTAAACAGTTTAAAAGAAGCGCTGGGAGTTACAAGCAATGAACAATTAATAGCTTTCTGCAAAGATCTGGGAATTATTTAATCTTGTTTTAAAATATTGTATAAAACCTTTCAAAAATTTGAAAGGTTTTTTCTTTTACGGTTAACCGTAAGGATTGGTTTTCTAATCGTTCTACTTTTGGAGTGTTAAACATTTAAAATAAATAATATGAAAAAGTATTACGTAAACAAAAGAGCACAAAGCAACGGAGATCATGAAGTACATCATGAAAACTGCAAATATCTGCCGGACCCTGCGAATAGAAAATATTTGGGAGAATATTCTTCTTGTAAGGATGCTGTAAAAGAATCAAAGAAAACGTACTCCCAATCAAATGGATGTAAAACATGTTCAAACGAATGTCACACTAGCTAAGTAATTGTTATGGAAAAATTTGTCATCACAAAAAGAGTCAACAACGAGTATCAGTTTAATCTAAAAGCCGGAAATGGCGAAATCATTTTAACCAGCGAAGGCTACGTTCAAAAAGCATCTTGTATAAAAGGTATTGAATCTGTGAGGGTCAATTCCCAGGAAGATTCAAGATACGACAGAAGAGTTGCGAAAAACGATAAAGACTACTTTGTACTAAAAGCAAGAAACGGAGAAATCATTGGTAAAAGTCAATATTACAGTTCCAAATCTTCAATGGAAGTCGGGATTTCATCTGTGAAAAAAAATGCGCTTACTGCCGAAATCGTTGACGAAACCCTTTAAAAACAATACTATGGATCTCAAAATTAAACTTGAACAGTTACACCAGAAAGTAGTCGGCCTGAAAGACCAGATCAGTACGGAAGAAGCGACAAAAAATGCTTTTGTAATGCCTTTTATACAGATTTTAGGGTACGATATCTTTAATCCGACAGAAGTTCTTCCGGAACATATTTGCGACATCGGAACGAAAAAGGGAGAGAAAGTAGATTATGTAATCAAACATAATGATGAACCTATTTTTATTATAGAATGTAAGCACTGGAAAGAAAATGCTGATGCACACAATTCTCAGCTTCACCGGTATTATCATGTTTCAAAAACACGGTTTGGCGTGTTGACCAATGGAATCGTATATAATTTCTATACCGACCTGGAAAAGCCTAATATTATGGATGAGAAGCCTTTTTTCACCATCAATATTGAAGATTTAAAAGACAGTTCTATCAAAATTCTTGAAAGTTTCACCAAAAAAGATTACAATCTTGAAAGCATATTAGATTCTGCCGAAGCCTTAAAATACATCAAAGCGATCAGAAAAGAGTTTGAGAAAGAAATTGAAACCCCATCCGATGAACTCGTCAAATTATTGGTCAGTAGATTTTTTGAAAAACACCTGACAGCCAACAGAATGGTTTCTTTTAAAGAATATACCAAGAAGGCTTTAACGACTTCCATCAATGAATCCATCAGTTTCAGGCTTAAATCTGCATTAAGCATTAATGAACAGATTGAAAAACAGGAAGAAGGGGTGAAAACCGCTCAGTCTATCGATGAAAATAATGATTCAAAGATTGTAACCACCGAAGAAGAGTTGGAAGCCTTCCAGATTGTAAAAGCGATTTTAAGAGAAAAAGTTCCTTCCCAGAGAATTGCCCACAGGGATACTCTATCCTATTTTGGAGTTTTACTGGATGACAACAACAGAAAACCGCTTTGCCGCTTTCACTTTAATACCTCAAATAAATATCTGGAAACTTTTCATAACGGTAAAGAAGCTGGGGAAAAAGTCCTATTGAACAATCTGGATGAAATTTACAATTTCAAAGAAGCACTCCATAAAACCTTAGAAAACTATAATTAACAAAAACTAATATCCATGAAAACACTCATCTCTATACTCATCCTAAGCATTGGTATATTGACTGCTAATTCTTTCAGTCTTTCCGGCTCCAAAAGCCTACACCATGGCAGAAGATGTACCGGTTCTGCATCATGCAGTGCCTGCTCCAACTGTACAGGTTGCGCTCATTGCTCTTCCGGAGGAAGCTGCGGCGTATGCAGTGGTGGCTCTTATGGAAAGAAATCATCTTCCAGTAAAAAGAAATCTAAAGCCTCTCCGGATTCGCATTACACTAAAAAAAGTAAATCTTATAATTCTCCGAAAATCCGGATTGATGAAATCAACATCAATACCAACAACCGGTATTTTGCAGGGATTGCAGTAACCAAGATCTATGAAAAGCCTTTTCTAAAGTCTAAAGTAATAGAGACCGTTCCAAAAAACACAGAATTAAAACAGTTATCCAAACAGGATTCCTGGTATAAAGTGCAGGTAAAAAAAAGTGGAAAAGTAGGATATGTCTATTACAAAGATGTAAAATAATTTGAAAAACAAAACATCATGAATTTAAAGAAATTTTTAAACGAAGAACAAGATCCAAAAGCTGTTGAAAAGCTTTTAGAGAGAATCAATGATCTTATAACATCTCAGGAGTTTGTAGAATATATTGCAGTTCAAAAAAAACCTGCTATCAATTTTTCTCCAGACTGTATAGCACTTACCAACAGAAGAATTATCTTCTGCAGACCTAAAAACTTTGGATTATCCATGGACTTTCAGGATTATAATTGGGTAGATATTGCAGATTGTCATATTAAAGAAGGAATTTTAGGGGCCACTTTTACAATGAAAACCATAGGCAATTACACCAATATGATGGATTATCTGCCAAAAGCCCAAGCCAGAAAACTTTACCAGTTTGCCCAGGAAATTGAAGAGAAGATGAGAGGTGTAAGAAGAGAAAAAGATCTTGAGGTCAGAAGAGCCTCAGCAGGTGGAGTTACGGTAAATAATGCCACTCCGATAATAGCACAACCTTTTCAAACTCCGCAAACTGTTACACAGCTTATAGAAGCTGAAGATCCTTTTGCTGTTTTACAAAAACTGAAAGGATTAATGGATAACGGAATCATTTCTGTCGAAGAATTTGAAAGTAAAAAGAACGAAATATTATCAAGAGTTTAGCCATATGAAATCAAAATTTACTGCTGCAATGCTTGCTCTCTTTTTAGGCGGCCTAGGCATTCATAGATTTTATTTAGCACAAAATAAATTAGGATTATTGTATTTGCTATTCTTTTGGACATTCATTCCCGCATTTATTGCACTGATTGATTTTTTCATTTTCATTTTTATGTCTGAAGGTAATTTTAATTACAAATATAATCTCAAGACCGGATTTTAAAACTTAATCCCATGAAACCTTTTCTTACCTTATGCGCGGTCTGTTGTTTCCTAGCTATTTTCAGACTTCCTATAGAATATTATACTATTTTGAGAATTCTCATTTCCATGGGTGCTTTACTTGTTTTGTATAATGCAGTCCGTTTTAAGCAATATTATTTCAGTCTGATTTTCCTCTTCATCCTTATCCTTTTCAACCCTGTTTTTCCTATTTATCTGTACAGAAAAAATATCTGGATTCCTATTGATATCATAACCGGGATCCTCTTTCTGCTGATCGCTTTTGTTGAAAAACCGGAAGAAAAAAAGAAAGAAATCACAGAAGCTACGGAAGAAACGATAGCACACCCTACCCAGCCGAGGCTCCATTCCCGGGATGTCATTATTAATCCTAAAAAACCAAGAGAAAACTAACCCAAACATGGAACATATTCAAATTACCGAAAACCTTAAAGCACATTTTTTAAGACTCTACCAGATGGCCATCTGTGATGATGATTTCAGTACCCTGGAACTGAAAATGCTTTATAAATGTGCGGAAGAAAGAGGCATATCCCCTAAAAACCTGGACGAAATCCTTTTAAATCCTATCAATTTTAAATCGCTCGTTCCCCAGACCATTGAAGAAAAAGTAGACTATCTCTATGACCTCACCGTAATGATCTGGGCAGATGGAGTAGTTTCCCCGAATGAATATTCTGCAATGGAAAAATATGTTCTGATGTTTGGGTTCCTTCAGGAAAACGTAAAAGCGATTGTCGATTATCTGATAACCTCTGTAAAAACCGGAAAAAATAAAACAGATATTTTATACGAACTAAAAAACTAACTGATCATGACCACTAATATTAAAAATTTATTCAAATTAAAATCAATTCCCATTGAAGCGTCAAAAGAAGAATCTTCCATACCGGAAATTGATCCCAATACAGAATCTCCTGAGGAAAGCAGAAAGCGAACGTATCATGAAGCCGGCTATAGAGATAGTTCCAGAAATAATGGAAACCATACAACGCTCTTCATTTGCCTGGATGCCGTTTACTCCAAATTCCAGAATGAGGAAAAAGAAATGGTGGAAAAGCAGCAAAAGCTCAAAGAATCTTACGTTAACGAACAAAAAAACCGTGAGACAGAAATCAAAGCATTGACCGTTTCACTGGAAACCAAAGAAGAACAACTTAACAATAAAAATAATGAAATTGAGAATCATCAAAATAAAATTGAAAGTTTAAAAACGGAGATCAACGATTTACCCAGAAATCCGGAAAAGCACAATGTAAAAGCAACAAAAGGGGCTTCCACAAAATTCTGGATCGGTGCCATTCTTCTTGTTCCCATCAGTTTGTACCTGCTTACATTTTATATTTCAACTTCCTATTCGGCGTTTTTTAAAAGTTTTGATGCTAAAAGCACGGTGATTCAAAGTGTATTAGATGCACAGGCGTTCAGCAAAGCATGGAATGAAGGGGCAATAGAAGGGGCTTTTGTCACCCTGATTCCATCTGTTTTCTTAGGTCTTGGTTTTTTAATTCATATGTTTGGAGAAAACAAAACCAGACTCAATTATATCAAACTGGGACTGTTATTCCTCATCACCTTCATCTTCGATGCTATTTTGGCATACGAAATTGAGTCTAAATTATATGAACTAAATAAAACCTTCGATTCTCCCCCATTCAATCTTAAAATCGCTTTTACCAAAAATCAGTTTTGGGGAATTATTTTCGCGGGATTCATTGTTTACATTATTTGGGGACTGGTTTTCGATTTTGTGATGAAGGAACACCGGGAGAAAGATAAAATTAAAAACGAACAGGAAATCAGACAGAAAAATGTGCTCTTCCTGATGGAAAAAATTAATGTTCTTAAAAAAGAAATTGAAGAAATCCTCTCCAATATAGGAGCCACCAAAGAACTCATCATAAAAACACGCGGAAGAATTGAAGAACTTCAAAACATCATTGACGGAGTAATTATTCCTACCAAAGATTACAAACTCTACGCTTCAGAATATGTTCAGGGCTGGATTACCTATATCGGTGAAAAAATAGCTGTTTCAAAAACGGAAAAGCAAACCATGATAGACAGCTGTATCGACACCTACAACACCAATCTGAAAGATGTAGGAGCTAACTCTGATAATCAAAATTTAGTTTATTTATCCGCATTATAAGTCACTTGTCATGAAAAAAATATTGTATTTATTATTAATCATTTCTTTGGTCTGCTGTTGTAAAAAAGAACCCAAAGATCTCCCACCTGGTACAACTTCTTCTAAAGTTGACTCTAACAATATCAATGTCAGTATTCTGATTGATTTATCCGACCGGATTGATCCCCAAATAAACCCGAATCCAACAATGGAATATTTCCAAAGGGATATAGAATATATTAAAGCGATCGAAAAAGGATTTCTGAACCATATCAAAACAAAAAGGATCATCACGTATAATGATCAGATGCAGGTCTTCTTCAATCCTGAGCCCTCCGACCCTAAAATCAATGACTTTACAAAAGAGCTTAAAGTTTCTTTCGATCAAAATACAAACAAAGCCTATTTCAATACCGTTGAAAAAAAATATGCTACATTACCCGCCAATATTTATCAGTCTGCAATTAAGGACGGAAAATATGTAGGTTCTGATATCTGGGAATTTTTTAAAAATAAAGTCAATGATTATTGTGTAAAAGAAGATCACAAGAATATCTTGTTTATCCTGACAGACGGATATATGTATCATGAAAATTCCAGGTTTTCAGAAAAAACAAAAACCTCTTATTTAACCTCAAAGCTTATTAAATCAAACAATTTAACAAAATCTGATTTTAAAACGACATTTGAGAAGAATAATTTTGGTTTCGTGAAAGCCAATGATAACTTAAGCAACCTGGAAGTCATTGTACTCGGAATTAATCCTGAAAAAGGGAATCCATTTGAGGAAGCCGTTATCAAAGAATACTGGGAAAATTGGTTTAAAGAAATGAAAATTAAAAAATATCAGATAAAATCAGCCGATTTACCTTCCAATTTAGAACCTATTATTATAAAAGCCATTACAGGTGAATCATAAAAAATACAATCATCATATATAAAAAAAGCGAAGATTTCTCTTCGCTTTTCTATTTTCTTATCATTTCCGTATGTGGAATATCATCTTCCAGGTATTTTTTCCCGGTATCTACAAATCCGAATTCGGAATAAAATCTTAATAAATAATCCTGTGCCGAGATTTTAATCTCTGAGGTATGAAAACGGTTCTCTATTGTTTCTACAGCATACTTAATCAGCTGTCGCCCCAGGTTTTTGCCTCTCGCCTGTTCCGTTGTGAGAACTCTTCCAAGAGAAGTTTCATCATACTTTATTCCTTTGTCAAAAACACGGCAGTACGCAAGAATCTGCCCATCTTCTTCAGCCCAGATATGAATTCCCTTCTGGTCGTAATTATCCAGATCAGGATAAGGACAGTTCTGCTCGATCACAAAGACATCAATACGGGCCTTTAAGACCGAGTACAGCTCAGGAACTGTAAACTCGTCGAAGGTTTTAATCTTCCAGATTATATTACTCATCAAAACTTACATTATTATTTTTCAGGAATTCATTCGTTTTCTGAATAAAATCCAGGATCTCATCACCACCCGTTTTCTTTTCCGCAGAAGTCACATACAGTTCGGGCAAATCATCCCAGGTTTTGTGCAGCTCGTTTTTATAGTTTTCTACATTTTGTATCGCAACATTCGGTTTCAGCTTATCAACTTTCGTGAAAACAATTGAAAAAGGAATTCCGCTTTCCCCGCACCACTGGATAAATTCCAGATCTATCTTTTGCGGAGTATGTCGTGAATCTACCAAAACGAAAAGGTTCACCAGGTTTCTTCTGTTCAGAATATAATTGGTAATCAGCTTTTCAAAATCCTTTCTTATAGATTTTGAAACCTTTGCATATCCATAACCCGGTAAATCCGTCAGATACCAGTCTTCATTTACTAAAAAATGATTGATCAGCTGAGTTTTTCCCGGAGTTCCGGAAGTTTTTGCCAGATCCTTGTGATTCATCATCGCATTAATCAGTGATGATTTTCCGACATTAGACCTTCCGATAAAAGCATATTCAGGCATAGTAGGCTCTGGGCATTCCTGCCATTTCCCACTACTCTTTACAAAATTTGCTGTTTTAATAACCATTTCTCGAATATTTTAGAAAAACAAACCATTAAGAAAAGCTCTTAATGGTTTATTATTATTTGTTTTAAACTTTGTCTTTTAACCAGCTGTAGAGAATTTCATTGAATTCGTCCGGTTTCTCCATCATCGCAGCATGTCCGCATTTCTCGATCCAGAAGAGATCTGAATTTGGAATAAACTTATGCATATCTTCAGCCACTTCAGGAGGTGTTACATTATCCTGTCTCCCCCAGATCAAACACGTAGGGGTTAAAATCTTAGGAAGGTCGTTCAGCATATTATGTTTAATAGCGCTTCTTGCCAGCATTACTGTTTTTATTCCTTTCATTCTGTCATTTACTACAGAAAAAACCTCGTCTACAAGATCTTCTGTGGCGATAGCAGGATCATAGAAAACCTCTTCCGTTTTCTTCCTTATGTAGGAACGGTCGTTTTTTCTTGGGAAACTGTCTCCGAAAGTTCTTTCATACAATCCAGAGCTTCCTGTTAATACAAGATTTTTCACCAGGTCCGGCCTTGCCAGAGTCAGAATAAGTCCCACATGTCCTCCCATAGAGTTTCCTACAATAGTAACAGGTCCGGAAATATGACTTTCTATAAACTTGATAATATATTTGGCAATAGTGGTAAGATTAGTATTGAGTACCGGTAAATCATAGATAGGCAACTGAGGAACATATACCTTGAATCCCTTTTCCGAAAAAAAATCTACCATCTTATCGAAATTACTCAAACCACCCATTAAACCGTGCAACAGCACCAATGGATGTCCTTCTCCCGCCTCTACAAAAGTATATTTCTTTTCTTTTTTTGTACTAAATATCATAAAATGCCTTAATAAAGCTCTGCAAAAATACAAATTAAACCTCAAAAAAATTTTGATTACCCTAATTTAAACTAAAAATAATATAATATCATTCTTTTTCTTTACTTTTTTCAGAACCTCTTTACTATGGCTTAAATAACATATTTTACAACAAACAACATATCAATTACTTACCCGTTTCAAATTGAATCTTTAATAAAACTTATTAACATTAAGTCAAAAAGTGGGAAAAAGTGGGAAATTTTGGAAATTATTATATAAATTTGTCCCAAATGAAAAGTTTCATTGGAACATATGAGTGTAAAATTGACGACAAAGGCCGTTTAAAAGTTCCCTCCTCCCTGATCAAACAGATGGAAAACTTCGACGATAAGGCATTTGTAGTCAAGAGATCTGTGTTCCAGCCTTGCCTCGAAGTCTATCCTATGAATGCATGGGACAAACTGATGGGCAAAATTAATAAGCTAAACAGATTCATTAAAAAGAATGCTGATTTCATTCGAATGTTTACGGCAGGGGTAAAAACAGTAGAGTTGGACAATGCGGGAAGACTTCAGATCTCAAAAGATCTGGTTCATTTTGCAAACCTTCAGAAAGATACTGTCATTACCAGCGCAGGAGAGCTTTTTGAAATTTGGGATAAAGAAGCCTATGAAAAGGTGATTTCTACCAATGAAGCTGATTTTGCAAGCCTGGCCGAAGATGTAATGGGCTCTTTCGATGAAGAATAAACCACACTTGCAGTAAAAAGCAAGTAAAAACACAATTAAGTATGTACCACAACCCCGTTTTATTGAAGCAGAGCGTTGATGATTTGGTGACGAATCCTGACGGAATATACGTGGACTGCACTTTTGGAGGAGGAGGCCACTCAAGAGAAATTTTGAGCAGACTTTCAGAAAAAGGAAAACTTTTCAGTTTTGATCAGGATCTGGATGCTCTTAAAAATACAATTGACGATCCCAGGTTTACACTGGTGAATCAGAATTTCAGGTTTTTGGAAAACTCTATGCTGATGTATGGTATTTCCCAGATAGACGGAGTATTGGCAGACCTTGGCGTTTCATCCCATCAGTTTGATGAGGCAGAAAGAGGTTTTTCTACCAGAAACAACGCTCCTCTGGACATGAGAATGAACGTGATGCAGAATCTTGATGCCAAGAGAGTGATCAATGAATATGAGGAAACTGAGCTTGCCGATATTTTTTATCATTACGGTGAATTGAGAGAAGCAAGAAAGCTGGCAAGAGATATTGTTCATCACAGAAAAACGAAAACCATCACGACGACCGAAGACCTGAAAAAACTTTTCAGCTACCTTCCGCCCCATAAGGTTAATAAATTCTATGCACAGCTTTTTCAGGCAATAAGAATAGAAGTTAACCAGGAGCTTGAAGCCCTGAAAGAAATGCTTGTTCAGTCTCTGAATATTTTAAAACCCGGAGGAAGACTTGTCGTGATTTCTTACCATTCATTAGAAGACCGTCTGGTAAAAAGATTCCTTAAAAACGGAATGTTTGAAGGAGAGCAGCAGAGAGACATCTACGGAAACTATAAAAAGGTATTTGAATTGCTTAAAAGTAAAGCGATCATCCCGGATGACAAGGAGATTGAAGAAAACTCAAGAGCAAGAAGTGCAAAAATGAGAACCGGAATTAAAGTGTAAAAGTGAATGGCAAATAAGTGAATTGTCAATTGTGAAAAGTGAATAAAGATTCATAAGAAATTGACCATTGACAGGCAAAGCGGATTCACTGCAAACAAATTGATATAAACAAATTGGCAAAACGAACAACAAATCGCCCTCAGAAGAAGCTCACTTTTATAGACATTATAAAAGGAAACTTTCTGAACCGTGATGAGATCAAAACTCATTACAGGTATTTTTTGCTGTTGTTCATCCTCATGATGGCGATGATTTATAGCAATCACCTCGTCAACAAGAAGATCAAAATTGTCAATGCATTAAAAGAAGAAACTGAAGAATATAAATCAAGAAACGCTTACGCCCAGAGTAAGCTGATCAAAGTAAAAATGGAATCCCAACTGGGGAAGGAAGTAGCAAAAGATTCACTGATGACTTTGGAAAACCATCCTCATAAATTGCTAATCAAACTGGACAGTACAGATGCAAAAACAAAATGAATACGATAACAAACGTAAAAAAACGTTAAGGTGGGGCTACCTCTTCGCTGTAGGAGTCTTGTGCGTATTTGTGATGTTTCTTGCTAGGATCGTGATCCTGCAAAACACTAATGTTCAGGAAATTAAGGACGATTACATTAATAAAAATTACCGCGAAGCCACTCTTAAGGCTGCCCGCGGAAACCTGTTCGCTTCAGACGGATCCATTCTGGCAACAACCGTAATGCGCTATGATATCTATCTTGATTTTAAAACAATGAAGGATACAATCTACAGCAACAATATCGGTGCATTGACGGATTCTTTGAGCAAAATGTTCGGAAAACCCAGAGGAGAATTCAGAAAGAAATTTGACGAACAGAAAAAGAAGAAAAACCAATACTATACTTTAGTTAAAGGGCTCGACTTTGATGAGTACGACAGGATCAGAAACTTCCCAATCTTCAAAAAAGGAAAAAATAAAGGCGGTTTTATCGTCGACAGAAATTATAAAAGAGAACTGGCTACATCAGAAATTGGAGCGGGAACCATCGGTATGGATAACGGCGAAGTTAAAGCCGGTCTTGAAGGCGCTTTTTCTAAATACCTTACAGGAACCGACGGAAAAAGATTGGAGCAAAGGATCAACTCATCCCAATGGAAGCCCATCGACTACTGGAAGGTAAAAGAACCTGTTGACGGTGAAGATGTTTACACCACTTTAGACCTTAGGATTCAGGATATTGCCCACTCTGCTTTAGAGAAACAGCTGATCACTTTTGAAGCCAAGCACGGAACAGTGATCGTCATGGAAACCGAAACCGGAAAAGTACGGGCTCTTGTCAACCTGAGAAGAATGGAATCGGGAGAATATGAAGATTCTTATAACTATGCTTTAAAAGACAATATCGAACCGGGATCAACCTTTAAAACCATTTCACTTTTAGCTGCAATGGACGATGGCTTCATTGATGAAAATACAACCGTAAATGTAGGAGGCGGAGTCTGGACTTATGCCAAGCAGAGAATTTCAGACGGTCATGGCGGGGGAACTTACGATATAAGTGATGTTTTAGCCAAATCAAGCAACGTGGGAACCGCAAAATTGATTACAAAATATTATGCAGAAAAACCACAGATCTTTCTTGATCACCTGAGAAGATGGAAATTATTCGACAAAATGGATATCGAGCTTCCGGGAATCACAAAACCGAAAATCGTAACTCCACAAAACAAGAGATGGAATGCCGCAACACTGGCTTCAATTTCTTACGGATATTCATCAAATATCAACCTGTTACAGCTAACAACCTTCTATAACGGGGTTGCTAACGGCGGTAAAATGCTTAAGCCTCTGTTCATCGACAAGATCATGAAAGAAGGAAAAGTAGTCTACAGTGCGAAGCCCGAAGTAATGGTGAACAAAATGGCATCAGAAAAAGCGATTAAAATGATGACCAGCGCACTTACCAAAGCCGTGGAAAAAGGAACGGGACGAAGCATCTTTACACCCAACCTGAAAATGGCAGGAAAAACAGGTACCGCAAGATTTGAATACTGGTTACCAGGCCCAATGAAATACCGCGCATCATTTGCCGGCTTCTACCCTGCAGACCAACCGAAATATACCTGCTATGTGATGATTAGTGAGCCCAATACCGCAAAAGGTTTTTATGGGGGATCCGTTTCAGCTCCGGTATTTAAAGAAATTGCAGGAAAAACATTCCTGAAGACCCCGCAGAATATTGAAAAAGAAATGCTGGTAGACAGAAAGGTGAATCTCAGTAAAATGGTAGAGCCTAATGTAAAGGTAGCTGTTAATAATAAACAGATGCCTAATGTAGTAGGCCTCATCGGTAAAAATGTGATCCCCCAACTGGAAAACTTAGGTTACAGAATTGATTATAAAGGTGTTGGAAGAATTAAAGAACAGTTCCCGCTGGAGGGCACAATAATCAGCAAAAACCAGAGAATTTATTTGTCTCTGCAGAATTAAAATAACAGAAACAAGTCTCAAAGGACTACTAATAAAGGATAGGAAAAATTCCTCTCAGATATAAAATGATAATAACAGAATTATTAAAAAGGATCCCAGTTTTAGAAATTCACGGCGAAGATACCCGTGAGGTTTCCGAATTGGTTTTCGACAGCAGAAAGGTTACGGAAGGCTCACTCTATGTAGCAGTGAGAGGAACCGTTGCAGACGGACACTCCTACATTGCATCATCTGTTGAAAAAGGTGCAAAAGCTATTGTATGTGAAGAGTTTCCAGAAACCATGGATGAAAGCGTTACCTACATCAAGGTGAAAGATTCATCTAAAGCATTGGGACATTTGGCATCCAATTTTTATGGAAATCCGTCACAAAAGCTTAAACTGATCGGAGTTACCGGAACCAACGGAAAAACATCTGTATCTACCCTTCTTTTTGATGTATTCAAAAACCTGGGGTACGATTCTGCACTGCTTTCTACAGTGGAAATCAGAATCGGCGAAAAAATTATCCCGGCAACGCATACAACTCCGGATGTTATTACCATTAATAAAATTTTAGCCCAGGCTGTTGAAGAAGGTTGCGAATTTGCTTTTATGGAAGTAAGTTCTCACGGAATTGCTCAAAACAGAATTGAAGGTTTACATTTTAAAGTGGCTGGTTTCACCAACCTTACTCATGATCATTTAGACTATCATAAAACGTTCGATGAATATCTGAAAACAAAGAAAAGATTTTTTGACGAACTGGGAGATACAGCCATAGCCATCACCAATGTGGATGATAAAAACGGGATGGTGATGCTTCAGAATACAAAGGCAAAGAAAAAGTCTTACGCTATGAAAACCATGGCAGATTACCATGGAAAATCTTTAGAAATAGATTTCAACGGAATGCTGCTGAACTTTAACGGAAAAGAATTCTGGACTACACTGACAGGAAAATTCAATATTTATAATCTACTGCTGGTTTTCGGAATTGCTTCCGAACTTGGTTTTGAGCAGGATGAAATTTTGCAGGCAATCAGCAAACTGAAAAGAGTTTCCGGAAGGTTTGAAACATTCAAATCAGATGGCGGAATTTTCTTCATTGTTGATTATGCACACACGCCGGATGCATTAGAAAATATTTTGGACAGCATCAACGATATCAGAACGAAAAATGAAAGGCTGATCACCGTTTTCGGGTGTGGAGGTGATAGAGATCACTCCAAAAGGCCTGAAATGGGAAATATTGCCACTAAAAAATCAACACTGGCAATCATCACTTCAGATAATCCCAGAACCGAAGATCCCGCCCAGATCATCAAAGAAATTGAAGCAGGCGTTGAACCTCAGAACTTCAGCAAATACACTTCAATTCCGGATAGAAAAGAGGCTATAAAAATGGCAATCAGGTTCGCAGAACCAAGAGATATAGTGTTAGTAGCCGGAAAAGGGCATGAAAACTATCAGGACATTAATGGTGTGAAACATCATTTTGACGACAAAGAAACGATCAACGAACTTTGGAAGTTAATGAGCAAATAAAAATAAGATTAAAAGATTTAAATTATTTAAAGGATTAAAAAATTTTGATGATGACTAAAAATTTTGAAAATTTCCCGGTTTACATCAAGAGCTTAGATTTAATTGAAAAAGTTTATTTATTTCTCAAAAGTGAAAATTTAGAAAGAGAATTTGAATTTAGTAACCAAATAAAAAGAGCCGGATTTTCAATATCCAATAATATTGCAGAAGGCTCAGAATATAACAATAACAGACAATTTATTAAGTATTTAAAAATTGCAAAAGGCAGTTGTGCCGAAGTTAGAAGTATGATAATTGTGAGTAAAAGATTAAAATTAGGAGATGAAAATAAAGCAGAAGAAATTATTAATCTTTCACGGGAAGTTTCTTCTAATATTTCAAACTTTATTAAGTATTTAAGTGAAAATATGGAGAGACCTCTTCCTTAAATCTTTAAATAAATTAAATTTTTAAATTAAAGAAAAGACATGCTATACTATCTATACGAATATCTAACCAGTCAGGGAATCCACATACCGGGATTGGGAATGCTGAAATACATTTCTTTCCGTGCAGGTATTGCCGTGCTGTTTTCTCTCATTATTGCCTTAGTCTACGGGAAGAGAATTATCAATTATCTGAGATCAAAACAGATGGGTGAATTGGTGCGTGACCTTGGATTGGACGGACAAAAGCAGAAAGAAGGGACTCCTACTATGGGAGGACTTATTATTATCATTGCAACCATTATTCCGGTGCTGCTTTTTACGAGGATTACCAATGTGTATATTGTTTTGCTTCTTGTTTCCATGTTATGGATGGGAGCTATAGGTTTCGTAGATGATTATTTAAAAAAGATCAAAAAAAATAAAGACGGTCTGAGCGGAAAATTTAAAATTGTAGGCCAGGTCGGATTAGGGCTAATTGTCGGAATTACAATGTATTTCCACCCGGACATTACCGTCAAAAGAAAATATGCAGATGCTAAAGTAGTGAACAGAAACAATGTAGAGCAAAACTTTATGCCTACAGAAAAAATTACCGTTTCTACTGTTCCGTTTGCAAAAAACAACGAGTTCGATTACAGTGGAATTCTGTTCTGGATGAATGATAAAGATGCCCATGAGTGGGCATGGATTGTCTTTATTCCAATCGTTATTTTCATTGTAACTGCCGTATCAAACGGAGCTAATATTACAGACGGAATAGATGGGCTTGCAGCAGGAACCAGTGCCATCATACTGCTCACCCTCGCGCTGTTCGCTTATCTTTCCGGGAACATTATTTTTGCAGATTACCTCAATATTATGTTCCTTCCGAATATGGGTGAAACCACCATTTTTGCAGTAGCTATGGTAGGTGCCGTAATAGGTTTCTTCTGGTACAACACCTATCCGGCACAAGTTTTTATGGGCGATACAGGAAGTCTGATGCTTGGAGGGGTAATTGCTGTTTTAGCCATTATTTTAAGAAAAGAACTCCTGATTCCGGTATTATGTGGAATCTTCCTGATTGAAAACGTGTCTGTCATGCTGCAGGTTGTTGTTTTCAAATACAGAAAAAGAAAATACGGGCTGGAATATGCCCAGAATAACAGATTTTTTAGAATGTCACCATTACATCACCATTATCAGAAAGGTGGTTTCCATGAGAGTAAGATCGTAAACAGAATGATCATCATCGGTGTAATGCTGGCTATTGTATGTCTGATCACATTAAAAATGAGATAAATTTATCAAAGTAAGAGTATTAAAAATAAAACCAAATTACATTAATACTTTTTACATTTTACAAAAAAATAAATATGAAAATAGTTGTTTTAGGAGGTGGAGAGAGCGGGTGCGGAGCTGCTTATTTAGCGAAAAAACAAGGTCTGGAAGTTTTTCTTTCAGACAAAGGAGCTATTAAGGATAACTACAAACAGTTTTTAGCCGAAAATGAAATTGAATTTGAAGAAGGAAACCACAACGAAGATAGAATTTTAAATGCCGACTGGATCGTAAAAAGCCCGGGAATTCCCAAAAAGGCGGATATTGTTCACAAAATTCATGAAAAAGGAATAAGACTTTCCTCTGAAATTGAATTTGCTTCAGAATTTACTGATGCCAAAATCATTGCCATTACAGGAAGTAACGGAAAAACAACAACAACTTCCCTGATCTACTACATCCTGAAAAATGACGGACTGAATGTAGGGCTGGGAGGAAACATAGGATACAGCTTTGCAAAGCAGGTGGCCGATGAGAATCATGAATATTATGTTCTGGAAGTAAGTTCTTTCCAACTGGATGATATTCAGAACTTCAGACCTTATATTTCCCTGCTGTTGAACCTGTCCCAGGATCACCTGGATCAGTACAACTACAATTATGAAGAATATGCTTTAGCTAAATTCAGAATTGCTGAGAACCAGGAAAATGATAATTTCTTCATCTACAACAAAGATGACGAGATGAGCAAAAACATCCTTGAAAAGCTGGAAATAAAAGCGAAAATGATTCCCTTCTCCACAAAAGAAAAATTGTCTGAAGGAGGTTTCGTTGATGACGATCAGATCGTGATAAAAATGAAGGATGAGTTCTCAATGAAGCTTGATAAGCTTTCCCTTCTTGGAAATCACAATGTTGCCAATAGCCTGGCTGCCTCAATAGCCGGTAAAATACTGGAAATCAACAATGAAAGCATTAGAAATTCATTGATGACCTTCCAGGCAGTAGAGCACAGACTTGAATTCGTAACAGAAACCAATGGTGTAAAATACATCAACGACAGTAAGGCAACAAATGTAAACGCTACCTACTATGCTTTAGAAAGCATGAAAACTCCAACGGTTTGGATTGTAGGAGGTTTAGATAAAGGAAACGATTACTCGGAAATTGAGGATCTCGTTAAAAGAAAAGTAAAAGCAATTGTCTGCTTGGGAATAGACAATACGAAGATCATAAACTTCTTTAAAGACAAAAAAGAATTTATCTATGATACTTCAAGCATGGAAGAAGCCGTGAAAATATCAAAATCACTGGCAAAAAGCGGAGATACTGTTCTGCTTTCCCCATGCTGCGCAAGTTTTGACCTCTTCAAAAGCTATGAAGACAGAGGAAAACAGTTTAAAGAGCAGGTATTAAAGTAAAAGTAAAATGACGGATGTAAAAGTACATTGTACAGCATACATTTTACATGAATACAAAAAATATGGACGAACAGAACACAGAAAACAGAATAGAACTGCTAAAGGGCGATAAAGTACTTTGGATGGTCATCCTTGTGATCTCCATTTTCTCTATTTTCCCGGTATATTCTGCAAGTTCAAATCTGGAATATATCGTTAATAACGGGACCACTACAGGCCACGTTATCAAGCATATGTTCTTTGTAGTTCTGGGTCTGGTGATCATGAGAGTCGTTGGAATGGTAAAATATGAGTACATCGGTAAGCTCAGCAGTATCCTGCTCGGCTTAATGATTGTGCTTCTCGTTGTCACCATGTTTACAGGACAAACCATTGATGGGGCCAGTGCTTCAAGATGGCTCAAAATTCCCGGCACACCGATCTCATTCCAGCCGTCGTCATTTGCCTTTTTAATGCTCGTCATTTATCTCTGCAGGTATCTGACCAAGAAAATAACCAGGGAAAGACTTCCGATTGAGAACATTATGTACATATTCGGACCTATCCTGTTGGTATTTGTTTTAGTGGCAAAAGACAACGGTTCCACAGCATTGATGATCCTGCTGGTTTCTGTTATTGTTCTGATTATAGGACAGCTTCACTGGAAATACATTGCAGGCTTCATATCTTCCTCATTTGTAGCCATTGTTCTCTTCCTGATTATTGCATTAAATACCAACCTCATCGGCGGTAACCGTGTGCATACCTGGATGAGCCGTATCGAAACATTTACCTCCAGCAAAGCAAAAACAGCTGATGTAGATGATGAAAGCGTAAAAGCCAAAAACTACCAGGTCATGCAGGCCAAAGCCGCTATTGTCCATGGTGGAATTACCGGAATGGGACCCGGGAAAAGTGCATTGAAGCAGATGCTTCCACAGTCCGCCTCCGACTTTATTTTTGCCGTGATTGTAGAGGAATATGGGCTTATTGGTGCCGCTTTCCTGATCTGTCTCTATCTTATTATGATGATCAGAATTGTGATGATTGCCAGCAAGATGCCCGCCTTTTTTGGCTCGCTCCTCGTGCTCAGTCTCGGAGTGATGATCTTCATACAGCTTTCTGTTAATATTGCAGTAGCCGTTAATCTGATCCCGGTAACAGGGCAGCCATTACCATTAATAAGTTATGGAGGAACCTCCATGTTGGTCACCTATCTCCAGCTTGGAATTATTTTAAATATAAGCTCAAGAATCCAGATATACGATGAAGAAGGAATGGGCAAAAAACAAAGTGTAGCAGAAATTAATGATATCGCTTAACTCAAAACAAACGGTACCAATAAGACAATAAAAATGAACGAAAAACTAAAAGTAGTATTATCCGGAGGCGGAACAGGAGGACACATCTTCCCGGCTATCGCTATTGCAGATGAAATCAGAAGAAGATTTCCTGATACGGAATTTTTGTTCATCGGAGCTAACGGAAAAATGGAAATGGAAAAAGTTCCGCAGGCAGGCTATAAAATCGAAGGCATTGATATCGCCGGAATAGACAGAGGAAATATTTTATCAAATTTAGGACTGCCTTTCAAAATTTTGAAAAGCCTATCTAAATCGAAGAAAATCATTAAGAACTTCGCTCCCGATTTTGCGGTCGGAACTGGAGGTTTTGCAAGCGGACCGGCTTTATATGAGGCCAGTAAACTGGGAATTCCAATCTTTATTCAGGAGCAGAACGCCCATGCAGGGGTAACCAATAAAATCTTAAGTAAAAAAGCTAAAGCAGTTTTCACAGCTTATCCAAAAGTGGAAGGCTTTCCTTCTGAAAAAATAAAATTCCTGGGCAACCCTATTCGTGAGAATATCATTACAGGAATGGCAGAGACCAATTTGGCAAAAGAAAAAATGGGACTGAGCAAAGATAAGCTTACCATCCTTTCAGTAGGTGGTTCTTTAGGATCCAGAACACTGAACAATGCGTGGAGATCTCATTTAAATGAAGTAATCAAAAAAGATTATCAGCTCATCTGGCAGACAGGAAAGCTTGATTATAAAGATATTGTAGAAGAAACAAAAGGCATCGACAGCAGAAACATCCAGATCCTTGAATTCATCAAAGATATGGAGCTGGCCTACTCTGCAGCTGACATTATTGTTTCAAGGGCCGGAGCCATTGCCATTTCAGAGCTGGCGGTAGCAAAAAAACCGGTTCTTCTGGTACCTTTCCCGTTCGCGGCAGAAGACCACCAAACCAAAAATGCCATGAATCTGGTTGAAAAAAATGCAGCAAGAATGGTAAAAGACTCTGAAATGCAGGACAAATTCTGGAATACACTGGAAGAGATCTGCAGCAGTGAAAGTATAAGAAATGAAATGTCTCACAATCTGGAATATTTTGCCAAGCCCAATGCCGCAAAAGAGATTGTAGATGAGATATTTAAAACTGTAAAAAGTAAAATGTATTAACGACGAAACTTACATGAATACATTTTACAAAATACATTAATACAAAAAGAATGAACATATTAGAAACATATCAAAATTATTACTTCGTAGGAATCGGAGGTATAGGAATGAGTGCTTTGGCACGCTATTTCAATGCTTCCGGTAAAAAAGTGCTGGGTTACGACAAAACGAATACCAAGCTTACTGACCTGTTGATGAAAGAAGGAATTGATATTGTTTTTGAAGATACTATTGACGAAAAAATAACCACACTTCAAAAAGAAAACACTCTGGTAATCTATACTCCCGCCATTAAAACATTGGGGATATTAGATTATTTCAACCAAAATCAGTTTGAAGTTTTAAAACGGGCCAAGGTTTTAGGCCTGATCACAGAAAATACAGATTGTATTGCTGTAGCAGGAACCCACGGAAAAACAACTACTTCTACATTGGTTTCTCACCTGTGTAAAGAAGCCGATCTTCCGTTTTCATGCTTTTTAGGTGGTATTTCTGAGAATTTCAGATCAAACTTTCTGTATAATGGCACACAGTATTCTGTAGTAGAAGCAGATGAATATGACAGAAGCTTTCTAAACCTTTCCCCGGACTGGGCAGTAGTAACCTCTACCGATGCAGACCATCTGGATATTTATGGTGATAAAAGCCATATCGAAGAAGGGTTTAAACAGTTTGCTGCATTAGTTCCGAATGACAAACAGCTTTTTGTAAGAAAAGGGCTGGATATTGGCAGAGACCATAAAACCTATGCTGTCAATGAGGTGGCAGATTATTATTCCGATAATCTCCGCATGGAGCATGATAAGATCTATTTTGATTTCCATACCCCTTCTGAAACCATTAAAGATTTCGTATGGGAAATCCCTGGAATCCATAATGTGGAAAATGCTACAGCAGCATTGGCAATCCTTCACAATTTAGGCGTAGATTTTGACACGCTGAAAAGAGCTATTGCCAATTTTAAAGGAATTAAAAGAAGATATACCAAGCATATTTATCTTAACGGTAAGATTTATATCGATGATTATGCACATCACCCAACAGAAATCAATGCGGTAGTGAGTTCAATCAAAACCTTTTACCCGGATAAAAAGCTGTTGGTGGTCTTTCAACCTCATCTTTTCAGCAGAACAAGAGATTTCGCTGACGGATTTGCAGAAAGCTTAGGGAAAGCAGACGAACTAATCCTTCTCGATATTTATCCCGCAAGAGAGCTTCAGGAGAATTTTGAAGGAATAACCTCTGACTGGCTGTTGGAAAAAGTAAATTTAGATAAAAAAGAGAAATCGGACTTGTCCGGTGCTTTTGAAAAAATAAAAGAAAAAGATTTTGATATCCTTCTCACCGTAGGCGCAGGAAATATTGATACCCTGTATGATCCTATTTGTGAATGGATAAATTCTTCTGTACAAAGTACAATGTAAAAAGTACAGAGATCATTAATAAGGTAACTAATTAGAATACAATAGTACACTGTACTTTTTACATTGTACAAAATATATGAAAAATAAATACAGAATATTAAAAATTGCTGTCACAGTGATCATCCTCGGATTACTGCTGAGTTTCTCATTAAAGAGATTCAGCGGCCAGAAGATTACGGACAATAAGATTTCTGTAAAAATGAATGAAAAAACACCCGTATACTTCATTGATGAAAAAGATATCCGGGAAATTGTAAAAAAAGAAAACCCTTCCGGAAAAGTGGGAGATCTGAATATTCCGACACTTGAAAAGAAGATCAATTCACTTCCTGCCGTAGACAGTGCCAATGTCTATTTAAACCTGAACGGAAAATTATACCTCGATATCAAGCAGAGAGTTCCTGTTTTCAGGCTGAATAAAGACGGAAAAGACTTCTATGTAGATGAAAAAGGAACAGAATTCCCTATTTCCAAAACCTACTCGCATCCATGCATGCTGGTAACCGGAAATGTGAAACCGGATGAATATCAGAAACTGGCCGAGCTGGTTGAGAAAATTGATAAAGACGATTTCAGCAAAAAATTCTTTATCGGAATTTCAAAAAGCAAAGACGATTATAACCTCCTGACCAGTGACGGAAATTATAAAGTGGAAATAGGAGATCTGGACAATATTGAATTTAAAGTAAAAGGTCTGAAAACATTTGTAGAAAAATATCTTGTATTTCAGGATCCTCAAAAGTACAGCATGGTCTCTGTAAAATATCAGAACCAGATTGTAACCACTTTAAATCCTTATTTTAAAGAAAACGACAGTATTCTGAAAGCAGGGAATATGGAACTGGCGAAGGCCCCGGCTCTGGCAGCGGTTAAAAAGCCTGATATTCTTCCTAAATCTGCAGAAACAAAGAAAACAAAAACGTCTTCAGCTAAACCGAAAGAAAAAGCAAAGCCAAAGACTACAGTCAAACCAAAGGAAACTAAAAAAACAGAGAAAAAGCCAGCGGCTACAAAGCCTAAGGCAAAAGTAAAAATAGAATAAAAAAGTCCTGATGGACAATTAGCATAAAACCGGAATAAACCCCGGATTGAAAACAAGGAAAAGTAGAAAAAAAATCAAATCGACATAAAATGGAAAATCAAGAGTATTCAGTAGGTCTGGACATCGGGACAACGAAGATTGTCGCGATTGTCGGAAGGAGGAATGCGCACGGGAAGATAGAAGTTCTCGGGGTTGGAAAGGCCAAAAGTCTTGGAGTTCATAAAGGAATTGTGAATAATATCTCACAGACCATTAATTCAATCAAGGCCGCCGTTTCTGAAGCACAGTCCAGCGCAGGAGTTCCCATCCGTAAAGTGACAGTAGGTATTGCAGGAAAACACATCCGTTCTCTGCAGCATTCCGACTATATCATGCGCGAGCATCCGGATAAATTTATTACAGATGACGACATCGAAGCACTGAAAGACCAGGTAAAAAAGCTTGTGATGCTTCCCGGAGAAGAAATTATCCATGTTCTTCCACAGGAATATAAAGTGGATTCCGAAGGCGAAATTCAGGAGCCGGTAGGAATGCACGGAAAACGTTTAGAAGCTAATTTCCATGTAGTGGTAGGACAAATGGGCAGCATCAGAAACATCGCAAGATGTGTAAGAGAGGCCGGCCTGGAAATGGAAGCCCTTACCCTGGAACCTTTAGCGTCTTCAGAAGCCGTTTTAACCAAAGAAGAAAAAGAAGCCGGTGTTGCCATTGTAGACATCGGAGGTGGTACCACAGATATTGCCATCTTCAAAGACAATATCATCCGTCATACCTGCGTAATTCCTTACGGAGGCGGAATTATTACGGAAGATATCAAAGAAGGCTGCTCTATTATAGAAAAACATGCAGAACAATTGAAAGTAAAATTCGGTTCTGCTGTTCCGGAATTAGAAAAAGACAGTACATTTGTCACTATTCCCGGGCTTCACGGAAGACCGGATAAGGAAATCTCTCTTAAAACCCTGGCACAGATCATCAATGCCAGAGTAGAAGAGATCCTGGAAATGGTGAATACAGAATTAAAAGCTTACGGGGCATTTGAACAAAAGAAAAAGCTGATTGCAGGGATTGTCCTTACAGGAGGTGGATCCAACTTAAAGCATCTTCGTCAGCTTGCCAATTATACAACAGGTTTTGACAGCAGAATCGGTTTTGCCAACGAATATATTGCCAACGATAAAAACCAGTACCTGAAAGGCCCGGAATTTGCTACATCAATCGGCTTGCTGATGGAAAGCTTAAAGATCCGCGACAAAAAACAGGGATCAGAAACAGAAGAGCTTGTTGAAGAGGAATTGGCCAAAGCTGAAACTGTTCCTTCACAAACAGAGACAGTGCAGCAGGCTCAGCCGACAGCAATAGCTCAGGAACAGTCCGTTGTTAGTGAGCAGCAGGAAAACAGAAGAGCGAAACTGACTTTCGGGCAGTCGCTTATGGAAAAAGTTAAAAAATTCTTTGAAGAAGTAGAGTAAAATATAAATGATAGAAGATCATTGATAATTGATAAATAAAATGCACAATTTATTGCCGGCGCCATTTATCACTCATCAGTTATCATTCGTCAATCATCAATTATAAAAAGCATAGTTATGGAAAATATAGGTACACAAGGATTTTCATTTGATTTGCCAAAAGGAAATTCATCCATTATAAAAGTAATCGGTGTAGGAGGCGGCGGAAACAACGCCCTGAAGCACATGTACGAGAAAGGTATTTACGGAGTAGATTTCGTGGTCTGTAATACCGATGCCCAGACTTTAGACAATAACCCTGTTGCCAACAAAGTACAGCTGGGGACTACCATCACCGAAGGTCTTGGTGCCGGAGCAGATCCTGAAGTTGGGGAAAAATCCGCTATTGAAAGCATTGAAGAGATCAAAGCATCCATGGGACAGAATACCAAAATGGTGTTCATTACAGCCGGAATGGGTGGCGGTACAGGTACCGGAGCCGCTCCGGTTATTGCCAAAGTAGCCAAAGATATGGGAATTCTAACGGTAGGTATCGTTACTGTTCCTTTCAGCTTTGAAGGCAAAAGAAGACTTGAACAGGCCGAAATAGGTCTGGAAAAATTAAGAAATAATGTTGACTCACTGATTGTGATCAATAATGATAAACTAAGACAGCAATTCGGAAACCTTGGCTTCAAGCAGGGATTCTCAAAAGCCGATGAAGTTTTAACCAATGCCGCAAAAGGAATGGCAGAAGTTATTACCGGTTACTTTGATGTAAACATTGACTTTAGAGATGCTAAATCTGTCCTTCAGAACTCCGGTACGGCTTTGATGTCTACAGGAATTGCTTCAGGAGAAAACAAAGCAGAAGAAGCGGTTAAAAAAGCACTGGATTCTCCGTTGTTGAATGACAACAAGATCACAGGGGCTAAAAACGTTCTTCTACTGATCAGAAGTGGTGCAGAAGAAGTAACCATGGATGAGATCGGGGTAATTATGGACCATATCCAGAAAGAAGCTGGAAATACCGCTGATATTATCTTCGGGGTGGGTGCAGATGAGGAATTAGGAGATTCTGTAAGCGTTCTTGTTATCGCCACAGGTTTTTCAAATGACAGCAAAAGATTCGCCGGGCCTACTGAAAAAATCAGAATTAGCCTTAACGACAGTTTAGAGACTCCGAAAGCCTCTCCTTTTAAAACAAGGGAAGAAAGAGATGCTACTTCTGAAACAACTCGCGATTTCGGAGGAAAACACACGTTCAGGCTGGATGATGAAGACAGTGATGCTCCACAATTCGGTATGACTTCTTCTGAAAAAAAAATGATTATTAAAGAAGAAGAAATTAAAACCGAAATAAAATTCTTTGATAAAGAGGAAGATACACAGAATAGCTGGAGAAATGAACAAGAAGCAGAGGAACAATCCTACAGCCTATTCTCTCATGATGACGAAGAAGGAGAAGATCCCAATGATCTGGAAATTGAATCTTTTAAATTTGATTTTGATGCCAGAAAAGATGAAGCTCCGTCTACACCGGCAACCCGTGCTTTCTCAGATGAAAAGCCTGTTGAGTTCAGTTTCTTTGTCAATAATCAGCCTTCGTCTAATGAGCCTAAAACAGATTTCGGACAGCCAAAAGCAGAGTTTACAGCTCCAGCCAGTACAGTAACAGAAATTCCGGTTCAGGCAGTTGAAGCTATCTTCCACACAAGACAGGAAGAGCCGAAAGCTGAAACAAAACCAGCTTTTGAGGAAAAAACAGAAATTGAAACGCCAAAACCCACTGAGTCAGAATTCACGTTTGTAAATAAAGCTGTTGATCAGGAAAGAATTTCGGAGAGAAGAAATAAATTAAAAGAATTCAATTCACGCTATCAAAGCTTTGACAGCACAAGCGAATTCGAATCTGTTCCTGCTTTCAAAAGAAAAAATATTGCCATTGACGGAACCAATGCATCTGACCAGAATATCAACACGTATCTGTCCGATAACAACGGATCCATGCAGGTGAGAGAAAACAGATTTTTAAATAAAGATGTTGATTAAATTAATATAACAATGTAAAATGTACCAATGTAACAATACAACCGTCATGCTGAGTTTGTGAAGCATCTCATTGGTAAACTGTTACATTGATACATTGTTAAATTTAAAACCATGAGTTTAGAAAATACTATAAGTGAAGCGATTAAAACAGCGATGAGAGAAAAAGACAGGGTTGCTCTGGACTCTCTGAGAGCTGTAAAAGCTCAGATTTTACTTCTACAGACGGAAGCAAGAGGTGCTGAAGTTTCTGCAGAACAGGAAATTGCGATCCTTCAGAGAATGATCAAGCAGCGTAAAGATTCTTTCGAACAGTTCGCAGCACAGGGAAGAAATGACCTTGCGGAAGTGGAAGAAGCACAGATGAAAGTGATTGAGAAGTTTCTTCCTGAACAGCTTAGTCCGGAAGAGCTTGAAGCAGAAATTAAGAATATTATTGCCCAAACCGGAGCCGAGTCTGCCAAAGACTTAGGGAAGGTGATGGGAGCCGCTTCAAAAGCGTTGGCAGGTAAGTCTGACGGAAAAAGCATTTCCGAAATGGCTAAGAAGCTGCTTTCGTAAACAGGGTACGTGAAACGAGGTTCGGGTATATATCATCTCAAACATGAAACACGATCCCCAAAACAGGATATCCAACCTTTGCATATCGATTTGATTAAAGAATCCCGGAGCGCTGGCGTTCCGGGATTCATTTTTTTGATATTCAAATTTAATTCAGTCTGTCATCATTCAAAACTGAATAAGCTTTACTTAACTGCTGTAAATTACATCATGTTAAATAATTTGAATGCTCGAGGGAAAGCATAAATGTTTTTTTCATGGTCAGTCGTTTTCAGAATCATTTCAAATTTAATACTTAATTATCATTATTCATAACTTTATTTCATGTTTTTTGGAATATTATTGAAATATTAATATTGTATTAATTTTTTATGACTAAAGCTTTGATAGTTTTTATATATTGAACAAACGCAAAGAATTGTTTAACTTTGTATCGATAAAAACAAAATATATGTATCCAACAGATTTAGTAATGCCTATGAAGGCAGAACTTACAGATAAAGGTTTCGAAGATTTAACATCTCCAGCACAGGTAGAAGAGGCTTTAAAGCAGCCGGGAACTACTCTATTGGTTATTAATTCAGTATGCGGATGTGCAGCAGGTGCAGCAAGACCCGGAGTTGTCTATTCTTTGACAGGTGACAAAAAGCCCGATCATTTAACAACTGTTTTTGCAGGATTTGATACGGAAGCTGTAGCAGAAGCAAGAAAACATCTTGCACCATTCCCTCCAAGCTCACCATGTGTAGCTCTTTTCAAGGATGGTGAATTAGTTCACATGCTGGAAAGACATCACATTGAAGGTAATCCTGCAGGCGCTATTGCAGCTAATCTTCAGGCAGCTTTTGATGAGTATTGCTAAGAAATAATAAATCTAAATACAGAGCCGTTACATAATTTGTAGCGGTTTTTTTATTTAACACCATAAAAATTCTCTAAAAATCCAAATATTATTATATTTGTTGGAATGGCAACAAAGGCACTTTTCAATACTGTGGTCAACTGGTTTATCCGCCAAAGGATAGATCAGATTCAGAATTTCATGGATCATCCCATTGAAACTCAGAAAGGTATACTCTTTTCCCAGCTGTTTCATGCAGAAGACACTGAATATGGCAAAACCTACGGCTTTAATTCGATTTCGAGCTACCAGGACTTCAAAAACAAGGTTCCGATCGTTACTTATGAAGATTTTGAACCTTATATTGAGAAAGCAAGGCAGGGGCAAAAAGATATAAGCTGGCCGGGCTACATCAAACATTTTGCAAAATCATCGGGAACCACAAATGCAAAGAGCAAATTTATTCCTATTTCTGCAGAAAGCCTTGAATACTGTCATATGAAGGCAGGAAAGGACATGGTTTCCATCTACGCCAACAACCATCCTGAAAACCAGCTATTCACTAATAAAAACCTGCGTTTGGGAGGAAGCTCTGAGCTTCATGCAGATTTCAACACCAAATTCGGGGATCTTTCAGCTATTTTAATTGACAATCTTCCTTTTTGGGTGGAGATTACTACAACGCCAAGTAAAAAGGTTTCCCTGATGTCTGAATGGGAAAGCAAACTTAAAGCGATCACCTCAGAAGTAAAAAATGAAGATGTGGGAAGTATCCTTGGGGTACCCAGTTGGATGATGGTTCTGCTCCAAAGAGTTTTAAAAGAGACGGACAGCGGAAGTATTTCTGAGCTGTGGCCTAATTTAGAGGTCTTTTTTCACGGCGGAATCAGTTTTAAGCCATACAAGGACCAGTACAGGCAGATCATCGGAAAAAAGATCAATTACTACGAAATTTACAATGCTTCTGAAGGCTTCTTCGGGATACAGGACAGATCAAACAGTGATGAAATGTTGCTGATGCTGGATTATGGTATTTTTTACGAGTTCATTCCGATGGACCAGTTTCATTTTTCCAATCCGAAAGTTGTAAGCCTGGAAGATGTTGAAGTCGGGAAAAACTATGCCATGGTGATCACTACCAACGGAGGACTGTGGAGATACCTGATTGGCGATACCGTTGTGTTTACTTCGACCAATCCTTTCAGAATAAAAATTACGGGAAGAACCAAACATTATATCAACGCGTTCGGAGAAGAACTGATGATTACCAATGTAGAGTCTGCCCTTACCAAAGCCTGTGAAGTTACCGGGGCAAGCATAACCGATTTTACGGGGGCTCCTGTTTTTATGAAAGAAAATGAAAGTGGTGCCCATGAATGGATTTTCGAGTTCAGCCAGCATCCGGATGATCTGGAGCGTTTTACCGATGCTTTTGATCATCATTTAAAAACGATCAATTCAGATTATGAGGCCAAAAGATACAATAACCTGACTCTGAAAAGGCCAATTGTCCACAGTGCAAAACCTAATCTTTTTTACCACTGGCTGGAATCCAAGGGAAAACTTGGCGGCCAGAATAAAGTTCCGAGGCTAAGCAACGACAGGGAGTATATAGATCCTTTGCTGGAGCTTAACAAGTAATAACATTCCTCAAAAGATATGTAACAAAAAACGCAGTCAAATTTTTGACTGCGTTTTCTTTATTTAGTATTTCACTATTTCTTCAGATCTTCCTTCAGCTGTTTCGCTCCCTCTTCTACTTTGGCAGCTCCTTTTGCCGCAGCATCTTTTACATCCTGGCCAACTTCCTTAGCTCCGGCTTTGATATCTTTTCCGGCCTTATTAAGGTCTTCCTTAGCTTTTTGGGCAGCATCGTCTATTTTATTTCCGGCTGCATCCACTTTAGTTTTTACATTTTCTTTAGCCTTGTCTATTTTAGCGGTATCTATAACAGCAGTAGGCGTTTCTGAAACTGTAGTCGTTGTCGTTGTTACCGATCCGTCTGCGCTTTCAACCTGTTCTGTTTTAGTTGTTGATTTTGTGCATGATACAGCAAGTACTGCCACTGCAGCTGCTGCTAAAATTTGTTTTTTCATATTGTATATTTTTTTAAATGTATTTATTCTGTTTTTGTTCCGTTGGCGGGCGGGCTGTCAGCCGTTTTCTTTTTCTTCTCTGCTTCAGTCTTTTTCTTATCCTCTTCCTGCTTTTTTTTATTTTCTTTATCAAGCTCTTCTTTCAGCTTCTGTTCTTCTTTCTGAAGTTTTTCTGCCTGTTTTATAGAGTCCTGGTATTTCTGTGAAGACATCCGGATCTGGCGGACAATATCTATTGATGTTGCTCCTGCCGAAAATGAATCCACCGCTGCCGTATCATAATGAATTTTTACGTCCTGATCGGCGGCGAAACCCGGAGTTTCTTTCTTTGAGCAGGCCATTAAAAACAATGATACCATAAAAACTGCAGACAGTAAATTTTTCATGGAACTAATTTAGCAGAAATTCTGCAATTACAGGATAGTGATCCGATAATTTTACAGCATGATCCACTTTATAGCTTAAAGGAATAATGGATTTTGATGTGAATATATAGTCGATCCTAAGCGGAACTTTATAATCGTGAAAGCTGGTAGAAGCACCATTTCCTACCGTAACAAAGGCATCCTGAAGGTCTTTTCCCAGGTTATAATATTCATAGGAATTAGGCACCGAATTAAAATCACCTGCCAGGATAACCGGATAAGGTGAGAAATCAATTACTTTTCTGATTTTTCTGATCTGATCTTCATGAGCCTTAAAGGTCGGAGTCATATGAGAAAGAAGATTGGTAATTTTCCCTCCTATGTTTGCAAGACCATCAAATTTAAGCATTGATTTGTGAAGCCTGAAAGGTTCCAGATAAACAGTAACCACCCTTATGATCTTTCCGTTGATGTCTACATCTGCATAGAAAGAGTTTCCTCTTGCCTTATCCTCAATCAGCTGTTCCTGTCTTAAGATTTTATGTTTTGTTTTCAGAATAACCGACGGATATTTTATCATATCCCGTTTTATTGCTCTGTTGGTATCTTTTTCCTGAACAAGAATAATATCTGCATTCTGATCTGTAATGTACTTTTTTACTTTGTCCCAGCCGAAATCTCCGTATTTTACATTAAATGTAAGAACTTTAATATCTCTGATCGACTTTAAATTCTCCGTTTTTGGTGAGAAGTTTACCCACCTTCTTACCGGGTTATAAAAAAGAAGAGCACCTAAAGCAAAAGCAATAGCGATTTTCTTTCTTTTAAAAATCCAGACAAGCGTCAGTAAAACATAGATTAAAATCAGATAGGGAAACCCTAGGGAAAGCAGGTTAAGACTGCCTAAAAAATTAGGCGGAATCCACGCGTTACCTAATGTGCACAGGAGCAGCACGGCAACAGCAATATGTATAAACAGCAGTAATTGACTCAGCTTCATGAAGTAACGGTCTAGGGTATATTTTTTTCATCAAAAACCTTACCAAGCCTGTTACTTTAACTAATTTTATGATTATTAGTGGCTTATTGAAAATGTGGCTACTACCGGATAGTGATCTGAAAGCTTTATAGTCCGGTCCACTTTATAGGTAATGGGCTGTATACTTTTCGAGGTAAAAATATAATCTATTCTTATCGGAAATTTATAATCATGAAAGCTTGTGGCACTCCCTTTTCCTGCCTCTACAAAAGCATCCTGCAATCCATCAGATAAATGATAATATTCATAAGAATTGGGAACGGAATTAAGATCTCCCATAACCATAACGGGATAAGGCGAACTTCTAATCGCTTCTTTAATTTCATCCACCTGATCCTGATGTTTTTTAAAAACAGGAATAAGCCTTTTAACAATATTTTTCAGCTTCCTTTCATCTTCTTCTTTTACCCCATCCATTTTGATCATCCCTTTTTCAAATTTAAAGGGTTCCAGATAGATATTGATAAAACGGTATATTTTACCTCTGATTTCAATATCTGCCTGGGAAGCATAGGCATTATTACTTTCATAATCACTCTTGATGAGTTCTCTGGAGTCTATTATTTTATGTTTTGAAAAGATTTTAAGAATCCCATTCTTATTAATCACTTCCTTATCTTTAACAGAAACTTTTTTACCGGCCTCCTGCAGCATAACGACATCTGCATTGGCATTGTCCAGGTACTTTTCAATTTCAGAGGCTCCCATTAAGCCAGCTTTCACATTAAAGGTAATGACCTTCAGATTTGCTATCTCTTTTTTATCAGAAGAAAAATTCACCCATCTTTGTATAGGGCTAAAAAAGATAAGCCCGGCCAGCATAAATACAAAACTTCTCTTTTTCCAGCTGAAAAGCCAGAAAAGCGTAAATACTGCATATATGACAATAAGGATCGGAAAACCTAAAGAAAGCAGATTGAACCACGGAAATATTTTAGGCGGAACATAGGCATTCAGAAAGGTACAAAGCAGCAGGAACAAAATGCCTACATGCAGGATTAATATAATAAGACGGAAGACTTTCACAGATGTTTCTAATTGAATCTATACAGATGTTTCTTCCAGATTCTTGCAAGAATCCAGCCAACTAATGCTCCTCCAACGTGAGCGAGATGGGCAATACCACCTCCGTTCCCGGATACTCCAAGGTATATGGAAACTACAATAACGATAGGCATCAGATATTTTACCTTTATAGGAATAGGAATGAACATCATCATGATTTTTGAATCGGGATAAAGGGTAGCAAAAGCCGCCACTACTCCGAAAATAGCTCCGGAAGCACCAACCATAGGCGTTGCTACAATTCCCTTCAAACTCTCCAACAATTCTTTCTGCTTAAGAACTGATGCAGCATCGCCACTAAATCCTACACTTGCTCCGGATAAATAAGCATTAACATTAAATCCGAGCTGCTGCAGTTCATTTGTAAGCTGTTGTGCCTCAACGAAATTCCATAAATTAAAAAGGAAAAAAGCTCCTAATCCACTTAAAAAATAGAGAATCAAATATTTTTTATCCCCCAACGTTTGCTCCAGGATAGGCCCGAAACTGTACAGAGTCAGCATATTAAACAGAATGTGCATAATGCTTCCATGCATAAACATGTGGGTAATGATTTGCCATGAATGGAAAAACGGAGAAAAAGGATAAAAGCCGGCAAGGTAGCCGATTACCTGATTTCCAATAAAATAAGTCCCAATGAACACGATAACATTGATAATGATAATATTCCTGGTGATGGGCGGTATATTGTTAAACATTTTTTAAAATTTGTTTTTAAAATCATTAAACGGAACTTCATAAAAGCATCTTTTGCCATCCGGTAAAAATTCCGGGAAGCCTAATGCTGTAAAGTCTTTGATCATCTGTTCCGCATCTTTTTTATAGATGAAATCAAACCTTGATTTGGACTGCATTTTGTTCCACTGGTTGAGATAAAACTGCATAAATTCTTCTTCAGTCTTATATTCCAGGATCTCAAAAAGGTTCTCCAGGAACTTCATGGCCTGGGTTTCTTTCAATCCCTCGGGAAGCGCGTCTATTCTCAGCACGCTTTCATGTGCAATTTTCATGTCAAACCCAAGTTCAGGCAGAAATTTTTTGAAAGAATTATATTTATTCTTTTCTATTTCGTTCATATGATACTCCAGAGAAAACAGAAGCGTATGGCTGTTTGGATTGATATTTGGCTTCCTGGAGGTTTTATTATTCTCTGAAACAACCAACCTGTGCATTCTTCCAAGGTCCAGCATCAGGGTTACATCTCCTTTATTGAACAGCCAATAGCCATTGGGTAACCTCATCAGGTCCTCATCAAAATCTTCGTCTTCAAATAAATTGATCTTTGAGGGCTCTGCTGTAATATTCTGATGGTACATTTCCGTAAGATTCTGAATTTCTTCGGGACGTACATTTCTTTCTTCAATAAAAGGGTTGTAGTCTTTGTCTACTATAATTTCCGGCATTTTGATGACTCCTCCGCTGCCGTTTCCTTTGCTTGGGAAAGGCTTATTCATCATGGCGTCCATTTCCGGGTCTTTATCAAAATCAAGGCTAGGAGAAACGTTATAAATTCCCAGGGACCTTTTAATGGTGGAACGGAGAAGGGCAAAAATCAGGTGTTCATCTTCAAACTTCACTTCCGTTTTCTGGGGATGGATATTCACATCTATTTTTTCAGGATCTAATTCAAGATAAAGGAAAAATGTAGGAACATAGCCCGGTAAAAGCAATCCTTCGAAAGCTTCCTGAACTGCTTTATTGAAATACGGACTTTTGAAATACCTTCCGTTAACGAAAAAAAACTGTTCTCCTCTTGATTTTTTGGCGCCTTCAGGCTTCGCAACAAATCCGTGAAGTTTACACCAGATAATATCTTCTTTTATAGGAATCAGCTGCGGCTGCAGTTTACGTCCGAAAACATCTATAATACGCTGCATCTGGCTGCCTTTTCTCAATCTGAAAACAGCTTCATCATCATGAAACAGAGAAAATTCCAGATTTTCATGAGCTAATGCAACGCGCTGAAATTCATCAATGACATGTCTGAATTCAACATTATTATTTTTAAGAAATTTTCTTCGGGCCGGAACGTTGTAGAATAGGTTTTTCACCAGGAAATTGGATCCGTCGGCAGTCTGTATCGGGTCCTGAAACTGAAATACACCGCCTTCGATGTAGATATTGGTTCCAATTTTGGCATCATTCTGCTTCGTCCTCAGTTCAACCTGGGAAACGGCAGCAATAGAAGCCAATGCTTCACCACGAAATCCTTTTGTAGCAATTCTGAAAATATCTTCTGTTGCTTTGATTTTTGACGTAGCATGTCTTTCAAACGCCATCCGGGCATCTGTTTCAGACATTCCTTTGCCATCATCTACCACCTGGATCAGGTTTTTTCCTGCATCCCTGATAATCAATTCTATCTTGGATGCACCCGCATCAATAGCATTTTCCAAAAGTTCCTTCACAATGGACGCAGGTCTCTGCACCACTTCTCCTGCCGCAATTTGGTTGGCTACATGATCCGGTAAAAGCTGAATAATATCTGACATAAAACGTATAATCAACTTACAAAAATAGGCAATGGAAACGGGAATTAAAACATTAAAACCGTGAATTAAAATTTAATTATCAACATTTTAATCACATTTTGTATCCTGTCCATTTTTTAATCTCTGCCAGAGGAAAAGAATTCTGAAAGGCTGGTATTTTTTAACGCAAAGTTTAAAGATGAGCTGCTTTAGTTTTTAGTTGAGCAAAGAGATGCAGCTACGCCACTGACTAAGCATACGTTCTATCTATCTGTTTATTCTTGTCTAAAACAGGTAGTTCATTTACGCGACCAAGATTTCTGATAAAGAACACCCCTTTTTCATTATCAAAAAAGGGGTGTTTCACAGCTAGTTTACACAAAAAATAATTTGATATTTATTTTATTTCTTTATTGCTCAATCATCAAAGACAAGTTTTCTTTTTTCTTTTCTTTTTGGAATACCGTGGACTTTGTCGTATAGATAAGCCAGTACAGTGGGCTTTTTATAAATTCTGCTGTATCGGTATTTGGTATTAAAATGCCTTATATGAATCTTATAGGCATCATAACCGATCACAATCAAAAGACACAGACTGATCACATAAAATACCCTGAATTCAAGATAGTAATACGTAAGTCCAGAGAAAACAGCTCCTAAAACATAGGCTGCCATTATACTCATGAGCAGTTTTGCCCTTCCTATCAGCTCACCATTCTTTCTGTATTTTTTCTGGGTAAACATGGAAAGCAGAATTCCAAGATCGGTTGTGGTACCCGTAAGGTGGGTCGTTTTCACCGAGAAATTGGAGATGCTTGCCGTAAGCCCGTTCTGAAGTCCTGTTGCAAAAAGCATCAGTGCAACCAGATATTCTGTTTCTTCCAATGTTTTCTGATAATAAAACTGCCCATAAATTCCCACAAAAAGCAAACATATGATTTCCAGCACAATCGGCATTGCATGAGCAAAATATTTACTTTTCTTATTAAAGTTGATGACGATGAAGTTGGACAAAAAGCTTCCGAAGAAGAACAAAAAAATCCATGCCCCAACTACGACCACCTGCGTCCAGTTTCCCTTACTGATTTCCGCAGCAAGGATGGCGTAATGTCCCGTTACGTTCGATGTAAAAGAGAGAAATATTAAAAGGGAGGCAATATTTATAGTTCCTGCAGTGAATGCAGTCAGCGTCCCCAATCTGATATTGTCTCCCAACGTTCGGCTGTTACTATAATTTCTTAACATTTTTTTATTTCTTTTATATTGTGTTTATCATTTTTTTAGGCCTCAACAAATATCTCTGCCAGTTTTCCTCTTTCAGGAAGTCTTTCAGGGATTTCAATTTTAATTTCCTGAACCTTGATATCTTTGCATTTTCTGATGTAAGGAGCAATATCAAATTTTCCCTTTCCTTTACTCTTAATAGATGGAGAGTAATAAGCTTCCTCAATATTTTCCGCTTTCATATAATTATTGAACGTCCTTTGAAAGCTTCCTGTAAAAATATCGCAGACAATCTTATTTACTAAATAGGGGTATTTATTTTTGATAATTCCATAGGCATCACAGAATTCCTGCGGCCTGATCTTATTAAAAATGGTACTTTTTGTGTTGAACAGAAGGTCCCTGATGGAATCTCCACCATCATACCCTGAAACCAAAAGAATAGTATACTGATTCTGGTCTTCCGATGTTTCTTTCTCTTTCAGCACTTTTTTTAATATATTCAGTGACTCAAGAGAGTAATCCGTGGCGATTAAGATTGTTTTGGTCATATCTTTTTAGATTTAGGTTTGTCGTCATATTTTGATGATACAAAACTAAAGCGGTAAGATTAGAAGCGCTTTGGAACGGAATTAAAATGTGATTAAAGAGATTAAAATGAGATTAGAATATTGTTAACATGCGTTAATATGAGATATTTGAGATGGATACTTTAATTTTTCGGAGGAATGAAAATAAAGTACGTAGATTTCTCTCGCTGATTAAGAAATTGAGCAGATTCTTTGCTTTTTGTATTTGTAGGATTGTTCTTTGCTATTAAGCTCCTTCCGGTCTCGTACTGTAGAAATTAGGAAAACGCATCTGTACTGTGGTTCCCTGGTTTTCGTGAGAACTTACGATCAGTTCGCCGTGGTGCATTCTTACGATGTTTCTGGCCAGCGGAAGTCCTATTCCGTAGCCTTCGTAGTTTTTGGTATTGGAAGCCCTGAAGAATGGGTCGTAGATTTTATTCATTTCCACCTCCGGAATACCTATTCCAAAGTCCTTTACAATGATATAAACATCTGTATCTGTAGCGCCCAGCGAGACTTTTACCTGCTGGAAATTAGAATATTTACAACCGTTATTGATGATATTGGCTACCGCAAGATGAAGCAGCTGTTCGTTGCCCTGTACTTTTAATTTTTTAGGATTATCCGGAAGCATACTGATATCCAGATAAATATTATTTCTTGAATCAATTTTTCTCAAGGTTTCAATGACGTCCCAAAGCAGCTGATCGATTCTTACTTTATCCATTTTCTGGATCTTTCCATCGAAACCGGTCTGAGCAATCATGAGTAAGGCTTTGATCTTTTTATCCAGCTTTTCGGCTTCGTCAAGGATAATCTCAAGGGTTTCTTTGTATTCATCAGCTGTTCTGCCGATAGAAAGAGCGACATCCGCTTCTCCCATGATCGAGGTAAGTGGTGTTCTCAGCTCATGGGAAACATTCCCGATCAGATGGTTTTGGGTCTCAAATGAGGTTTCTATCCGGTTCAGCATTCCGTTGAAAGTATCTACCAGCTCATTAAGTTCCTTATTGTCGGGTTGCGGCTCCAGTCTCAGGTGAAGATTTTCGGAGCTGATCTCTTTTACCTTACCTGTAATTTTTAAGATGGGCCTAAATAAGGTTTTAGACAGATAAAAAGAAAAAATCATACTGAAGAACAAGGACAGTACAATACAGGTAATCAGCGTTCTCTTTAAAAATCCCAGGTAGTAAATTACGTAATGGTTCTTGGCAGAAGCAATGGCAATATAGTCTTTATCATCATACCTGAAGGTCTGCCCGATATAATAAAATTCTTTGTCATTATAATTGGCCTCACCTTTTCTGACGATACTTTTGAAAAAATAGTCCGGAATATGAACCTCCTGTGAGATCTTCCTGAAATTGGAATCCGCCGGAACCGCAAAAACATAATCTCTTTCCATGGGAAGCTCCTCATCATTGAGGCCGTTGAGGATATAGTTTTCGGGAAGGTCAAGGTGGTCTTTGCTTTTTTCGATCTGAACAATAGTTGTTGTACGGATCTTCAGCAGCTCATAAAATCTCTGGTGTGAAAAGTTGACAATAGAAAAATAAACCAACCCACTGAACAGCAGAATGATGGCAGTAAATACCAACATTAAGAGCACCATTGTTTTGGTTTGATTTGTGACAACTTTATTAAACATCCATTAAGGTTTTTTCAGTACATACCCCATCCCTATCACAGTATGAATCAGCTTATGATCATCCTGATTATCCAGTTTTTTTCTCAGATAGTTTACATAAACATCTACAACATTGGTTCCCAGCTCATAATTGACACCCCAGACTGCGTCCAGAATTTCAGCTCTGGAAATTACTTTTTCAGGATTATTCAGGAAGTAGAGCAGCAGTTTATATTCTGTAGAAGTTAAAGAAATTTCATCTCCGGCACGGGTAACTTTCTTGGTATAATCATTAACAATCAGATCTGAAAACTTGAAGACATGTTCATTATCAGGCTCCGGTTCAGCAATTTCCTGAGGACTTACTCCATTGCTTCTTCTTAATAATGATTTCACGCGGGCTACCAGCTCAATGAACTTGAATGGCTTTACAAGATAATCATCACCTCCGCTTTCCAGACCCAACACTATATTTTCAGAAGTTCCCAAAGCTGTTAAAAAGAGGATAGGAACATGCTGATTGGTTTTCCTGATTTCTTTGCAGACATCCAGCCCATTCATTTCCGGCAGCATAATGTCCAGAATTACCAGATCAAAATCGTTGGCCTGCACCAACTGTACACCAGTGCGTCCGTCAAAGGCTACGGAAACTTCGTACCCGTTTTCCTGAAGCCCTTTCTTTATAAAAGATACAACACTGGTTTCGTCTTCGATGAGGATAATCTTTTTCATTGAAATAAGGAATTTCACAAAAATAAGGAAAAAGAGTGAATAGGCATGAGGGAAAGCAAAACCTCATGAACAGAAAGAATCTTAGCTAAGAACAGCAATATTTCTTATTTAAAGCTCCAGCAGCATCTGTGTATCACAGCGGCAATAAGCTGAATCAGAGGCTGGCATATGCTTAAAACCAAGCTTTTCATATAATTTTATTGCAGGAACGAGCACAGAGTTGGTTTCAAGGGAAATACTTTCTGCATTTAATTCCCTGGCTTTATCTACCAAGGTCTGTCCTACCAGATATCCTATTTGCTTTCCTTGTGCTTTGGGGCTTACAGCCATCTTTGAGAGTTCAAATTTAAGTGGCTTATCGGACAATTTCACTAAAGCACATGTTCCCACTGGCTCATTATCCAGCAGAGCAAAAACAATGTATCCTCCTTTGTTTATAATGTGCTCTTCGGGATTGTCCAGCAGTTTATAATCGCCGGCCTCCATGGTGAAAAATTTTTTGATCCATTCTTCGTTTAAAGCCTTGAAGGCTTCTTTATATTGGGGATCATAGGCTATAATTTTTACTTCATTATTTGTATCATTCATCGTTTATAAGGTTTAATTAAATTCTTTTTTTAACCATTTTTGCAAGCTTTTCAAGGTCACTTTCTACCCTGTCCGTCCATTCCAGGGCATAGTTAAGGCGCATACAGTTTTGATATTGATTATATTGGGAAAACATTCTTCCCGGGGCAAAGGTTATTTTCTGGCTCATGGCTTCATCATAAAGGTCTTCCGTGCATATCCTTTTATCCAGCTCCAGCCATAGCATAAAGCCTCCTTTAGGTTCCGAAACCTTTGTATTGTCCGGGAAATACTCTCCCACTGATTTCTGAATCTGAAGATAGTTTGCATACAGCTTATTTCTGAACATTCTCAGATGGTGGTCATAGCGGCCGTGTTCAAGAAAATCCGCAATTACATCCGGATACAGGGATGGGCTGCACACAGTCTGCACCAGCTTCTGCCGGATTACCTTTTCTTTAAATTTTCCGGGAGCAACCCAACCGACACGATAACCGGGAGCAAGGGTTTTGGAAACTGATCCTATCCACATCACAAGCCCGGCTTCATCATAAAATTTACACGGTTTGGGTCTTTCTGCTCCAAAATACAGGTTTCCGTATATATCATCTTCGATCAGAGGAACATTATATTCCGTAATCATCCTTACCAGTTCTTTTTTATTGTCATCCGGCATCTGAAAGCCTAACGGATTATTGAAATTCGTCACAAAACAACAGGCAGAAAGTGTAGGAAGCACTTTTTTCAAGGCATCCAGATCTACTCCGTAAATAGGATGGGTAGGAATTTCCACCACCTTCAGTCCCAGCTGCTGGATCGCCTGAAGCACTCCAAAATAGACCGGGCTTTCCACCGCTACGGAATCTCCGGGTTTCGTCACCGCCATCAGGCAGGTATATACTGCATTCATGGCCCCGGAGGTGATGACCAGATCGTCTTCTGATATTTTTCCTTCCAACACCAGAGCCCATTTGGCAGCTTCCCGACGGAGGTATTCGCTTCCCTGTACCGGCTCATAATCTGTACCGCTATCATTCTTTCTTTTGATCACATTGATCATACATTTCTTGAGCTTTGCCAAAGGAAGGAAACTTTTCCCAGGAATTCCCAAAGCAAACTGGGTAACATCTGTCCCATCAATGGTTCCGAATACTTTATCAATAAGATCTTCCGGTGTATTTTTCTTCTCAGCTTCTTTCATTGGAGCCACCGAAGGCAATGCCAGCTTTCTTTGGGAAGTCTGGCTCACAAAATAGCCATATTTGGGACGGGATTCAACCAGAGAGCGGCTTTCCAGTTCCATATAAGCCTGTTTTACAGTATTCAGACTGACATTATAGAGTTTTTGAGCACTTCTTAGTGAAGGCAGTCTGTCTCCTTGCTGCAGCGTATCGCTTTTGATCTGCTCAGTGACAGATTTTGCTATTTTAAGATAGAGAACGTCTTTTGACATAAAGCCCCGGTTTTAAGTAAATGTACAAATTTATTGACGTTTTATCCAACATTCAACCAGCTGATCATTCTATTGATACTGCTTTTCAGCTGTTCTGCATTCCGGAAATTTGCTGAATTGTTTTTATTGAAATAACGCTCTGCCTGAAGATTAAAATTCTTTTTTTCAGAGTCTGCAAGATCACTTTTCCCATAGATCTTAAATGTGATCTCCCCTTTTCCGTTAATGATCAGACTTGCAAAACCAAGAATCTCATTTCTTTTTTTAGCCAAAAGAAAGGGTACACCGAAATCCTGGCTTAATCTGGATAAATTTTGGGACTGCAGAAAGATATTTCTCAGCGACTGCATATCTGAAATATAGACGTCAGCATATTGAAGCTGCTGTTGGTTTCGAATAATAGTTTCCATAATGCTCTGTTTAGTATAACAAAATTATGGAGTATTCCATTATGGACACAGATACAGAAGTTACTATTATCTTGGATACAGATTGAATGTTTGTGGAAAATACAGATAAAGGCTAATTAAACTGACGCGGATCAATAGTTTATCAAAAAGCATCATGACTAATGCACGCCAAACACCCGTTTATGAGGGCTATAAAAACAAAAACTCCCTGTAAACAATACAGAGAGTTTTTTCGCATAGTGCGGATGAAGGGACTCGAACCCCCACGCCTCACGGCACCAGATCCTAAGTCTGGCGTGGCTACCAATTACACCACATCCGCTGGTTTGTTTTTGCTTATTTTAAAGAGCTTGCTTCGTTTTTGTGAGTGCAAATATAGGACTTTTTCCATTGTCTCCAAACTTTTCAGAAAAAAAAATTAAAATTCTCATATTTTTTTTCAGGTCCTCCAATTATTACATTTCATTTTCTTACTTTTACAACGTTAATAATTACAATATGGAATTACAAGGAACGGTAAAGAAACTTTTTGATGCTCAGACATTTGCAAGCGGCTTTCAAAAGAGAGAAATGGTTATTTTAACCCAGGAACAGTATCCACAGCCGATAAACATAGAATTTTTGTCTGATAAGATCAGTTTATTAGATAACCTTAAGGAGGGTGAAAATGTAAAAGTGGGAATCAACATCAGAGGAAGAGAATGGGTTTCTCCTCAGGGTGAAACTAAGTATTTCAATTCTATTACAGGATGGAAAATTGAAAAAGTAATGGACAACGGATCTGAGCCTACTCAGGCCTCTCCTTCTCAATCTGCATCCCCGGTTTCCAATGAAAATCCTTTCGCTGGTGACGATGATGATGATTTACCTTTTTAATTAAAAAATAAGATCAAATATAAATCCTGCTTTATCAAGTGGGATTTTTTTTCCAAAAAAATGGTCCGATTAGACGAAAACGAGATTTCATTCCCCGATCCTGAACTTTATGACGGTCACGACGGGCTGGTTGCCTTTGGAGGAGACCTGTCTACAGAAAGGGTTTGGTTCGCCTACCAGCTGGGGATCTTTCCGTGGTACAATCCCGGAGAGGAAATATTGTGGTGGTGCCCGGATCCCAGATTTGTCCTGTTTCCTGAAGAACTAAAAGTTTCAAAATCGATGCGGAAAATACTAAACAGGGGTATTTTTACATTTTCTGAAAACAAATGCTTTAGGGAAGTGATCCAAAACTGCCAGCAAACGAGCAGAAAGGGACAGACTGGAACATGGCTTTCGGATGAACTGATGGAATCTTTTATTCAGCTTAATGAATATGGTCTTGCCAAAAGTATTGAGGTATGGCAGGATGGAGAACTGGTTGGAGGTTTTTACGGCCTTCAGATCGGAAATGTTTTCTGCGGCGAAAGTATGTTTGCGAAAGTAAGCAATGCTTCTAAAGCCGGCTTTATTCATTTTGTGGAAAATAACAAAGATAATATTGATCTCATTGACTGTCAGTCTCATACAGAGCACCTGGAAAGCTTAGGCGCAAAAATGATTCCTAAAAAAGAATTTTTAAACATCTTACACAAAAATAATGAACGCAGATAAAGAAAAATGGATCCTTCTGATTGTATTAACTGTTATCTGGGGCTCGTCTTTTATTTTGATCAAAAAGTCTCTTGAGCATTTCAGTCCCTATCAGGTAGGGGCGCTCAGGGTTCTGATCGCAGGAATTATTTTAATGCCGGTCGCGATTTCAAAATATAAACTATTTCCCAAAAAGCATTTGAAGTGGCTTATCCTGGCTGCATTTACAGGAAATTTCATTCCTATGTTTCTATTTCCGATTGCGGAAACGGAAGTAAGCAGCAGTATCGCCGGAATTATCAATTCTATGATGCCCATCTTCGTGATTATTGTGGGAGCGCTGGTCTGGAAGTTTGACACCACTAAAAGGCAGATCGTGGGAACAATGATCAGCTTTGCCGGAGTCTGCTTATTGGCTTTTGGAGGAGATGGAGAAGGTGGAAAATTCAAGCTTATTCCTATATTATTGCTGTTACTGGCCACGCTGTGCTATGCTTTAAGCACAACAACGGTGAAATCTAAACTAATGGATGTCTCTTCCACGATTTTATCGGCATTTGTTTTTTCATTTGTTTTATTTTTCCCTTCTCTTATTGCTTTAACATTCACGGGATTCTTTTCAACATTCAGTTTTAATGAGGACAATATGCTGGGACTGATGTTTGTAAGCTTGCTGTCTATCTTTGGAACCGGGCTGGCCATGACTTTAAATTACCGGCTACTGAAGGTATCTACCCCGCTATTTGCTTCTACTGTAACTCTTTTGATGCCTATCGTTGCTATTATCTGGGGATTTCTGGATGGTGAAAAACTGAGCTTTTTACAGTTTGTTGGAGCGGGAGTTATTATCGGCGGACTGATTTTTTTAAGGTCTAAAACAGCGGTTATAAAAAAATAAACAGGTATTCATAAATTAAAAATCCTGCATCGCTGCAGGATTTAAGTATTTATGATTGTTAATTTAAGTCATTAAGAATCTTTAAGCTATTAAGGAGAATTAAGGCAGATCCTTCGATCTTCAGTCTAAACTTCCTTCTTCCAACTTCTAAGAATTCTTCTTTTTCACTTTGGCTTTGACTTTCTTTACCTCATCTTTGATGAAAGGATATTTTTTCTGCATATCCTGGGCAAGCGATGCGTCAATATTTAAAGCTTTCTGAAGAGATTCTGCTCCTTTTTCCGGGTTTCGCAGGTTGAAATAGCAGTTGCTGAGCTGATAGTAAAGCTCTGCCCTGTCATGTACCCTTAAGGCATTATCCAGAATAGTTACCGCCTCTTCATATTCTCCAAGAAGCATCAAAACCTCTGAATAGGCATACCAGTTATAAAACCTTGAAGGTTCCGCATCTACCAGCTTTTTCAGACAGGCAAGGCTTTCTTCAAATTTTCCGGAATCAATAAATAGAAATGCAAGTCTTTTCTGATAGTCAAGGTTACTGTCATTCAGCTGGGTAGCTTCTCTTGCAAAATGCAGGGCTTCTTTCATGCCTCCCATTTCTTCATAGAGATAAGATTGTTCCATCATCGCAAGATAAAACTGTGGGTCTTCTCTCAATGATTTCTGGAATGCATTTAAGGCCATTATGGACTGTTTCTGCGCCTTATAGCACAATCCTATCTTATAAAATGTAAATGCTTTGGTATATTCAAGCTCAAGCATTTCCTCGTATACCTCTATGGCCTTCTGGTATTGTCCCAGGGCTTCGTAACAGGCTGCTTTGTTTGCATATACTCCTACAGAACTTGAGTTGATGGCCAAAAGGTAATCATATCCTTTTATGGCTTCTTCGTAATTCTTTCTGTTGAAGTAAAACTGCCCGTATTCGAACCAAGCGGTTTCGGAATAGGCAAATTCATCTAAATATTCATTAAGAAAGGCAATAGCCTCCTCGCTCTTATTCAGGTCGCTGAAGCAGATCATACAGTTTTCGAGAGAATACTCATCCATAGGATCTTCTTTCAGAGCTTTTCTGTAGTGTTTAAGAGCGTTAAAAGGGTCTCCCAAGTTTACATATTCGTCCGCAATAAAGTTATGAAGGAAGTTTTCTTCTTCCTGCAGTTCTAAGGCTTTTTTGCAGATGTCAATGGCTTTTCTGGGGTTTCCCAGGTTCGAATAATACTTCGCATAGCAGACCATAAAGTCTGTGTTTTCCATGGATGAACCTTTCAGTTCGTCAATGAGTTCTTTTGCGGTATTATAATCTTCCCACTCCAAAAGAATCTCAAGTCTTTTGATCTTGATATCCAATGAATTGGGATGAAGCTTAAGGCCATAATTAACAGCATTGTCTGCGTAGTTAAAATCTCCCAGCTCCAAATAATAAACAATAATGTCTTCTAGCTCTTCGGTATCGAAGTAGAATTCATCATTATTTTCCATCATTTCCTCGAACTTTTTTACAAGTTCATTTCCAAAATACTCTTCCAATAGTGTTGTCTTTGTCGGCCCGATGTCTGAATATGCTTACAAACCTCGGCAAACTTTTAATTAATAATAACCTCTGAAACTGAAATTCAAATGTTTATGCAAAGTTGCAACTTTTTTTTGAATTATTTTTTCATAAATTTCTATATTAAAGATAGTAAAAAAAGAAAACAGATAAAAGGATTGTGGATAAAAAACGGAAATTGTGGTTAAATAGTCAGAACAAGTCTTTTTCCGGCCGGAATTTCGGTATTCCAGACTGATTCTACATCCTTTATTTCTGCCGTTTCCGTATCTATTTTAATTTTACCTTCTACTGCCGCCTGGAACATTTCAGGAATAATTTCCGTAAACAGCATACGGGTCTCTTCTTTTGTCCAGCTTCCCAATCCGGATCCGGAGATCTGAATATCTGTTCCTCTCAGAATCTGCGAAGACAGCTGAATGGTATCTCCGCTCATTCCTCCTACAGAAACCAGTCTGGTCTTGTGAGAAAATGTTCCGTTTCCTTTAAGAGCATACAGCAACATCTCTATAGAATGGCCCCAGAGATAATCTAAGATAATATCAATAGGTGTTTCGTTGTGAATTTCTTTAATTTTTGCTACAAAATCTTCGTCCGGCTGCTTTAAAGAAACTACTTCATCTGCTCCCAATGTAAGAAGTGACTGTAAAGACGCCTCGTTTCTACCTGTAGCAATGATATTTTTGGCTCCGTATAATCTGGCCACCTGAACTGCAATTTTTCCCGTCACTCCGGTTGCTCCATTGATCAGAACGGTATCGCCGGGTTTCATCCCTGCTTTGAATTTCAATCCCATCGCAGATCCCATAACGGCGTTGGGCAATGCGGCAGCGGTAGCGAAGTCCAGTTCTTCCGGTACGGGAATGACAAATCCTTTTTCAGCATTGACTTTTTCGGCTGTGGTTCCTTTTTTACTGAAAAAATATACTTTCTGACCATTTTCAAGATATCCGGCACCATCTGTCCCGATAATTCTTGGCTGATGTACCTCGCCGCTGACGGAATAATGACTTCCACCCGCTATAGCTCTATCAAGATTTTTGATGGATGCTGCTTTGACTGATACCTGCGTTTCATTTTCCTTAGGGGTTTCCGGATCCTGAAAATCTGCATATTGAGGAATGCTTCCTTTTTCAAATACGACTGCTGCTTTCATTATTTAAATTTTTATACAAAATTAGGATGAGAGCGGTCTGCAGTGCAATAACATTTGTTATCAGTTATCCTGCTGATTATTTTTTTAAAGCATCCTCTTTTAAAATTGCGCCTTTGATCCTGCTAAGATGTACTGTAGTAATTCCCAGGTAGGAAGCAATATAATGCTGTGGGATTCTTCTGATGATTTCAGGCCGTTCTTTGGTGAGGCTGAGATAGCGTTGTTTCGGGGTATCTTTTATAAATGAGAAAAAATGTTTCATATAGTCGAAGATTCTTTCAAAAAGAGAATCCATGAATTGGTTCCTCAGTTCCGGATCTTCGTATACCTCAGCTAAAACAGCATCTGCATCAGCTTTACGGATCTTCCATAAAATACAGGATTCTATGGTTTCGAAGGATACCATACTGGGCAGCCCTTTCCTGAAGCTTTCGAGGGAAGAAAACATCGTATTTTCCATAAAGAACTGAAAAGTCACGTCTTTCCCGTCATTGTTGTACCATGCTCTTACGACCCCTTTTTCAATATAATAGGCACAGTCTGAAACTTCATTTTCCTTTAAAAGCAAAGTTTTAGCAGGAACATCCATGCGCTCGAAGCAGCTTAGAAATTTCCGCCATTTTTCTTTCGGGAAGAGAAACCTGTTCTGTATATGCTCAAACATTTCGATAAGAAAAAAGAACGGAGCATTTCTGTTCCGTTCCTGATTTATTTAGATTAAACTTTTAATTTTAGCGATGATATCATCTCCAAGCTTATCGGCTTCTTCCTGAGTATAAGCTTCAGTATAAATCCTGATAATCGGTTCTGTATTGGATTTTCTAAGGTGAACCCAATTGTTTTCAAAGTCGATTTTAACACCATCTACCGTAGAAACTTCTTCGTTCTGATATTCTTTTTCCATTTTGGCTAAGATATCATCTACATTAATCTCCGGAGTCAGCTCTATTTTCTTTTTGCCCATAAAGTAGCTTGGGTATCCTGCTCTTAATTCGGAAACGGATTTGTTTTCTTTTGCCAGATGGGTTAAAAACAATGCTGCTCCTACCAAAGAGTCTCTTCCGTAATGAAGGTCAGGGTAGATAATTCCTCCGTTTCCTTCGCCTCCGATTACTGCATTCTTTTCTTTCATCAGATTCACTACGTTTACTTCTCCTACAGCACTTGCAAAGTATTCTGAATCGTGGCTTCTGGCAACATCCCTCAAAGCACGGCTTGAGGAAAGGTTTGAGATAGCAACGCCTTTCTTATGTTTCAATAAATAATCTGCAACGGCAACCAAGGTATATTCTTCCCCGAACATTTCCCCTTTCTCGTCAATTAAGGCTAATCGGTCTACATCCGGATCTACAACGATTCCTAAATCTGCATTTTCTTTTTTTACAAGCTCACAGATGTCTCCCAAGTGCTCTTTCAAAGGTTCAGGATTGTGTGGAAACTGCCCATTTGGTTCGCAATATAATTTAATTGTTTCGCAGCCAAGCTTATCCAGAAGCATTGGAATTGCAATTCCTCCTGTAGAATTTACCGCATCGAGAACGATTTTGAATTTTTTAGCTTTAATGGCTTCAATGTCTACCATCGGAAGATCTAAAATCTGCTGAATATGAATATCAAACGCATCGTTTCTTGTTTCATATTTTCCAAGATCATCTACTTCTGCGTAATTGAAATCTTCACTTTCAGCAAGAGCGAGTACTTTTGCGCCATCATCTCCACTGATGAACTCTCCTTTACCATTCAACAGTTTAAGAGCATTCCATTGCTTTGGATTGTGGGAAGCAGTCAGGATAATTCCTCCATCTGCATTCAGTTCAGGAACCATTATTTCCACCGTTGGTGTTGTAGAAAGTCCAAGATCCACTACATTTATTCCCAATCCCTGCAGAGTAGCTGTTACCAGCGAGGAAACCATTTCCCCGGAAATTCTGGCATCTCTTCCTATGACCAGGGTTAAATTCTTTTTATTCTGTGTATTCTGAAGCCAGGTTCCAAATGCTGATGCAAATTTCACGACATCCAGAGGGGTTAAGTTATCATTTACTTTTCCGCCGATCGTCCCTCTGATCCCGGAAATAGATTTTATTAACGACATTCTGTTTTTATTTTTTTAATTGGTTTCATTAGCAAAGATACTTAAAAGACCTAATAAGTTATAAGATGGGAATCTTTTTCTGAATCTTGTCATAATTCCTTTTGATAACCTTCGGTGGCGGAAAACGGTAACCTATATACAGCAATCCATATAGATTGTTATTTTCTACATTCTGGTTATCTTTTTCATTGTAGGCATAAGCATTGACATTAAATTTTCCTCCGAACAGAAACCGGTCTGTATTATATCCTATATGAAGTCCGCTAGCAAACTTCAGGGTTAGATACTGTGTATTTTGTTTGTTAAATTTTGTCCCGTCCGCCTGAATATCCCAGCTGTTGGAAAACATTCCGCCTAATCCCAGCGAGATATGAGGAGCAATATTCACTCTTTTTTTCGCGCCAAGCACCCAATTATAAAAGTAACCCATGCTGCCCCCGAAACTGTACTGGGTTTCTTTACTTTTCTGTCCGTTTAAAATATCTCTGAATATGGAAAGGTCATAATCTACAATAGGCGCCCAGCTTCCACGGCTTTCTTTCTGCCATTCGCCTTGTGTGTAAATACTTTTCAGAGAGAAATTATCCTTTAGTACATAGGCTGTAGACCCTCCAAAACTCTGAACCCTAAGATCGGGAAACTGAAGGTATGGGTCTTTTCCTTCTTTCCAGTCCGGAAAAAAATCGCTCATATTTTCCATATAAAATCCTTTTACGTTTTTGTAATAAACGGTCTGGATAAATTTTTTGGGGAAAAGCCTGAATCTAAAGTCTGCATAGGAGCTACTTCCTTTGAGCGCATCATCATTATTCCCGGGAAGAAAACTTGGTGTAAATGAAATAGTTGCACTTATAATCCTATAATCAATAGAAAAGGAAGCTCTTGTTTTATTGTTGATTGAAAAGATGGTTTCTAAAGGTTTGCCCTCAGGGCCTTCTGTAAAAACATATTTTTCAATATTGGTGTCGAGATTTACACGGACCATTACCTGATCTGCATAGGACTTGATTTTAGCAGTATCGGTCTGGGCGTTTGCCCAAATGGTTAGAAGAGAGAATAACAAGACTGCTGCTGATTTTGGGCTCAAATCGAAAAGGTTTTAGTTTCAGAGAATGAAATTACTACAATTTTTTCAATTATAAGCTTAAAAACAGTATCAGGAGCAACCGCAGTCTTTATCACAGTTGGTTCTTTTGGAACTGAATTTTTTCGGTGCGAAATTCTTTCTGAGTACTTTAAATAAAGAATAACAGGCGAATGCAACGATCAGTATGATGATTACGTACTGAAAAATTAGTGAAGTATCCATTATTTTAAAATCTGATATGCTATCAACGACACAAAATATGCCAAACCGGTCATCATTACAACCTGAAAGCCGGTCCATTTCCAGCTTTTGGTTTCTCTGTAGACTACTGCAAGCGTAGAAACACACTGCATTGCGAATGCATAAAATAAAAGCACGGAAATTCCTGTTGCGAAGCTGAACACTTTTTCGCCGTCAGGTTTTACGTCTCTTCTCATTTTATCTATTACTTTCACTTCGGGGGCATCATCATCCAAACTGTAGAGTGTAGACATTGTTCCCACGAAAACTTCTCTGGCCACAAAGCTTGTCAGAATTCCCACGCCCATTTTCCAGTCGTAGCCAAGCGGTTCGATAAGAGGCTCAATCCCTTTACCCATTTTGGCCAGATAAGAATGGTCGAGTTCTACATTGGTAGCCACAAACTGATTGGGTTTCTGTTTGGGTCCAAAATAACTTAAAAACCAGACAATGATGCTTACAATAAAAATAATCTTTCCTGCTCCTGTAACGAAGTCCCAAACCTTACCCAGTACCATTTTAAGATCGTATCCGAAAAGGGGCTTTTTATAAGTTGGCAAATCCATTACAAGATAAGTCTTTTCTTTATTTTTGATAAATCTTTTCAAAACTGCTGCTGAAAACAGTGCTACAAGGAAGCCCAAAAGGTACATTCCCATCAATACCAGCGCTTTATATTTAATTCCAAGGAAAGATCCGTCAGAAATGATCAGTCCGATAATGATGCTGTATACCGGGAGTCTTGCAGAACAGGTCATAAAAGGAGTAACCAGTATGGTTAATAGTCTTTCTTTTACATTTTCGATATTTCTTGTAGAAATCACAGCAGGAATGGCACAGGCCGTTCCTGATACCAAAGGAACGATACTTTTCCCATTCAGTCCGAAAGGTCTCAGCAGCCTGTCCATCAGAAATACCACTCTCGCCATATATCCTGAATCTTCCAGTAGATATAGGAAATATAATAAAATACCAATCTGTGGGGCAAATACTACAATTCCTCCGATTCCGGGAATAATTCCACTTGAAACCAGTGAATTGACAGGCCCTTCCGGCAAGTGTTCTGCAGCAAAAGCAGCCAGCCATGAGAAGGAATCATCGATCCAGTTCATCGGATATTCTGCAAGGAAGAAAACACTTTGGAAAATAATCAGCAGGATAAAAAGAAAAACAACATAGCCCCAGAATTTGTGGACCAGCACTTTATCTAATTTCTCCGTTAAAAGCTCTTTGAACTGGGCTTTTTTAGAGATTACATCTGCTAATATTTTATCTACGCTCTGATATCTTCTTACGGTCTCCTGAACCTGTAATCGTTTTGGAACCAAGCTTTTAGAATCAGGCTGGTTAAGAAGATCTTTTATAGATTCTATTCTTCCGAGATCGGAGCCCAATGAAATACTCATCCAGGCTTTATATTCGTTGTCAAGTCCTTTATGGGCCGCAATTTTCTGAATAAAATCTTTATGTTCGTTTGGCGTTTCGAAGGTGATGGTCTCTGCTTTTTTAAATCCATTTTGCAAAACAGACTCTTTAATCTTATCTATTCCAATCTGTTCTTTGGCATTGGTTTGAATAATTTTAATCCCCAGAGCATCAGAAAATTTCTGGATATCAATGCTAATGCCTCTTCTTTCTGCCTGATCAATCTGGTTGACCACCAGGATCATAGGAATACCAAGATCCTGTATCTGCTGGAAAAGAAGTAATCCTCTTTTTAAGCTTAATGCTTCAAGAATATAGATTACACCTTCATAATTTTCCTGCTCATCAATAAGAAATTTAGAAAAAATAGCCTCGTCTTCCGAACTTGGATAAACGCTGTACGAGCCTGGCAGGTCGATCACCTCAACCTCTTCATTTTTATAGATGTAATTTCCGGAATGGCTCGCAACGGTAACTCCTGCATAGTTTCCGGTCTTCTGTTTTTTATTGCACAGTGCATTGAAAACCGTAGACTTTCCTACATTAGGATTCCCGACTAAAAGGACCTTTTTTTTCTTATTTTCCTGCATTAATTCAATTCTTCAACAATGATATACTCTCCCTCTTCTTCACGAAGAGCGATGCGGCTTTTTTCTTCTCCAAATTCTACATACATAGGACCCTTGAAGGGCGCCTGGTACAAAATTCTGAAAATAGTCTCCGGTAAAAGTCCCATTTCTATGATCTTGTTTGGCATTTTCAGGTAATCGTTATCATACCCTAAAATTTTTCCCATTTTGTTTTTAGGGAAACCGCTTAATTTATGTAAGTCAATCTGTTTCAAAGCCGGATTTTTTGTAAGGGCAAATATACGCTATTTAAATTTAATCTAAATAACGAAAAGTATGAAAGAAATCAACCCAAACACATTGCTGTATCTGGGTTGATTTTAAAAATATAATTTAGTTGATATGAAGTCTTATTTTTTCTTTTTATCCTGCTGTGCTGATGATATTTCTATCGGATTATCATTGGCGTTGTAAAAGTCTTTGTACTGCTTCTCCTGTTTTTTCACCATATCACCTACTGTACCATCCATTCCCGGAACTGTTTTAGAAAGCATTTCCTGTGTCATCATTGGTCTTATGGATGCAAAAGGGTCTTTTTTGAAATCATTGAATGTTTTTTCAAATTTTTCTCTTGGTAATTCATTTACTTTTCCTCCTTTCGCCTGCATCAGGTTTTCGATGTAAGAGTATTCTGTATAATCCTTGACTTTTTTATTTCCCTGTAAAACCCATGAATAGTTTTTCTGATCATCTTCGATTTTAACAATCAAACCTGGAAGTCCAAAGAATTTGTAAGGTCCATCCTGAAAAGGCAATTCTGTACTGAACCATGCTGTCCATTTTCTTCCTCCGAATTCAGTAGTCGCTTTTTGAGTGTTATATTCTCCAATTTTCTGCTTATCGTTAAGGATATTCCAGTTAAATTTTAGGTCTTCGCTATATCCTATATTGCTTGGTGTAAACCCGTTTGCTATCTTATCCACATACTGCACTTTCATACCTGGATATGATTTGTATATTCTGGCTGATATTTTAGGGGTTTTAATGGTTTTCGACAAATCTTTCATTGTTCCCGCCTTCTGCATAGCTTCAATTTCAATTTTCATGATAGAATCCTGCGAAATCACTGTATAATCCTGATAAATGGATCTGTTTTTGTCTGTAATATCCAGGATCGTAATTACTTTATCCATCTTGGCAGAATCCTTTTTCGGTTTAAAAGTCAGCTCATAGAAGAAACGGTTTGCTGCCTCTTTTGATTCTTTGGCATCCTGCGCCGACGCTATGGCAAAAAGAGCAATAAAGAATACAGAAAATAGCTTTTTCATTGTAATAAAGATTTACTAATTAGTTATCAGTTCCTGAAATATGTTACAGCTTTTTTAAAGAATTTTACTTCAATTGATATATTACACTGATTATCAACAGAATACAAAACAACTATATATATTATAATTTATCAGACTTTTTAAAGGTATAACTGGTAAATCTGATCAGCCATGAGAGAAAATTATGATTTCCTTAAAACATTTTCTCTCTTAAAACTCTTATCTTTAAGTACTTAAAAACAAATATTATGGACACTTTATCACAATTTAAAGATGAACTTGAAGCAGAGTACCAGACGACCAGGAAATTTTTCGAAGTTTATCCTGAAGGAAAAAATGATTTTGCTCCTCATGAGAAAAGTATGAAAATGATGCCTCTTGCCACTCATATTTCTGAAATTTTCGGATGGCCGGATGTGATGCTGAAAACTTCGGATCTGGATTTTGCGAAGGGAGATTTTCAGCCTAAGCATCTTTCTACAAAAGAAGATCTTCTGCAGACTCTGGACGAAAATTTCAAATCTGCGGAGAAGGCGCTTGACAAAGCTAAAGAAGAAGACCTTAATGAAACATGGGCTTTAAAAAACAATGGTCAGGAAATAGCAAAATGGACGAAATATGGCTCTATCCGTCATTCTTTAAACCAAATCACGCATCACAGGGCTCAACTGGGAGTGTATTACAGACTGAATGATATTCCGCTTCCGGGAAGCTATGGTCCGTCAGCAGATCATCAGAGCTTTTAGCAATATGTATGGATATATCTCAAATAAAAAACCAATCTCAGTGAGATTGGTTTTTGTTTTTTTACTTAAAGTTGAATTTCACGGTAAACATAACCTGGCTTGGGCGAAGTTGATATCTTGTAAAAGTAATATTCGTGGTATTGATATCATATGTTTCGAATACTTTTTTGTTGGCTATATTCATCCATTTAAGTTCAAAATCAATTTTCTTTTTGGCCCAGGTAAATTGATATGAAACGTCATAGAATCCGTTGTGGTATTTTTGATCGGCTGCATTTGTATTTACCTGATCCCAGTTGAATCCGATAGTATGGTCTTCTACCGGATAGAAGAACGCTCCAAGATTATGCGTGAACCCGGTTCTGGTGGCATTGGAGTTTATATTTCCTGTACTGGTTTGCTTTGTTCTGGAGATACTTGCATTATAATCTATGCTCATCCAGCTGAAATAGGTATTATTGAATTTAATCCCATATGACTGGCTGTTGTTGTTGTTTGTAAAAGAATTATTATTCAGGAATGCATCCGATTTTGCTGTATTGTTGCTGTAGCTGAGGGAGGCATTTGTTTTGAACTTTGGAAAGTATTTTCCCACTTCTACACTGTAGCCATTATTTAATACATGGTTATCCTGTTCTATATACTGCATTACGGTATAACCTGCCCCATTGATCAAAGGATTTGAAATCAGGTTTCTTTTAGCGTCTGAAAATCTGTAATTGATGTTGAAGAATAAATTATTCAAAGGGTTTCTATACTCCAGCCTTGTTCCTGCAGATTTATTATTATTCTGAGGTATCGGATTATTGATATCCATGGCACTGATTCCGCCAGGAGAGGTCATTAAGAATCCTGAATAAGCCGTATTTATTTCTCCAAAATTGTTATTAATATTAGCATTTACCGAAGCTTTCCAAAAGGAGGCAAAAGTATACTGTGCAAAAACACTAGGTTCAAAAGTCACCTTATTTACATCTTTAGCAACATTTCTTAATGGATCTTCCGCCTTAATGTTATTAGAGTTTACAGGAAAATTGGCATACAACATCCATGAATCATTTTTATAATTTACTCCCAAACTTCCGTAAGGTGTTGCCGTAGTATATCTAAGATCATTACTATAGGCTGCCGGAAGTGCTCCTGCTGTTATAATATTTGATAAATCTGAAACTAAATCTGTTGTTTTAAAGTTAAATCCAATTTCCGGAGTGAAGGTCCATCCCTTTTTAGAGAATCCGATATTGGCAGAATGATTGGCTTCAATTGTTTTAAGTCTCAGGTTTTGTTTTGCAAAATTCTTAGGTTCGGGAGTGAATCCCGGAATATCCAGATAAGAAGCCGGAAAAACTTTCAGTGTCTGTTTATCGGTCTGATAACTTATAAAAGATAAAAGATTCACCATTTTTTCTTTCCACGGAATAATGGTACTCAGGGAGTTCTGAAAAGATGTTGTTGGCGATTCTATTGCTTCATCGGCGTGTCTTTTTACTCCGTTTGCGGCATCCGTTCTATCAACAATTCCTCTGTCTGCATTCCAATATTGAGAAAAACTTGTGGTGTTTTTAAAGAATCCTTTTTTAGCATTTTTTGTAAATATTAATTCTCCTTTCGCTTTATCTGTGTAAAAATTATTAAGAATGTTTACAATATTGGAGCTTCCCCCAAAATAATCTGTCTGGCTGTAAGATTCTCTTTCAACCGCATTATTGGTATAGTTGGCATTGGCTTTAAGCTCCCACTCTTTCTTTTTGTCGATATTGGTAAGATAGTTGGCTGACAGATAATGCACATTGTTCATCAAATATCTTTTTACCGGCAGGTTGGGTGTACTTGCGTTTTCTACATTCAGCCAGTCATTTTGAGAAGCATTAATCCTTCTTCCTTCGAACCTGCTTCCAAAAGCTAAGATATTCCCTTCATTTTCCACCTGCTCACCCATGTTGTTCGTTTTGTAATTCACCACCCACTGGCTTTTCTGTCCAAAAAACATCGGGGTAAGTTTAACATTCCACAACCACGGGTCTCCGAATCCTGTCCCGACCTCTCCTCTTCCGGTCATGGTAACAGAGTTTTTTAACTTGATATTGATCGCTGCCTGATCGGAAGGCACTTTATCCTGAAGAATTTTTACCGGCTGGTGGTTTTCAAGAACTTCTACTTTCTGCACTGCATCTTTGGGAAGAGAATTGTTGATCGTCCCATACCCGCCTTCCATCAGATCTTTTCCGTTCACATAAAATTTATTGATGGCATTTCCCTGGTAAAGAATCGTTCCGTCTTTATTGACTTCAATACCGGGAATTTTTCTCATTACATCGGCAAGTGTTCTGTCGCTTTTACTGTCAAAAGCTTTAAGGTCATAAGCAATGGTATCGCCTCTTGCCGTGATCATCTTTGTTTTCAGCTGGACTTCTTTTATTTCTGTAGCTTCAGACTGCATTTTGAAAGTCAGAGTCTGGTCGCTGTTACTGATCTGTTTGGTCAGGGTTTTTTGGTTGAATGCTTTTACTTTCAGATCCACATTAGGTTCTGCAGATGTAAACGTCACTTTATATTCTCCTTTGGAATTGGTGATTCCATATGCCAAAATAGCATCTTTGCCTGGTTCTTCTACCGTAACACTGGCACTGGAAATAGCAGATCCATCTTCATCGGTAATTTTCCCTGACACTGTTTTCTGCGCAAAGGTGAGCACGGTGAAAAAAAGCATCAGAAATAAAGAAATCTTTCCTTTCATAATTTATTATTTGCTTAATTAGTTTGTCGCTTGTGTTTTTTGTTACACTTTTATAAAGATGTATTTTAATGATAAAGGTTAAATGCTTTAGCACTATAAACTTAGTGATATTTAAATTCCAACCATTTAGTATATATTTGAAATAACATGATGCAAATTTCATTTCGATAGTTTGTTTGGCTTATTAATTCTTTAAAAATCTGATTCCAAAATTTTAATTTATTTAGAATCTTATTGTTGATCGCCTGTACGTTTTTTGAATAATAATGGCTAATATTGAGAAATAGCTAAGAGTTCTTAAGAAAAAAATGATTTTTTTAATTTTTTATTTAGTCTAAATAGTTAAAAATGATTTGAATCATAGATTAAAAAAAACTTAAACACTGATTCATATATATTTATTTAATAATTTTGTAACATAAAATTTATAGAATGGGAATTATTTTAAAGCCTATAGATGTTGTTGATGATATTACTCAGGAAGAGTTTACGGAAAAATATCTAAAGCCCAGAAGGCCCGTTGTCATTAAAAACATGGCAAGAAACTGGCCTGCTTACCAAAAGTGGACTATGGATTATGTAAAGGAAGCAGTAGGTGATGTAGAGGTTCCTCTTTATGATTCTAAAAAGGCCGATCCTGCCGCTCCCATCAATACGCCCACTACAAAAATGAAGTTCGCAGATTATATAGACCTCATCCAAAAAGAGCCTACCGATCTGAGAATTTTCTTTTTTGACCCTATAAAACACGCTAAAAAATTATTGGAAGATTATATTTCTCCAAAAGAACTGATGGGTGGATTCCTTGATAAATATCCGTCCATGTTTTTTGGAGGGAAAGGTTCTGTTACATTTCTTCATTTTGACATTGATATGGCGCACATTTTCCATACTCATTTCAACGGAAGAAAACATGTAAAGCTGTTTGAATACAAGTGGAAAGAAAGACTGTACCGGCTTCCTTATGCAACCTATGCACTGGAAGATTATGATATCGACAATCCTGATTTTGAAAAATATCCTGCACTGGATGGTGTAGAAGGGATTGAGTGCTTCCTTGAGCATGGCGACACTCTTTTTATGCCTACCGGATGGTGGCACTGGATGAAATACCTGGACGGAAGTTTCTCTATCTCTTTAAGAGCCTGGGACAAATCCTGGGCAGTAAAGGCTCATTCTTTATGGAATCTTACCGTACAGCGTAAATTTGACGATATTATGAAGTCCAATTTCAAAAAGAAATATATGGACTGGAAAGAAAAAGTAGCCGTGAAAAGAGCAGAAATTGCTTTAAAAAGGGGCTTACCAAAATAAAACAAAAAAGACGTTTCAATTTGAAGCGTCTTTTTTATTCTTGCGTATTTACAAGCAGTTCTTCCATATTTCGTGTCACTTCATTGCAAGAAAAGCAGGCCTCTTTTCCATCCTGAGAGAACCATCTGCACTGAGACCGGATCGGGCAAAAGACAAGCTCTGTTTCTTTATGAAAATCCAAATTCTGAACTTTCCGGGATAGGGAACATTTAGACTCTTCTTTATTCCATTGTGCGCAGCCTTTTTCTACACATTTTCCGGTAAAACGGAATCTCTGCTCAAGATTGTTTTTATCTTTATTCTGCTGCAGAAAATCTTCTGTGACGGCGAGCGGTGTGATAAACTGTACCTTCCCCTCTTTGCTGACCACCCCGAAAAGCTGTGCCCCAACTTTTCCTAGATAACTGGGACACATCTTTTTTGAAGTATTGGAATTAGCCTCCATAGCTTTTGATTTGAGACTGTATGTCTTTCAACTGGCTCTGAATATCAATTCCGGGTTTGAAAATAATGATTCCCCACGGAAACCAGTCTTTAATTTTCAATGGTCTTACCAATCCTTTGAAGTCTCTGTGAGCCCCGAAAGCCTGGGTATTATCAATCTTTGAAAGTTCAGAAAGAACTACGTTCTGAATTCCTCTGTCAATGTTTTTCAACTGCTCATCCGAAAGATCTACTCCTTCCAGTGAAACGAAAAAATGCTTTTTAGTTGCCATAACTATAGTTTTTATTGGTTTTATAAAGCAAATTTCGTCCGAATATGTACCAAAGTTATCAGGAAAAACACCCTTTATTCAGGCGTGAAAAACCTGTAAATTAAATTCTGATTATCAGTTATTTAAGTCAAATATAAAATTCTATAAGATTCTATAAATCGGATATTGTCTGAATGTCTTTTCTTCGAAGTAAGGAGAATTTCTGTAAATCCAGTCGAGTTGGGCCGTTCCATCTTCCGCAAACTTTTTATCTGATATTTTTTTGGCCTCAAAAGCATCTTTCAGCTTTTTATCTGACTTTAGTAATTCTGAAGCGGTGTCTTCAAAAATATAGGCGGAATAATATTCTTTCTGCGCCAGGATTCCATCAAATAAATTCCAGTTAAAAAAAGAGTCTAAAGCCTCAGGCTCAAGGGTTTCAATGATATATTTTACACCAGGCTGATCTGTTGGAATTAAATAATCCCCAGCTGAAAAAACCAAATTCCTTTTTGCAGTTTCCACACTGGTATCATAATGAAGATAATGTCCTTCGTATGGATTTTTAACCGTTTTAAAGTCTTTGATTTTATAAGCCTCAACCATTGCCGTGCTGTCTTTTTTAAGAGCAGTCATGCGGATTTTATTTCTTTTCAGCTCTTCGATCACACGGTATTGGGATTGTGGAACTACATAGTATTTAGGAATGATGATATATCCCGTAGGAACGGCTGTCATGAAGAGCTTAATCTTCTTGGTAAAAGGTTTATTCCTATCGTAATAGAGTCTTGGCTTTCCGGAAATATCACTTGGTTTGTACCTCCCCTCGTAGCCTTTGAAATCCATTGTAGAAAACCTGGTTGAATCTATTTTCCAACGGATTCCGTACTGCATTCCGGGTTTATACTGCTTCAAATTATCAAGACGGAGCTGTTTTATTTTCCTGTAATTCTTGTCTAAATTCTGAAGATTCACGAGCATATATTTGTATGTCGCATCCACTCTTTTATCATAAGGCTTCAGCATATGCGTTTCAGGAACTGTTCCCAGCGAATTAAAGAGCGATGTGTAGCCTGTAGAATATCTTGGAGAGTCTTCAAAAGCAGCAAATCCCTCATCCGGAATATCTCCGTGAATATTAACATAAGGAGTGCTTTCATAGCCCAGTTTCTTCATATCCTCAAGGTTTTTAGCCTGATAATCATTGTAAAAGTAATTTCCCAATGTGTCTCCAAGGCGTTCCTTGAAGGTAGAAATATAAGTAAAAGTATACTGATAATCAGCTCCATTACTTACATGGTTATCAATAAAAACATCTGGCTGCAGCCACTGGTAAATTTCCTGGAAGCTTCTTGCATTTTTTGAATCTGCTTTAATGAAATCCCTGTTCAGGTCATAGTTCCTTGCATTTCCTCTGAAACCATACTGCTCGGGACCGTTCTGATTAGCTCTGGAGTGGGAGCCTCTGTTCAGCATTCCACTGACGTTATAGGCGGAAATAGCTGCTATAATAAAATTCTGTGGTGCTTTTACTTTCCCGGTTGCGAGATCCTTTATAAGCATCATTGTGGCATCTATTCCGTCCGGTTCGCCCGGGTGAATTCCGTTGTTCACAAAGATAATGGCTTTGTCTTTTCTGAGTTTTTCAACATCTTTTTCGGAAAAGGGATTGTAAATCACCACATAAATGGGCCTTCCATTATCGTCCTCTCCTTTTTTAAGGTATTGGACGGTATTGAAGCTTTTAGCCAGGTTCTGATAATAGCTATTCATTTCATCATAAGTAACCGTTTGGTTTTTATTTCCTTTTTCAAAAGGGGTCTGAAATAAATTTTGAGCGAAAAGCAAAGATGTAGTCAGGAAAATCAGGAGGTATCTCAGTTTCATTGAAGCAGTTTTTGAGCTTCAAAATTACTTAATATGATTTGGGTGGGAAAGGGAAATTGTGGATTTATTGATGTCTGTTTTGTGATGTTGGATTATCGCAAGGACGCTAGGGTTTTTGATCTTAGTGCTGTTTTAAGGCGCCAGAAAACCAAGGATTTTCGTTTGGTTATTCGTTATTTCAGAAAAAGATCTGTGATCTGCGGGAGAAAAAAAATTAATAGCCGGGGCGCTGTTATTAATAGAAACCTTATAGGTTTTAAAAACCTATAAGGTTGGTGGATGTTGAAAATTTGGGATGCTTTTTCATAAGGTTTACTTTCCTGCACTATCGTTATTTCTGCCTTTTTCATCCGGATATAAAGTAGGAAGCAGATCGCTCTGCCAGAATTCCTTGGTATTAACATCCATTATTGACAGTGAACCCGTGAAAGCTGCTCCGGTATCCATATTCCAGACATTGGCCTTATTGACAGGATGACTGATTCCTATATCTAGTGTCGGTGTATGCCCTATAAATATCTCACTGTATAAAAGCAGTCTCTTCGGATAGAGTTCTGAATTTTTCGCTAATTTCTTATCCATTGCGACTGCCGTTTCCCACAAGGTTCTGTCCCAACGGTAATTGCTGGAATAGACTTCTTTTTCAGGTCCGTGCATAGAGGAATAGCCTGCATGAATAAACAGCCGGTTTTGATCATCTACATGATAGTTTTTCATCCTTTGAAAGAATTCCAGGTGTAAAGCCAGATCTTCCAATGAGTAGTCATTATAACTTTCTACAGTGCTTTTTCCTCCGTTGAATAACCATACATCCTGTCTTTCTCCAGTCGACATCCATTCCTCACACCAGGCATCGTGATTTCCTTTAATGAAGATGCATTCCTGCTTTTCAGAAAATTCCATGAGGAAGCGGATAACCTGAGAAGATTCGCTCCAGCCGTCAACATAATCTCCCAGGAAAATAAGTATATCTTCCTTTGTTACTTCCGCTCTTTCAAAAACCTGCCTTAATGCTTTAAATCCTCCGTGGATATCACCAATAACTAATGTTCTGTCCATCTTTACTTTGAAATATATTTGGCATCCACAAAATCTGTCAGCCACACTCCGTTTGCCGAAAGATAAAACGGTATTCCGTCTTCATGCATGGTATTCGTTCTTATAGTCAGAATCACAGGTTTTCCATGGCGCATTCCCACTTTTGCAGCTGTTTCCTTGTCTGAGCTTAAATGAACATGTTGGCGGCTCCTTTTATCAATTCCTTTTGCCAGAATAGAAGGAATATTGGTTTCTGCTGTTCCGTGATACAGAAAATCGGGTGGCTGTGCCGGTTTCAGGGCCAGATCTATATCAATGGAATGTCCCTGGCTGGCTCTGATCCTGGTTTTATCTTCATTAAACGCAAAGCGTTTTTTATTATTGGTTTCCACCACTTCTTCCAGCTCTTCAAAACTGAAATGCATTCTGCCTTTTGCAGATTTTGTAATGAGTTCATCAACATCTGCCCATCCGTTTTCATCCAGTGTCAGCTGAATGGTCTCGGGCTGATGCCTCAGAATAAGGCTTAGAAATTTGCTTATTCTTTTGTTTTGTATTTCGTTCATGATCATGTCTATTAATATTGATCCAATAAACTAATAAGTGTCTCCTTTTTTTAAATTATCCAATATTTATTCTTCTATATCTGGTAACACTATAGTTTTTTCATCAAGCGTTTCTTGAATATATTTTAGAGCTGTTTCCTTTTGTCCTAACAATGTAGATGAGCGCACAAGATTATATACATCGCCATCTAAATAATATCTTTTTTCACTTACTTCTTTGGCTCTGCTTAATATAAATTCTCTCCTTTTATTATCAAAATAACTTAAATTAATTAATACATTACTTAACTTATCTAAAACCTGTATGTTTTCTGGTGCTAATTCTAAGGCTTTCTCATATGCGAGAACACTATTATCAAATAAATTAATATCTTCTTTTAATAAAGCTAAATTTGATAAAACCTGACCTAATCCGATGTAATAATCATAGTGATTCGGCTTTAATTCTATAGCTATTTTGATCTTTTCAAGACCTTCATTATAAATTGACTCATCTCCTTCGATTCCAGCTAATGAAGCAAGTGCTATACCCAAGCTATAGAAAATATTACTCTCATTTGGAGAAGCTATTGCCGCCTCCTTAAATTTACTTATGCTTTTTTCAAAGTACCCTTTCTCACTCGTTAATGAACCTAATTTGTATAATGTATTCCCCCAATTAAATAAAAATGAACCATTTTTAGGTTCTAAGCTTAACGCAATTTCATGTTTTTTTATAGCATCTATAAATAAGTTTTCTTTCTTTAATTGCGTTCCTAGTTGACACAAAGAATTACCCCAATTATTATAAATAGAAGCGTCATTTGGATTTATTAAGGAAGCTTTTTCGTAGATTTTGAAACATTCTTCAAAAATCTTTCCGTCTTTGTCCATTCTTGCCAAATAATACAACGCATTGCCCCAATTATAAAAACAAATTTCATTGCTAGGCATCAGTTGAGATGATTTTTCAAACTTTTCAATGCTTTTTTTAATTAATTGTTTATTCTTCTCATAATTCCCCACCTCTAATAATTCTGTTCCCCAATCAATGTAATACCATCCTAATTGTTCAAATGCTTCTTCATAATTTTTCTCATTTATTTCATTTTCGAATGATTGGGCTAGCTCATCATTAAAATTACCTTTTAAAATCGCCTCAACTATTCTCTGTTTTAAGTTCTCTACGGTTCCCTCTTTCTCATATTTATTTATTGCTTTATCTATTCTTTCATTACAAAGCGTTAGCATATGTTTAACATTATTATTCAATTCATTACCTTCACTGATTTCGTTTATACTTTGTAAAACTGATTTGATAAATGTAAATGGTTGGCTAATTATTTCGGGAGCACACAACTTATTATCCAATTTTGAAAGTTCGGAATGTAATTTTAAAAAGAAATCATCTGAGTAATATCCTTCAATTCTATGAGCATTAATATTAGATGTTTCAATAAACTCAACTACCTTTTTATCCGTGTTATAAAATTTGTTTTTTACCCAGAATAATTCGTTGGAAAAGCTTCCTAAAGATTTTATCTTATTAAAAATCCCATCATTCCCACTATATCCAACAATAATCCAAGTTCTTCTTGTTTTTATTGCATTAAATAATCTCAATACCTCATCTTCAACTTTTTGTAATTCGTCAGGGTTATTAAGTAACCATTGACCAAAGTATTGCCCATGTAGATAGATTACAGATTTTTTCCGAATATCAGTTGTTGTAATGGTTTTAATATTAGAAATATCATATACTGCTGGTAAGAAATTATATAAGGTACAGGCTCTCAATATCAAATCATCAAAATTTACTGTTACAATATAATCTACATAACCTAACTTTAAAAGTTGAGCCAAGTATATATTAGTAATGTTAAGCTTTACACTTTTTCTAGTTACATAAAAATGAAATAAATCTCTTCTTTCATCTGCAGTTAAAGCACCCATTAAACTATAATAATCATCTTTCTTTATTTTAATACATTCTTTAATAATAGGATTATTATAAAACTTTATTCTGATATGCCTTACAATTGTATTTGTTAAAGGAATTCCTGCTGAAACGGAAGTCCCTGCACCTAAAAAAACAATTGCTTTTTCTCTTCCTTTTTCTTTATGGGCTTTATCTAGTAAATATGCTAAATATTCTATTGTGTTTTTGTTCATGATTAGTTTATTTAATGAGCTAAGTTTTTGAGTTTATCAAATAGCAGCTGCATACCTCTTGTTGCGGATTCTTTCATCACTACGGCTCTTTGTCCATATCCGAATCCTGTTTCGTTAGGATTGATAACTACCAGCAGACAGTCGTCTTTGATGTCATGGATCAGTCCGGCTGCCGGATATACCTGCAGAGAGGTTCCTATAACGACCAAAATATCGGCCTCTTTTACCTTTTCCTGCGCAGTCTTGTACAAAGGAACATCCTCCCCAAACCACACGATAAAAGGTCTTAACTGAGCTCCATCTTCAGCTTTGTCGCCAATTCGTATATCTCCTTTCTGTTCGTAGATCAGGTTTTTATTATTACAAGAGCAAGATTTGAACAATTCTCCGTGAATATGAAGAATATTGGTTGATCCGGCTCTTTCATGCAGATCATCTATATTTTGGGTAATGATCTGAACGTCAAAATGTTTTTCCAGTTCTGCCAGCAACTGATGTGCTTCGTTGGGCTGTACTTCATGAAGCTGTCTTCTTCTCTGGTTGTAAAATTCCAGAACCAACTCCCTGTCTTTTCTCCATCCTTCCGGACTTGCTACATCGGTTATATTATGATTTTCCCAGAGACCATCCCCCTCTCTGAATGTCTTTATTCCACTTTCGGCGCTGATTCCTGCACCGCTTAATATGGTTAGTTTTTTCATTGTTTTAATCTAATAATTTTTTGTAAATCATTTCATTGTCATGGCAATTAGTTATGATTTAATCTTAGCTTTTCATTTAAACTTTTCTGATCGAATAACAGAGGCTTTTCTTCCGGAATAATCAGATTATCCAAATCATCCTTCAAAATTAACTGATACTGTTCTTTTACAAAATCTGAAATATTTTCAATTAACAAAATATCTTCCTGAGCAAAAGAACGGGTAAATTCATTTCTTAAACCAATCTGGATTGCTCTTCTTTCCAGCTTGTTTCCAAAAGGATCATGATCCGGATCCCATTGTAAGCGCACAGAAGATTCTTTCACCTGACCTTTCCATTCTTCGCGGGAAATTCCTAATTTATCATTATAAGTAGAAAAGACTGCGTTTTCCAGATATCTTTTAAAGGCAGACATTTTTAGATGAATCGCTAAAACATATTCTTGTCCCTCTTTAGTGCCCCATCCGTTTCGGTACATCATCCAAAGGAAATTAGGTTTTATCCATGTCATTCTTTCCAAACTGAATCCTCCTCCAAAATATTGATTTTCAAACGCAAAATCTCCAATTTCCTTTCGGTAAGATTGATAGACTATGATTTTATCTTCATCATATTGAGCCATGATGTGATATCCTTTTTGAGGCCAATCCTGTAGTTGTTCTTTATATTTTTTTAATTTAAGTTTCATGATATTGTTTCGAACAATTTCAGCATCTCTTCATTTTTAGTCAAGACTGCAAAAACCACTCTTTTAAATTTATTTTTATATTTCCCATGAAGATGCTTTTTAAATAAACCTGCAATCTCTTTTGGATCATTTCTGAAGACTCCACATCCCCAGGCACCTAAAATTAGGGTTTCATTTGCCTGATTCAGGGCCAAAGCAAGCATTTTATCCATTCTAATATCCATGGCATCACATATCTCATCTGCTCTTTCCGGTTCCTGCCGCTTTACCACTCCGGCATTGACCGCAGGAGAAGTAATAAAATTACACAAAACAGGTTTCGGTAATAATTCTCCTTTATCTTTTCTGAAAACAGGAACTTTAGGACTGTAAATCATCATGTCGGTATAAAAACAAGACTCCATTGCTCTGTGAATCTTATAATAATCTTCCGCCTGAAGCTGAGTTTCATACAATGCTGATGTTCTGGCCAGACTTTCTTCCTGCGCTTCAGCACCGTTGATAAATCCACCGCCCGGATTTTTGGCTGACGCAAAATTCAGACACATTAATTTTTTCTGATTTTCTTCATCTGCTAATTTTAATATTGCTTTCAAGGAATTGCAATTCCAAATTTCAATCTTTGTTTCAAAATCGAGTTCCGGAAGTTCATTTTTTGCCATTTCAGCAAGTTCTTCGGGTGAAAATAAAGCGGTTTCTTTTTTACAGATTTCAAGTTCTTTTTCTATCGTTATTTTTTCGTTTTCTTCGTTTATATAATATGTCTTGGCTAAGATCTCTAAGGTATCTTTTGCCATCCCTTTATTTGTCATGGTAATTTTTTAATATTTAATATCAGGCTTTCCAATTCAGGACTTGTCTCTTTTGTAAACTCGTCTCCTATGAATACTTTAATCACCTCAATATTCCCAACAATCGCATCATTAAAGTTTTCCAGCTCTTCCGCCGGAACCCACAATTCATTATGGTTTCTCGCACCCACATTTTGAGCTGGATATTGATTCATGATTTCTTCCGGAACCTCGAATTTTGTAACAAATCCGAGATAATTTCCAGCTTCATCCCTTGTATTCCATTTTTCAGCAATTTCTGAAGCATAGCTTTCATCTAGTACAGGGTAAAATATAGGCTGCCATTCCAGTCTTGGTGGAAATTTTTTATATCCACTTTCTACAATCAGGATCATTTCTTTTTCTCCTACCGGTCTGTAAAGACTTATTGTTTTCATTTCTTTTGTTTTTTTTAAATACTTGCCCCTATTGTAAGAGCAAGCTCAGCCGGCAACGGATACAATTTTTCAATGGGTAACAGTTTTTTTGCCTTATCATATTCTCCCAACTTTGTAAGGTTTAAGATCTTTTTTACCAAAGGCGTATAATCTTCTATTTTAACGATCCATTCATTATTAAATTCTTCAATCAGGTACCGGCTGATTCCAACCTGAATAGAACGGTACGCCAGTTTGTTTCCTTTAATATTCCTTTCCGGATCCCACTGCACATGGACTTCTGCTTTTTTAAATTCTTTTTCCCAGGTTCCCGGATTAGGATATACCCTTTTTTCGGGAGAAGTTAAAACCGCTTTACTCAATGCCTTTTCCCATGCCTCTCTCTTAATATGGATGGCTAAAGTACATTCCTGTCCGGATTTTTGTCCGTAATTACTCCTTTCCATCATCCAGAGGAAAGAAGGTTTGATCCATGTCATCCTGTTGAATGAAAAAGGAGCAGAAAACTTCTGATTCATCACAGCAGATTTTGCAATCTGCTCATTGTATGACTGGTATATCACAATCGTATCTCTGCCGTAATCTGCTCTTATTTCAAATTCTTTCATCATTGTATTGTATTCGGCTCTGTTTTTGTCACTAAATATAAAGCCATTATTTGGTTTATAAAATTTGTTTAAAGTCTTTTGAATATGGGGAATATGATCCGTAGACCTCATCAAATTTCACTTTTAAATTCTCTGTTTTAATTTGTTCATCTGTTTGATCAAGACACGTCACAATCAAGTTTTTTTTGCTTGCTGAAACATAAGCTCCATCCAAAAGAAGGGCATAATTCAACAGGTCATAATCCAGTTCTCCAAAACGGAGTTCCTTCTGATAATCATTAAAGACACATGTTTCCTCTTCATTATTTTTCAGCACCAATTCTTTTTCATTACTCATCCAGCCATTTCCGTGACGTGTGGAATAAATCCTTGTCACGTAATACATTTCAATATCCTCAATGTTCAACAGCCTGCAGATCTCGGAAGCATTTTTTGAAGTGGTATGGGCATAGGTTACATTGGGAAATACTCCGTGATCCATATCCAATAAAATTCCCTGGCTTCCCTCAAAAATTAAGTTTTCAAATGAATTCAGATAAGTATAATCATCTATTTTCCAATCGATCCGGTCTACGGCACCCAGAAAATCCTGAAGCGCTTTTTCCAGCTGATCCTCTTCCATAAAACCATAATAATAGGCTATCCCTTTTAACTTTTCAATCAACATCGATCTTGGAGCTATTAAATCGGCGGCAAATAGTTTGTAAGGACTTTCCTGTCTTTTCATCGTTGCTCCAATACCTTTTCCGCAGGTTCCGTGTTCCAGGTTTTTTACATTGGTTCTGTTTTGCCAGACATCAAACGGAGTGGTTACTTTTGCCAATGGGTGAATATGCAGTTCAATATTTCCGTTTTTCTCCAATAATTCCTTTCTTTCATTCAGTAAAAATACCGGATGAATCGTACAATGTTCTGTAAAATAAGAGGGCAGACCCCGAAGTGCTCCACTTGCAAAACTGGAATGGATATGCTTTTTACCATCAATCATTACGGTATGTGCGGCCTGCTGGCCTCCGGAAAATCTGATGACCACAGACTCCGGGTTTTGCTGCGCCAGAAAATCAGTAGTGATCCCCTTTCCTTCATCACCAAAACCCAGACCTATTACTATTTGTACCTTTTTCATGACTTAAAACATTTGAATATCATCAAAACCGTGTTTATCTGCAGATCTGAACGTTTTATTTTTAAATGTGCTACAGATAACTTCTTTAATTACATTCGGAATTTCTCTGTGATCGGCTATTGATAAACAGTTTTGTCCTAATAATTCCTTCCAGCCTCTATCTGCTCTCATAGCCTGATCAGAATGCAGAACATTAATGTGATACACTTCATATCTCTTTTTCGCTTCTTCCAGTAATTCGTGATGCGTATAAGTCTGCTGCCCTGTCCCCATAATTTCCCTGATTGCTGATGCCGGAAGCGTTTTTAAGCAAGGTTCGTCACCTACTGTAAACAAAATCCCTTTCTGATTTCTCTTTTCAAACGCATCGGTTCTCGTATGGAAAGCGGCAAAGTACCACGCCAACAGATAACTTTCTCCAGCATTTCCGCCACCACCGGATTCAATATAAGTACGTGTCAGCCACATATCCAGCTCCTCATCTCCGGATTCAAACTGGCCAATCTGTAAAGGGTACGCGTCACATTCATGATCACCTATTCCCAGAAATAATAATGCCGGATCCGGAACGCCGCCCTGGATAATTCCGCCCATTAATTTTGGAAGTCCTTCTTTAATGAGCTCGTGCGGAATATGTCCCATACTGCCCGTTACATCCAGTCCCAAAATAATGGGAACAGAGTTCGGGTGCACTTCAGAATCTCTGGATTCTCTGAAAGAAACCCCTTTGGGATTCATAGATTCATGAGCCATTCTTTTGGCATTCTGAGTGAAAATTTCACCTGCGGATTTAGATCCGTAACCTTCTTTTCTTGCTCTGTCGAAACGAGCATCCATATCATATCTTGTACTTCCCATGACTAAAATTTTTTACCAAATAAATATTCGAACCTCTTTACTGCAACTTCTAACTGAATATTTAAATTTCTGATTGTTAATGAATATTCTATATCTTTCTGAACAAATGCCTCGGGCTGAAAGTCTGCAAATGTGAGGCTGTTCCTGTCTAAAGGACTGATATCAATGAGGCCTTCCTGTTCTCTCTCCAGTCTCTTTATTTTCAGTTCTATATCCTCAACCCTGCGCCTGTAGATCAATTCGGAATCTGCCCCGATGGTGCGTGCACGGTCTTCTCTTATCTGGTCATTATTTCTCTGTAACGACTCTATGAATCTTGGTTTTAGTCCGCTTTCCATTTTTTATTTATTTTGTGTTATTTTTACGCTAAAAGGAATAGGCATAGTAATGCATATCCTATTACAGATTGTCAGTTATTGGAATACATTACATCAGTTCTTAAAACATATTTCTGCCCGCTGATCAGAGTTTTCCCTTCGTGTCTCAGCGGATGGTAAAAAACCAGAGCAGATCCTTTCTTTGGGGCTACTGTGAACAAACTTTCAAATTCTGTTTCTCCTCCTTCAAAATCATCATTCAGATAGATTAGAAAAGTATAGAAACTTTTTTCATTTTCATTCCGGATGTAGCTTCCGTCCCGATGCATTTTGAATCGCTGCCCCGGAGAATATTTATAAACTCTGAACATTTCATTAAAATTCTTAAGCTTATAATTTTCATGTTCCTGAGGAAGAAATTCTGCTGCTTTTCTGAAAAGATCTTCTGCCAAATCGTTATCAAAAATCATCAGTCGGTCGTTATTCCTGATGCCTTTACTCATCATCTGGCGCCCATTCATATTGATCTTCGCTTCTTCAAATACTTTTCCCTGTGCCATAGCAATATATTCATCACACTCATCGGAGGTCAGGAAATCTTCAATTAGAAATATCTGCGGGTGAAGTTCTGTTTTTTCCATGATATAATTTTGTGTTTAGTGATTGTATTTATTTTCTTAACTCGTCTCTTACTTCCATCAAAGCAAAGCCCAGCAGGTTTTCTCCATCCCAAAGAAGCGGATTCTTGGCTCTGGGATCAGTTTCCAGCATTCCTATTCCCCAGATCCTGTCATAAGGACTGGCCTCTACCAGAATCTTATCATCAGTTGATAATAAGAAATCTTTAAATTTTGAATTTTGGGAAAATTTCAAAAGATTAGCTCTTTTTACTATTTCATATTTATGCCCGTCCCAAAGTTTCGGATCAAAATTCTTGACTTTTCTTCCTAGGCTTTTGACCTGGTTAGGTGTTTCAGATCTTAAAATCTTTTCTAAAATCTCTTGATCATCAAATAATCTTGCCTTTCCGGCCATCATATAATGCTCCGCGGTTTTATAGAGTATTCCATTTTCTTCAAATTTAATAGGAAACCATTGACTGAAACAAGACTTTGTGATCTCATCTTTTACCGTATGTCCCCAGAAGAACAGAAATTCAAGTCTTTCTTTTCTCTGAAATCTTTCAATATTATTTTGTAAGGTGTATTTCATGATTGCGTTATCATTACACAAATGTAAAACAATATAATTCTATGAACAAAATTTATTTGTGTTATTTTAACGCTAAATGTTTAACATACTGATTATCAATATTAAAAATTAAGTATTTTAAACACCAATGACACTAATGTTTCCACGAAATATAATAAAACACATCAAACTAAAATTTAAGTTTAATGGTTTTAAAATGGTAAATGATAAGTTTTTTATGTAAATTCGTACTTGATTCGTCTGAAGTAAAGATTATTTGAGCTCGAAATAGAAGCCTTCTTTTTCAAGTTCTTCATACTTCTCCTTATTGAAAGTAAAAAGTTTTCCAGGCCTGCCACTGCCTTCTTTTTTAACATTATTGGTTTCGTTAAGCAGACCATAGCTCATGATCTTTTTGCGAAAATTTCTGCGGTCTATCTCACGCCCAACAATAGTTCTGTAAAGATTTTCAAGGTCAGAAAAAGGAAATTCTTCATTCAAGAGGTTAAAGCCGATAGGCTGATACTGAAGCTTGGTACGGAGTCTGTTTAACGCAATATCAATAATGGATTTATGGTCGAAGGCAAGTGATGGAAGTTTATTTACGCTGAACCACTGGGCATCTTCTGCATCAGAATCTGCAAACAGTTCATGATAGGATGGGTTGACAAGGCCTAAATAAGCCACAGAAACTACTCTATTCCGTGGATCGCGGCCAACGTTACCAAAAGTATAGAGTTGTTCCAAAAAATCGGGCTTTATGCCTGCTTCTTCGTGAAGTTCTCTTTTCACTGCATCATCCAGATTTTCATCATCCAGAACAAGACCGCCCGGAAGCGCCCAGCCTCCTTTGAAAGGGTCAATTTTTCTTTTGATCAAAAGAAGCTGAAGATCCTGCTTATCAAAGTATCCGAAAATAACGGCATCAACAGCCACTTTAATATCCTGAATTTTTTTTGAAGATCCCATAATTCTAATTTGCGTTACCAATACACAAAGGTAAGATTAATAAACGAAATCAAAAAAGAATTGACAGAATAATAAAATTAACTAACTTTATTTTATAATAACCCACTTAAAATTAACTGATTATGAAAAATCTATTGTTATTATTTTCAATAGTCTTTCTTTTGACCGCTTGTGAAAAAGGAAAGCCCGTAATTGAAAAAGGCTTAGCTAAAACAGATTCTGCAGAATGGAAACCCGTAGATTCTGCTGCTGCGACAAAAGCCTGGATGGACTACGCCACACCCGGTGAGATGCACAAAACGCTGGCATTATATGACGGAAACTGGACCGGAGCAACTACTTCCTGGATGGAGAAAGATTCAAAACCTGTAACCAGCCAATCTGAATGTACTAATAAAATGATCTTTGAAGGAAGATATCAGCACAGTACTTACAAAGGAAACTTTATGGGAATGCCGTTTGAAGGAATGAGCATAATGGGCTACGACAACGCTAAGAAAAAGTTTGTAAGTACCTGGGTCGATAACATGGGAACGGGAATCATGCATGCGGAAGGAGACTGGAACCCTTCCAAGAAATCTATTGAACTTAAAGGTAAGATGACTGATCCGGCAAGACCTGGACAAGATTGTGATTTCAGAGAGGTTTACACATTTACGGATGCCAACAATCACACCATGGAAATGTATGGTCCTGATTCTAAGACAGGGAAAGAATATAAAACCATGGAAATAAAATTCACCAGAAAGAAATAAAAACAAGTGAAATCACCGCAGCGAAACAGTGATTTTCCTTATAAATTTTATGACAGATATGCTCAACTTTGGTATAGAAAATAAAAAATTATACCATCATGAAAACATTATTAAGAGCCTTTATCGTGGTCATTATTATCATAGGAGGAGTTTTGATCATTGTTGTAGGGAAAAAACCTTTCCCGGAACCTGAATGTCTCGTATGCGGGATCAATCTTGTAAGAACTTTGGGAATTGCTGAAGTCATCCTCGGTCTCGGTGCTTTGGTAATACAGGCCAATCTTATCGAAAAACAGCGAAATTTCTAAAAAAATAAAAGACCGGTAAAATTACCGGTCTTTTTATATTAATCGTTTAGTTTTAATACAGCCATGAAAGCTGATTGCGGTACTTCTACTCTACCAATCTGCTTCATTTTCTTCTTACCTTCCTTCTGTTTTTCAAGAAGCTTACGTTTTCTGGAAATATCTCCTCCATAACATTTTGCGGTAACATCTTTTCTTAACGCTTTAATCGTCTCTCTTGCAATAACCTTTGCTCCCAGCGCTGCCTGAACTGCAATATCGAACTGCTGTCTAGGAATCAGCTCACGAAGCTTTTCACACATCTTTTTACCGATATAATAAGCGTTGCTATCGTGAATCAGTGAAGAAAGGGCGTCTACCATATCCCCATTGATCAAAATATCCATTTTAACCAATTTAGAGGAACGCATTCCTATTGGTGAATAATCGAATGACGCATATCCTTTGGAAATAGATTTCAGTCTGTCGTAAAAGTCGAAAACAACCTCTGCCAAAGGCATATTAAATGTTAATTCTACCCTGTCTGCCGTTAAATAACTTTGGTTGACAATCTCCCCTCTCTTTTCAATACAAAGCGTCATTACAGCACCCACAAAATCGGATTTAGTAATGATAGAAGCTTTTATATAAGGTTCTTCAACTCTATCTAAAAGATTGGGATCAATCATTTCTGATGGGTTGTTGATTAAAATTGCAGTTTCAGGATCTTTTTTAGAAAACCCGTGATATGAAACGTTGGGAACCGTAGTAATTACGTTCATATCAAACTCTCTCTCAAGACGTTCCTGTACGATTTCCATATGAAGCATTCCTAAGAATCCGCAACGGAAACCAAAACCAAGTGCTGCAGAACTTTCAGGTTCGAAAACCAAAGAAGCATCATTCAGTCTTAATTTTTCTAATGAAAATCTTAACTCTTCAAAATCTTCCGATTCAATAGGATAAATCCCTGCAAATACCATTGGCTTTACTTCTTCAAAACCGTCAATCGCAGCAGCGGCTGGGTTTACGAAAGAGGTAATGGTATCACCTACTTTTACTTCTCTTGCATCTTTAATTCCGGAAATAATGTAGCCTACATCACCGCATTCAATAGTCTTTTTCGGAACCTGCTTTAGTTTTAATGTTCCTACTTCATCAGCACCATATTCTTTTCCCGTAGCGAAAAATTTGATTTTCTCGTTTTTAGAAATACTTCCGTTTACTACTTTGAAATAAGCCTCAATCCCTCTGAACGGGTTGTAAACAGAGTCAAAGATCAGTGCCTGTAGCGGAGCATTCGGGTCCCCAACCGGCGCAGGAATTCTGTTGACAATCTGCTCAAGCAAATCATGAACTCCCTCACCTGTCTTTCCGGAAACTCTAAGGACATCTTCATATTTACAGCCCAAAAGTCCCATAATTTCATCGGTTACTTCTTCAGGGTTTGCTGACGGAAGATCTATTTTATTAAGAATTGGAATAATTTCCAAATCATTTTCTAATGCCAAATAAAGATTACTGATGGTCTGAGCCTGAATACTCTGTGCCGCATCTACTATAAGAAGGGCACCTTCGCAGGCAGCAATAGAACGGGAAACTTCATAAGAAAAGTCTACGTGTCCCGGGGTATCAATAAGATTTAAGATATATTTTTCTCCTTTATACTCATAATCCATCTGGATCGCGTGAGACTTAATCGTAATCCCGCGTTCTTTCTCCAAATCCATATCATCCAGCGTCTGAGACTGTAATTCTCTTTGGGTAACAGTATTGGTATATTCCAATAGTCTATCCGCCAAAGTACTTTTACCGTGGTCGATATGAGCGATTATGCAAAAATTTCGTATGTTTTTCATTTAAGAACCTTGTAATTTGCAAAGATAAAAAAAAGCAAGACAATTCCTCATTCTTATTTTATGGGGTGAAATTAATTTAAACCATCATTAAAATGATTTAGTTTTTAGGAGCTTTTCCCACTCTCTGCACTTGCTATTTCAAAGCCCTATCACTACAGATAAAAAAATAAAAGAGAAACAAATTGTCTCTCTTTTATTTTGTCTTATTTAGGCTTAACGAAATTTTCGGGTAAAATATATTCTCCCGTAAGTTTATCAATTCCTATTCTGTAATACGCTGCATTTTGTTTGCGGATTTTTGCAGCTGCAATATCTATTACTACAGCAGCAATCAAACCTCCAATAGCACCAGCAGTACCAGCTCCTACAATAACCGGAGTACTGTTATATTGTGGAAAAATTTCTTCCTGAGATGCCATTATAAAAATGCCGTCATTATCTTTTTCAATTTCGATAATACTTACAGGTGTTTTCTTATAGGCAATTCCGTTATCTATAATCGCAAAAACATCTTTACCAAGATTATCATAACCATCAACCCTTTTCACCCCTTTAATTACACCATCTTTATTCTTTTTTACTGCAAATTCTTTATCTGGCTTTTGTTCGGCAAATGATTTATAATCTTTATAAACACCGTCCGTAAAAGTTTCAGAACTGTAAACCGGTAACTTTTCGGGTATTATTTTTTCATAATTTCCAAGATCAGTTTCAAAAATAGGAATATTGAGCCCAGTTTCAGTGTAGGAATCTTTGATAATATTAGCTAATTCCGATGATATTTTAGCCGCTATGGCTCTCGTAATATATGCATGATCTTTCTGTGGGTAATCTTTTGAAATTGTACGTTTTTTCAAAAAATAATATTTATCATTTCTTTTTAAAAAGGTAGACATTTTCATTTCCAGATGTCCCGTAACTGATCTTTCGGACGGTATATCACTAACCTTTAAATTTTCCAGCACAAGAAAATATTGAATATTTCCCTGTACCTTATTATCTTCTAAAAACCAATCAGAAAATAATTTTTCCAAATTATCTTTTTCAAATTTTACCGCAAAAGGATCTTTTCTGTGAGAAACTATTCCTATGTTTTTATCTTCTCTCTTGTCTAGCAAAGTAAGAGATTTGGCAAAATGACTTTTATCTTTTATACTATTTCTGAGCTCTATAAATTGATCTTTTTGAGCAGAAACAAAACTAGAAAATAATAGAAATAATAATTTTTTTTTCATTTGTTTTTTTTAAAGTTCGTCCGTAAAAATATGAATTAGTTTAAAAACTAAACGACTCCCACAAAAAATTGTAAGAGTGGTTATGTTATTCTTCCGAAAAATCATATTCTCCTGTCTGTGGATCGATATAAATTGCAAACGTTTCACTTTTTCTCGCCTTATTTTGTCTAAGTCCTCGCTCAAAAATTCCTACAAGACCAACAGCAAGACCTCCATACATCCCTCCTTGTCCTGCACCAACGCTAAAAAAACAGCAGAATTTTGAACCGAAAGAATATAACTTCTGTTGCTTACCAGATAAAATCCTCTGTCATTTTTATTAAGCTCTAAAAACCCCGAGTATGTTTTTTTATAAGCCTTTCCATTTTGTACATATATGAACATTTCATTGGCAGAGATTTTATCTTTCTTACCGTTTTCTTCTTTTATCGCTCTTAAAACTGCTCCTTTTTCATTTTTTTCAAAAACATAATTTCCCGGTTCAGGAATCTGGTTCATAAATGAAGTATGATTTAAGTAAATTCCATCTTTCAGCTGTTCATTTTTATATGCTTCGGAGTTGGCTTTTACAAAAGATTCATAATCCGTAAGATCATCGATTGTTACAGAATTTTCTTTGGGTTTCAGCGTATATGTTTTTTTCATAAACATCGCAAAAATAACCGGAATATTTTTCACCATTATATCCGAAATATTTTTACTTCTGAAACTATAAACCTATAAACCGTATCTTTTTTATATAAAAATTTATAATTATCTCCATCTTTCAGAAAAGTCTGGGCAGAAAACTCTATATCTCCTTCTGTTTCCTTTCCTACTGTTTCTCCCAGATAGGTTTTAAGCTTTTTAAGAACTAAAAACCATTTCATTTTTCCCGCCTTTATGGTTACTTTCTGTATATCATTGACTTAAGAAATTATTTATGGAAGTGGGAAAAACAATTTCTTTCATTTCTTTGCCGTCTCCGAAAGGCAGCTCTCCTATTTTTTGATTTTCTCTTTGATCAATTACTTCAAGAGACTTATAAATATTCCCTTTTGGATTTGAAAGATTTCCTCTTTCTTTAATGACCTCCTGAGATTGTGCAAAAGAAATTAGTGAAACAAAAAATAAAGCGATCTGTAGTATTTTTTTCATATAACATAAAGATTTCATCAAAAATATGAATTAGTTTAAAAACTAAACGGCTCTCACAAACAATTGTCTGTAAGAGCCGTCCAACATTAAAAAAATAAACTATTATGGGTTTTGTTTGGGCTTTACCATACTATTATTGCGTCCGCTGTGAGGTTTTCTCTCATTCATTTTATCTCTCATCATTCCTTCAGACTGGAACAGCTTCAATACTTTCTGGCAAGGAATCACCTGCTGCATCTTGTCAGCATATTTCTTTCTGTTATCAAGCAGTTTCTGTCCTACTTCGAAACTCTGCTGAAGCTTTGCTTTGGCTTCATCGTCAGATAATGTTTCAGGGTTGAAATCAGGGTTAAACTGGCTTTTTATCTGCTTCTGGTTATCTAAATACTCATTATAAAGCTGAGTAAATTCTGTTTTATCGCTGGCATCAATTTCGAGATTTTCTACCACCATATTATTCCTAAACTTTTTAAGAAGTTCTTTTCTCTCTTCAGGAGAAAGATTGTTTATTACCTCTTTTCGTTGTTTAGGGTCCATTTTTTTCCAGTCATAATCTGTAGTCTGTGCATTTTGTGCATTCAGGCCAAAACCATAAATAATAAAAAGTGTAAATAATATCTTTTTCATCTTTCTTAATTATATAAATCTAAATAAACGTCCTGAGTCGAATTGCTTGCCAGTTCTGATATTTCGGAATTGGAAAAAGAATCCAGATATTCATTCATTTTAATTTCTTCTTTTTTAGTGGCAGCTTTTACAGGCTGCGAAGCTGTTGCGCTTTCAACATCCTTTTTAGGAGTATATGAAATAGCTTTAGTTCCCTGACTACTAACTGTTTGATTATTATTTTCAACAGAAGTTAAATCTGCTTCCAAAGTTTCATAAGCACGTTCGCTTTCTGTTTTTGGTTCCTGAATGTTGACTGCTAATGTTTTTGAATTCGCCACATCTGCCGCCGGATCATTGTCAGAATTAAAAACATACGTTGCCCCGAATATTAAAGCAAGCGATGCCGCAGCGGCATACATCCAGTTTAATTTGAAAACCGGTGCTTTTTTATTCGCTTTCACTTCGTTCATTACATTATCCTGGATATTTTCAAATAAATGATCCGGAATTTTGTAAATATTCTTACGTTCTAGTTTTTCTATGTCGAACTCTTTCATCTTTGTTTGTTCAAAAAATTATCTCTCGTAATTTTCTTTAATATACTCTTCTATTTTCTGTTTGGCATAATGATAATTCGTCTTTAAAGTCCCTACAGACATATCTACAATTTTAGAAATCTCTTCATAGGGTAAATCATCATAATACCGCATCATAAATACCAGTTTCTGCTTTTCGGGCAGGCTTTGTATGGCATTCTGGAGCAGCAGCTGTATTTCTTCCGCATCTCCTTCCGTATTGTCGGCCACCAGGTTCTGCATATAATACTCAGGATCTTCATCCGTTTTCTGCATTTTTTTCAACTTGTTGACCTGCTGTAATGCTTCGTTGGTAGCAATCCTGTAAAGCCAGGTATACAGCTGACTGTCATTTTTGAACTGGTGAAAATTCTGGTAAGCTTTAATAAAAGTCTCCTGTAGCGTATCCTGAGCAAGATCTCCATCCACAATAATTCTTCTGATATGCCAGTACAATCTGCTTTGATAAGCATCCATCAAGGCACGGACTCCTTTTTCCTGGGTCCGTGGATTCTGCATCAACGAAATAATTTCCGCGTCCTTAATCTTCATAAGATGCTTTCACTGTTTTGGATTACAAAAATAGCCGAAAGTTAAATTACTTATTCAATTTTCGGTCCAAATATTTAAAATAATATCAGATCATTACGTCATGTGCCTTACACAATAGGAACAGAGATATTCCACCATAAACTTCAGGGAGCTCTGCCTCCGTCTTCCTTTAAAATCTTATCTTTGTTAGATGCAAACTGTAATTATAGGTTCCGGAAATGTGGCTTATCACATGGCAAAGGCGTTTAGCCTGAAAAATATTCCATTAATGCAAGTTTTTGGAAGGAACGGCGAAGAATTAAAGAAGATTTCCGGGGAATTGAATGTTCCTTATTCTACGGAGCAACTTCAAGATGCAGACCTGTATATCATCTGTGTAAGCGATAACTCCGTTGAAAATGTTTCTCAGCTTATCACCAAAAAAGACTGTCTGGTTGCCCATACTTCGGGATCTCTTCCCAAAGAAATTCTGAAAGGCGCGTACCGAAAAGCGAGTTTTTATCCTTTGCAGACATTTTCAAAATCAAAAGAACTGGATTATGAGAAGATTCCGTTATTTATTGAAGCTGAAAATGAACAGGATAAGCAGCTTCTTTTTGAAATTGCTTCCAAAATCTCAGAAAATGTAATGGAAAGCAGCCACGAGAAAAGAAAATATATCCACCTTACCGCGGTTTTTGCCTGCAATTTTGTCAATCATCTTTTCGCAAAGGCAAAGGAGATTTCAGATTCGCAGGAAATTCCATTTAATTATTTTCTGCCTTTGATTGATGAAACAATACAGAAAATTCATGAGATCGAGCCTAAAGCCGCCCAAACCGGCCCAGCCGTAAGAAATGATGTGAGGATACTGGAATTACATGAACGGTTATTAAAAGACGAAAGTCTTGAAATTTATAAAACAATGAATCATTCTATTCAAAAAATGTATGAGCTATAAAGAGAAATTAAAAGATATTAAGGCATTTGTATTTGATGTAGACGGAGTTTTTACAGATGGAAGCGTTTATCTGATGCCCGGTGGAAATATGTGCAGGGTAATGAATGTTCTGGATGGCTATGCAGTAGTAAAAGCACTAAAAAACAATTATTTAATCGGAGTAATCACTGGCGGAAATGATGAAATGGTAAAGCACAGGATCAATTATCTTGGTATAAAGGACTATTATCCAAAGTCACACGATAAAATGGTTGACTTTGAAGATTTTAAAAAGAAATACAATCTTAAAAATGAGGAGATCCTGACAATGGGAGATGATCTTCCTGATATTCACATTATGGAAAATTCTGCTATTTCAGCCTGTCCTGAAAATGCCGTTCCTGAAGTAAAGGGAATATCTGATTATATTTCTGCCAAAAAAGGAGGAAGCGGGGCAGTACGTGATGTAATAGAGCAGGTCATGAAGGTTCAGGGGAACTGGCATGATGATAATACGCAATCTGTATAAAAACGTATGAAATTACTTTTAGCATCCCAGTCACCAAGAAGAAAAGAACTGCTTTCAAGCTTAGGCTTCGATTTCGAGGTTGTAAAAATAGATTGTGAAGAAATTCTTCCCAAGGATATCAAAATAGGAGAGGCAGCAGCTTATCTGTCTGAATTAAAGGCAGCAGCATTCAGAGAACTGTCTGATGATGAAGTACTGTTAACTGCCGATACTGTAGTTGCAATAGATAATAAGGTCCTTGGAAAACCGAAAGACGGGAATGAAGCAAAGCATATGTTGCGGTTGCTTTCTGGAAAAACTCATCAGGTTTATACGGGAATTACTATAAAATCCGTTAATAAAACATGGACCGAAACTGATGTTGCAGATGTGGAATTTGATGAAATTACCGATGATGAAATAGAATATTACGTTCAAAATTTCAAACCTTTCGACAAAGCTGGCAGCTATGGCATCCAGGAATGGCTGGGCATGGCAAAGATCAGCAGGATGAATGGAAGCTTTTATACGATCATGGGACTTCCTACTCATTTGGTTTATAAAATTTTGAAAGAAATATAAATATTATTCATTACAAAATTTTGTTATTTTTACAAAATCATCAGCTGCTCATAATAAAAAGCAGATAAGAGAGTTATATTGAATAATGAAAAAGAATATATTATTCCTTTTAATCATGTGCATCGTTGCTTCCTGTGCTACCAAGACCAAAAAGCCGGAACAGCGATCAAAATTCATGAAAGGATTCAACACATATTACAATACCCTTTTTAATGCAAAAGATGCATTAAACAGCGAATTCACGAGCAGAGACAAGGGACACAAGGACAATTTTTATGCGCCTTATATTCCTATTCTTACTATTGAAGATCAACCTTTGGGAAGTGATCTGGGCCAATCTGCCGCCTTCGCTGAAAATTCCATGAAAATGGCTGAAGTAAACAGACCTTCTTCTGAAAGAGGAGCTCCGGGAATGCCACCCGGAATGCCCGATGCACAGGGAAATACAACTCCCGGAATGCCTGATGAGCTCCAGAACAAGGGAGCAACTACGTTAGAAATTGCTGAAGCAAAGGCTCAGAAAGCCATCAACAAATATTCAGTTATCAGAAACGGTGAAGAAAAGAATAAAAAGATTTTTGACGCTTACATGATTCTTGTACAATCCAGAATCTACCAGAACAAGGCCGTACAGGCCCTGGATGCCCTGAACTATGTTTTCACCCATATGAAGGATGATAAAAGGCTTCCTCTGGCGAGAATCTACCAGGGTGTAGCCTATGCGCAGATCAAAGATTATCATAAAGCCAACGAAACTTTTGCCAAACTACAGGGTGAGGATATTAATAAAAACTATGCTAAACTGCTGAGCATTTATCATTCTGAGGCTCTTTTGGACGCAGGAAAGCTGGAGGAAGCCGGAGCTGAACTGGACAGGGCATTTGAGCTGAATTCTGACAGAAAACTGAAAAGCAGGATAGCCTATCTGAGAGGACAGGTTTCTGAAAACCTGGGACAAAATGATAAAGCCCGTGAAAGCTTTACCCAGGCTTATAAATATGCCAATGATTTTGAATTTGAAGTAAAATCCCAAATTGCCATTGCTAAAACTTTCAATGGAAAAGGGGATTATAACGGAGCCAAAAATTATCTGGAAGGGATCAGTAAGAAAGGAACTTACGGCTCCAGAAAGAATGAATTTTACTATGCTTTAGGTTTAATGGCCAACAAAGCCGGAAAGAAAGACGAAGCTCAGGAATTCTTTAAAAAATCTCTTTTTGAAAAGGTCTCAGATCCACAGGTAAGAGGTCTTACGTATTATGAAATAGGGAAGAGCTACCTGGAAAAAAATGATTATATCGGCGCCGGAACTTATTATGATTCTGCCCTTACGGTAATGACTTACGAGCCTTCTAAGGTCCTTTTAAAAGACCAGTCTGAATATATTAAGAAGATCTCTAAAAACTATTATCTGATCAAGAAAAACGACAGTATTCTTTCTTTAGCGAAGATGAATGATGCTCAGAAAACAGATTTTTTCTCGAAGTATATCGCCAAACTGAAAGTTAAGGAAGAAAAAGAAGAACAGGAGAGAAGACGTGCAGAAAGAAGCAAAGGTTTTGATTCGGGGGATTATAGCGCTAATTCAATTTTTGCCAATAACACCAATTCTTTTGAAGATTTTGGGGTTACCACCAAAGGTTTTTATTTCAGCAATACAGGAACAATAAGCAAAGGATCATCTTCCTTTAAGCAGATCTGGGGAGACAGGGCATTAGCTGATAACTGGCGTTATTCTAAAAAGATGGCGACTATTGAAGATATGAAAAATGAAGCTCTTGGCGTGACTTCGGCACCTAATCCAAGACGTTTTGAGCCGACTTACTATATTGAGCAGATTCCTACTGATCAGGAAAAACTGAGCCAGTTAAAGAAAGACAGAGACACCGCTTCATTAGGTTTGGGCGTCATGTATCAGAATTATTTTACGAATACCCCTTTGGCAACAAAGACATTATATGATCTCGTAGATGTAAAACCTGAGGAAAAAGTAATGCTTCAGGCTCTTTATGAAATCTTTGCAATGAATTACCAAAAGAATCCTCAGGTCTCTGAAAGAGCAAAACAGATTCTTTTGACCGATTATCCTTATACTTCTTATGCTGAATTTGCAAGAAACCCTAAGAATAATTCATTCGTGAAATCATCAGCAGATGTTGAAAATGAATACAAAAAGGCTTACGCTCTTTATGAAGCTGAAAAGTTCGGGGAAAGCCGTGACATCATAGATCAGACGATACAGAAGTATCCCAAAGATGCCCTTGTTCCGAAATTCCACCTATTGAATGCATTCAACACCGGGAAAATGAGCGGAAAAGAGGTAATGATTCTGCAGCTTGAACAGATCGCACTGAACTATTCTAAAACTCCGGAAGGCATAAAAGCGAAAGAAATGCTAAATTATCTGAAAAGTGAGCTTTCTTTCCAGGCAACGGATAATAAAGGAAATTCTCTTCCACAGCAGCCACAAATGCCGGCACAACCTGTACAGAATATGAATAATGGTATTCCTCAGAATCCAGCCGGAAATGATAAAAACAGCCAGCTTCAGCAGGTTGTACAGGACGCAGATACAGAGCCCAAAAAGCCTAAACAGAAACTGAAAAAGGATAGAGATAAGGATAAAGAAAAAAATCCTGATGGTATTCCGGAAATGCCCAAATAAATAAAAAGCGAAGATTTACTCTTCGCTTTTTTTATGTAACTGCTTATTTTTTTATAGTCATACAGAATCTGAAGATTTCTTTTTCTTCACCCCATGGAAATCTTTGAGATAGAACGGTTCAAAGTAGGCAATATCTTCAAACTCTTTTTTATCTATCATTTCTATGGTCTTTCTGATCAGGTATTGTGCAGAAGGGTAGATATCATTCCTAAATTCTGCATCCGGAAGATTCAGAATTTCTTCGGCCTTTTTAGCACCGTCGCCTACAAAAATCACCTTTTTATCTTTAAATTCCCCGAAAGAGGTTTCATCTAAAATTTTGGCTTCGGTCGGTGAAAGTTCTTTTCCTGTTTTGCCGTCATAAGCAGCCGTATAAACCTCCATTCTCCTCGCATCGACTAATGGCACTATATAATCGTAGTTTTTGCCTAAAAAAGGCTCTATCATACTTTCTAGAGAATTTACTGCGATTAAGGGAACCTTCAGTCCATAGCAAAAACCTTTTGCAGAGGCAGCCCCAATCCTTAATCCGGTGTAGGAACCAGGCCCTTTACCTAATGAAATGGCCTCTATATCTTTCATGGTAAGCCCTGCTCCTTCCAGCGCCCACTCCACAAAGGTATGTAGGCTTTCAGATTGTTTATAGTTTTCAGAAACTTCTTCGCACAGGCACAGGAGCTTTTCATCGTCTGAAATAGCTACCGAACAGTTTTTGGAAGAGGTTTCGAGGTATAATACTTTCATTTTCTTAATTTAAAAATTGCAGAAAGCGAAATTGCTTTAATTTATGCAAATTTATGGCTTTATTTCTATCTATGCCAGCTCCATAGTTTTTGCCCATTCCAAAAAAGTAAATGAGAAAAGGAGGATAAAAAGTGATATTTTTTCACCTTATTTTCTGTAAATCGTTCTCGGCTCGCTCTGTGCACTAGGATAAATGGTCATATCCGAAACCATCACATGTTTTGGAGCATTAATGCAGTAAGCAATAGCATCAGCAATATCTTCTGCCTTTAAAGCTTCATATCCTGCATATACAGTAGAAGCTCTTTCACTGTCTCCTTTAAACCTTATGAGAGAGAAGTCTGTCTCTACAGCACCCGGCTGGATATTGGTCACTTTGATCCCGAATTCAGTAAGTTCCAGACGCATTCCTTCAGAAATCACATCAACTGCTTTTTTAGTTGCACAGTAAACGGTTCCGTTGGCATAAGTCTGTCTTGCCGCCACTGAACTAATGTTTACAATATGCCCTGAATTACGGTCTTTCATGGAAGGGATGATCATTTTGGAAACATATAAAAGCCCTTTTACATTCCCATCGATCATAGAATCCCAATCATCTGTCTTTCCGGCAGAAAGAGGATCTAAACCGTGTGCATTTCCTGCATTATTAATAAGAACATCAATAGCTTTCCATTCTTCCGGCAGTGAACTTATTGCTTTTTCAACTTCTTCAAGATTCCTTACATCAAAACTTAAACTAAATATTTCGGTAAATTGAGAAAGCTCAGTCTTTAAAGATTCCAAAACTTCATTTCTTCTTCCACAGATAATAATTCTGTTTCCCTGTCTGGCCAAAAGCTCTGCAGTAGATTTTCCTATTCCGGAAGTAGCTCCGGTGATGAGTATTGTTTTCATTGTATTGTAAAATGTATAGTTGTATAGTGTGCAAAGTATTTAGTGACTTTAATTTGCATCTAATGCTTCAAAAGCACTTTCAATATGTTCTATATCTAAATTTCCTTTTCCGTCGGCAAGAACAGAAATAATATCAAATCTTACTTCACTGCTTTTGTTAAATTCTTCAAGATAATGGTTAGCGGCCGTAACGATAGACTTAATTTTTGTTTTGGTTACCGCCTCCTGTGGCAACATAAAAGCATCTGTAGAACGTGCTTTTACTTCTACGATGATAATTAAACCCTCTTTTTCAGCAATAATATCGATTTCAGCTTTCTGAAACCGGAAATTTCTGGTAACAATCTTATAGCCGTTCTTCTGAAGATATTCTGCTGCAAGGTCTTCCGCTATTTTACCAAAATCATTATGTGTTGCCATTATTTAAAAGATAATTTATGGTGTGTTGATATCCACACTTCTCTGTTTTTGCAGTCCCAGTAAAATCGTTTTGAAAACAAATCAAACTCACTTTTTTCTGAGGGTTTGAACAGGGTATCATTCAATTTATAAAAATCAATATTTTCAAGCTTATCAAGTGTAAAACCCATTCTGTTCTTGAGTTTAAATGTTTTAAAATCGGGTTTAGAAGCATAGTTCCTTCTTTCCCAAATCTTTCCTCTCTGATCATACTGAGAAAGGGTGTACTCAGTATTACAGGGACATTTCTCTTTATATTCAAACTTTAGTCCTTTGTAAAAGAATAGAAAATAAGAGACTACACTAACTAAAAACAGAATATAAAGCATACTTTTCACCAGATCCGGAGTGATTTTTATGGGCTCAAAATTTTCAGTAAGCTTCATCCGGAATCATCTTTTTTCTAAAACTCAATCTTAACCTTATCTCCGACCTTCATATTAACCTTCCCTCCAATGATTAAAGGTCTGTTATCTTTAATATGTCCATTCGGAAATCCAAAAACCGTTGGGAATTTATATTTTGAAATTCTGTCAGAAATTAGCTTGTAGGCAAATTCATCGAAGCTTTCTTCGTAGCTTTTATTTTCTTTTTCATCGCCCATATTGGTCATTCCGCCAACGATCAATCCTTTTATTTTATTGAAAACTCCGGCTAATTCCAGGGTCATGATCATTCTATCCAAAGCGTAAAAATTTTCCCCTATATCTTCAATGAATAAAATCTTATCCCTGAAGTCAAAAGAATACTTGGTTCCTAAAAGCGCATAGATCAAAGCTAAATTACCTCCGACCAGCTCTCCTTCAATATTCCCTGCCTTATTAAACTTATGTGATTTTAAAGTATATTCAGGCCTTTTTCCTTTCAAAATATTAAAAACCAGATCATAGCTTTCATCTGTAACTCCAAAGCTGGAAGTTTTAATGGTTTGTCCATGAATAGATGCAAAACCTTTTTTCAATAAATAGCTTTGAATAACAGTATTATCGGAATAACCGATATACCATTTCGGATTATTTGTAAAGTTTTTCAGCTTTAAGTGCTGAACCAGATGCTGGCAGCCATAACCTCCTCGAGAGGCCCAGATTGCTGAAATATCCTGATCATTTAAAGCCCAGTTGATGTCTTTAATTCTTTCCTGTTCTGTACCGGCGTAATTATAGCCGTTTGAATATTTAGTATAAAGGTGTTCGCCCAGAACGGGTTCAAAACCTTTGTTTTTAATCATTTCTATTCCCTTTTCGAGCTGAGAAACATCTACAGCTCCGGCAGGGGAAATAACAGCTATTTTAGAACCCTTTTTAAGGGCCTTGGGAAATATTATTTTTTTCATTCTGTTTTTTGATACTTGATTTCTTTTTTCTCAGCTTCTTCTAAACGCCTGTCGAACTGATTAAATTTCTTAAAGCTCTGCAGAAAGATGAAGAAACTGAAAACAATAAGAATCCCACCAACGATTCTTCTGATCTGGTTGGCAAGCTTCTGGGTAAGTTTATCGTGAAATTGTTTTGCTAAGAATATTTTGGCCAGGTCGATACACAAATAGGTACCAATAACGATACTCACATACAGTATAAAACTGCTGGTATCAGGGTACTGGTTTCTTACAGAGATTACTGTAACCAGCCAGAAAAGAATAACCCCCACATTTAAAAGATTGAAGAAAAAACCATTGAAAAACGTTTTAAAATAGTTCTGGCCAATGATTTTTTCTTCACCGGGCATATGCATTTTGGTCCTGGTGACCATCATGACAATCCCATATACAAAAATAAGTATGGAAGTGATCCTGTAAAATCCGGGATGCTTATCTATTAATGTGACAATATCCGCACTTGCATAATATGCAGCAACAATGCATAATAAATCTGCCGTAATGACTCCGAGATCCAGTGCCAGAGCATGTCTTGGCCCTCTGGTGAAGCTGGTCTCAATTAAAAGGAAAAAAATAGGTCCTATAAAAACCAGGCTCAGCATAAATCCTAAGACAATAGCAGATAGTACAAGTTCAAACATTCAATAGTATTTTAAATGAAAAAAAATTTCATCCCATTAATACAAAGTTAGACTTTATGATTTAATTAATCAACAATCTTAAAGTCTAACTGTTTTTGAATAAGGTTGGCTTTTACCACTTTGATCTGAACCTGATCTCCTAACTGATATTTTTTACCGGTCCTGTTGCCATACACAGCATGGGTCTTTGCGTCATAAGAATATGAATCATCTACCAGATCCCTTAATTTGATTAATCCTTCAGCTCCGTTTTCAGGAATTTCAACCCAGAAACCGAATTCTGCAACACCTGAAATAACTCCTGTAAATGTTTCTCCAAGATGTTTTTCCATAAACTTCACCTGCATGAACTTGATGGAATCTCTTTCTGCGTCGGCAGCCAGTCTTTCCATAGAACTGCAGTGTTTTGCTTTGTCTTCCAGCTCCTGCTTGCTTGGAGATTTTCCTCCGTCAAGATAGTGCTGTAAAAGGCGGTGGGCAAGAAGGTCAGGATAACGTCGGATAGGAGAGGTAAAGTGGCTGTAGTATTCGAAACCTAGACCGTAATGGCCGATAGGCTCTGTAGAGTATACCGCTTTGCTCATACTTCTCATGGCCAACGTTTCGATCATATTTTCTTCTCCTTTTCCTTTGACATCGGAAAGAAGCTTGTTTAAAGATTCTGCAACTTTCTTGGTATTGTCAAGATTCATTTTGTACCCGAAAGTAGAAACAAAATCTCTCAATGCTTCCAGTTTTGCAGGATTCGGATCATCGTGGACCCTGTAAATAAAGGTATTGTTTGTTACTCCACCTTTACTATTCAATGATACAAATTCAGATACTTTTTTATTGGCTAAAAGCATGAATTCTTCGATCAGGTGATTGGAATCTTTACTTATTTTAAAGTATACCCCGATAGGCGAGTTGTTTTCATCCAGATTGAATCTTACTTCACTTCTGTCAAATGTAATAGCTCCGTTTCTTACACGTTCGTCACGCATGATTTTGGCTAACCTGTCAAGGGTATTGATTTCCTCTGCAAGGTCTCCCTGGCCTGTTTCTATACGTTCCTGAGCTTCTTCGTAAGTAAATCTTCTGTCTGAATGAATCACTGTTCTTCCAAACCATTGTTTCTTGATCTCAGCTTTATCATTCAACTCGAAAACTGCAGAGAATGTATATTTATCTTCATTAGGACGAAGTGAACATACATCGTTACTCAAAACTTCGGGAAGCATTGGAACCACACGGTCTACAAGGTATACCGAAGTTGCCCTTTTGTAAGCCTCATCATCCAGGATAGTTCCCGGAACTACATAATGTGAAACGTCTGCAATATGCACACCGATCTCCCAGTTTCCGTTTTCCAATTTTCTTATTGAAAGCGCATCATCAAAGTCTTTTGCGTCCTTAGGGTCAATGGTGAAGGTACAGATATCACGCATATCCCAACGCTTTGCAGCTTCTTCATCGGTAATCCTTCTGTCAATTTTATCCGCATCGAGCTCAACTTCCTGTGGAAAATCGTAAGGAAGGCCATATTCCGCAAGAATAGAGTGGATCTCAGTTTCATGCTCACCCGGAGCTCCCAATACCTGGATGATTTCTCCTTCAGGGTTCTTATCACCAGGCTTCCATTCTATCATTTTTACCACGACTTTATCGCCATTTTCAGCACCTCCAAATTTGGTTCTTGGAATAAAGATATCTGTGTGGATGGATTTTTTATCACAAACCACAAATCCAAAATCTTTATGGGCAACTACCTGGAATGTTCCTACAAATTCAGTTCTTGCTCTTTCCAGAACTTCCAGTACGGAACCTTCCAGTTTTTTTCCTTTGAAATGATACGTCACGATCAGGACTTTATCGCCCTGTAATGCATCTTTCACATTTTTGGAATGGATAAAGATATCATCTTCCACACCTTCTACATTAACATAGGCATTTCCGGATTGGTTAAAATCAATAACTCCTGTCAAAGTTCCTGCAATCTTCAGATTAACGATATATTTTCCTTTTTCTACTTCTTTGATCTTTTCAGAGCCCTGAAGTTTGTGAAGGGCCTGGATCACCAGCTCTCTCTGGCGGGGATTTTTATACTCTATTCCGTCTGCAATCTGCTTATAATTATAGATCTTCGATGAATTGGTATTCATGAAACGCAGGATCAGTCTTCCGATCTCTATGAGTTTCTGTTCGTTTTTATGGCTTATATATTTACCTTTTCTTGGCATTTTTAATGTTATTTAATTGTTATTATTGTAATAATCCGTTTTTGAAATCTCTGAACTGCAGAGTTTTTAAATTCAAAATAAATAAGATCACGAATTAAAACTTTCTATTTATTATTTTTTCCTCCATATTAAGAGACATTTCAATAAAATCACTTTCAGGAATTATTACCTCTTTATGGATACTGTTTTTATATTTTCTTATTAATTCAACAGCATCAATTTTCTTTCCAATTTATTTACAATGGAACTTAGTCTGTTAAAATTACTACAAATATGGAGAAGAGGGGAGAAAAACCTGTGAATAAATATCTTTTAGGTATTCAGGTTTGGGATGGAAATAATAGACTGGTAATTTCTATTAACTGCTGCAAAGATACAAAATAAAAAATAAATAAGGCCTGCAATTTGATTTACAGGCCTTTATATATTTTAGCAAACAGCAATTTTATCTACTCTGTTCTGGTGTCTTCCTCCTTCAAATTCTGTAGAAAGAAATTTTTCAGCAATTTCTATGGCTAATTCTTTAGAGATAAACCTTGCCGGTATTGAGATCATATTGGCATCATTATGCTGTCTTGCCAGCACTGCAATCTCCGGCATCCAGCAAAGTGCGCATCTGATCTTCTGGTGTTTGTTCGCTGTGATCTGAACTCCGTTTCCGCTTCCGCAGATCAATATTCCCAATTCGTTCTCACCATTTTCCACAGATGTTGCGGCAGGGTGAACAAAGTCCGGATAATCCACACTGTCTGTGGAAAACGTGCCAAAATCCTGAACATCAAATTGTTCTGAAAGATAGTTCTTAACAATCTCCTTGTATTCATAGCCTGCATGGTCTGCAGCAATAGCTATTTTTCTTTTCATAATACCTGTATTAAGTCTTTTTAGATTTTATTTCATGACAAAGGTAAGAATAATAACAAAGTCTGTTAGTTAATCCATGGTAATTTGTGAAAAGGTATGTGAATAACTGTGGAAAACTTTTTCCAACTTTCTGTTTTTAAAGATGGATTTATTTCGTAATGGGAAATGTATTTGAAAATTTTAACCACAACTTTCAAAATGTTTTCTCCACTTAATCCAAAGTTTTTCCATAATCAAATAACTAATAATGGATTTGTGGCAAACTTACTCACATCTGTTAATAAGTCTGTGAAAAGACAGATTTACAAGATATTACAATGTGAATTAAATATGAATTGAATAAAAATTATTTGTTACCAATTATTTTGATAAAACTTATCCCCGAAACTAACAATACTCAACAACAACTACATTATTCTTTTCTTTTAAAGAGAAAAAATTGTTGATTAGTGGGTGATTGGGTTGGGGGAAAGTTTTCAAAAAGTTTTGTTTTATTGGTTCTCTTGAAAATGTTTAAAAGCTTACATTTGTGAAACGAAAATTCAAAGATACTTATGAAAACAATCAATGATTTCAATTTTAAAGACAAGAAAGCTCTGGTAAGAGTGGACTTCAATGTTCCGCAGGATGATCAGTTAAAAGTAACAGATAATACAAGAATCGTAGCTGTAAAACCTACAGTAGAAAAAATTATTAATGACGGGGGCTCTGTAATCTTAATGACCCATCTTGGGAGACCTAAAGGCGAAGTAAAAGATGAATTCTCTCTTAAGCATATCGTAGATGAAGTTTCTGCTGTTCTTGGAAAGGAAGTTAAGTTTGTGGATGAATGTATCGGGGAAAAGGCTGAAAAGGCAGCTTCTGAGCTTCAGCCTGGTGAGATCTTATTGTTGGAAAATCTTCGTTTTCATAGTGAAGAGGAAAAGGGGGATGCAGGATTCGCTGAAAAGCTTTCAAAACTTGGAGATGCATTTGTAAATGATGCATTCGGGACAGCTCACAGAGCACATGCTTCTACAGCAGTTATTGCTCAATATTTTGAATCAACTAAGTTTTTCGGTTTGTTAATGGCTAAAGAACTTCAGGCTATTGATAAAGTCTTGAGAAAAGGAGAGAAGCCTGTAACTGCTATACTTGGAGGTTCTAAGGTTTCAACTAAAATTACCATTATAGAAAATATACTTCCGGCAATTGATAATCTGATTATTGGAGGAGGTATGGCATTTACTTTTATTAAAGCTTTAGGCGGAAAAATAGGAAACTCATTAGTAGAAGAGGATAAACTTCCTTTAGCTCTTGAGATTTTAGGAAAAGCGAAGGAAAATAAAGTTAAAGTATATCTTCCTTCTGATGTTATTATTGCGGAAGCTTTTAATAATGATGCGGAAAGAAAAGAAGCAGATATTTATGCAATTCCTGAAGGGTGGATGGGACTTGACGCAGGTCATAAATCAAGAGACCAGTTCAATGATGTATTGCTGAATTCAAGAACAATCCTTTGGAACGGGCCAATCGGAGTTTTTGAAATGTCAAATTTTGCGGGCGGGACAGTTGCTTTGGGAGACAGCATTGCTGAAGCAACAAAATTAGGAGCTTTCTCTTTAGTGGGAGGAGGTGACAGTGTTGCTTTTGTAAAGCAGTTCGGTTATGATGATAAAGTGAGCTATGTTTCTACAGGTGGAGGAGCGATGCTTGAAAGTCTGGAAGGTTTGGAACTTCCTGGAGTTGCTGCTATCAATAAATAATATTTTATTTTTATATATAGGAGACCGTCAGATATGGCGGTCTTTTTTTGTTTTGCTTTTAAATTAAGAGTGAGTTGAGGCTAGTTTTCGAAAATGAGTGGTAAATTTCCAATTTTGTTAAAAAGATGTGGATATCTACATCTTTTTATAAAATTTATTTTCTGATGAAAATATGCTATTGGCGAATATTTTTTAAGGTTATTTTTTTTCACATGATCAAATTTTTAACCTTCATTCAAAATTTTGTAAAATAATTTGTTAGCTCAATTTTATTTTCAACAGCTTTTTTATTTGGATAATTTTTCTAACCTGAAATTGGTCAATCAATAATCTTTAGAAATTTACAGCTTGCTATAAATTGATATACTCCTTTTTTACATTTTCTAAATTGTTAAAGGAATCGAGTAGGGGAGTTTTTAAATTTACTTTTTAATTTGACTTATATATTGATCAAAAAATAAACCCGGAATATTCTCCAGGTTTTGTTTTTTTGTTGAAATTGGTGAAAATTGACCTTCAGAAATGGCTCAAAAATCGATTTTCTATCTTTTTTCGATAATGTATATCAAACTTGAAAATTCGTTCGAAAAAAGAGCCTTTACGTTAGAAATCGTTCCGTAAATAACTGCTTTTAGCCAAAAAAGAGGTGATTTTTTGTATTTTTCGCTCAGCATGGAGATGTAAAAAGAGTCAAGGACCAAAGGTTTGATTTTTCTCATTTTCCAGTTTGGTTTCTTGGAAATTAAATTTTCCATACCATTTTTGGAGAAATGATAAATATGTCTCGGTACATCATAAGCTGCCCAATATTCTTTGTAATGTTTTGCATCATAAGAAGTAGGGTTGGGAACAGCTATAATGAGGAGTCCTTTATCTTTTAGTTTTCTGTGAAAAATTTCAAGCATCTCATCCTGGTTCTCTACATGTTCAAAAACGTGCCATAATGTAATAGCATCTAAACTGTAGTCCTGAATAATATTGATATTATCAATTACCGTTGCTTTGGATATTTTATTAAGTGCAGCTTTTCTGGCATCGGCATCAGGTTCAAAACCGAAAGTTTCAAAATCGTTTTCTATATATTTTACAAATTCTCCGGCACCGCAACCGTAATCAAGGACTTTAGATCCCTTTTTTATCCTGTCTGCGAGGATATTTTTTTTGTATTGTAGATTAAAAGACTGTAAGAATTTATAAAGCTTTTCTTTAAAACTTCCTGAATCCTGATGATGGGAAATATAATCTTCGCTTTCGTAATATTTGGAAATATTGGATGGAATAGGAGAGGTCTTGAAAACCCCTTTTGTTTCTGTTTCTTTTATTTCAAATATTTCCTGTGAAAGAAAATGATCCTTTATTCTCATTGAATTAATTACTTGATATTTAAAAATAAGGTATTTACTGCTTGAAAACTTAAAGGCTATAAATACCTTAATTTTTGCTTTTAATTTATAAATGTTTCACGTGAAACATTTTTGCTTTAACGTCCTAAATAGACCAGTAAAACGTTTATATCGGCTGGAGAAACACCACTGATTCTGCCTGCCTGTGCAATTGTTTTCGGTCTTACATTAGACATTTTCTGCTTTGCTTCTGAAGAAAGGCTGGAAAGGCTTTTATAATCAAAATCTTCCGGAATTTTTATATTTTCCAGACGGTTAAGTTTCGCTACATTTTCTTTTTCCTTTTCAATATAACCTTTGTATTTGATATTGATCTCAGCCTGTTCTCTTACTTCATCATCATATTTTGATGAAAATTCTTTGATAACATCAATAGTATCAAGCTTTTCCAGTGTAATATTAGGTCTGGTAAGAAACTGCGATGCTCTGTAAGCCTGATCTACGGGATTACTTTCAATAGTTTCTAGTATTGGATTAATAATACCTGGCTTTAAAGAAGTTTCTCTTAAGAACTCTTCAAGTTCCTGACTCTTAGCTACTTTTGTTTCAACTTTTCTTAACCGGTCTTCTTTAGCAAGACCTAGATGGTAAGCTTTTTCAGTCAATCTGATATCAGCATTATCCTGTCTTAATAAAAGTCTGTATTCTGCACGGGAAGTGAACATTCTGTATGGTTCTTCCGTTCCTTTTGTGATCAAATCATCAATTAATACTCCGATGTAAGCTTCATCTCTGTTCAGAATAAAATCTTCTTTTCCGTGTACTTTATTGTGGGCATTAATACCAGCGATTAATCCTTGTCCTGCAGCTTCTTCATATCCTGTGGTTCCGTTGATCTGGCCCGCAAAATATAAATTATCGATTAGTTTTGTTTCTAATGTATGCTTTAATTGGGTAGGAGGGAAGTAGTCATACTCAATAGCATAGCCGGGACGGAATACTTTTACATTTTCAAAGCCGGGAATATGCTTCATCGCTTTGATCTGTACATCTTCAGGAAGGGAAGAGCTGAATCCGTTTACATAGATTTCAACCGTCTTCCATCCTTCCGGTTCTACGAAAAGCTGATGTCTGGTTCTTTCCGCAAAACGGTTGATCTTATCCTCAATACTTGGACAATATCTTGGGCCTAAACTTTGAATCGTACCATTAAACATTGGGCTTCTGTCGAAACCTTCACGTAAAATATCATGTACTGTCTCGTTGGTGTAAACGATATGACAGCTTAATTGTTTTGTTAATTTCGGAGTATCTGTGTAGCTGAACTTTTGAGGATTTTCATCGCCTTTCTGCTCTTCCATTTTAGAATAATCAAGGCTTCTTCCGTCTACCCGTGGAGGAGTACCTGTTTTCATTCTACCTGCTTCGAAACCTAAGCTTACCAATTGTTCGGTAATTCCGAATGCTCTAGGTTCGCCCATTCTTCCACCGCCTAATTGTTTGTCTCCAACGTGAATCAATCCGTTAAGGAATGTTCCGTTGGTAAGAACTACAGATTTACTTTTTATCTCAATTCCTAAAGAAGTAATAACTCCGGTTACCTTATTGTTTTCTACAATAAGCTGTTTTACCATATCCTGAAAGAAATCAAGATTGGGTGTGTTTTCTAATGCTAATCTCCATTCTTCTGCAAAAAGCATTCTGTCATTTTGCGTTCTTGGAGACCACATCGCAGGGCCTTTTGAAAGGTTCAGCATTTTGAACTGGATTGCTGACTTATCTGCTACGATTCCGGAGTATCCTCCCATAGCATCAATCTCTCTTACGATCTGTCCTTTTGCGATTCCTCCCATTGCCGGGTTGCAGCTCATCTGTCCGATTGTCTGCATATTCATTGTAACAAGCAGGGTTTTTGAACCTAGGTTCGCTGCAGCGGCTGCAGCTTCACAACCTGCATGTCCGGCGCCTACTACGATTACGTCATATGTATCTGAAATCATTTTTATATTGCTTATTTAAAGCCTTTAATTTTACTGTTTTCTATGAATGTTTCACGTGAAACATTTTTAGAGAATGTGCTCTAGGTGAGCTTTTATTGTGGCTATAATTGAACACTTTACAGATTATTCTTTAAGCGATTCTTCAATTTATTAAGGATTTAATTCCTTAAACTTAGCCAGGTATAAATCTTCCATTCTCCGCATTTCTTTCTCTTCTTCTTCCGTCTTATCCTTGTATCCTGCAAGATGAAGGATGCCATGGGCCAAAACCCTTTTTAATTCTTCTTCGTAATCTCTGGATAGGGCATAAGCATTGTCTGAAATTCGCTGCAAAGATACGAAAATCTCTCCGCTTATTGTTTTCCCTTTTACATAATCAAAAGTGATGATGTCGGTATAATAATCATGCTGCAGATAATCCTGATTAATCTTAAGCAGATATTCATCATCGCAGAAAATATAATTGATTTCGCCTAGTTTTTTTCCTTCTGAAAGAATAATATCTTCCAGCCATTTTTGATAATCTGTATTTACAGATTCCTCTAAATTTTCGTAAAAGAATTGTATCATTGTATTAAAACCAGTGTCCTAAAATAACACTGAATATGCCTTTTTGATTGTTTTTAAGTGAGTGGCTAAAATTGACCTTAATTTGTCCAAACGGAGATTTATATCCGGCAGTAAGTCCTACTGAACTATAATTTACTTTAACTGCATCTTCAAAATTGATATCATCCGAAAGATTGGCAAAGCTAAAATTCCCACTTAAGAAATAGTTTTTATTGAATTTGAACTGAAGATCATTGGAAACAAGAATGACATTATTGGTATTGAGCTGAGCAAAATAAAATCCTCCGAAGCTTCTGAAATTGATCATATTCTGTTCAAAAATTCCGCCAAGTCTATATTGGTAAAATTCCGGAAGATTATCGCCGATGGTAATTCCGCCATACAAATTAAGACGGTAGGAAAATTGCTTTGAAATTGGAACATTAATCCTGATATCTGCTTTAACCTGTATAATTCTCTTTTCAACCTCGGATTTCAAAAGATCGATTACTTTACCTTCTGCGTTGATGTAAATGCCTCTAGAAGGGAAGTCTTTGTCGTTCTGGGTATCACTTTTCAGGAAAACATAAGGATTTAAAAAACGCATATACCTCTCATGCTCGCCATTTATTTCAGCTCCGAAATAATCATGACTGATTCCGCCTCCGATTGCAAATTTATCCTTCCATACAGACTGTATAAAGGCTTCATTCCTGAACCATTCCCATTTATCCACTACATTATTGTCAATATTTTTTAGATCAAAGCTCATTCCGGAAGAGTAGATACCGAAGCCAGGGATATATCCGTTATCAATAAAATAGTTTAGATAATATCTTGGTTTATCGCCTACGATAACATCAAGGGATAAGTTTGAATTTTTAAATAAAAGACGTTTTCCTGAATAATTCAGAAGAAGACCGGTTTTGAAGACTTCATCATAATGCAGTCCAACTTTTAAAAAATGGCGGGCTTCATCCTCTGTAACGTAAAGCTTAAGATAATTGGCATCATTTTCTGGAATAATATCATAATTGATGAAACGGTAGTTATTGGTAGCAACCAGTTTATCGATTTTTTTGTTGATAGAGCCATAGGTTTGCATGGATGGCAGACGTAGGCCCATTTTACCTAAGACGTAGTTTTTACCATAAATACGGCCTCCATCCAGCGAAATACTGTCAATCTTATACACATTGGAATATATTGGGTTTACACGCTCTCTAAGGCGATCAAACTCTCGTTTGGGAAGCTGATCCAACACAGCGGTGTATTTCATACCTTCCGCATAGCCACTATCGAGAATTTTTTTCTTCTCATCATAACTGGTGGCAGTCATTCCTTTCAGATTGGGCTTGATATTAATATCTGTGTATTTATATTGTTTTCTGGTATCTCTTTTAATTCCGAAATCAATAACCTGATTAAGGATTGATATAATATTGTTTAAATCTTCTCTTTTCGATAAATCCTGGTTTAGGTCCACACCGACCACGATATCGATTCCTTTGTCCTTTAATGGCTTTGAAGGATAATTTACCGTCATCGCTCCGTCTATATAAATGCTGTCACCAATTTTTACAGGATCCATCAGAGAAGGAAAGGCAGAACTGGCCATTATTGACTGTACAAGATCGCCTTTTTCGAAAATTTCCATATTGCCGCTTTCCAGATTGGTAGCAACACACATAAAAGGAATTGGCAGTTTGGAGAAATCATCAATATTGGAAACATTTTTAAAAAGTTCCTTAAGTAGGTAAACATTTCTCTGTCCTGAGCTTATGGAGGAGGGAAGGGATATTTTCCCGTTTTTTAAAGGAATGGATAAAAGGTATTTATCGACGGATTTATTAAAGAAAGAAGTTTCCTGTCTGGATTTAGGATCCATTATAAGAGAATAGAAATCGGTGTCCATTACAATCTTTTCTATTTCTTTCCCGGAATATCCCGAGGCATATAGGCCTCCAACAATGGCTCCCATACTGGTTCCGGAAATATAATCGACCTTTACTCCTAGTGAATCCAGTACTTTCAGTACTCCGACGTGTGAAAAACCTTTGGCACCACCACCGGCAAGAGAAAGGCCGATTCTTGGATTTTTTGGTATGACCAGATCCTTTTTCACTTGAGAATGGATCATCAGGAGTTGGAATGCGAAGAGAAGGATCAGGAGTTTTCTCATAACTAGTCTTTTATATAAATCCTTTTCACCCGGGGCGAAATGGAGGTTAACACTTCATAGGTTATTGTTTTGCAGTAGCCTGCGAATTCTTTTAAACTTGGTTTTGCATTAAAAACGGTGACTGTATCACCTTCTTTTACATTGGGAATCTGATCTACATTAATCATCATCATGTCCATGCAGATGTTTCCGACAATCGGAGCCAATATTTTGTTAACGCCTACATTTCCAACCTGGTTTCCAATCAGTCTTGGGATTCCATCGGCATAGCCGACAGGAATAGTAGCGATCTTTACTGCATGATCAGCCTTATATTTTCTGCTGTAGCCAACAGATTCACCGGTATCAACCGTTGATATCTGTGAAATTACGGTTTTAAAACTTACCACAGACTGAAGCTGTTTCTGTATTTCACTACAAGGTGATTCTCCAATCATTCCAATGCCAATTCTTACCATTTCATACTGATGTTCCGTATAACTTGTTATCCCGGAAGAATTCAGGATGTGTCTGAGAGGAGCGTAACCCAGTTTCTCGATCAGATAACTGGAATTCTTTTCAAAAACTTCAAGCTGCCTGAATGTAAATTGTTTTTCTTCAGGCATATCAGAAGATGATAAATGGCTGAATAAGCTCTGGACCTTTACATTTTTATGACTTAAAGTTTCGCTTAGCTGATCCAGCTCAAAATCTTTAAAACCAAGGCGGTGCATTCCCGTCTCCAGTTTGATATGAATAGGATATTTTTTGTCGTAACCGGATTTCTGTACGGCATCGTAAAACAATTCCAATACTCTGAAACTATAAATCTCAGGCTCAAGGTTATATTCAATGATGGTTTCGTAGCTGTGCTGTTCCGGATTCATGACCACAATAGGAGTGGTTATTCCTTTTTTTCGAAGCTCTACTCCTTCATCGGCATAAGCAACACCCAGATAATCAATATGATGATGCTGTAAAAATTCGGAAATTTCATAGCTGCCCAGCCCATAAGCATTCGCTTTTACCATCGCCATCATTTTCGTTCCCGGTTTTAGGAGGGATTTGTGATAGTTGATATTGTGAAGAATAGCATTCAGATTGATCTCTAGAACGGTATCATGCTTTCTGAGTTCAAGAATATCCTTAAGCTTTTCGATCTCAAATTTTCTTGCTCCCTTAAGCAGGATAATCTGGTTTTCAATTTCGGTAAGATGCTTGCTGTCAATTAATTCCTGAGTATTAACGAAAGTAGAAGTTTTAGATTTAAATAATTCACTAAATTTTGATATTTCGTCACCGATAAGAAATACAGAATCGAAATTCTGGTCATTCACCAGTTCAGAAACTTCTTCATAAAGTTCTTTGGAATTAGAATTAACCCCTACAATATCCGTTAAAACCAAAGATTTTTTAGTTTTTTTATATTCATTCAGGAACTGAAGGGCAGTTTTAAGGGAATCTAAATCCAGATTAAAAGAATCGTTAATAACGATATTATTTTTTATACCTTCAATAGCTTCCAGACGCATTTCCACTGCCTTTAAAGCGTTGATTTTTTCGACAATTTTCTGATTATCGATATTCAATTCTTTTAAAACGGTGATCAAAGCCAGAGCGTTCGTTAAGGTAGCTTCGTCTCTTTGATGGACAGGGAAGGAGATTTCTTCATCGAAATAAACAACCGTAATTTTTTCATCCTTGGAAATATTTTCTTTTATGAAAACCTGGTTGCCTTTCTTAAGGCCGTAGGAAATTAATTTTTTACTAGAATATAATTCCTTTATCTTTTTGTCAACCAATGTATTATCGCCATTATAGATAATGGTTTCAGAACCTTTAAAAAGTATGATCTTTTCATTGATCAGCTCTTCTTCGGATTCAAAATTGGCTGCATGAGCAGTTCCGATATGGGTAAGCAGCCCGATCTGGGGATGGAATATATTTTCCAGTTTTTCCATCTCGTGTGGCTTTGAAATTCCTACTTCAAAAATTCCAAGCTGATGGGAATTGTTGATCTGAAGTAAGGAAAGCGGAAGACCGATCTGGGAATTAAAACTCTTCGGACTTTTTACAGTCGGGAATTCATTCCACAGACATTGATACAGCCATTCCTTCAAAATGGTTTTTCCATTACTTCCTGTAATTCCGATAGACTTAAGGTGAGAATTTTCGAAATGATATTTTGCCAGTTTCTGAAGGAATTCCACCGAATTTTCAACAATGACCCATGTTATAGTATCAAACTGCGGAAGCTGATGCTCAGAAATGATCACACCAATACCACGATCTATGGCAGCTTCAATGAATTTTTCACCGGAATTCTTATGCGTATTGATTGCTACAAATGCCGTATTCTTCGTTGAATAAATAATTCTGCTGTCGAACGCTATATTTCTGATCACTAAATCCTGATCTCCAATGATCTGTGCATTGGTGATGTCTGCAATTTGTTTTACTGTATAATTCATTGGTACCCCTTCTGCTATATTTTGAGCTAATAATGGTAAATGGAGGGAATTTGAAATATATAGTTCAAACCAGGCTTTTATTTCAAAGTTTTGCTCTTTTACCTTTACAAGTTAATTTATTTTTTCTTTTTTAAAAGTACTTCATCAATAAAAACACGCCGGCTTACTGCTTCGTAACTTTCCGTTTCGCCAAGCTCCACAAGATCATTTCCCTGGGAAGTTCTCATAGAATAGTTGGCCAGATTACCCGTTCTCTTGCAAATAGCATGCACTTTAGTAACGTATTCTGCAGTAGCCATTAAATTGGGCATCGGTCCGAACGGACGTCCAAGGAAATCCATATCGAGACCTGCCACAACCACTCGTACGCCGCTGTTGGCAAGCTGGTTGGCAATATCAACAATGCTTTCATCAAAAAACTGAGCTTCATCTATTCCCACTACATCACAGTTAGAGGCCAGCAGAAGAATTTCATTGGGATTATCTACTGCTGTGCTGCGTATTTTATTCTGATTATGAGAAACAACGTCCTCGTCAGAATATCGTGTATCCAGTCTCGGTTTAAAAATTTCCACGTTCTGGCCCGCCATTTCTGCTCTTCGCAATCTTCGGATCAGCTCTTCGGTTTTCCCCGAAAACATAGAGCCACAAATAACTTCCATCCAACCACTTTGTTTGGAATGATTAATTGTATTTTCTAAAAACATTTGTTAAATTAGCCGTATATTTTTAAGATCAAAAGTAAGCAATTTTAATAAGATTCTTATTATGCAGAACATCCAAGATTTAAAGGAAAAAATTTTTTTTGAATCCAAGAATATCATTGATATTCTGGAGAAAATAAACAACGTAGATGAATTACTTTCCAAGCAGGATCTTGTAGATGAGCTTGCAAACAGGATATCTTTTTTAAGACTTCTGGAAAAGAATATCGAATATTTTATTACTGATAATTCTCAGCAAAATTCAGAAAACCAATACGCTTCATTAAAGACTGATGATATACATGAATCTCATCATGAGGTAACGGAAGAAGAAGCGATCTTCAATAATGAGTTTAATGAAATTGATGAAAATGAAGGAGAGGAATATGCAGTTGCCTCAGGAGATGAGGAGGAAAAATTTAACCATCAGCTTGATGAGATCGTAGAAAATGAGTTCCATGAAAATATTGTAAGTTTTGTAGAAGAAAATTATAATCAGGATCCGGCTAAAAATGCTAATGAAAAACTTTCTCAAGGTGATCTTACAGAAGAGGAGGCTGTTTTTAATAATCAGCTGAACGAAATCGATGAAAATGAAGCGTTCAACGTTAACGAAAAAGTCTTTAGTTTTGTGGATGAGGAAAGAATCCTTGCTGATGCTGAACCGGATAATGATGAAGGTCTCAATGAGGATTTATTCATCAATGAAATTACAGAAGAGGAGGCTGTTTTCAATAATCAATTGAACGAAATTGACGAAGATGAAGACAATGTTTCACATGAAACGGATGCTTCAAATGACCTTGAAAACGAAGAAGCAGATAATAATACCGAAGCTAAAGACAAAAAACAGACAGAAATAATTCCAAGCATCTTTGATACGGAAATGCTGGAAGACGAAATCCTGATTGAAGAAAACGAAGAACAGTTCAGTGTATCCAATGTAACTGTTGAACAGGGTGAAATGCTGACAGAAACTTCTAATGTCGAAAGTATTCTGAGTGAAATAAAAAATGATTTTCCTTCAGAAGAAAAAGAAGAAACTATTCTTGCAGAGGTGTACGACAGAAGGAAAATTGTTGAAATAGAAAAGCCTGTTCCCGGGACAGAAAAAACAAAACCGGCTTCTGATGAGAGCTTCGAAGATTTGGATGCCTATCAGCAGGAGAAAAAGATAAAACTGGCTAATATCAAAGGATTGAAGGCTGTGCAGACGCTTTTTGATGATGATCCTCTGGAAAGAGAAGTGCCGAAAGAAAAACCTTCTGAAACAAAAGAAGATCAGGGAAGCATTCTTAAAACAAATATTCCGACTAACTTTATGGAGGCTGATAAGGTGAAGCCTGAATTCAGGCTCGATCTGAATGACAGAATTGCCTTTTCAAAAATGCTTTTTGGCGGAAGCCAGACGGATCTGAATGATACAGTAGCCCAACTGAACAGTTTCAGAAACCTGGAAGAAGCAAAAGAATATCTCAGCGATCTTTATTACGAAAGAAAGTGGAGTAAAGTAGATGAATATGCCCAGAGACTCTGGATATTGGTAGAAAATAAATTCTTATAATTTTGAGTGGAATCTTATATTTTGTTCCCACACCGGTCGGGAACTTAGAAGACATGACCTTCAGGGCTGTAAAAGTCCTTAAGGAAGTTGATTATATTTTATGTGAAGATACAAGGACATCAGGAATACTTTTAAAGCATTATGAGATTTCCAAGCCTTTAAAATCTTATCACCTTCATAACGAGCATCAGGCTACTGAAAAAGTAATTGCTGATCTTAAAAGCGGACAGAATATTGCCATCATTACCGATGCGGGAACTCCGGGAATTTCAGATCCCGGCTATCTGCTGGCAAAAGCAGGCTCAGACAATGATATCGAAATGATATGTCTGCCCGGAGCCACAGCTCTAATTCCGGCCCTTGTCGTGTCCGGACTTCCGAATAATGAATTTCTGTTTGCAGGATTTCTGCCTCAGAAAAAAGGAAGGCAGACGAAGCTGAAACAGCTTGCAGAAGAGAAAAAAACAATCGTTCTATACGAAAGCCCACATAAGATCAATACCACTCTGGAGCAGATCAAAGAATTTTTCGGAGAAGAAACAAAAGCCAGTCTGAGCAGAGAAATTTCGAAAAAATTTGAAGAAACCAAACGCGGGACAATCAATGAATTAATTGAATTTTCTAAAAGCAAAACTTTAAAAGGAGAGATCGTTCTTATTGTCAATAATTCTATTTAAATTCATTGAGAAATTTAGTTTTCGCACTGTGTTCGTCAGTGTGTATGGCCCAGACCAATCAGTATACCAAAATTCTTTTATCAAAAAAGATCGGAAAAGAAGTCAATTCCTATTCCGGTGGATACGGAACCGTTTATGATTCAAAAACAAAGACCAGAAGCATCGTAGATTCATTAGGAAATATAACCTTTGAATCAAAATACAGCATTTCACATATATTCAAAAACAGGTTCATTCTTACTACTGAAGAATCCAGTTATAAGACAAAATCTGCCATTATTGACGAAAAGGGGAATCAGTTGCTCTCTCTGGATGACCAGAGCTTTAATACTCCCTGGCTCAGCGAAAAATGCATCATTTCTTCAAAACAGGAGAAAGAAACCGTGTATGATTACAACGGAAAACAGATTATTCCTTATTCTGACAGGATCAGGTTCGTAGCAGAAGACCGACTTTTCGTATTGAAAGATAAAACTTGGTATTTATACGATCTGGAAGGGAAACAGGTCAGCAGCAGGGAGTTTAAAGAAGATTATCAGTTTGAAAATGATAAAGCGTTGATTATTAATGAAGATAATCAGAGTGAAATCATTGGAAAAGACGGGCAGACGCTGCACAAATTTTCGGCCCAGATCTACAGTTTTACTTCATACCCTTTTCTGATCACTAAAAACCGGGCTACAGGAAAATACGGCTTAATTGATATCGAAGGAAATATCCTCGCTGATGAGATCTTTGGTGATGCTTCGCCGGAATATTTTGGAACAAAAGAATATGTTTATCTCAGAAAAAAAGGAAAAACAACTGTTTTTGATAAGAAAGACAAAAAGCTTTATCCTAGCAACTTTAAGTTTTTAACGCCATTGTTCAATGATCTCTTTAGTGTTTACGGTGATCAATCAAAGAAATCGGGAATTGTGAACCTTAAAGGAGATATTATTGCTCCTCAGGAATATGATTTTATACAGAACTTCAGTATTTCAGGGAAAGATTTCATTTATCTTAAAAAAGGAAATGAAGACAAATTTCTGGATAAAGACTTGAAGAACATCTTAGAAGAAAATACCCGGATCATAGCTTTCTATCCGGATCAGCTCATCATTAAAAAACAGAACAGTTATTATAGGTTTTCTGTGCTTGATAATTCAGTTTCTGTTTTGAAAGACATTGATTTTATCAAAGAGCAGGAGCCTGATTTTTTCAATATTTTTAATCTGTATTCAAAACCGGTAGTCTGCAGAAACAGCAATAATTTGTACGGAATAATTAATGAAAAAGGAAAAGAGATTGTTCCTTTTATCTACGATGATATCATTGTATTTGAAAATTCTGAGAATGAAATTGTCGTAAAAAAGCAGGATAAATATGGTGTTGTGAATTTTCAGAACGAGCCTTTGAAAGATGTTATTTATGATAAGTATTACTGGCAAAAGGAAGTTTTGAAACTGGAGAAAGATAAAAAAACAGATATTCTTTATTTTACAAGATTTAAAAACAGCGGCAGCCGTCTGTAGAATATGATAAAAAACAGCGAAAAAATTTCACTAATTTGATGATTTGAAATGCATTGAATAACAATTTATAATATCTTTGCGGACTGCTTAATTAGTATAAAATTAAATATGCTAAATTGCCGTTTTTTAAAAGACGGTAGTATTTACCAAGAATATAATTATCAAGAGATATGATGAAACTATTAGAAGGAAAGGTAGCACTAATTACCGGAGCTACAAGAGGAATCGGAAAAAAAATTGCTGAAATGTACGCTGAACAGGGTGCAAAAGTAGCATTTACCTATGCCGGTTCTGTAGACAAAGCTCAAGCATTAGAGGCGGCTTTAAGTTCTGTAACCCAGATCAAAGGATATCAGTCTGACGCATCAGATTACGATGCAGCTCAAAAATTAATCGACGATGTAATGGAAGAGTTCGGAAAGATCGATATTCTGATCAACAATGCCGGAATCACCAGAGATAACCTGCTGTTGAGAATGTCTAAAGAAGACTGGGACCAGGTAATGAGAATCAATCTGGATTCTGTATTTAACCTTACGAAAGCGGTGATTAAGCCGATGATGAAAGCTAAATCAGGATCTATTATCAATATGACTTCAGTAGTTGGAATCAGCGGAAATCCGGGACAGTCCAATTATGCAGCTTCTAAAGCCGGAGTAATAGGATTTACAAAATCTATTGCACTGGAGCTGGGATCAAGAAATATAAGATGTAACGCGGTTGCACCAGGATTTACTGAAACTGAAATGACAGCAGATCTGGATGAGAAAACCCTTCAGGCATGGAGAGACAGAATTCCGATGAAGAGAGCAGGACAGACCAAAGATGTTGCCAATGCATGTGTATTCTTAGGAAGCGAAATGTCTTCTTATATCACAGGACAAACTTTAAACGTAGACGGCGGAATGCTGACTTAATATTAAAACAAACAAAACCGGCTGTACATCACTTGTACAGCCGGTTTTTATTTCTACTGTGATCAAAAATAAAAAATCTGCTCCATCTGCAAAATCAGCGAGAGCTTATTTCTTTTCAGATATCAGTCTTTAAATATCTGGTTCTCCTGTTCCTGAACCCTGATAAAAGTAGTCCTCTTAGACAATTCTTTCAGTTTGGAAGCTCCTACATAAGTACACGTAGAGCGTACGCCGCCTAAAATATCTTTCACCGTTTCCGAAACAGGACCTTTGTAAGCCGCCTTCACCGTTTTTCCTTCCGAAGCACGGTATTCTGCCACGCCTCCGGAATGCTTATCCATCGCTGTTTTGGAACTCATGCCATAGAACAAACGGTATTTTTTTCCGTTTTCTTCAATGATTTCGCCGCCGCTTTCATCATGACCGGCAAACATTCCGCCAAGCATTACAAAATCTGCACCTCCTCCGAAAGCTTTGGCTACATCCCCGGGAACTTTACAGCCTCCGTCGGCGATAATATGCCCTCCAAGACCGTGAGCAGCATCAGAACACTCAATAATCGCAGAAAGCTGAGGATAGCCTACTCCTGTTTTCACCCTTGTTGTACATACTGAACCTGGTCCGATGCCGACCTTAATAATATCAGCGCCCACAAGAAGAAGCTCTTCCACCATTTCTCCCGTCACTACATTTCCCGCCATAATAATTTTATCAGGAAAATTGGCCCTTGCCTTCTTCACAAATCCAACGAAATGCTCGGAATACCCATTCGCTACATCGATGCACAGAAACTCAATTTTTGGGTGCTTTTCGAGGATCGTTTTAAGTTTTTCTTCATCAGCCTGGCCGGTACCGGTACTCAATGCGATATACTGGTAAATACTTTCGGGCTGGCTGTCCAGAAACTGGCTCCATTCCTCGGGAGTATAATGTTTGTGAACGGCAGTAATGATTTTGTCTTTGGCCAGCTCTACGGCCATTTCAAAAGTTCCTACCGTATCCATATTAGCTGCAATCAGGGGAACACCACTCCATTTCTTTTTGGTATGTCTGAAAGTGAATTCCCTTTCGAGGCTCACTTCCGAACGGGATTTTAAAGTAGAACGCTTTGGTCTGAACATCACATCTTTAAAACCCAGTTTTATATCATTTTCTATTCGCATTTTGATGAATTTATTTGTTGTTTAAAAATTAAAATTAGTAATTTACCTTAAATATACTACTTTTGACAGGATGGATTTCCCTGTTACTTTTCAGATTTTCGGTAAAACAGTTCTTGCACATCCTGTATTTGAAACCCTGGGTATTTTTCTCGGGATGCGTTTTTATTTTTATTTAAAAAGAAAATCAGCCGAAAAACTGTCTTTCAATACTTCCGCAGCAGTACTTATCGGGGCAACGGCTGGGGCCTTAATCGGTTCAAAGCTTATTGGTAACCTTGAAAATCCTTATGTTTTATTCGAAAATTTTAGCTTTAAAAGATTTTGGACCAATAACACCATTGTTGGTGGTTTAGCTTTTGGACTGATTGGAGTTGAATGGGCAAAAAAGGTAGTCGGTCACAAAGAAAGTACCGGTGATTTGATTGTTTACCCTTTAATATTAGCTATAATCATCGGCAGAATCGGCTGTTTTCTCACAGGAGTTCACGAAGAGACTTACGGGTTACCCACTGATTCAATGTTCGGAATGCATCTTGGTGATGAATATTTAAGACATCCGGTAGCGCTTTATGAAATTGCTTTTCTGATTGTTTTATGGGCCTGTTTAAAAATAATTGAGAAAAAAAGAAAATATCCTTCAGGCTTTATTTTTCAGGCATTTATGCTCAGTTATTTTACATTCAGGTTCTTTTTAGATTTTATTAAACCTAAAATTGATATCATTGGAAATTTAGGAACCATTCAACTGGTATCTCTTTCGGTGATTATTTACTACATTTATAAAATTAAAAACACCATAAAACTTAAATTATGAAAATGCTGACACTTCTGGAAGTTGGTAACCTTGGCGGCCTGGTCGTCATGATTATAGGAATAATCATAGTAATTGGCCTGGTAGTTTCATTAGTTATAACCTTGATCGCAAAAGTTATTTATGAGTGGAATAATGACAGGAAATTTACAAAAAAGCAGTTTTGGCAGACGATGCTGATTTCGTTGTTGATTTGTGGCCTGATCAGCGGCTTTGTGTGTGGAGGAATGTAAAAAATTGAAATTATGCCGGTAAGAAATTATACGTACTACGATTATACCATCAGTCTTTGTCCAGAATGCCTGAAAAGGGTAGGCGCGAAGATCATTATTGAGGATGAGGCGGTCTTTATGACCAAAAGATGTCCGGACCATGGCTTTTTTAAGACCATGATTGCTTCAGATGTTCAGTATTATAAAAATATCAGGAACTACAATAAAGCCTCTGAAATGCCCGTTCATTTCGGAACCGATGTGGAATATGGCTGTCCTTACGATTGCGGTTTATGTGTAGATCATGAGCAGCACAGCTGTCTTTCTATTGTGGAAGTTACTGACCGCTGTAATTTGACTTGTCCTACCTGTTATGCAATGTCTTCACCGCATTATGGAAGTCACAGAACTTTGGAGCAGATTGAAGCCATGTTTGATACTATCGTTAAAAACGAGGGCGAACCGGATGTAGTACAGATCAGTGGTGGCGAGCCGACCATTCATCCCGAGTTTTTTAAGATTATGGATATCGCCAAATCCAAACCGATTAAACATCTGATGCTCAATACCAACGGAATCCGTATTGCCAATGATCCCGGTTTTGCGGAAAAACTGGCGACCTACGCTCCGGAATTTGAAATTTATCTTCAGTTTGATTCTTTTAAACCTGAAGTTTTGGAAGATTTCAGAGGAAAAGATTTGACAGATGTACGCATGAAAGCCTTGGAAAAATTAAATGAATTAAATCTTTCCACGACTTTGGTTATCGTTCTTCAGAAAGGAAAAAATATTGACGAGATCGGGAAATTGATTGATTTTGCCTTAAAACAGAAATGTGTCCGTGGGATTACTTTTCAGCCCGTTGAAGTGGCAGGAAGAAACAGGGAAGATTCTGCACACGAAAAAATTACCTTAACAGAAGTAAGACAGGAAATTTTAAATCAGTTTCCGCTTCTGAATGGCGATGATATTATTCCCGTTCCATGTAATCCTGATGCTTTGGCGATGGGCTATATTCTGAAGCTCGAAGGGGAAACCATTCCTCTTACACGGTATATCAACCCTGCCGACTTGCTGAATAATGAAACGAAAAATACGATCGTTTATGAACAGGATAAGGGATTGCAAATGCAGCTTTTGGATATTTTCAGCACCGGGATTTCTGTAGATAAAGTTCAGCCTAAAGTAAATCAGCTATTATGCTGTCTTCCGGAAGTTTCGGCTCCGAATTTAGACTATGATAATCTCTTCAGAATTATCATCATGAATTTTATGGATGCGCACGATTTTGACGTACGTGCCATCAAAAAATCTTGTGTTCACATTGTCAATAAAGATTTAAAGATGATTCCTTTCGAGACAATGAATTTGTTTTACAGGGATGATAAAATCAAATACCTTGAAGAGTTGAGAAAAGAGGATAAGGTTTTGTTTTAAAATGATTTACCGCAGATCCTCTCAGATCGCTCAAATTTTTATCTTAATCATCTGTTAAATTTGAAAAGTCTGTGGATAATAATAAAAGGGCGGGAAAATTATCTTTTCACGCCCCATAAGTTTATTTTTCCTCTATGCTTGAAGCCTAGCTTTTCATAAAGCATTTTGGCTCCGGTATTGCTTTCTGCAACATGCAGGAAAGGTGTTTTTCCATCTTCAAAGATCTTTCCGGAAACAAAAGTGACCAGCTGTTTGGCCAAACCTTTTCCCAGATGATCCGTATCTGTAATCACAGCGCTTACCTCCGTCATATCATTCATCTGCATCCTTTCGCCCGTTACAGCAACCAATTGATCATCTTTAAAAATTCCAAAATAGCGCCCTAATTCAGGAGTTCTTGCTTTAAAGTAATAAGGATAGAATTTCATTACAAATGCCAGAAGCTCGCCATAATGATCTTCTTTCAGTTCAATAATTTCCTCGGTCAGATCACTCTGAATGGGATTTTCCAGAACATACTGATCACAGACAAGTTGCGACAGATCCGTTTTTAAGTTTCCCAGATCAGGGCGGGTCCCGAAAATAAGAAAATCATCACAGATCTTTGCATATTCTGTAATGTCTTCTGCTGTTGAAATCTCTGCTGCGCCACCAAAAGAGGCTACTTCAGGGTTGTAAAATTTCGTGTCCCCAAAATTAAAGCAGAACTTTTCGTGATATTCATTAAGTGAATGATAAACAGGATTGTCTAGCTTTCCGTACATCAGTTGAAATTCATTACTTCTTCAAGGGTTTTCATGTATTCATAAGCCGTAAGGTCGAACTTTACAGGAACAATTGAAATATATCCGTTGGCCAATGCCGTTTCATCAGCATCTTCAGAATCATCCATATTGTTGAAATAACCCGTTAGCCAGTAATATTTCTTTCCGTGTGGATTCACTCTTTCGTCAAAGCTTTCTTCCCATTTGGCGTTGGCCTGTTTGCAGACCTTTATGCCTTTTATTTCTCCTGCAGTTAATTTCGGGATGTTGACATTCAATACAATTCCTCTTGGCATTGGGTTTTCAAGAGTTCTTCTTACAATATTCTGAATATATTCTTTAGCCTGGGTAAAATCAGCTTCCCAGCTGAAATCTAGAAGCGAGAATCCAATAGCGGGAATTCCTTCCACTCCTGCTTCTACAGCGGCGGACATCGTTCCGGAATAGATCACATTGATCGAAGAATTAGCCCCGTGATTGATGCCAGAAACAACAATATCCGGTCTTCTTGTAAGAATTTTATCAAGAGCCATTTTTACACAGTCTACAGGAGTTCCACTACAAGAATAATCTGTTTGTGGCCCTTCAAGTGTTACTTCTTCGTAGCTTAAGGTAGAATTAATTGTAATAGCGTGGCCTTTTCCACTTTGGGGAGAGTTAGGGGCAACAACAATAACTTCTCCAATTTCGTTCATGAATTGTATAAGGTTTCTGATACCAGGCGCTGTGATTCCGTCATCATTAGTTACCAGAATAAGTGGTCTTTCCATAAAAAAATTAAATTTTAACAAAAATACTCAAAACTATCCGATAATTATAAATAAGGTATTAAATTTGATAGTTTGTAACAGCGAATTAATTGCTGCTACTAATTGTAGTACATATTTTAAAAAAATTAATAAATAAAGACAGTTTATGTGGAAAAATTTCAAACTGAATAAATTTTTACTCCTAATTCCATTGACAAGTCTAATGTTTTGTTTCAACTCGCCAAAGAATGACGATGAAAAGATGCAGACGATTATGGTGAGCGTAAAGAATACCCTTTCTTATTTACATTACAGCCCGAAACCCATCAATGATGCCTATTCCAAGGACGTTTATAAACACTATTTCGAACTGGTAGACCCTGCTAAAAGATATTTTCTGCAGTCTGATATGGACGAATTCAGCAAGCATGAAGCAAAGCTGGACGATTATATCAGCCAGGGCGACCTGATCTTCTACAAACTTACCATCGATAGACTTTATCAGAGAGTGGATGAAATAGATAAGATTACTCAGGATATCTTCAGCAAGCCGATTAATCTTCAGGAAGATGAATCATTGACTCTTGAACCTAAGCTTAAGAAAGTACCTGTCAACAAACAGGAACAGTATAACGAGTGGAGAAAGTATATCAAATACAATATCCTTCAGGAGATTGAGTCTATGAACAGTAAAGAAGAAGCTCAGAAAGAGAAGAAAGACTCTGTTCAGAAGTACAAGCTGAAAGATACCATCAAATATCAGCCGCTTAATCAGGATCAGAAAATCAAAAAAGCGACCGATGAAGTGAAAGATCTTGTAAAAGATACCTTCACCAGATTCAAAAAGAGAAAGAAAATGGATTGGTTTACCGTGTATATGAATGCATATACTGAAGTATTCGATCCACATACCAATTACTATTCTCCAAAAGATAAAGAAGATTTTGATACCCAGTTCACCGGAAAAGTGATCGGTATCGGAGCTCTTATCCAGGAGAAAAAAGGGAATCTTTTCCTTGGTGCTTTAACGATTGGTGCACCGGCCTGGAAGTCCAAGCAGCTTTCAGAAGGTGACAAGATCCTGAAAGTAAAATCTAAACCGAAAGAAGATGCGGTAAATGTAGTGGGAATGCTTTCTGATGAAGCCGTAAGACTCATCAGAGGCGAAAAAGGAACGCCGGTAACACTGACGGTTCAGAAAAAAGACGGAACGATTAAGGACGTAACGATGATCCGTGAAGAAGTAGCTATTGAAGATACATTCGCAAGAAGTATCGTAGTGAATTCTCCAAACGGAAAGAAATATGGATTCATTAACCTTCCAAGCTTTAATGCTGATTTTGAGGATGCTAAAGGAAGAAATGCTTCTGACGACATCAAAAATGAGATCCTCAAGCTTAAACAGCAGAACATTGAAGGAATCGTTCTTGATCTTAGAAACAACGGCGGCGGATCATTAACTGAAGTAGGAGATATCATGGGACTTTTCATGGATGCAGGACCATACGTACAGGTGAAAGACGGAAACGGAAAAATCCAGACCTTAAAGAACAAAAACGAAACTCCAATCTGGACGGGTCCGTTAGTGATCATGCAGAACGAACTTTCGGCTTCGGCCTCCGAGATTTTGGCCGGTGTAATGCAGGACTACGGAAGAGCAATGATCATTGGTTCTCCACAGTCTTTTGGAAAAGGAACAGTACAGACTTTTGTAGACCTGAACAGATTCCTGAATACAGAAGATGATTTCGGGTCTTTGAAACTGACTATCCAGAAATTCTACAGAATCACAGGAGAATCTACCCAGAGAAAAGGAATTGTTTCCGATATCCAGATGAAAGACTTCTTTACTTATGCTGAGGTAGGAGAGCGATATGATGATTATGCTTTGGCCTGGGATAAAATTCCAGGGACTAATTTCCAGAAACTGAATTATTTCAATATTCAGGCTCTTGAAAAAGCAAGCGCAGACAGAATGGCTAAAAACAGCAACTACCAGTTGTTGCTTGAATCTGCCCAATGGAGAGAGAAGCTGGATAAAGAAGAAAACATCACGCTTAATATCAACAAATTCAATGAACTGATGAAGCAAAGAAAAGCTCAGATCGAGAAATTCAAAGCTTTGAGCAAGTTCGAGAATGGTCTGAAGTTCATGATGTATCCAAGTGAAGTGGAAAGAGAGAAAAAAGACGAAGCATTCAAGAAAAAATCTGAAATGTGGATCAAAAATCTGAAAAAAGACCCATACTTACAGGAAGCAATGAATATCGTTTCCGATATGGGAGCTAAATCATAAAACAAAAAAACCGCTGATGAAGATCAGCGGTTTTTTTATGGCAATAAAAGATTATTTAATTTCTACGCATCCCACTCTTCCTCCTGCATTTCCGGTAGGCTGAGTATGGAAATCGTCTGCAGCAGCATGTACAATAAGCCCTTTTCCGATGATATTTTTAGACTCATCCGTACAACCCAGACACCATTTGTTTGTTTTGAAAGTAAGGACAGCTTTTCCGCTTGCATCAGCAGTAAGGTTTCCTATATCTCCCATGTGGAAATGCTCGGCACCCCATTTTCCATGGTCGTCTTTAGCAGGATTCCAGTGTCCGCCTGTAGAAGTTCCATCGGCTGCAGAACAGTCGCCTTTTTCGTGAATGTGTACTGCATGAATACCTGGAGTAAGATTTGTAACCTCAAGTTTCATGGTCACTTCTTCTCCTTTCTGGGTGAACTTTGCCGTTCCACCCGTCTGTGTTCCGCTCTTAGCGTTAACGGCATACGTTTTTGTAGTGCAGCATGAAGCCGCTAAAAATGCACACCCCGCCAGTAATGCTAATGTTTGTCCTTTCATTTTTAAATGATTTAAAGTGATTTTAACGATAAATTTATAAAACATTTTCCGAAAGACTTTATGATTTCAGTCCTTTTTTCAAAAACAGCAATATATGACAAGTGAAATTCGGTTCATCTTAATACCTTTACCTGTCAGTATTGGTTAAATGGAAGAACATAAAAAAAGAATCATTAAAGCAATAAAATACATAGACAGCAACCTTGATGCTGATCTTTCTCTGGAAAAAATTGCAGAAATAGCTACGTATTCCTCCTTCCATTTCCACAGGATATTTAAGCTTACTACAGGTGAAACCCTCCAGAACTATATTATCAGGAAGAAAATAGAAAAAAGTGCCCTTTATCTGGCTGTAAAGAAAGAAATACAACTTAAAGATATCTACCTTGATCTCGGATTCTCCAATCATTCTATTTTCAGCAAGACCTTTAAAAAATACTACGGAATAGCTCCGTCCTCTTTTAGAAATTCTGCACCCGAAACTTTTCACAAGATTTTACAGATACAAAGCAAGAACGGACAAGTTGATACGGTTTTCAGCCAATACATTTGCACTATAGAAAACCTGTTAAACTGGACAAAAATGAATTTAAAAATCGAAGTAAAACAATTGCCGGAAATGGATCTAGCTGCAGTAATGAGTTTAGGAATTGCCAATGTGGAACCTTCTTATAATACACTCATAGAGTGGGCAAAAAAGAAACAGTTATTTCCCCGGGAGAATGTCAAAATGATCTCCGTTTACCATGACAGTTTCAAAGTAACACCGCCGGATAAAGTAAGAATCCATGCGGGTATGCTTTTGGATGAAAAGCTGGAGAAACAGGAAGGGCTGGTATTTTCAGAAACCATAGATGCCGGAAAGTTTATTGTAGGAAGTGGAGAAGTTAGCCTTCAGGACTTTGAACAATGCTGGGTATCCCTGTTTTTATGGATGAATGAGCATCATTATACCATGAGAAAAGCTTTTCCTTTTGAGATCTATCATTCCAATTTCAAAGAACATCCGGAGGGCAAAATGGCCGTGGATTTCTGTATTCCGGTCCATTAATTTCCCATTCAGAAGCCAAAGTATGCCTTTCAGTAAAATTTATTTTAAAGAAAGGCATATTCCGTATTATTTTTGATCCGAAAATTAACCCCATGAAAACACAAGAAAACAAACTTTTACTGCTGATTGCTTTTCTATCCTTTATCGCAGGATATTCACAGGTCAGGATCTCAGGAAAAGTTACTTTCAAAAGTAAAGGCATTAGCGAAATCAATGTCACATTAAAAGACACCTATGATGGTGCCACTACAGATGCTCAAGGGAATTTTTCCTTTGAAACTTCGGAAAAAGGAAATCATATCCTGACGTTTACCCATCCGAAGTATCAGGAAGTAGAAAAAGCTGTTGTCATTGATAACCAGGATATTTCAGTCAATGCAGAGCTTAAAGAGCAGATCAGTGAGATTGATGCTGTAGTGGTTTCAGCAGGTTCTATTGAAGCCAGCGATAAAAAGAGGGCCACGGCCTTGTTGACATCTATTGATATTTATACTACGGCAGGAGCAGACGGACAGATTTCTTCGGCTTTAAATTACCTCCCGGGTGTTCAGAAGGTCGGGGAAACAGAGGGACTTTTCATCAGGGGAGGCACAGGAACAGAATCCAAGATCTTTATGGATGGAAGTCTGATCAATAATTATTTCTCCAGCTCAGTTCCGGGAATTGCAGGAAGGGATCGTTTCAATACCTCTCTTTTTAAAGGAAATGTTTTTTCTAGCGGCGGGTATTCTGCATTATATGGTCAGGCACTTTCAGGTGCTCTGATGCTTGAAAGTGTGGATCTTCCGGATCAAAGCTCTTATGATTTTGGGGTATCACCCATCTTTCTGAGTGCAGGATTTCAGAAACTGGGAGAAGATAAAAACCATTCTTTCGGGGCAACTTTAGGTTATTCGCTTTTAAGTGTTATGCAGAAAGTTTTTAATTTTAATACAGATTTCATTGATGCTCCACAGGGCTTAAACGGTGATTTTAATTTTAGAATCAAAACAAAATCAGGCGGATTCCTGAAATATTACGGAATGTATGACTCCAATAAAATGGGCGTGAGAACTGAAAGCCTGGAACCGGAATACGATTTTGCACTGGTAAGACTTAAAGGGAAAAATACCTACCATAACCTGTCTTTTAAACAGAAATTCGGGAAATATCTTCTGAATGCCGGGACCTCTTATTCCTACAACAGATCCGATCTTCATTTTTCCACGGAAACCAATAATTCAGAATCAGGAAGGTCTGAGCTTTTAACAGACGGAAACTACATCAACTTTAAAGCGGTTCTTGAAAGAAAGATCAATAAAATCAGTGCACTAAGAGCCGGTTTTGAATTGAATAATACAAGTGAGAACCTGAATTTTGGGGAAGTACAGAAAAATTATAAAGATCTTATATCCGCTGTTTTTGCAGAAACAGATCTGGGATTCAGCAATGCACTGTCTGCAAAAATAGGAGTGAGGGCTGAAAACTCTTCTTATTTAGGGAAAAGCAATGTTGCACCACGCTTCGCATTGGCTTACCGCCTGGCAAAAGACTGGACGACCTCCTTTGCCTATGGATTATTCTACCAGAATCCCGAGAGTAAATATATCAACTGGCCTGCAGATCTTGATTTTCAGAAATCCCAGCATTATATTTTCCAGGTTCAGAGAGCATCAGACGGCAAAAGCCTTCGTTTTGAGGCCTTTTACAAGAAATATGATCAGCTGATTAAAACATTCAATATCACACCGGACAAAGAACAGAACCAGCAGGTACAGACTGCTTTGAATAATGACGGCTATGGCTATGCAAAAGGTCTTGAGCTGTTCTGGAGAGATAAAAAAACCTTTGAAAATATCGATTACTGGATCAGCTACTCCTTCCTGGATTCAAAAAGAGACTTTATCAACTATCCTGTGAGCCTGAAACCGAATTTTGCTTCTGCACACACCCTTTCTGCTGTAGCTAAAAGATTTATCCCGGAATGGAAGCTGGGTGTCAATCTATCCTATACCTATTCCAAAGGCCGTCCTTATTATGATATTGCAGCGAAAGATGAAAACGGAAACATGATCAATTATATCAGAAACGAAGGAAAGCTGAAAGATTATAATGCGCTGAACATCAGCTTTAATTATCTTCCGAATCTCGGAAAAAAAGATGCTAAAGCTTTTACCGTTTTTGTATTGAGTGTTTCCAATGTTTTAGGATCTAAAAATGTTTATGGGTACAATTTCTCAGTGGATGGTTCCAGGAGCTCATCAGTAGTCCCGCCGGTCAATACCTTTGTGTTTGTGGGAGCTTTCATCAGTTTTGGAGTGGACAGAACGCAGGATGCGATTAATAATAATTTATAAAATAACAGCAACGGATATTATAATGATTACAAAATACATAACTTCGAAAATACAATTAACTAACTTTTAAAAAATTGATATAATGAAAAAATACCTATTAAGTTTTGCTTTAGCTTTTATGAGCTTAACCGCTTTTGCACAGGCAGATTATGAAAAAATAATGGCTGAAAAGATCGCGAAAACAGAAACATGTAAAACACCCGAGGAGTTCCAGACTCTGGCTAATGATTTCCAGAGAATCGGGAGCAAGGAGAGCTCAAAATGGCTTCCACCGTACTATGCAGCATTCTCCCAGATTCAAAAGGGAAGGCTGATGATGAGAAACGGAAATATGCAGGAGCTGGATGAAACAGCAGCTCAGGCTGATAATTATCTGGCAAGTGCTCAGAATCTTGCCGGAGCAGACAATGCAGAGATCCATTTGCTGAGAAAAATGGCAGCTTCTCTAAGAATGATGGTCAACCCGGCTCAGCGTTATATGACAGACGGCGCCAAGGCTACTGAAGAAATGGGGATTGCAGAGAAGCTTGATCCTTCCAACCCAAGGATAGCTCTAATCAAAGCAGAGGATGTCTATTTTACACCTGAACAGTATGGCGGAAGCAAAACCAAAGGACTGGAGCTGTTTAAAGAAGCCATTGCGAAATTTAATGCTTACAAACCCAAAACAGCCTTAGATCCGAATTGGGGCAGGGCAGAAGCCGAATATTTCATCAATATGCCGGCAAAATAACAAAAAAAGAAAGCCTTCCTGATACGGAAGGTTTTTTTATTCCATTCGGAAAGGAAAATCTGCCTTTCAGTAAAAAATAATTTTTGATACCTTTATTAAAGACTAATTTTGAGCCAAGAAAACGGATCATGAAACGTAAAGGATTTATAATCTTACTTTGGGTATCGTTGGGAACAGCGCTATTTTTCTTCTTATTTTTTACAAAAGAGAAGAGTTTTCACAATTTTTTGATTACGCTGTTGATCTCTACCATGTACTCCTTTGTTTTGGGATGTGGAAACGCTTTTATTAATGACTTTCTCAATAAAAAGTTTCCATGGTCTGAAACAACCGGAATAAGAACAGCCTTAAGTGTAGTTTCTATCATTGCCGGTAATTTTATTCTGGTTTATTTCTGCAATTATATCAATTATGTTGAGATCCAGAAAGTGGCAACAACAGAAACCTTTTTTTCAAAAGAATATTCCACTACAAATTGGTTTATGATCAATATTGCGCTTCTTATTTCTGCCTTTCTGCATGCAAAAAGCTTCATGGAGGAGCTTAAGAAAACATCCAAAAAAGAGGTCGTGGAACAGAAGCTCATCGCAAAATCTGCCAATGCGCAGTTTGAAAGCCTGAAAAACCAGCTGGACCCACATTTTCTTTTTAATTCTTTAAATGTTCTGAGTTCCCTGATCGATGAAAATCCGGCTCAGGCACAAAAGTTTACGGCCTCAATGTCAAAGATTTACCGCTATGTGCTGGAACAGAAAGACAAAGAACTGGTAACGGTAGAAGACGAGATCGAATTTGCAAAAACCTACTGCGATCTTTTAAAAACAAGATTTGAAAACAGCGTAGATTTTATTTTTGATGTTAAAAAAGAAGATTACAGAAGATATGTTGTTCCGCTTTCACTTCAGCTTTTGCTGGAAAACTGCATCAAACACAATTTTGCGACCTCTTCAAAACCTTTGGTCATTAAAATATTTTCGGATAATGATACCTTATGCATAGAAAATAATCTCCAAGCAAGAGAGCAGATGAAAGAAAGTGCCGGAATCGGGTTAGCGAATATCGTTCAGCGGTATGCACTGCTTACCAAAAGGAACGTTTTCATTGAAAAGTCAGAAGATTATTTTAAAGTAAAAGTTCCGATACTGTCCAATAAACCAAATACAATCAGTGTAAAAGCGGAAGATGAGAACGGATCTTATGAGAAGGCCAGAAAACGGGTAAAAGAACTCAAAAGCTTTTATGCCAATTTAATTTCCTATTGTACTGTGATTCCGTTCTTAGTGATTATCAACCTTATGACTTCACCGAAAAACCTTTGGTTTTATTTTCCCATGCTGGGGTGGGGAATTGGTATCGTTTCTCACGCATTTCGGGTGTTTGGAGTCGGAGAATCCTGGAAAGAAAAGAAAATCCGGGAGATTATGGATAAGCAAAAAAATAGAAATAATGGAAACGTACGATGAAAATGATATCCGGTATCAGCAGGCTAAAAGGCAGGTTGAAAGATTAAGGGGATTTTATGGACATTTATTCTCGTATATCGCAGTAAATGCTATGATCGTAGTGTATAATATTAAGCATTTAGAACACGGAGAGAGTTATTTCCAGTTCAAAAACTTCTTTACGGCGACTTTTTGGGGAATTGGACTGGTGGCTCATGCTATTATCACCTTTTTACCCAATATAAGCTTCGTTAAAAATTGGGAGGAAAAGAAAATCCGGAAGCTGATGGAGAAAAAGAAGAACTGAAAGAGTTCTGTAAATGAAGTTTTAAACTTATTTTTTAATCTTAATTTAAAAATATGCATTTACTCCAAGTTTTGTTCACAATCTCAATGGTTGCCTGGTTTCTTACAGAGATCCTCTATAAAAATATGCTGAAATCCGGCAAAGAAGACAAGAAAGACAAAGATAAGTCCACCCTGAATATTTTATGGATGGCTATTCCGTTTTCCATTGCAGCTTCAGTAGCAGTATCTTATATGACAAAATTCCCAATGACGGGAGGTGCCTGGATCTTATATGCGGGTGAAGCTTGTATTCTGATCGGAATTGTTTTTAGGTTTATAATCATCAGATCTTTAGGGAAATATTTTACGGTAGATGTTACAATAAAACAAGACCATAAGATAAAGAAAGAGGGTTTTTACAAATACTTGAGGTATCCGTCGTATGCATTCTCTTTGTTAACTTCTTTAGGGTTAGGTATTTATCTTAACAATTGGGTTTCTTTACTCCTGGCTTTTCTGCCACCATTTATTGCTTTTGCTTACCGTATAAAAATTGAAGAAGAAGCTCTTGTAGAACAGTTCGGAGAAGAATATTTGGAATACCGGAAGGAGACCAAAAAGCTCATTCCTTTTATTTACTGATTTCCCTTTTTATTTTAAACATAATCATCTGCAATATCTGTGGAATGTGTGGAAGAAAAGAAGAAAGGTTTACATCCAAAGAAACAAAATTTACAGTCCAACCAATCTTTTTACGATTCAGAAAGCAAATCCTACGACTCAGTCATATAAAATTGATTGGAGCTCTGTTTCTGAGCTACCTTTGATTCAACAAAAAACAAATTACTTTTAAAATAAAAATTATGGAAACATTAGGATACACAAAAGAAACACTGGCTTACAAAAAAGCAGAAAAAAGAGTAAAAGAACTGAAAGGATTCTACGGAAATCTTACCTCATACTGTCTGGTTATTCCTTTCCTTATTGCGTTGAATTTGCTTACATCTCCGGATCATTTATGGTTCTATTGGCCAATGCTGGGATGGGGAATCGGAATTACAGCTCATGCTGTGAATGTTTTTGGAATAGGGAAAGAATGGGAAGAAAAAAAGATCAGAGAATTGATGGAGCAGGACGCGAAAAACATAAAAACATTATAATTTAACCACATATTTTTAACGATCATGAATTACGATAACGCATACGAAAGAGTTACTCAATTGAAAAAGTTTTATAAAAGCCTTCTTTGGTTTGGAATAGTAGCTGGAATTATATTTTTTAATGACGTTTTTGAAAATGGAAAATTCGATTTTTCTTTATTCGACGGATCTGTTATTCTGTTGATCTGGGGAATTATCTTAACAGTAAAAGCTGTAAAGCTCTTCCTTTTAGACGATGAATGGGAAAGAGATATCATGGAAAAAGAGCTGAAGAAAAACAAAAAGAGCATACACTTTTAAGCTGTGCATTTTTTTCTCTAATTTTATTCCCGATTTAAACTAAAAACTATAGCTCAATGATTAAGACTGTCATTATTGAAGACGAAAAACCGGCTTCGCGGAAACTGGAAAGAATGCTGGGTAATTTTCCTGAAATAGAGATCGTTGGCAAAATAGAATCGGTAGAAGAGGGAGTTGCCTGGTTTTCTGAAAATGAACATCCGCAGCTTATTTTTTCAGATATTGTTCTTGGTGACGGCTTGTCTTTCGATATTTTTGAAAAAATGCCTACAAAAGCATTTATCATTTATACGACGGCTTTTGATCAGTATACTTTGAAGGCATTTAAACTGAACAGCATTGACTATCTTTTAAAGCCTATTCTGGAAGAAGATCTTTCAGGAGCTGTAGAGAAGTTTAAATCATTTATTCCGGCCAGCAATACAACCGGTTCTGAGGATATCAAACAGTTGATCAGGAAAGAGAAATCTACCCTTTCAAGGATATTGGTGAAAATAGGATATAATCTGAAAATAGTTCAGACTCAGGAAATAAGCTGCTTTTTCAGTGAAAATAAAATCGTTTACCTTCAGACTGAAGAACGTGCTTATCCTTCAGATTTCACATTGGATGAGCTGGAAGATATTCTGGATGAAAAGAAATTTTTCCGTGTTAATAGACAGTTTATCATCAACTCAGACTATATAAAAAATATTCATACATCCCCGTATTACAAAGTTGACATGGAGTTTCAGCCACAGGAAGAAATCACGGTCAGCCGGGACAGGGTGAAGGATTTTAAGGAATGGCTGGTGAGGTAGACTGATTAGAAGTTAGATTTCAGACACTAGATTTCAGATTGAGAGTAAGGTTAAGGCTAGGACTGGGTATTTTAACTTTAAACCCAACCCCAATCCCTTAAACTTTGAACTGAAAACCTGAACTCTCCTTACACTAAAACCCTCAAACTCTCAAACGCACTGCAACTACCTGTAATCTATCCTGTTAGATTCAGTATCTTCAAGCTGTTTTATAATAGATTCGGGGATCTCATCACTGTCAATTGGAAAGCTGATGGAATCGGAAATGAAAGTCTTTCTGTCTGCTTTCTGAAATATCTCAAACAGGGCTATAGGCTCTTGATTAAAACTGATACATGTACTTATAAAATGAACCTCATGGAGCTTATATTCTGGATTTTTGAGCTTTTCCTTGATATCTTTTATCCTTGATATAAAGTGTCGCTGGCGGATGAATGTATTGCTGTTCATGATGATGAATACATAATCGGAGTAGGCCGTTACTTTTCCGAAATACTTATGGTGATCTCCGCCGCTTCTTTCGATGAAATATTCGCCCGTGGTTTCAGACTTGTAGATCTCCATCGCAGAACGCCAAATCCGCTCTTCCCGGGCCTGAAGAGGATTTTCAGGAAGGTTTCTGTTGTAAGAATACCAGCAGCCAACCAGGCGATCTAAAAGAGCCGTATTCTGATTTACATTATTCATATCGATCCTGAGATCATTGAAATTGAATGCCTCCGTGTTGGAATTAATGAAATCAATATAATTGGAATAGCCTAAAACGGTAACAATTTGACTTAATTTACTAAGGTTTGGCCTGCTCAGAACTGCATTGTTGTTTTGCTGGTATTTCTTTAATTTGTTGATAATCAAATGTTCATAGAGGTAGTTGGAGCCTAGGAGATCAGGTTCTTTTTTGATTTCTTTTTCAGAATGATCACTGATGATGAGGTCATTAAGTTCCGAACTGATGTACGACCATTCGGTTTTCGTCACATCTTCCCAATGATTCTTCTTTAAAAAATGAAGGCTTAAAAAATTCATTAATTTTTCAAGATGCAGAATATCTTCTTTTTTCATCAGTTCACTCTTTAAAATAATACCGTTTTAAATAAGTTTCAAATTATAAGACTAATATAAGATTTTTATACGTCAGAATAAGTTTTTTGAAAGACTTTTATATTCTAAAATCAAATGATATTTGAGTAGAAAAACAAAAGTTAACACAATGGAAACAACAATCTTATTAAAAGACGAAACCCTTTGGAACAGGATCCAGAGTTTTTCATTAGATGCTTCGGATGCTGATTTCCCATTTTCGAAAAAACTGGCCAAAGAAGAACGATGGACCTTAGACTTTACCCAAAAAGCCATTCAGGAGTATAAAAAATTTGTTTATCTCTGCTGTATCCTTCCCAATGGAGCTTCTCCAAGCGAAACGGTAGATAAGGTATGGCATATGCACCTGATTTATACCCAGAATTATTGGGAAGATTTCTGCCCGAATATTTTAAAGAAAAAACTTCATCATCATCCTTCTAAAGGAGGAATTTCTGAGAAAAAAAAACACCAGAACTGGCATCATGACACTTTGCATCATTATAAGGAAATCTTTCAGCAGGAAGCACCGGAAGATATCTGGACAGGTCAGATAAAGAAAAATGATCAGAAGACGTTCTGGAAAAAGGGACTTAAACTCCTTACGTTGGGCTGCCTCTTATTTCCGGTGTATTCCTGCTCCGGAGGTATTTTTGCAGGGGTGATCGTCACTATTTCATGGATCATTGGCTTCTTCGTTTTCATGGGGTTTATTTCATGGATTTTCGGAGGAAATATCAATAAAGAGCAGGATAAAAATGTCAGCAGCAATTCCGATGGAAGTTCAGGCTGCAGCGGCGGCTCCAGTTGTGGAGGCGGTGGCGGTTGTGGCGGCGGATGCGGAGGAGGTTGTGGCGGATGCGGCGGATAAAAAATAATAGCTATGAAAAGAATACTGTTCTACTCAGTCCCGGTAATGATAAGCATGATCTGGGTTATTCTTACACAGCAGACCTGTAATCCGATCTCAATAAAAGGTCCTGAATTTCTGAAGTTTTATTTAATGCTTGTGCTGGGTTTTTATGCTTCAGTAATGATTCTGAAATCTTTTAAAGAAAACAGCTCAAAGACAACACTTTACTTTATGATTCTAATTCTTTTGCTGGGCATTGTAAAACTGATAAAAGGATTAATCATAGGAAAACCGGTCGGATATCTTGTTATGATATTGATTGTCGAAGGAATTATCTTGCTGTGTCAGCCAGGTTTATCATCCAATAACAAACATAAGCAGATTTAAAAACAATATCATGACCAGAAAATTCACGGAAGTTGAGAAAAACATATTATACAAAAATATTCCTTTGCAGAAGCAGGGGCATGCCGTAGGATGGGAACCGATTTTGTTTATTATCCTGACCGTACTCCTTTTTGTATTGGGAATCAAAATAATCCTGTTTGATTATAATCCGTTTTTGGATGATGAAAAAGAGACTTTGGGCTCTTTTCTCTATTTTATGGCGACGTTTATTCCTATTGGTGGAGTATCCTTCGTAAGCGTTGCCGTTTTATTTATGCTCGTAAAAAACATGATTTTATATCCGAGGTATGGAAAATATGCAGAAGAAAAATCATTTGATGTGGCAGACGTTGAAATTATTCAGGGGAAAGGATCCGAAGATTTTATCATCCGGATTTTCAATACCGCAGGCGGGAAAACAGAAATAAAAATCGACCTGAAAATAGACGTGGAATCCTCTTTAAAAGATAATTTTCTCAAAACAATTGAAAAATACAGAGCTAAAGATTCTGAAAACATCAATATTCCGTTTATGAAAGTCCTTCGTATTCTTGAAACGAAACCTTTTTCAGGAATGATACATCTAAGATTAAGTGATTTTTCTACCGATACGAAACTGGATTCCAGCCAGCTGATCTATTCTTATGATGTTTTTTTCAGGACAAAATATAATGTAATCTCCAGTTTAAAAACAAGAGAACTCCTTTTTATGAATTTCTACGGAGATAATTTTGAAAAAGAAATCAATTTTACGATGAATGATGTGGAACGTAAAATAACTTACTATTTTGTTGAAGATTATTTGCTTTAGATCGAGGTGTATTTGGCTGATCAAGCTTGGGAAAGACAAAAAATAACCCCAAAACAAAATGCTTCGGGGTTTTATTGATATCAATTAAGATGATTTAATTTTTCTGTTTCTCCTTTCCCGCTGCGTTGTTATATCTGCGGACTATAACCGAAGTTACTATAGCAAAAATAAGCGTTAACGCAATACTGGTAGTTTCCTGATGTACAATAGCCTGATAAAGATTAAAACCAAAAACAGCACCTACAACAGCGATTAAAATTTGATTCACAAAAGCATACTGGATTTTTGAAGTCGTTTTCATAATGATATTTTTTATTGTTATTTACTGAGTAAGTCTAACAACTCAAAATTCGTTACAGAAAATTTTCAAAAAACTTTTCGTTATGCAATCACACCGCTTCCAATCAGCTCCTCACCAATATACCAGGCTGCAAACTGTCCCTCTGCAATCGCTGACTGAGGTTCTTCAAATTCGATATAAGCTGCATTTTCAAACTGATACAAAATGGCTTTCTGTAGCGATTGCCTGTATCTGAATCTTGCCATTACTTCCATAGATTCTCCATTTCCAAGCTTCATATCCTCACGAACCCAATGCATCTCCGAATTGTCAATTTTTAATGCTTTTTTGTGCAGTCCCGGAGAACTGTGGCCTTCGCCCACAAAAATAATATTGTTTTCCATGTCTCTGGAAAGGATAAAACAGCTTTCTTTATGTCCGCCGATACCAAGCCCTTTGCTTTGTCCAATCGTGAAAAATTGAGCACCTTGATGCTTTCCGATCACTTTTCCGTCGGATTTTTTATAATCGATTTTTCTGGACAAAAATTCCAGTTCTTCTTCTTTTGAAGAAAATTCAGGTTTTTCCACTGAAAATAAAGGTGAATCTTTGAAAATTTCTACAATTTCTCCTTCTTTGGGAACCAGCTGCTGCTGTAAAAACTGGGGAAGGCTTACCTTTCCGATAAAGCATAATCCCTGAGAGTCCTTTTTGTCGGCAGTTACAAGCCCGATTTCTTTGGCAATTTCCCTTACTTCCGGCTTTGTGAGCTCTCCGATAGGGAACAACGCTTTTGATAGCTGATCCTGGCTTAGCTGGCACAGGAAATAAGACTGGTCTTTATTATTATCTTTTCCGGCTAAAAGATGGAAGATTTCCTTTCCATTTTCATCAAAAGTGGAATTCACCTGAGCATAATGTCCTGTTGCCACCTTATCGGCACCCAAAGACATAGCCGTCTTCATAAAAACATCAAATTTTACTTCTCTGTTGCACAGAACATCCGGATTCGGAGTTCTTCCTTTCTGGTATTCATCGAACATATAATCTACGATTCGCTCTTTGTAAAGCTCGCTCATATCGATGACCTGGAAAGGAATTCCTAATTTCTGAGCGACCATCAGGGCGTCATTACTGTCTTCAATCCACGGACATTCATCCTCCAGCGTTACCGAAGCATCATTCCAGTTTCTCATAAACAAAGCCACAACTTCATGACCTTGCTGCTGCAGCAAATATGCTGTAACACTGGAGTCTACACCTCCAGATAATCCTACGACTACTTTCATTTTATTTCAATTTTACGGAACTCTTAACGGGAGTCCTTAGTTTGACCCGGCAAAAATACAATTAAAAAAATTCGCAAAAAAACCATAATTTTAAACATTGATAAAAACGATATTAATATGAAAAAAATTATTATTCCCATAATGCTGATGATTTCAGGATCGGTATTTTCCCAGATTACCACCAGCGCACCTGTCGCAGAAACCAACCGCTGGACTTTCGGTGGAGGAATAGGGCTAGGTTTTGGAAGCAACAGCTCATTTTATCTTCAGGCTTCTCCCAGAGTGGGATACAGGCTTACCGATGATCTTGAGGCTGGAGTGGTAGGAAGTGTTTCATGGCAAACCTCCGATTATTACAAATCTACGATGTTTGGGGTAGGTCCTTTTGCCAATTATTATTTTGCCAGGTCCTTTTATGTAGGAGCCAATCTTCAGCAGTACTTCATCAACTATAAAGATAAGTTTTATGATTATAAAGTGAACGAACAGGAAACTGCCCTGTATCTGGGTGGTGGTTATATGCAGAGAATAGGCGGGAATTCTTTTATGCAGCTCGGGGTAATGTATAATGTACTGTGGAAAGAGAATTCGAGTGTTTTCTCTAGCGGTCTTGTCCCAAGTATTGGGTTTGTAGTAGGGCTCTAATCTTTGTTTTTATAAGAATTGTTTTTCATAACATTTTCTAACCACAGATTTCACGGATTTTCACAGATCATGCCTAATGGCTATCAAAATGTATGCTCTTTAAGTACTTTATTTGTTGATATTATTAAAGTAATACTTTCGAAAATATCTGTGAAAATCCGTGAAATCTGTGGTTAAAAAAAGAGAGCATCACCAAAATTATTAATAGAAAAGGACTTTAGCCTGCTTAATTTTTACACATATATGAAAAGGCTTTAGCCAAAAGATATAAAAACGAAAAGCACCGGAAAAATCCGGTGCTTTTCAATATAACTACATTACTTCTATTAAGATTAAGAAGACTTTTCAGTTGTCTTTTTTGCTTTAGGAGCTTTCCCGATTAATGCATCTTTTGTATCATTAAGATCCAGGATCACCGTTTCACCTTCAGATAATTGCTTGTTTACCAGCATTTCTGCCAATAAATCTTCAATATATTTCTGGATGGCACGTTTCAATGGTCTTGCTCCAAAGTCTTTATCCCATCCTTTTTCAGAGATAAAGTCTTTCGCTTCTTCAGTTAACTCAACTTTATAGCCTAATTTTTCAAGTCTGCCATATAATTTATTAAGCTCGATATCGATAATTCGTTTAATATCATCCTGTACAAGAGAGTTGAAGATCACAATATCATCAATTCTATTTAAGAATTCCGGAGCAAATGCTTTCTTAAGCGCATTTTCAATCGTACTTCTTGCTCTTGAATCTGTACTTGTTTTTTTAGCTGAAGTTCCGAATCCTACACCATCTCCGAAATCTTTAAGATCTCTTGTTCCGATATTTGAAGTAAGGATAATGATTGTATTTCTAAAATCGATTTTTCTTCCCAAACTATCTGTAACATGACCTTCGTCCAGAATCTGCAACAGGATATTGAATACATCCGGGTGAGCTTTTTCAATCTCATCCAGAAGAACCACAGCATAAGGTTTTCTTCTTACTGCTTCCGTTAATTGTCCGCCTTCTTCATATCCAACGTATCCCGGAGGCGCACCAACCAATCTTGAAACTGCAAATTTTTCCATGTACTCACTCATGTCAATTCGGATCAGAGATTCATCAGACTCGAAAAGCTCTCTTGCCATTACTTTGGCAAGCTCGGTTTTACCAACCCCGGTGGTACCAAGGAAAATAAAAGTACCGATAGGACGGTTCGGATCTTTAAGCCCGGCTCTGTTTCTTTGAATTGCTTTCACAACTTTCTTCACAGCGTCTTCCTGACCAATCACTTTTCCGTTCAGTTTCTCATCCATCTGAGCTAATTTATCAAGCTCATTTTTGCCGACTTTCGTTACCGGAACACCACTCATCATAGAAACCACTTCGGCTACATTTTCTTCCGTTACGGTTTCTTTTTTCTCTTTTACATCCTTATCCCACTTCTCCTGAGCCGCATTCAGTTCCATCTGAAGACGTTCCTCTTCATCTTTAAGCTTTCTGGCCTCAAGATAATCCTGAGCCTTAACTGCTTTCTGCTTCATTTCTTTAATATCCTCGATTTTCTTTTCAAAATCAATGATTTCGGTCGGAACTTTCATGTTTTTAATATAAACACGTGAACCTGCTTCATCCATGGCATCAATAGCCTTGTCCGGTAAGAAACGGTCTGTAATATATCGTGATGTCAAATTGACACACGCCAAAATAGCCTCCGGAGTATATACTACATTATGGTGCTCTTCATATTTATCTTTAATCTGATTCAGGATCTGAATGGTTTCGTCAATGGAAGTAGGCTCTACCATTACCTTCTGGAATCTTCTTTCCAAGGCCCCGTCTTTCTCAATATACTGACGGTACTCATCCAAAGTTGTAGCCCCGATGCATTGAATTTCACCTCTTGCCAAAGCTGGTTTAAACATATTCGATGCATCTAAACTTCCTGTAGAGCTTCCTGCACCAACAATAGTGTGAAGCTCATCAATAAATAGGATGACATCTCTGTTTTTTTCTAATTCGGTCATGATCGCCTTCATTCTTTCTTCAAACTGGCCACGGTATTTTGTTCCAGCCACTAAACTTGCCAGATCCAAAGTGATGACACGTTTTCCGTAAAGAACCCTGGAAACCTTTTTCTGTTGAATTCTTAAAGCTAACCCTTCCGCAATCGCAGATTTACCAACACCCGGCTCCCCGATAAGAAGCGGATTGTTTTTCTTTCTACGCGATAAGATCTGAGAAACACGCTCAATTTCTTTTTCACGACCGATTACCGGGTCTAATTTTCCATCTCTAGCCAAAGAAGTTAAGTCTCTACCAAAGTTATCCAATGTAGGGGTTTTACTTTTTGCAGAGCCTAAATTTCCCGAAGGCTTTCTCATTTGCTCAAATTCCTCTCGGTCATCATCATCGTCATAAGCACTCATTTGTGGTGCCTGTCCGGAATTTTTAAGCATAGTCTGGTATTCTCTTGAAACTCCTTCATAATCGATGTCGTAAGCTCCCAGGATATTCGAAGTAGGGTCCTCATATTTGTAAAGAATGCCTAAAAGCAGATGAACGGTATTAATTTCATTGCTTTTATATTGTCTGCATTCCAGCTCAGCACGTTTGATCGCATGATCTGCCATCTTAGTGAAAGAAATATTAGTAACCTCCTCAGAAATAGGATTAAGACTTGCTGTATTTAGAGTTTCAATTTTTCTTCTGATTTGTGTTAAATCCGCATTAAGGTTTTGAAGGATTTCTTTTGCAGAGTTTTCTGTTTTTATAATACCTAAAAGTAGATGTTCTGTATTAAGAAATTCACTTTTGAGCCTTTTCGCTTCGCTCTTGCTTTGTTTGAACACTTGGCTCAAACCTTGTGAAAACTTATAATCCATAATATATCTCATTAGAATAATGGCAGCGGTGCCATTTATTCATTATCTAAATTACAAATATTTTACCAAAAATCAATTAATGACTTTATGGCAGAAAAAATTTTATTATCTTATTGAAAATGATTAAGTTTGTTATCCTTTAAAAATTCCCCATGAATCCTGAAATTACTACATATATTGGTTATTCTGCATCCATTTTTATAGTATTGAGTTTTATATTAAAAGATGTAAGAAAAATCAGAATAGTCAACATGATAGGCTGTATCTGCTTTGTCATTTATGGTATCTTCAATGGAATGCTCTGGCCGGTTATTATCCCCAATGGACTGATCTGCTTTATTCAGGTTTATCATTTACTGGCCGGAAACAAAAAGTAATGAAAAAAAAGATAATTATCTCTGCTTTCAGTAGTCTGTATACAGATCAGCGAATAGAAAAAGTATGCAGGACTTTACATGAGAACGGTTACCAGATGGAACTGATTGGGAATGACTGGAATGGGGCAGAACAAATGGAGCGGCCTTATCCGTTTTCAAGGATACATTTATCTTCCACAAGTTTAAAAACGGCTTATTTCGAATTTAACTGGAAACTGTATCATCAGCTAAAGAAAAAATCAGATCATAATACAATTCTTTATGCCAACGACGTTGACGCACTGCTGTCAAATTATCTTATTGCTAAAAAATTAAATATCCCATTGGTTTTTGATAGCCATGAAATTTTTTCAGAAATGCCTGCAATTCAGGGCAAAATGTCACAAAAAATCTGGAGATATCTGGAAAAGAAAGTCATTCCCAAGCTTAAATTTATGATTACGGCCAGCGGAAGCTATGCAAAATGGTTCCAAAAAAAGTATGGTGCCGACCCTGTGGTCATTCAAAATGCACCCAGACGGCAGGATTTTACAATGGAAATTCCTGAAAATAATCCTAAAATATTTTTATACCAGGGATCCATTAATCCTTTTCGGGGTATCGATAAAGCGATTCTGGCGATGCATCATCTTAACGGTGTTGTTTTTAAAATAGCAGGGGACGGCCCGAGAAAAAAAGAATACCAAGCTCTGGTTAGTAGAGAAAAGCTTGATCATAAAGTTCAGTTTTTAGGAAAATTAAAACCGGAAGATCTGAGAAAAATAACAGTAACAGCTGATGTAGGCATGAGTATCGAAGAAAATGGGGGTGAAAGCTACTTTTACTCTCTTCCGAATAAAGTTTTAGACTGTATTCAATCCCGTGTTCCATTGGTATTATCTAACCTTCCCGAAATGCAGAATATCAAAAATCAGTTTGATGTGGGAGAAATTATTAAAGACCACCAGCCTGAAAATATTGCTGCTGCAGTACAGAAAATCCTTGATAACGGAAGGGAAAGCTATCAGGATGAACTTGAAAAGGCTTCTAAGGTATTCTGCTGGGAAAATGAAGAAATAAAACTGTTGAAAGTTTTTGAAAAAGCGTCAGAATAAATAATCTTTATAAAAAATGGTATCTTTGCATTAAAAATTTGTTAAATAAAATGACCATTAAAGAAAAACAGCAGGAAATCATTGAAGAGTTTGCGTTTCTTGATGACTGGGAGCAAAAGTACGAGTATATTATTGATCTCGGAAAAGAATTAAAAGGACTTCCCGAAGACCGCAAAACGGATGATAATCTAATCAAAGGATGCCAGAGTAAGGTATGGATTGATGCTGAATTTAAAGATGGTAAGCTTTTTTTCGATGCAGACTCCGACGGAATTCTTCCGAAAGGAATTGTTTCTCTTTTGGTAAGCATTTATAGCGGGCATACCACTCAGGAAATTTTAGATTCTGATTTTGAATTCATTTCAGAGATCGGGCTTCAGGAATTTCTCTCGCCGTCCAGAGCAAATGGACTAATGGCGATGACCAAGCAGATCAAATTTTACGCAGTTGCTTATCAGCTAAAATCGTAGCAGTGACCAGAATTCTAGCATATCGTTTTTCTGCTTTTGGCGATGTCGCGATGACGGCGCCGGTATTCCGGGAGTTTCTGGAACAGAATCCTGACGTAGAAATTATCATGGTTTCCAGAAAAAATTTTGAAAGCTTATTTACTGATATTCCGAATGTTACATTTAAAGGAATTAACCTTGATGACTATAAAGGCATCTTTGGATTAAGAAGGCTGGCCAATGAGCTCATTAAAGAATTCAATCCTGACTTTATAGGCAATCTTCATGATGTGATAAGAACCAAAATTCTTGATAGGATCTACAGAAGAAAAGGATTTAAAGTTTTTAAAATAAACAAAGGAAAAGAAGAAAAAGAAGAGCTTACAGATGTATGGAATTTAAATAAAGTTCAGCTAAAAAAGACCGTCGAGCGTTATGCAGATGTTTTCCGCGCGATGGGATTTAAAGTAGAGCTTTCCCATAAGCTTAGACCGGCATCGGTACAAAAGTCAGGAATTGGTTTGGCTCCTTTTGCACAGCACAGGGGAAAAATGCTTCCTTTGGAAAAATCATACGAACTGGCAAAAATCCTTTCAAAAAAGCAGACCATATATTTCTTTGGCGGTGGCAAAAAAGAAACGGAAACCCTTGAAAAATGGGAAAGTGAAATTCCGAATACCAAAAGTCTTTCAGGGAAACTAAGTCTTTCAGAAGAGCTTAAGAAAATTTCTGAACTGGAGCTGATGATTTCCATGGATTCCGCCAATATGCATCTTGCCAGCCTTATGGGAACGAGATGTATTTCCGTTTGGGGTGCGACACACCCGTATGCGGGATTTTTAGGCTTCGGACAGAGCGAAAATGATGTGGTCCAGGTAAAAGATCTTACCTGCAGACCCTGTTCTGTGTTTGGAGATAAAGAATGTTACCGTGGCGACTGGGCCTGTCTTGAAGAGCTTAACATCCAGAAAATAGTAGAGGCAGTCAATTCTTAAAAATTATTTTACTCATTTCTGCGGCCTTAACATCATCAGAATAGTTCTTTTCCAGAACCTTACTTCTGATTTCATTTTCGTTATAATCTTCAGCTGCTGTTTCAATAATCCGTTGGCGGATTTCATCCGAAGTAGCACCCAAACGGCATAAGCTCATCAGGGCAGGATCATCTGTAATATTCTGATTGATAATAACGAATCTACTGTTGTATAATGCATTAAACAATTTCACCTTCGTACCGGAATTCTGATAGGAGAGAAGAACGTTAGCATGGGCGTTTTCAAAAAGGTGACGAAGATTCTCACTTGTTTCGATTGGGACAATGCTTATATTTCCAATGGTATTGATTTTCTTTCTCACATCATCACTGGCGCGGTCGGATGCTACTACAAGCCTGTGCTGAGGAAGGGCTTTAAACATCCTGATGGTTTCTTCCAATGCCTTTTTGTTGTCAGATATACTCAAGTCACCATGAAAAAGAAAATAATCACCCTTTCCGTTCAATTGCTTTACAGATTCGTTGCCATGAAAAATATGAATAAGACGGGCGTTTTTTGAATATGAATTTACTTCATTAAATTCTTTCCCGGAAAGGCAGAATACACTTTCAAATTCCTTTAAAAGCTTTTTCTGATAATCAACAAATTTTAAAGATTCTATTCTGTAAATGATCTTTTTAAAAATATTTTTTTCTGAAGAGGAGAGTCCTTTGTAATACTCAGATTCATTATTGTGGAACCTCAGGTAGAATTTGTAACCTTTACTTTTTAATCTATGGATAATTTGAGTGGTTTGCAGCCCTTCAAACAATACTGGAGCCTCTATCCTCATAAGATTTTCAAAAAGAGCATCAGAAGTTCTTATTGCCGCCGCAAAGGGTGCCGCCGAAAGATAATGGAAGGGATTTTTCTTCTTTTTGTAAAAGAAAACATTTTCTGTAATGCTTTCTATCTCTTGATCAATAATTTCCGGAATATCATCAACAAAACAGTGGAGGTGTATCTTTATGCCTAATCCGGCCAATGCTTTAATCTTATAATAAACATCAATAATACCGCCGTAGGAGGGAGGATATGGATAATTGAATGATATAAGATGGAGTTCCTTCAAAAAAGTGAATTTATGGCTGTAAGATCACAAAGGTAAGAATATCCCGAATGTTTTTAAACAAAAAAATCTCCCAATACATTGAGAGATTTTGTGGGCCCTGAGGGATTCGAACCCCCGACCCTCTGGGTGTAAACCAGATGCTCTGAACCAACTGAGCTAAGAGCCC
>NZ_JBQENJ010000001.1:227883-759712 GCF_052044665.1 Chryseobacterium sp. 22532
TGTGGGCCCTGAGGGATTCGAACCCCCGACCCTCTGGGTGTAAACCAGATGCTCTGAACCAACTGAGCTAAGAGCCCCTATACTTGTTTCCTCGTTTAGAGTGGTGCAAATATACGACTTATTCAGAAATCTCCAAATTTTTTTCTAAAAATTCTCCTACAACAAAGTTGCTTCCGCCGATGAAAATCATTTCTTCTTTTGTACATCGCTCTTTTGCAGAAAGATACGCTTCCTGTACAGAATCGAAAATTGTATAAGAAATTTTTGCCTCCTGCAAGAGATTTTCATAGTCTTCAGGATGTCTTCCCCTGTTGATGGATGGTTTGGCAAAATAAAATTCAGAATTTTCAGGAAGAAGAGCCATTACTTCATCTATCTTTTTATCATTCACAAACCCTAAAATAACGTGTTTATGTTTGTTTATGGTGTTCAGTTGAGAAAATACATACTCAAGTCCGGCCTGGTTGTGTCCGGTATCACAGATCGTAAGCGGATCTTTTGAAAACTCAAACCAACGTCCGATGAAACCTGTATTTTGATGGACTTTAAGTAATCCCATCTCAATATTTTCTTCAGAAACGGGAATATTTATTTTTTTTAATTCTTCAATTAATGCAAGAACCACCCGGATATTTTTCTTCTGGTAATTTCCTTTAAGATCAGAATTCAGATCTGATTGTGTGATTGTAGCATCAATAAAAGGGGCATTTTCTTTATCCGCTGTCTGTTGGATAATGTTTTTAACGGTCTCATTTTCATCTCCGGAAATTACCGGAATATTGGCCTTAATGATTCCTGCTTTTTCTGCAGCGATCTCTTCAATACTGTCTCCCAAAATATTCTGGTGATCCAGCTGTACATTAGTAATTGCGGCTACCAAAGGTTTAATAATATTTGTTGAATCCAGTCTTCCGCCAAGACCAACCTCAATAATGGCAAAATCTACCTTTTGCTGATAAAAATATTCAAATGCCATGATTGTTGTAAATTCAAAAAAAGAAGGGAGGATATCTTCAGGAAGGGTTTTTAGTTTTTGGATAAAATGATAGACAAACTCTTTACTGCAGTTTTTACCGTTCACTTTAATACGTTCCGTAAAATCAATAAGATGTGGAGAATTGTATAAACCAACTTTGTATCCTGCTTCCTGCAGAACTGAAGCCAGCATGTTGCTGGTAGATCCTTTGCCGTTTGTGCCTCCGATGTGGATGCATCGTATCTTTTCCTGTGGGTTTCCAAAGAAAGTACAAAGCTTTGTAATGTTTTCTAATCCAGGCTTATAGGCTTTCAGTCCGTCAATTTGATAATTGGGAGCCTGTACGAAAAGCCAGTCGACAGATTCCTGATATTGTTCGGTTGTCATGATGCAAAATTCTCAAAAGTTTTATTAAAATGAAACAATAATTTTTTTAAACTGTAACTTTTTTATATTTGGCTCGTCTAATATGGAAAATTCTTAATATGAAAAAAGTTTGGATTATCGTTTTTGGATTAAGTTGTCTGGGGCTAAGCGCCCAGAAGAAATGGTCCTTAAGAGAATGTGTAGACTATGCTGTTGAGCATAATCTCCAGGTTATCCAAAATCAATATTCTAAACAGATCCAGGATTCTAACCTTAAAATGGCTAAAAAGGAATACCTGCCTTCTGTATCCGCAGGAATGTCCAATTCAGTGGGTTTCGGCCAGCTTCCATTGGGTACAGGTAGTATCAGAAATGACAGATTCAACAACAGCGCGAACCTGGGTGCGGATGTTCTGCTTTACAATAATGGCAGATTAGAGAAAAACATCAGAAAAATACAGTTTGATGTAGAAGCCAGCCAATATGATATAGAAACCATTAAAAATGATATTTCTCTGCAGATTGCACAGCAGTATCTTACTGTCCTCCTGAACAAGGAAATTGTTAAAATCTCCCAGAGTGCGGTAGAGAATGCTCAGAAACAATATGACAGAGCTAAAATAACAACCCAGGTAGGAACAACTGCACAAACTATCCTGGCAGAGGCAGAAGCAGCCTTGGCGAGAGAAAAGCAGAATCTTAAAACTGCGGAAATAAATGTAGGAAGAGCTTTGTTTGCCATTGTTCAGCTTTTACAGCTTCCCGAATATAAAGGTTTTGATGTGGAAGATGTAACTGTTTCTGATACACTGCCGTCCCAGCTTACCTCTGTGGATGACGTTCTTACTACCGCCTATGAAAACCAACCGCAGATAAAAGCTGCCGAAAGCAGAATCAGGTCTGCTGAAGCACAGACGGAAGTAACCAAAACAGGATTTTGGCCAACACTGACTGCGAATGCCGGTGTTTCTTCGTTCTATAATAATATGTTAAGTAAAAACTACGACCAGCTTGGGAATCTTGTTAATGATCCTTCTTTTTTCCAGCAGTATAAAGATAATTTCGGTCAGAATATAGGACTTTCCCTGAATATTCCTATTTTCAACAAAGGAATTACCAGGCTGCAGGTAGAGCAGTCTGTAATTAACCAGAGTATCGCTAAAAATACCCTGGAACAACAGAAGCAGACGGTAAGACAGAATGTACAGAAGGCTCAGTTTGATGTGGATGCCAATTACGAAACTTTCCTTTCGGCTGTAGAAACGGAAAAAAGCACAAAGCTGGCTTTAGAGTTTGCGGATAAAAGTTATGCGGCAGGAAGATCGACAATTTATGATGTGAATGTAGCCAGGAATAACTATGCCAATGCCCAGGGATCTGTTGCCCAGGCAAAATATAATTATCTTTTCAGTCTTAAACTGCTGAATTTCTATTCAGGAATTCCATTAACTTTGTAAAATGTCTATTCAGTCATTAGAAAAATATTTACCTCAAAACACCCATAAATATTTAAGAGTCTGGTTTTCGGATTATTATATTCATATAAAAGTGACGCGAGGCAGAAACTCTAAGTTGGGAGATTACAGAAAGCTTCCTGATAACTCCCATGAAATAACTGTCAATTCAACACTAACGCCACCGCTTTTTTTCTTTGTCCTTACCCACGAGCTGGCTCATCTGATTGCCTTTGAAAAATACGGACGAAGAATATCGCCGCATGGTAACGAATGGAAAGAAACATTTAGAAATATGCTTCTTGAAAGTCTTGAGATTTACGACGAAGATCTTAGGCCTATTATCATAAGATTTTCAAAATCCCCAAAGGCCAATTTCATGGCCAGCCCGGATCTTGTAAGATATTTTCATACTGAGAAACAGGATGATAGATTGCATTTCATTGAAGAGCTTCAAAAAGGAGAATTTTTTATATATCGCAACGAAAAGTATTTATTAGAAGGTCTGATTAAAAAAAACTATCTTTGTAAGAATCTGGCTACAGGAAGGAAGTATTCTTTCAAGCCTCTGGCTAGGGTTGAAAAATGTAGGCAAGAATGTTAAAATCAGATAGATACTGTGTCATCATGGCGGGAGGAATCGGGAGCCGGTTCTGGCCAATGAGTACACAGAAATTTCCAAAGCAGTTTCAGGATATTTTAGGAACAGGGCGTACCATGATTCAGCAGACTTATGACAGAATCAGCCGGATCATTCCTAAAGAACAGATATTCGTGATAACGAATAAAGAATACGTTACGCTTTCCCATCAACAGCTTCCGGAAATTCCTGAAGAAAATATTGTGGGCGAACCCCTGATGAAAAATACAGCGGCCTGTAATCTGTACATGGCCAACAAGATTGCTGAAATTAATCCGGATGCAACCATGATTGTTCTTCCGGCAGATCACCTGATCTTAAAAGAAGATATATTTCTGGAGAAAGTGGAGCTTGCTTTTGATCTTGCTGCCCAACATGATTATCTGGTAACTTTGGGTATAACCCCTACAAGACCGGATACCGGATACGGATATATCCAGTTTGTAGAAAAGAAAGGTTCAGATTATTTTAAAGTAAAAACCTTTACGGAAAAGCCTATTCTTGAAATTGCACAGAGCTTTTTAGAAAGCGGCGATTTCCTGTGGAATGCAGGGATTTTTATCTGGAATGTAAAGAGCATTCATCATGCATTTGAGCTGTATCTACCTGAAATGATGCAGCATTTCATGGCGTGTGAATATAATTCTGCGAAGGAAAACGGGTGTATTGAAACCATTTATCCGAAAGTTCAAAAAATTTCCATTGATAACGGAATCCTTGAAAAAGCAAAGAACGTGTATGTTATCCCTTCAGATCTTGGATGGAGCGATCTGGGCACATGGACTTCCGTATATGAAAACACTGAAAAGGATGAGAATGGAAATGCAGTAAAACTAAGGCATTTCCTGAACTATAATTCAAAGGGAAACATTATTCGTCTTAAGAACAATAATAAAGCTGTGATTATTGACGGTCTTGAAGATTTTATTGTTGTAGACACAGATAAGGCGCTGCTGATCTGCCCCAGAGACAATGACCAGCTGATAAAAGACTATGTTCTTGATCTTAAAAGTTTTAAGAAAGGAGATAAATTCATGTAATATTGCTATCTTTCTGCTGATTTTTAAAATTATGATGAAAACTGCAATACGATCAATAGTTCTTATATTTCTGCTTTTGGGATTTCTAGGATATTCCCAGAACAAGAAAAACTTTTCAGGTATTCCCAATATTTTACAACAAATTATTCCAAATGACAGGATAGATTCCTGGGTGCTGGTTTATAACAGTTACGGAAAGAACCAGGAGATCAGAACATCAGGTGGAAAAACAGACTATACACCACAGTTTACCGGTTTTAATCTATTTCCTGAAGAAGACAGCTTTTATTATATTGCATACTCAGCAGGTGGAAAAATGAATTACATTACTGATCTTGAAGCCCTGAAAAAGTTTGTTGGCAAAATTGACAATGCTGAAGAAGCTGCCACTGTCCTGACAACCGAAGGGTATATGGTGGATGAGGAGTTTAAAGATATTGCCGGCAATTATTATGAAGATGCCGCCCATTATTATCTGGATCTTGGAAAGCTGACTTCAAAAGAATGTCCTTATCAAAAAACACATTATACGGTGACTGTCAATAAATCAACAGGTGCTGTAAGCAATGTAAAGGATAATGGAACTTATATTGAACTCTACAATAAAAAATGTGCTAATAACCCGAGACTTTTAAAAATCGAAAAAAAAGAAGAACCAAAGAAAGATGAGCCTAGAAAAACACCCAAACGCAAATAATACTTATGAGACCGAACGATTAATACTTCGTCCTATGTCTCGTGAAGACAAAGATTTTGTCTTTGAGCTTTATAACAGACCAAAATTTATTCAACATATCGGCAACCGCAATGTGAATACCATTGAAGATGCAGAAAATTATATCCTGAACAGATTTGCTCCACAGATTGAAAGACTGGGATATGGAAACTATCTTTTAGTAACTAAAGAAGGAAACGAAAAAGTAGGAGCAGTAGGAATTTTCGAAAGAGAAGGTCTTGATATTGTGGATATCGGGTATTCTCTACTGGAAGAATTTGAAGGAAAAGGATATGCCTTTGAAGCTGCTCAGAAGGTAAAATCTATCGGGATGGATGAATTTGGGTTAACAAAAATATCTGCTATCATTTCAAAAGATAATATTTCTTCCCAAAAACTGATCGAAAAATTGGGATTAAAATTCAAAAAACATGTCATTCTTCCCGGAGAAACCGAAGAATTAAACTATTACGAAACTGAATAATAAATCCATAAAAAATATTTTCACAAATAATACAGAGATGTAAATTGTATTATTTGTGAAAATAGTAGTGATATCTGTGTTTCAAAAGAAAATTATCCTTCCAGAATCTGCTCAGCAGCAGTCTTTGACGTTACTTTTTCAATCACTCTTGTACAAACGCCATTTTCATCAAAAATAAAAGTGGTTCTTACAATTCCCATATATGTTTTCCCAAACGTTTTTTTCTCCTGCCAAACCCCGAATTTTTCGATGACATCATGGTTTTCATCAGCAATAAGATCATATGGAAAAGCGAATTTACTGTGGAAATTCTTTTGCTTTTTTACCGTATCGCCGCTCACACCCAGAAGTTGGTATCCGGCTTTTTCAAGCTTCGAATAATTGTCGCTCAGGTTACAGGCTTCCACAGTACATGTAGGAGTGTTGGCTTGAGGATAAAAGAAAAGGACTAATTTCTTTCCAAGCAATTTGGATGAGGTTATTGTTTCGCCATCCTGATTTGTTCCTTCAAATTCAGGTAATTTATCTCCTACTTTCAACATAATGAATTAATTTTGTTCAAATTTAATGGTTAAATGACAAAAAAGCAAAGAGCTGAGCTTGTTCAGAGAGAATTGGATAAATTATATCCCACAACACCGATTCCTTTAGATCACACCGATCCTTATACCCTGATGGTTGCTGTAGCGCTTTCTGCACAGACGACGGATAAAAAAGTAAATCAGGTAACGCCCCATCTTTTTGAAGTCGCCGGAACTCCGCAAAGGATGGCTAAACTGGAAGAATATCAGATCAAGGAACTGATCAAAGAAATAGGACTATCCAATACCAAAGCCAAAAACCTTAAAAGAATGGCGGAACTTTTACTGGAAAGACACAACGGTATCGTTCCCCAAACCTACGAAGAACTGGAAGCACTTCCCGGAGTAGGCCATAAAACCGCCTCTGTAGTCATGAGCCAGGCTTTCGGATTCCCGGCTTTTCCGGTTGATACCCATATCCACAGACTGATGACGCAATGGAAGCTTACCTCAGGGAAAAATGTAGTGGAAACTGAAAAAGATGCCAAGGCAATATTTCCGGAAGAGGTATGGAACAAGCTTCATCTGCAGATTATTTACTATGGAAGAGAATATTCCCCAGCCAGAGGAAAAGGGGAGAAGGATTTCATTACAAAAATGATGTTCGAAAAATAGAATTTATTTCTTTTATAGAATTTTTTGTATAAAATCCCGTTTTTTGATTTGTATAGACAGCTCTCTGTAGAGCACAGAAGCCAGGTCTATGCTAATATCTGTAAAAGGATCTTCATACATCATAGAAAGAGATCCGGTGCCATTTACTGAAATAACAACATGGCAGAAATCATCCTGCATAAAATTTTGAACTTCAATATTGAATTCCTGACAAAGATTAATGAAGCCGGCATAAATATCAGTATTCTTAATTTTCTCATCAATGGTACTGATAACCAGGGTGCTGTTTCCTTCGTTTCCCTGTTTTTTCAAAATCAGTTCTTCAAAGCTTGAAGTATTAATGACAGGAGTAAATACTTTCTTCATATTTTATATATCCAGTAATCTTCTGTGATAATTGATCTGCCCCAAATGATAATCCAGATGGGTGAGCAAATGAATTAAAAAGTAGCCTGTAGTCATTGTATCTTCGAAAACAACAAGAGTATATTCCTTTTCAAGATCTTCAGCTGTTAATTTGCTGAGCACGTCATTTACCGTCGTTATAGTTGCCGTTACTTTCTCAATAAGTTCAGCTTTCGGAACATCCTTTAATGAAAATTCCAGTTCCCTGTTCCTGATATAGCCGGTTTTACCGAGCTCTGCACCTATATAATTATTGAGGTTGCCTACCAGGTGAAGGCAGAGATTTCCTGCAGAATTTGAAATGTTTTTATCGGTTTTCCAAATTACGTTTTCATTCCTGTAGGACTCTATTTCTGTTTTTAATTTATTTAAATCTCTGTTGTAGAGAGCTCTTAGGTTTTCTGTGATCATGGTAATTTTTATTTACTGACTCGTTAAACTTTTTCTCAAAAAAAGATGGGACATTAAAATTAATCATCCCATCTTAATATGATATGTTTAAGGCAATTTATTTCTGCTTTTTTGCCCAAAGTTCCATCTTTCTGTTTAGTACATCAAGGGGCAGGCATCCCTGGCTTAAGATCTCATCATGGAAGCTGGCCAGATTGAATTTACTCCCAAGTTCTTTCTGATACTTTTCTCTAAGCTCCCGGATACGAAGAGAACCAATCTTGTATCCTAATGCCTGGCCCGGCATCGCCATATATCTTTCCACTTCTGCAGTTGCGCTGGCTTCATCATAAGAAATATTACTCAGGAAATATTTAATAGCTTCCTCTCTTTTCATAGTTCCCGTATGAAGTCCCGTATCCACTACCAGTCTTACCGCTCTCAGCATCTGATCGCTCAGATAGCCCATTTTCTGGTAAGGATCCGTATATAGTCCGAATTCAGGACCCAGTGTTTCGCAATAGTGTGCCCAGCCTTCGCCATAAGCGCCGAACCATCCGAATCTCATAAACTTAGGAAGCTTGGTGTTCTCCTGCTGAAGAGAAACCTGATAATGGTGCCCCGGAATAGCTTCGTGAAGGAAAAGAGATTCCATTCCAGATGTTACATTGAATTTGGCAGGATCAGGAAGCGGTATATAAAATATTCCCGGCCTTTTTCCGTCCGGAGTCCCCTGGATATATTCTGCACTGGCACTTGCTTCCCTGAATTTTTCCGTTTGTCTGATTTCAAACTTTGTTTTAGGTGTTACACCGAACATAGTCTTCAGCTTAGGTGTAATCTTCGCTAAAATACCGTTAAACCCATCCAAAACCTCTTTGGAAGTCTTATAAGGCATGGCTTTAGGATCTGTTTTTACAAAGTTGATAAACTCCTCCAGTGTTCCGGTAAAGCCTACCTGTTGCTTTACTTTTTCCATTTCTGCACGGAGCATTGCCACCTGCTGCAATCCTATTTTATTGATTTCTTCAGGAGTTTTCTTTGTCGTTGTCCAGCTTTTAGCATAATATCTGTAAATCTCATTCCCGTTCGGAAGGCTGTTGTAGCCATCTGTATCCCGTGCTTTCGGGAGATACTCCTTTTCCAGAAATGCTCCCATTTTGGTATAGGCAGGAATAATTTTTTTGGTAATAGCATCAGCATAAAGAGCCGAATACTTATCTTTTTGAGCTTTTGTAAAGTTTTTCGGGAATTTTTTAACAGGTCCGTAGAAAATATTTTTTTCCATATCGGCTGTAGTGATTTCCTCAGCCTTCATCTGGGGAATCATTTTGACCACCAGTTTTTTAGGAAGAACAATCTTATTGTTGATTCCTTCACGGAAATTTTCTGCAGCAGCATTCATCCAGTCCGGGAATTTTTCCATTCTTTTCAGCCAGTCATCGTAATCTTTTTCTGTTTTGAAAGGCTGGCTTCCCTCTCCGCTTCCATACAAGGGGAAATTCAGAGGAAGGCCCCCAAACTGTGTGAATGGAATATATTCCGGATGATAGGCATATGCTTCTATTTTATCTTTTAAAGTATAATCCAGAACATCATAAACAACCTTTTCCTCATCCGAAAGGCCTTTATAATCAACGTTTTCCAATTGCTTCTGAACAGAATTGTAAAAAGCGATCTCTCCGGAAATAAAATCCCTGTCAATATTAATGGGAAGCTGGTCATTATATCTCGTATCTCCCTGGGAAGTTGCTTCTAAAGGATACAATTTAAGATACTGCTCATAATAATTGGATGCAATAGAATCCATATTGGTAGGTGTTACTTTCGTCAGCGGAGAATCAGATTTTTTGCAGGCTGCCAGGCTGATCACCAGTCCCAGTCCCAAAATACCTTTTGATAAAATGTTTTTCATTTTCAGAATCTTTATGAAGCAAAAGTAAGTATTATTGGCATATACGGAATAATTAATCATAATGATTTAAAAAAATAATTTTCAAAATATTTTCAACTTTGAATCAATTTTTTATCTTTGTCTAAAACGTTTTAACAATCATATTATTACAGCTCTTTTTTAAGAAATAATGAAAGGGATTTTAAAAATTTACCATCCGGAGGAGACCCTAAAATACAATATTAGAAACACTTATTGTAAAGCAGTCTACAGCAACCAACAACATTTATTAGAGGTTGAAATTATAACGGATGACAGTTTGGATCATGTAGATGATGATTCATTACAGTACAACTTTCCGCAGCTTTCACTTGAAATTTTTGATTTTCCGATCGAATCGAAGGAGATTGAAGGGAAAACCATTAAAATCAATGATTCTGATGAAGAAACTTATACAGAAGTGGATTTATTTGATGATGAAGATGCATTTATCTATGATAATGAACTTCAGTTTGAAAAAAATGAAGAGGGTGAGCTTCAGGTGATCTGGAAAGGAACTATTGACGATTTCTATACAGGATCCGATACACCAATCCCATTCCGTCTAAAATGCGAATTTAAGCAGGACGGTATTGTTATAGACGAGGACTAACCGTTTTCTCATCATTTTTACAGCAGATTTCTTTTCAAAATTTTCTTTTGGAAAGAAATTTGCTGTCTTTTAATCATAACAAATTTTAAGTTGTTTTTAAACAATTTTTAAGAGAGCAATTCATAATATTCCACTACATTTGTCGTTAAAATTTTATAAAAATTCACATTAATGCTGTTAACGGAACTTACTCAGATTTTATTTGCACAGATTACTGCTCCTGCAGTTGCAACAGACGATTTAGAATTTTCATTTTGGAAGATCATGTTCCACGGAGGGGCTTTCGCTAAAATTGTAATGTTTATCGTTCTGGCTTTAGGTGTATTTTCACTCTATCTGTTCTTTGAACGTTTTTTCTTTATTAAAAGGCTGACTTCAAAGACAGATGCCAATTTCATGGAGAATATTGAAGATTTTATCAAAGAAGGGAAAATTGAATCGGCTGCGGATTACTGTAAAAGACAGAATTCTCCGGAAGGCAGAATTTTGGAAAAGGGGATTTCAAGATTGGGACGCCCTGTTTCTGATATTGTAAGCGCCATGGAATCGCAGGCTCAGGTAGAAGTAGCGAATATGGAGAAGAATCTGAACCTTTTGGCCGTGGTACCGAGTATTGCACCGATGTTGGGGCTTTTAGGAACGGTTATCGGGATGATCATCGCTTTCTTTAACCTTTCTCATGCCACAGGATCTTTCTCGCCTAAAACATTGTCTGAAGGTATTTATACGGCATTGGGACAAACGGCAGTAGGTTTGGCTGTAGCTATTCCTGCTAACTTTTTTTACAATATACTTTTAACGAGAATTGATAAGTTTGTATTGAAAGCGCAGAATATGTCGGGAGAGTTTTTAGACCTTATCAACAAACCTTTATAAATCTTTCTTATGAAATCGCTTACAAAACATCTATCTTTAAAATAATAATGTATTAAGCGATTCCATCTGACCATTAAAAAAGTAAAAAGAAACAGATGAAAATTCAGAGAAGAAATAAAGCGAACCCCGAATTCAGTTTGGCAGCGATGACAGATGTTATCTTGCTGATGCTGATATTCTTTATGATAACTTCGTCAGCCGCCAATCAAAGCGCGATTGATGTAAAGTTACCAAAAGCGGGTGCGGTAGAAGATAATATTCCTAATCCTTTAACGGTAAGTATTAAACCGGACGGCTCTTATTTTGTTGATGATAATCCCGTTACAAGGGAACAACTGGAATCAGTAATTGTCAGTAAATTAACGGGGCAGGCGAATAAATCATTTACCATTCGTGCAGATGAAAATACCATGCATAAAGATGTTGTTTTTGTGATGGAAATTGCTGAAAAGAATAAATTTAATATTGCTATTGCAACCGTTAAAGATAAATAATACCTCCGGACTGCCGGAAAGAATCATTTAAGATGAGAAGTTACATTGTAAACAAAAACGAGCAAAACAGAGACAGGATAAAGAGTGCTATACTTTCCATCCTTATCTGGTCTGCGATTTTGCTTTTTGTTTTTCTTTATAAACTGAAGCCGGAGTTGGATAAACAACCGGATGAGGTGATGACAACAATGCTTGTTAATTTCGGAGACAACAGGAATGGAAACGGAATTGAAGAGCCTGCCGATCAGCCGGGAAGTTTGGCTGCGGCCACAGAAGAAGTAACTCCCGAGCCTGCTGAAACGCCCGTACCGGAAACAAAAACGGTCATAAAGCCAGAACCTGCACCTGAACCTAAAAAAACGGAGGTAAAGGAAAAGGTAATTACAGGAAACAATTCTAAGGTGAGCATTCCGAAAAAAGAAGAATCAAAAAAGACAGATAAAAAGACGTCAACAAGTTCAAGCGCTTCAAAGAATACTAAAAAGACGGGAGCAACAACGGCGAATTCCAAAACCGGAAGCGGTGACGGAAAAGGAAATGCAGCCATCGGAAACCTGATCAGGGGGAGAGGAACAAAAGCCGGAAGCCAAGGTACAGGCAGCGGAATAGGAAATGCGGGAGATCCTTTAGGCGGTGACGGAAACGGAGACAGCAAAGTGGGGATTGACAGAAAACTGATCGGATACATCCCCGGAACTATGGGAAGGGGTGGAGAACAGCCTGCAAACAGCTGTAAAGCAAGTGGAACCATTACAGTTGCTTATACTGTGGATAAAGCCGGGAATGTGGTTTCAGCAAAAAGATCAGGCGGAACATCCGATCCCTGCATTACATCGAACGCGGTGGCGTGGGTTAAGAAATATGTCAAAGCTGAAAAAGCAAGTACTTCCTCTACCGGAACTTATAAAATCACATTCTAAAATATAAAAGCACTTTATTCAAGTGCTTTTTTTATTTCATTGATCCTGTTGATCACAGGAAGGGCGAAAATTCCACTGGTCTGGAGATAAAGTTCATAAAATGTTTTTGACTTGTCTAAAAAGTCTTTATTATTCTCCTGTTTACCTTTAAAGTAAAAAAGATTCCCCAGCATTTCATAATAATCTTTATGGTCTCTTTCCTGTCTTTCATTGACAATTGCAATGATGTCTTCTTTTGTTTTTGAAGAAATTTCCGTAAAATCTATCTTGAAAATATCTTTCATCAAAGAATCAAAGTCTAATTCTTTCTGCATTAAGCTTTCTTCAGGTTTATCCAGAATCAGCTTTTCCAACGCTTGAGTTAACTGACGTATTAATCTTAATGTGAATTCTTTATCTGTGATCATAATGAATTTAAAATTTATAATTTAAAGTTATTGGTGGCTCAACCACCATTGCCTATTACGCAAAAAACAAATATGCCAGTGCAATTGCAGTAATTACCCCAACCAAATCCGCCAGAAGCATCGCAATTACCGTATATCTCGTATTCTTTACAGCTACGGCTCCGAAATAAACAGCAATGACGTAAAACGTCGTATCTGAGCTTCCCTGAAGAACCGCTGCCAATTTCCCCTGGAAGCTGTCTGCTCCAAACGTGGCCATAGTGTCTACCATCATTCCTCTGGCTCCTGATCCGGAAAGAGGTTTGATCAGTGCAGTCGGGAGTCCGTCCACAAATCTTGGGTCAAAGCCGGCTGTGTTAGCTACCCATTTCATTCCGTCTATTATAACATCAAAAACGCCTGAAGTTCTTAAAAGGGAAATGGCGATCAACATTCCAACTAAATAAGGAATGATCTTAACGCAGGTCGTGAAGCCTTCTTTCGCACCTTCGATAAATGCATCAAAAACATTAATTTTTTTATAAACAGCCCCAAGAACAATTGCCAGGAAAATGAAGAGAATCAGCCCGTTACTTAATACTTTACTGAACGTATCCAATTCGTCTTTACTTAATTGAACCAAATAAACAACCAGAAGTGCAATAAGAGCTGAAATTCCACCTACATAAGCAAGAACGACTGGTTTTAATAAATTGATTTTCTGATATAAAGAAACAATAATCATCGCTGCCAACGTTGCTGCAAAAGTGGCAATCATACACGGGAGAAAAATATCGGTAGGAGTCTTAGAACCCATTGATGCTCTGATTGCGATGATAGAGACAGGGATAAGCGTCATTCCACCTGCGTGGAGACACAGAAACATAATCTGCGAATTGCTGGCGGTGTCTTTATTAGGATTTAAGGTCTGGAGGCTTTCCATCGCTTTTAAACCAAATGGGGTAGCGGCGTTATCCAGTCCGAGAAGGTTGGCGCTGAAATTCATCAGCATATGTCCGAAAGCCGGATGGTTTTTAGGAATATCAGGAAATAGTTTCGAGAAAAAAGGCTGGATAAAACGGCTTAAAAGATTAATTCCGCCTGCTTTTTCAGCAATACTCATGAATCCCATGAACAGGGTCATGATCCCAATCAGGCCAATGCAGATCTTTACTGCCGTTTCAGAAGTTCCGATAACGCCGTCTGCTTCCTGAACTCTGTAAACTTTTACGTCCTGTTTTAGAGAGTCTGTCTTATAATGGATCCTGCTGTCTGCAAAATCATTTTTTTTCATCAGGCTGTCTCTGACAATCGGGGTGAGCGTATTTATTGGCTGTGAGGCAATCTGAACCGTGTCACCGCCTTTTCCTACCACCATATCATTGAAGATGGTTTTGTAGTGGCTAGACGAAACGTATTTTATACTGGCAATGGCAATGGCAATGATAATGAAAGCCGACCAAATTCTGCTGAGGACCATTTTAGTTTATTTTGGTCTTAAATGTAGCGAAAATTTGAGAAAAATGAATAAATCTAATGTGAGACGGTTGGTTCACATTGATATATTGATCCGTAAACATATATGCAAAACTACGGAAGGCAATGTATTAAAAGAATAATACATATGCGGAATATAGTATTGATAATAAGCCCAGTAAGCAAATTACAAACCCCACTAATGTTAAGATTTTGGGAATATCACCTAATGTTTCACTTTTTTGCTTTTCCATGTTATTCTCCTAATTCTAGCTGATTTTTAATTAAAGAAAAATATTTTCCTTTTAAATTGATTAGTTCATCATGAGAGCCTGCCTCAATGATCGTTCCATTATCCAGAACGATTATTTGATCTGCATTTATAACGGTAGACAATCGGTGAGCAACCACTATCATTGTCCTGTTCCTGAAGAAACTATTTATATTATCTACAATTATTCTTTCATTTTCCGCATCCAGGGAATTGGTGGCTTCATCAAAAAAAATATAGTCGGGGTTTTTATAAATTGTTCTTGCAATTAATAGGCGTTGGCGCTGCCCTTGGCTGATGCCGATCCCCTCGGCTCCAATAATTGTGTTTTCTTTTAGTAATAAAGAATTGACAAAAGTTTTTATATTGGCGAGTTCTAAAGCCTTATCCAGCATTTCAATATTGGGGTTATCCTCCAATGATACATTGTACTTGATGGTGTCTGAAAAAATTACACTATCCTGTAATATAACACCACATTTATTTCTCCATAACTGATTGTTAATAGTATCAATCTGATGATCCCCAACCTCAATAGTTCCCATTTGAGGAGTGTAAAATTTTAAAATCAATTTTAATAAAGATGTTTTACCGCTTCCGCTTACTCCTACAATTGCGGTGGTCTTATTTTTAGGGATGAGCAAATCAATATTTTTTAGAACGAAATTTTTGTGATCATAAGAAAAACTTACGTTGTTGAATTTGATATTCTCAGTTTCATGAAGACTATTAACGGTGCTTATGTTATCCTCATCTTTTTTGTTATGAATTTCGTTTAATCTTTCAAAGCTGATTTTAACCAGTTGGTATTGCATCACAAAACTGATCAGTTGATTGATAGGTGCACTGATGCCGCCCAGAATAAACATTACGGATAACATTCCCCCAATTGTCATTTTAGAGTCTATAACCGCCATAGATGCAAAAAATATAACTAATATTGTCTGAAAGAAGCTTACAAAACGATAGCTCTGATATTTCTGATCTATTTTAAGTTTTTCCAGTCTGTTATAATATATGTTTTTCTGGATAGATTGCCATTGTCTTGTTTTTGATTCTTCAAGATTATTTAATTTTATTTCCTGAATGGAGTTGATCATTTCGTACATCTTGTTCTGATCCTTCGAAAGGAGTGAAAAATCCTTGTGATCATTTACTCTTATTTTTTCCAGGAAGCTAAAGATCCAGAGGAGTTCAACGATGGAGCATATGAGTACGGTTAAGAAAATATTAAGACTGAAATAAAGCAGTATTGCCGAGTATACAACGACACTGAAAATGGCAAATACAGTTTGAATCAATTGCTGAGACAGAAAACCTTCGACTCTTTTATGATCGTTAATCCGTTGTGTAAGATCACCGATGTTCTTGGAATTAAAATACTGAAAAGGCAACCTTGTCAGTTTTATCAGAAAATCTGAAATGATGGAAAAGCTGATCCGGCTGCTTATATGCATGAACAACCAGGAGCGGTAATATTCCAGCGATATTTTGCTTAGGAAAAGGATGATCTGTGCACTCAGTACAAGATATATGAAATTAATGTTTTTATGGATAATTCCTTTATCAACCACTTTTTGGGTGAAAAAAGGAAAAATAAGTTCTATAAAGGAAGACAATAAAAGAGTTAAAGCAATAAGAAAAAACTGTATTTTATGTTTTTTGAGGTACTGGGTAACATAATTCAGATTAATTGTTTTTGCCTTACCGTTATTTTTTTTAACTGACATTAATGATTCTGTCGGCTCCAAAACAAGTATAATTCCATCGTCTCCATTTTGTGTCCATCCTTTTATGAACTCTTCTTTTTTATATACTGTTTTTCCGAATCCGGGGTCTGCAACAAAAATTTTGGATTTTGTGATTTTGTATACAACAACATAATGATTTTGATTCCAGAAAAAAATAGAAGGCAGTTGAACATTCTTTATCATTTTTTGGAAATCCAATTTTACGGGAATAGGATTGAATCCCACTTCCTTTGAAATGGTTTTCAGGTCAGAAATAGATAAACCCTGCCTTGAAATATTGGAGTTGGTAATGATTTCATTTTCAAGATAAAAATTGTCATTGTAATATTTACCGATCATCCTCAAACAAGCGAAACCACAATCCTGACTGTCTAATTGCTTTATAAATGGAAAGTTTTTTTTAAGCATATTCAGTTTTTCGGAAGCTTTCTAAAAATTCTGTGTATTCAGGTTCCTGAATGGTAGGCAGGGTTTCATTGATGATTTCTAAGGCGTGTTCATAAGTCAGTTTCTGGACATTAGATCTTTCTCTTATTTCCGGAATCATGGCATCGACGACTTTATTCTGAAGATGGGTAATGAACTTTAGCATGTCATTGCAATATATGGTAGGATTATTAAATCCATTTTCTGCACTGTATCTATGGGGTATATATCCGCCTCCGCATATATCCTGAACCGGGCATGCAAGACATTTTTTAGGAAGAAAAAAATTGGAATGATAGTAGAGCCTGATCAGTTCTGAATCAAAAATATCATCAAGATCATTATCTATGATATTAAGGTTGTTTTTAGTGAAGCTTTCTCCACAGATCTTTAGTACATCCAGCGTTTCAATACTTCCGTTTGTTTCAATAATAATAGTTTTGTTATATCCTTTTCCATAAGCATCGGATTTTATATCTAATCCATAAATGCCATTAAGCATATTTACAAAGTAATTGATTGCGATGCCTTCCTTATTCGGATACCATTCATCAAAAATACTGATCAGCCAGTCGGCGGTTTCGAATTCTGCAGAATCATGGGCATCATGGTTTTTATCTAATAGCAATAAATCGTATCCTAAGATGCCAAGACTAGAGAAATGTTTATAAGACTCTATTGGATCCAGTTTTGAATTGACAACGGACAGAATACCAAAATCCACAGAATGTTCAAGACATTTATTAACGCCATGAATTACTTTGTCGTAAGTCCCTTTTCCTTTAAAATCTATTCTGTTTTGATCATTAATTTCTTTTACTCCATCAAGGCTTATTCCAATGCCCATTTTATATTTATTGAAAATCTCGCACCATTCATCATCTATTAATATGGCATTCGTCTGCAGACCTATAACGATTTTAAGGTTGTCATTCTCTATAGATTTTAGAATTTCTATGATCCGGATCATTTTAGCTTTCCCATAGAGTAAAGGTTCTCCTCCATGAAAAGTAATACTGAATTTTCTGAGATCATGCTGAATACAGTGCTTTTTTATTCTCTCCGCCAGAATTTGTACATTTTCAATACTTATAAACTTAGGCTGATGAATATATGAACTATCACCCATGTTGTACATGTAACAGTAGGTACAGTTGATATTACATCTGCTGCAAATTTTTAATACTATTTGATCAATATTTCTCATGCTTTAATGGTTTTTATGGTTATTTACTACAAATGAAGCAGAACTGTTTTAAGCATCAGTTGAAAGCGTGTAATAAAGAGACTGTTTAAAAGTCTGATGGTAATTTTATAAGAGACTGTCTTTTAAAGACAGTCTCTTAATGAGATTTTACAAATGTGTTAAGGTAACATCAATTTGTCTGGAGTATGACTGTCCGTAGTGTTCAGTATAGGATTGCGAATAAGACTGAGCATAGCCTATTGTACCTGTTCCACCAACAACATCCTCATTTAAGATGTTCTCTAATAAAACTGCTTTTGAAGATAATTCTTCGTTCTCAGATGATTTGCAGATGTCTAGCAATTCGTCTTTTTTTAGAAAAAACTTTTCCATTGTTTTTAGTTTTTAAAATATTAAACAAGTAAATCATAGTTTAGAGAGATTAATTTTTTATTTGCTCTTTGCTTGCAAGCGTTTATCTAAAAACTGTTCCTGCTGATAATTGCGAAAATTATAAGCATAGAAAGCTGTTAAATCTTAATTTATTCTTTGTTTTTCCTCGGTATTTACCTCCTTTTTTCTGTATAGATCCAGTTTCTGCCCGAAGCCATAAACCAGAGTGAGGTTTACCCGTCTAATGTCTGCATAGTCATAATTACTCTGTCTGATATTATTGACGGTTTGGGTAAAAGTTTGTTTGTTGGTTTTTAAAACATCAACAGCTTCAATAGTTACATTGAGTCTCTGTTTAAATAAACTTGCTTTAAACCCAAGATTTAATTGGCTAAAACTTGATAGCTCATAACTTCCTGCCAAAGAAGGCAATCTATATAAGAAAGAAGCCTCTGCCCGGTATTTTTTATCCTTATCCAGAATCACAGAGTTAACTGTTTTAAAACTGCCGGAGAAGGCGCTGCTGCTCTTCAATTCCGGAATATTAGAACGGGATCTTGTATAATAAACCGAAAGATTATTATTACTTTCCCATCGGTTCAGGCTAAAACTATAACCTTGGTAAATCCCTACATTATACTGGTTATAGGCGTTGGTAGGAATCACACGCTGGATAGGAGACTCCGGACTTACAAACGTAACCTGGTCTATCGCATCATTAATAAAACTTGCATACAGCATGGTATACGAATTCTTATACAAATAAGAGAGTTCTATATTATCGGTTGTATAGGCATTTAGAAACGGATTACCTTCAGCATAGTTAAAAGAGGTACTATAAAATCTGAAAGGATTCAGGTTATTATATGTAGGTCTGTTAATTCTCCTGTTATAATTGAGGCCAACAGACTTATCCTCTTTAAAAGAATAACTTATGTTGAATGTGGGAAACAGCATAAAATATTTATTTTTATTTTTTTGAGAGAGAGTAACTGAATTTCCCTCTGTTTGCGTATTCTCTCCACGGAATCCCAGCTGAACTTCTACTTTGTCATTGAGCTTTTTTGACCCGGATATATACAATGCCTGTGTATTTTCTTTGTATTCAAAACTATTGGATTTTGAAGGATCTGGTTCAGAAATGCCACGCGTGGTATTGAAAAAAGAAACATTACTTTCGTTATTAATAAAAGTGAGTTTTGCTCCAAAATTCAGCTTGACCCATTGCGTCGGGTAATCAAAATCCAATCTGGATGTAATGATATTTACATCAAGGTTACTGCTGTTCCTGGCTGAAAAATAGTTTTCCGGCTTCAATGTATTATCTGAGAAGTAAGAATTACTACTGAAATTATTCAATGAACTTGTGCTAAAATCCAGGTAATCAAAATCATAACTTATTTTACGACCTATTGTATCCAATTTGATAACAGAATATAGATTAAATGCATTTGAATGTCGATTAATCTCGATTCTTGAATTGTTTTGAATCAAAGAGTCCAATATCTGAGAATTATTAAAGATGGACGAATTGTTTTGTGATTTAATCAGTGGATTACTGATAGAACCTGAATATTCGCCTCCTATTCTTATTTTATTATTGATCTTATAATCAATTGTAAATCGGCCGCCAAAATTATTTATATAATTTCTTTTAGTGTTTTCTTCTTTCCATGTATAGTTTGGATATTCAAGAGTGTACCTTTGATAGGGCTCCTGGCTGCCGTTTCCATAGTTCACACTTGATGTAAATGTAAGCTTGCCTCTGTTATAATTAAATCCCGTCCCTATATTTGAACTTAACCTTTTAGATTGTGTTAATGTGAATCTTACATTCCCATTATAAGAATCTGTCTTTACATTTTTTGTAATAATATTAATAAGTCCGCTGTTTCCCTGTGCATCATACTTAGAGGGCGGGCTTGTTATTACTTCTATTGATTTGATATCTTCGGTCCGGATATTTTTCAGGAAATTGGCAAGATCATCACCCGAAAGATTAAGCATTCGGTCATTAACCATTATAGACATACTGCTTTTTCCAATCATTGAAATCTGATTATTTTGAACAAATAAGCCGGGGGTTATGTTTAAAGCATCCATGGCGTCTCCACCTGTGGCCGAAATTGAATTTTCTACATTGAAAACAAGTCTGTCAACTTTTCTTTCAATCAGTTTTTTCTTTTTCGAAATGTTAATTTCCTGGATCGAAACCTCTTTATTGTCAATTGTTATTTTTTCTTTAGTATCATTTATAATTTCCAGGTTTTTTTCATAGATTAATTTTCCATCTTTCAACACGGATAGTTTATAATTTCCATTTTGAGGAACTTTAATGAAGAAATTTCCTTTCTCATCACTAATGGCGGAGAATCGTGTTTTTTCTTGGCTCACAGAAACTTCAGCATAATCAATGCCGGTCTGTTGAGAACTCATCAGCCTTCCCGTTATACTTTGCCCATTTATAATTATTCCAGTAAAGAGAATAATGATCTTAAAAAGAATTGATATATTTTTCATCCTTAAAACCAAAGATAAAAAGCCGTTTTTTTTTTGATGCTACACAAAAGTGTAGTATTGTTGGTGATTAACTAAAACTACACCTTGGTGTAGTTGTTCGCTATTACTGCATAAAAGATGTCTGTGTTTATCAAGGAAATTTTTTAATCCCCCATAAGGAAGAATTACCGGCACTGTTTCAGAGCCTAAATAATGGATAGATTCAGTAATAGCAAAAGCCCCAATACCCAGTATTTTAAGAGTTCTTAATAGTTTTATGTCACATTCTGCGACTGCAACAACATTACTGTGCATGCAGACCTCATTAATGGCACAAGCCATCAATGTTTTGAACAAACGAATGCCTGTCTCGTTGGGATTTTTTTTAATGGCAAATCTTCCAATATGCCAGACCTTATATTGGTTAATATCAATGAGCTCCTTAAGGTTTATGGAAAACATTCTTTCAATAGGAAGTTTATCACGATAGTTCCATCGTAGAGTTCTTATAGATCCAATGATTTCGTCGTCATAATTTTTCGCAACCAGAATCTTCGAATTGGAAAAACATAATTCTTCATCATGAATGTACTTTATTTCTTTATCCATAATGCTTTGAATATCAGGTGTTTTTTCATCGTGGTGTGAAAAATTTTCTTCTACAACAAACTTCGCAAGCTCCTCTAAATCAGTCTTTTTTAAAACAGATAGTTTAATGTTTTTCATGGTTTTAGTTATTTTAAACTAAATTTATTTTGAATTTAATAGGATGTTGCTACACTTTTGTGTAGATTTGTTATTAAATGTTTAAAACTACACTTTTGTGTAGTGGGACGTTTTTTTACTAATAAACATGGATGATATTGATAAATTTTTTTCCGAAAAAAATACTGTACACAAATTATCACAAAACGAACTGTTGCAGGCTTTTGATTATCTCGAGCCTGTAAAGACATTTGCAAGAATAACCTATAAAAGCATTTATATTATAGATTATCAGAAAAAAACATTTGAGTATGTTTCAGATAATCCTCTATTCTTGTGTGGACATTCCCCAAGTGAAGTTCAACAGCTGGGGTATGCTTTTTACTTTAAACATGTGAAACCTGACGATCTGGAACTGCTGCTCAAAATAAACGAGGTAGGGTTTAATTTTTATGAGAATATTCCTGTTGAAGAAAGAAAGCAATACATTATTTCGTATGATTTTCATTTGGTAAAAGACAATAAAAAAAATATTTTGATCAATCACAAACTTACCCCCCTTTTTTTAACAAACGAAGGGAAAATCTGGAAAGCAATGTGTATTGTATCTCTTTCTCAAAATAATAAATCCGGAAATATTGAAATATTGAAAGATGGGAGTGATGAGATATGGAAATTTAACCTTTCACAAAATGAATGGGTAAAGAGTGCTAAAATAAAGCTTACAGACAGAGAAAAAGAAATTTTATTTCTGTATGCCCAAGGCCTAACGATTAATGAAATAGCAGAAAAGATATATTTGACTCCAGATACTGTTAAATTTCATAGGAGAAAACTCTTTGATAAGATCAGTGTTCAGAACATAACAGAAGCACTGGCATATGCCACCAATAACAAATTACTGTAAGCTATTCCATAATAGATGTGAAATAAAATTCAGGGAATTGTCTGAAACTTTTACCTGTAGCAATTTTATATAAAAGAGTAGTGCATATTCCAGCGACAAGCCATGAGCCAATAGCAAGCTGTGGAGGAGGTAGAAGCTCTTCTTCCTCTTTGTAACTCATTATTATTTTATCAAGCCAGTCCACATTTTGACCAGTTTTTTTTAAGTATTGAGAGGCGAATATAACAACATTCAATTCATTCATGCTGTTTTCGTCTCCCAGAGTTTCTAAATTTTGGCTATCTGGTGTTATTGTCGTAACCAAACCGGCCCATCCTAAATTATAAGGGTGTAAAACTGTGATTTTTTTTTCCTGGCAGGCCCTATCAAATAAAACAGGAATAGTGGAAGTAAAATCGAGCGCATTAAAAGCAACAGAAACATTTTCAAGAATCCGGTCTAAGTTTTCTTTAGTTATAAACTCATTAATGTATCGGATACTAGCTTCAGGATTAATGTTTTTAAGACGATTATATAAAGACTCAGCCTTATACATAGAAACCTCCTGATCAGTATAATTTTGCCGATTAAGGTTCGAAATGTCTATGATATCACCATCTATAAGGGTAATATTTTCAAATCCGAAACGTAAAGCACATTCGGCAATATTACTTCCGATTCCATTTCCAGCCAATAGTATAGGGTAATTTTTGATAATATGTTGCTCTTCAGGACTTACGTAAATCCTGTTTCTTGAATATCTATCGTTCATGATGTATTAGTTTTATGCAAATTATGATCCGGCAGCTCTATTTTTCACTCTCGGAATTACAAAATACACTCACAATATAATCATATCAATCCAAATAAACCAGATATCCCTCAAAATCATCATCCAGGCTTTTCAAAACTTTTGCATCAGCCATCTTCTTTTCCAGGCTATCAATAAAAAAGCCTTTCTCAAAAAACTGCCGGTGGATTCCCGGAAGCAGCTCCATGAAATAATCCATCCCGATTTTATTGTTATGAAGGTCCATTTTGGTTTCCAAAGGTTCATTGGGGAAAAGTTCCTCATGCATATCCGTTAATCTTTTGCAGAAATCCAATGCTTTTTGGGGTGAGGAGACCTTGCAGCAGTACATCATGATGAAACAGCACCATAATGCATGTCTGTAGGCATTTCCAATGCCATTGTTAGAAGCCGTTTCCGGGAATTTTTTCTGAGCAATGCTAAATGTTTGTACCGTTGCGTGAAAGCTTAATAAGGCAAAAAGAGGATGGGGAAGAAGGAGCGCTAAAAGCCGCATGACCTTTTTCAGGCTCATGCTGCGGATGGCATTAAAAAATATCTTAAAAGTCCTCATAAATAAAAATCTCTCCCTAATTAGAGAGAGATTGTATAGTGTTTGTTACAGATCTTAAGCATTCACAGCTAATAAATTGACTGTTTTAGCTACCGTGTCTTTAATTTCTGTTCTTTTTACGATAAAATCTACAAATCCTTTTTCCTGTAAGAATTCAGAAGTCTGGAAACCTTCAGGAAGATCTCTTCCGATCGTCTCACGGATTACTCTAGGACCGGCAAAACCAATCAGTGCTCCCGGTTCAGCCATGATAATATCTGCTGTCATAGCGAAAGAAGCCGTAATTCCTCCAAAAGTAGGGTCACAAAGGTAAGCGATGTATAAAAGTCCTGCTTCAGAAAGCTGCGCAAGCTTGGCCTGTACTTTGGCAAGCTGCATCAGTGAGTAAGTGGCTTCCTGCATTCTTGCTCCCCCGGACTGGCAGATGATCATGTATGGAAGTTTGTTGGCGATACAGTAATCTACCGCTCTTCTGATCTTTTCACCCATTACAGAACCTAAAGATCCGCCGATAAAAGCAAAATCCATACAGGAAACGACCATTTCAGTTCCTTTTACGGTTCCTACTGCATTTCTGATGGAATCTGTAAGCTTTGTTTTTGCTTTTACTTCTTTTAAACGGTCTTTATAAGGTTTTGTATCCTTGAAATTTAAGATGTCAATACTTTCAACATTGGCATCCAGTTCAGTGAACTTACCTTCGTCAAAAAGGATCTCAAAAAATTCTGCACTTCCTATTCTTACATGAAATCCGTCTTCAGGAGAAACATAGTTATTTCTTCTCAGTTCATCATGCTCCACTACTTTTCCTGATGGAGTCTGATGCCAAAGGCCTTTGGGAACGTCCTTTTTTTCATCAGTAGAGGTGGTAATGTTTTTTGCTTTTCTTTTAAACCAGTCGAATGCCATTTTGATTGTATTAATGTATCATGTAAAAGGTAAAATGTATAAAGACAAAAGCATTAAATCTACTTTGTACTTTATACATCCTACTTTTACAAAAAATTATTTTAAAGTATTTACGTTATTTAAGTCTTCAAACGCTTTAACCAGTCTTGTTGAGAAAGTTTCTTCACCTTTTCTTACCCAAACTCTTGGGTCATAGAATTTCTTATTAGGTTTTTCTTCTCCTTCGGGATTTCCGATTTGAGATCTTAAATAATCAATATTGTTAACCATATAGTCTCTAACCCCTTCCGTGTAAGCGAACTGAAGGTCAGTGTCGATATTCATTTTGATAACTCCGTAGTCGATAGCTTCTCTGATTTCTTCTAAAGTAGACCCTGAACCTCCGTGGAATACAAAATTAACAGGCTTAGCAGCTGTTCCGAATTTCTCCTGAACATATTTCTGAGAGTTGTCAAGGATTTTAGGCGTAAGAACCACGTTTCCTGGCTTGTAAACTCCGTGTACGTTACCGAAAGCAGCAGCAATGGTAAAGTTGTCAGAAATCGCTTTTAATTTTTCATAAGTATACGCTATATCTTCAGGTTGAGTATATAATTTAGAGTTGTCTACATCAGAATTGTCTACACCATCTTCCTCACCACCTGTAACACCGATCTCAACTTCTAAAGTCATCTGCATTTTAGCCATTCTTTCGAAATATTTAGCAGAGATTTCCAAGTTTTCCTCTAAAGGTTCTTCAGACAGATCCAGCATATGAGAAGAATAAAGAGACTTTCCTGTCTGCTTGTAATGCTCTTCACTTGCATCTAATAATCCGTCGATCCAAGGCAATAATTTCTTTGCACAGTGGTCTGTATGTAAAATTACAGTAGCTCCGTAAGCTTCTGCAAGAGTATGAATATGTTTGGCGCCGGCAATAGATCCTAAAATTGCAGCTCTCTGACCGTCATTGTTTAGTCCTTTTCCTGCGTTGAACGCGGCTCCGCCGTTTGAAAACTGGATAATTACAGGAGAGTTTAATTTCGCTGCAGTTTCCATAACAGCATTTACATTGCTTGAACCAATTACGTTTACTGCAGGCAGTGCAAATTTGTTTTCTTTGGCATACTGAAAAATATCAGTAACTAATTGACCTGTGGCAACTCCTGCCGGAAAAATTCTGCTCATGTTTTACTTTTTATTTTAAATTATTAGGCGTTTTTAAAATTCCTGTAAAGGTAATCATTTTTGAGGAATTACTAATTTCTTTTGTCCCTGCCCCAAAGCAGCTTCTGACGGATTGTTTCGTAGAAACTTAAATGGTTCGGCTGTACCAGAAGGATTTGAAAATCCGCCTTTTTGATGATGATTTCTTTGTCGGTTTCTATATGGACCAGTCTGGAGTCCAGAGAAAGGGAATACTGTGGCACTCTGCTTTCCACTTTAAATTTTATTTCCACTCTGTCATTTACAACCAAAGGTCTTACGTTGAGATTGTGCGGAGCGATAGGGGTAATGACAAAATTTTCGTTATTGGGAGAGATAATCGGCCCGCCGCAGCTTAAAGAATAAGCGGTAGATCCTGTAGGAGTGGAAACAATGACTCCATCACCCCAGAACACATTCAAAAACTCGTCATTGATATAAGAATCTACCGTAATCATGGAGGTAGTTTCTTTTCTGGACACGGTAACGTCATTCAGTGCATACGGGAAAAAATCACCGGATTTTGGGGAAACAACCTCAATTACAGCACGGCGGCTTGTCTTCACATCACCTTTCAAGATGGCATCAAGTTCTTTAAAAGCCTCTTCTTTTGTAAAGCTGGCTAAAAACCCTAATCTTCCGGTATTCACCCCAACAATTGGGATCTCCAGGTCTTCAATAAAGGTCAGGGAGTTTACAATAGTTCCGTCACCTCCGAAAGTAAAGAAAAGGTCTACTTCTTTGTCCAGAAGGTCCTGCTTGCTGTTAAATGTTTCAAATATCTTTGAGAACTGAAGTGCTTCAGCCATTTCGTCATACAGAACAGATTTTACGCCTCTGGTTTCAAGTTCTGAAATAAACTTGCTTAAATATAAAAAAGTATCGAGGTCTTTTTTCTGAGAATATATGGCTGCCTTCATGTTATATTTCTATGAATTTTTGGAAAAACCCGAATCTGTCCTTAAACAGGTCCGATTTTTCATCAGAATAGTATTTTTCAACAATTCTATAATCGTACCGGTCGAAAGTAGCGTCTATCGAAGACAGGTTTTCGTTGCTGATCTTAATGGTTACCTGGATTACTTCATCAGACATAAAAGAGATGAATCCGCCATAGAATTTCGAGTTGTTGCTTTCCACAATGTTGGCGATCTCCGTCATCGAATACTTTCTGGCCGGCGTTTCTATGGTAAGAATAGCTCCTGTCTCTGAAAACAGCGGATAGCGGGAAAGATTCTGGAAAATATCTTCACAGGTGATATACCCAAGATATTTTTCATTTTTATTGATCACCGGAATCACATTGGCACTGAACGTATAGAAAAGGCGGATGCTGTCCATGATATTATTGTCTTCCAGGATGGCAAAGCGCTCGATCTGATGTTCGAGGTCCTTCAATATCCCGTCATCTTCATAAAGAAAGTCTTCCGCAATAGCTCCGTAGAAATGATGGGATTTTTTAATGAAAATGTGGGAATATCCAAAATCCTCTAACATATTTCTTGCTGATTCTATTGAGTCAGTAAGGCTAAAACACGGAAAGTCTTTTGAGATATAATCCTTGATAAACATTGTGCTAATTTATAAAAAATTAAATGAAACTTTTTCTCAAAACATCACTTTTTTTCTGGGAAAATTAAAAAAATGATGTTAAAATTTGTTCGTAAAGAAAAAAAAAGTATCTTTGTCGCCTTTCATTTTTACTTTTTATTAGATTTATTTCAAACTGCACTGTCTTTTAAGGACATATGCAGTTTTTTTATTTAAGGGCTTTTGCAAACTCCCACATCACAATTCCGCCGCATACACTTACATTCAGAGAGTGCTTGGTTCCGAGCTGTGGAATTTCAAGAAATGTATCAATATTGGGGAGTGCTTCATCACTTATTCCTTCCACTTCGTTTCCTAAGATCAACGCGTATTTTTTTGATTTGTCAATGGTGAAATCGGTGATCATCACACTGTCTGTTGTCTGTTCGATCCCTATAATTTGATATCCGCGGCTTTTATAATCATTTATCGCTGTGTTAGTGTCACTTTCGTAGGCCCAGTCCACACTTTCTGTCGCTCCAAGTGCGGCTTTGTGGATCTCACGGTGTGGCGGCTGCGGAGTAATTCCGCAGAGAATTATTTTTTCGATCAGAAAAGCATCTGCTGTTCTGAAAGATGCCCCTACATTATGCATGCTCCTCAGGTTGTCTAAAATAATGACCAATGGAATTTTCTCAACCTTCTTAAATGTTTCTACATCTATTCTGTTAAGTTCTTCCAGTTTTAATTTCTGTACCAATTGTTTTATTTTGTTGAGATTAATTTTCCTTCTCTGTATATTTCTGTTTTTTCAACGCTTCCGTCTTCACGGTAATGAACCCGGCTTCCATTCCATTTATCGTTGGCAAATTCTGTTTCACGTTGCAGTTTGCCTGATGGATAAAATGATTTCCATTTTCCGACAGCAAGCCCGTTCTCATACTGACCGATCTGTTTTACAGATTTTCCGTTTTCGTAGAAAACTTTGCTTTCACCGTGTAATTTAGCAAATTTATAATTGGAAATTTCCGCCACGACTCCCGAAGGGGTGTAAAAAGTAGCCGTAAAGCTGTTATCATAAATGTTTTTATCACCATTCCTAAAAACTTCTTTTGAAGTAAGAACACCATTTTTATCGTAATAAGCCCATTCTTTTACTTTATAGTCTTTCTTGTATTCTCCTTTAGCCTGAACTTTTCCGTTGTCGTGGTAATAAATGGCATCGCCTTCCACTTTTCCCTTCTTCCATTCGAGAATCTGTTTTACCTGTCCGTTATCATAGAAAGCTTTGCACGATCCCTCCTGAAGTCCGTCTTTGAATCCGCATGGTTTTTGTGCTATTGCCCACGATGATGTGGCCATTAACAGCAGAAAAAAGTATTTCATAGATATTTTTATTTCAAAAATAGCAAAATACTTATATTTGATTTAAAATATTAACATGAAAAAAATATCCACTTTACTGCTGTTGGTATTCGCTTTTCTATTTTCACAGGCACAGAACACCTATTATCCTCAGGCTTTTTTTGATAAAAAGCTAGCCAGGGAGATGCTTAGCTTTGGAAATTCTACGATAGAAGGAGTGGCTTCCACGAAACAGAAAAACAACTGGGGAATCAAACCCCTGCTTGGAGCAAAGCACTATGCTCCTAAAGGAACCGTAGTGATGCTTTTTCCTGTGACTCCTTATTTTGATGAGTTTTACAGCATGAGAAGAAAGTACGAGAGCAAGAAAACAACGGTCTACATGTCCGAAGATGCATTTAAATACAGGCTGGAAGCTTTAACGGACGATCACGGGCGATTTAAGTTTGAAAAGTTAAAACCTGGAAAATATTACCTGGAAACGATTGTTAATTTTACAGCTACTGCAAGCTATCAGGAGCAGACAGGAAGATCAGATGCTTATAATGCCTATGGGGGTTATCTGTATTCTACTCCCATATACCAGACCTTTTTTTATGGTTATTCTGCAGCGAACCGCGAAAGTAAATTCGTAGAGATAAAAGCAGACGGAGAAATCAAAGAAATCAACCTTTAAGGTTGATTTTTAATTTTTAGCCCCATGATCTGATGGACGCTCCTCTCAATATTTTGTGCCAATGCTTCCATAGGAATATCATTTTCGTCATTATTGAAAGGGTCTTCAATTTCCTCAGCAATCAGTTCCAGACTCATCAGAACATAATAGACGAACACGGTAAGCGGGATCATCAGAAGTCCGATCGTTATTACATAGGCAACAGGCAACGCAAGGACATATAAGATGATAAATTTCTTAACAAACGAAGAATAAGAGTAGGGAATAGGGGTGTTTTTAATTCTCTCACAGCCTCCACAGACATCCAAAAATCCGGAAAGCTGGGTGTCGAGATACAACATCTCTATATCCGATATCTTTCCTTCTTTTTTCAGTTGATTCAGTTTATAGGTCAAAAGAATGACAATTTCACTAGGCCCATGATGTTTAAGGGACTTTTCAATTTCTGTATAATCTTCGTCTAAAGCCAGTCTTGTAGATTCCTGTGAAAGATGTTTGGCCAGAAAATGCGGAAAGTACTTTAAATATCTTGAAATTTGCTCTGCGTCTTGCCGGTTGTCACCCAAAATAGCATTAATCTTTACGGCGAAATTCCGGGTATCATTCACCAGCTTACCCCAAAGTTTCCTGCCTTCCCACCATCTGTCATAGGCCGTATTCGTTCTGAAAACCAGCAATAGCGATAATACAAAACCCAGCAGGGAATGGATCATTCCGACATTGCTTACCCCTGATTTTGCAGTAAGATGAAGGTATTCCACTTCCAGATACTGGATCCCCCACGAATAAAGCCCCACAAGAATCATCGTCGGAAAAAGAATCTTCATGGTATCGCTTTTATGCATACTGAAAAGGATCTTCAGGAAATGTTTGGTGTTGTAGGCTCTCATAAATAGGCTTAGTGTTACAAAGATAATTTTTTCATTTTATCCCTGCTTTATCATGAAGCTTAAAATAATTTTAAAAATAAAGCAAAAGGGCAAAAAGACAGATTGACCACAGATTTCTCAGATTTTCACAGATGATTGCGCATAGTTTTTTTAACATTAAGATTTGTGAAGGAGATAAGGACAGTTAGGAGAAAATCAGAGATTTTTTTAGCTCTGGTTCTTAAAGCGAAGCTCAGCTTAATGATCTTAAAATCTTCACAAATCTTAATGTTAAAAAAACTAAAGTGTTTAAAAACTTTTTGTCCTTTTGTTGTTTAAATCAGGGCCCAGAATTCCCGATACCATTTTTTAATTTTCACAGATTTCAAAAAAACACTATTTTTATTTCGCATTAAATAACAAACAAGATGATCCTCGAAAACGTAGATGTAGTCAACGATATCAGTAAAGAAGATTTTCAGAAGAATTATTTCAAAAAACATAAGCCGCTTTTGATCAAAAATTTTGCGGCCAGATGGGATGCCTTCGACAAATGGAATCTTGCCTATATCCGTGAGAAAGCAGGTGATCAGATCGTGCCGTTGTATGATAATAAACCGGCTGATGCTTCCAAAAGCTCAGATGCTCCTGTCACGAATATGAAAATGAAGGAGTATATTGACCGGATTAAAAGCGGACCATCAGATCTGCGGATCTTTTTCTATATCATTACAGACCGGCTTCCGGAACTGCTGAAAAATTTCACGTATCCCGACCTGGGAATTAAGTTTTTTAAGCGGCTGCCAACTCTTTTCTTTGGGGGAAGTGAGGCCCATGTTCTGATGCATTATGATGTAGATCTGGGAGATTTTCTACATATTCATTTCGAGGGTAAGAAAAGAATCCTGCTATTTGATCAAAAACAATCTGCCTTTTTATATAAAGTGCCGCTCTCTGTTCATACGGTTTATGATATAGATTATGAAAATCCTGATTATGAGAAGTTTCCGGCCTTACAGTATGCCAAAGGCTATGAAATTTTTATGGAGCATGGTGATGCGCTTTTCATTCCCGGGGCATTCTGGCATTTTAACAGATATCTGGAACCGGGATTTTCCATGTCGCTCAGGGCTCTTCCCAACAAACCGAATGTTTTTGCCAATATGATGTACCATGTTTTTATCATGAGGTATACAGATAAGCTTCTTCGTAAGCTGTTTAAGGCTAAGTGGGTGAATTACAAGCAGAAATGGGCTTATGAAAAAGGGACGGAAGCTTTTGAAAAGAAAAGGAAATAGTCTTGAAGGTTGAAGAGGGAAGCTGGAGGTTAATGTATCTCCTTATAATATTTCCTGTGACGGTTATAATTGAAAGTCAATTAGGAAAGTCAGAATGTTTTAAAAAATTAATTAAAAAATATTCAGTGGTTCTGTAGAGCTTCAGAAACTTCTATCTTCCGGCATCCATCTTCTCTCTTATTCATTAATAAGACCGAAGATTTTGGCATCTACAAACCTTCCTTTTTCAAAAAAATAATCACGCAGAGTGCCCTCATCTTTAAAGTTTAAAGAGTTCAAAAGCTTTTCGGAAGAAATATTGGAAGGGTCTATGAATGCGTCTACCCGGTGAAGTTTCATACTTTCAAAGCCAAAAGTAAGAATAGAAAGAATAGCTTCTTTCATATAGGCGTTTCTCCAGAATTTAGGATTCAGTTCATAGCCGATCTCAGCACGGAAATGCTCCGGGAACCAGTTATGGTAGCCGCATGTTCCAATAACTTTCTTGTCGGATTTTAATTCCAGTGCCCATCGGAATCCTTTTCCTTTTTCAAATTCATTATTAAAATGTCGGATGATCTTTTGAGCATCTTCCTGTGTTTTAAAGGTTTCCAGATCATAATATTCCATGACTTCATCCAGAGAAAAATATTCGAAGAGGTCTTCTGCATCATCAATAGTCAGCTGTCTTAAAAGAAGTCTTTCAGTTTCTAAAACAGGGTAGATCATAGAGTTTATTTTACTGAAAAATACAACAAATATTTTATTATGAACATATAATACAGCTTTTGATCCCATAGCGAGATTAATTTCATCACAATTTTCAACCCTGAATTTATTTTATTTAAATTTGGGGCTCATTTTTTATTATGGCAAAAACGAAGAAGGAAACCCCGTTAATGACGCAGTATAATACCATCAAGGCGAAATACCCTGATGCACTGCTGTTATTCAGGGTTGGAGACTTTTATGAAACGTTCGGGCAGGATGCTGTGAGAACCTCCCAGATTCTGGGTATTGTTCTTACCAAAAGAGCTAATGGAGAAGGACATATAGAGCTGGCAGGATTTCCACACCATTCAGTAGACTCCTATCTTCCAAAATTGGTAAGAGCCGGAATGAGAGTTGCCATCTGTGATCAGCTGGAAGACCCAAAAATGGTCAAAGGAATTGTAAAAAGAGGCGTTACAGAGCTTGTGACACCAGGTGTTACCTTTAACGATCAGGTATTAAATTCAAAAAAGAATAATTTCCTTCTTTCTCTGCATAAAGAGAAAGAGAAGTACGGAATTGCCATGGTGGATGTTTCTACCGGCGAGTTTTTGGTGAGCGAAGGAAATCTGGAAAAGATCCTGCATATCATCAATACTTTTGATCCCAGCGAAATTGTGTACCAAAGAAGTGTTCAATTGCCGGAACAGCTCAAAAATAAAAGCGCCTTTAAGCTTGAAGACTGGGCTTTCCAGTATAATTTTGCCTACGAAAAACTGACCTCGCATTTTAAAACGAATTCTTTAAAAGGGTTTGGTACAGAAAACCTTCCACTAGCTATTACAGCAGCGGGAGCCATTTTCGCTTACCTGGTAGAAGATACACACCACAATCTGCTGGCACATATCACAAAGCTTCAGATTATTCCACAGGAAGATTACCTGATGATGGACAACTTTACCCTGAGAAATCTTGAAATTGTTTATCCAAGTAATCCACAGGGAAAATCGCTCCTGGATATTATTGACAAAACATCTACCCCGATGGGTGGAAGGTTATTGAGAAGAAGAATCATTCTTCCGTTAAAATCGGTGGACGAAATTATGAGGAGACTTTCTCTGATTGATTTTCTGAATGAAAATGATCAACTGAAATACGAGATTTGTCAGTTGTTGAAATCGATCTCGGACCTTGACAGGCTGATGGGGAAACTGGCTGCAGAAAAGATATCTCCGAAAGAACTTGGCTATCTGCGCCAGAGTTTGATCAATATTCATCAGATTAAAGCGTTGCTTCATCCTCATGCAGATGTTCTGGCCTGGCTGGAGCCGTTATTTGATATGGATGAACTGATCAAATTTTTGCAGAATCATCTCAATGAAGAGCTTCCGGTGAATATCTCCAAAGGAAATATTATCAAAGAAAGCATCTCGGAAGAGCTTGACCGATTGAGAAATCTACAAAGTAAAGGCCGTGGTTTCCTGGATGAGATGTGCCAGAGAGAAATAGAAAGAACGGGAATTTCAAGCCTTAAAATTGATTTTAATAATGTTTTCGGATATTATATAGAAGTAAGGAATGCCCATAAAGATAAAGTTCCCGCTGATTGGTTGAGAAAACAAACGCTTGTCAATGCAGAGCGTTACATCACCGAAGAGCTGAAAGAATATGAAAGCCAGATTCTGGGTGCCGAAGAAAAAATAGGGGTGTTAGAAAATGAGCTGTATAGAAATGTGTGTGCCGAAACAATGGTCTATATGGATCAGATCCAGGGAAATTCCAATATTATTGCACAGCTTGATGTAGCGGTGGGACTTTCAGAACTGGCTGTTTCTGAAAGCTATACGAAGCCCGTTCTTAATCAGGGATATGCCATTGACCTTAAAGAGGCAAGACACCCGATTATTGAAAATGCGCTTCCTTTGGGAGAAAAGTACATTCCGAATGATATATTTTTAGACAAAGATTCCCAGCAGATCATTATGGTAACAGGGCCGAACATGGCCGGTAAATCAGCGATCCTGCGTCAGACAGCAATTGTATGCCTTTTGGCTCAGATTGGAAGTTTTGTTCCCGCAAAACATGCTGAGATTGGGGTTTTGGATAAAATTTTTACAAGGGTAGGGGCTACCGATAATATTTCGGCCGGTGAATCTACTTTTATGGTAGAAATGAACGAAGCCGCCAATATCCTGAACAATATTTCGGAACGCAGTCTTATCCTGCTGGACGAAATAGGACGTGGAACATCTACCTACGACGGAGTTTCTATCGCATGGGCTATTGCAGAATACCTTCATCAGCATCCTACGCAGGCAAAAACTTTATTTGCAACCCATTATCATGAATTGAATGAAATGACGGTGAATTTTGAAAGAGTGAAGAACTTCCACGTTTCCATCCAGGAAAATAAAGGAAATATCATTTTCTTAAGAAAGCTGATTCCGGGGGGCAGTGAGCACAGTTTTGGTATTCATGTGGCTAAACTGGCGGGAATGCCGGCAAAAGTGGTCAACAGAGCCAATGAAATCCTTAAAACCCTTGAAGCGAGCCGTACACAAAACACCAGCACTTCTGAAAGCATCAAAAGAGTAACAGAAGAAAATATGCAGCTCTCGTTCTTCCAGCTGGATGATCCGGTTCTGGAAAATATCCGTGAGGAACTCACAAAAATAGATATCAATACCTTGACACCTATTGAAGCTTTAATGAAGCTTAATTCAATAAAAAAAATGATTGGAGGCTAATCCAATCATTTTTTTATTTGTATTGATTAGCAACAAACTCCCTTTGTATCACATGCCCCTATATACAACTCTCCATCATTGTTACAAAAACAGGTTGTAACACAGGTAGGTCCGTTACCACCATTAATTTCTTTTAATTCATTTTTCGTTAATTTTCTTTTTTGAAGATTTGTTTTCATGTTAAATATTTTAGTTAGGTTTTAAAATGGTCTTTTTGTAAAGTTCTGTCAATTAGCAGCAGTATCCGTCACTGCCTCTTGGTCCAATGATCATGAAATGGCTGGGTACACCTCTGAGCTTGCACAGGCCTTCAGCACATGAAGCTCCTCCGTTGATCTCTTTTAACTCTTTTTTTGTAAGTTTTCTGCTTTGAAAGTTTGATTTTTTCATACCAATTATTTTGTAGTTAATTTAAATCCTTAACAGCAGTATCCGTCCTGAATACCATAAACGCCATATAATTCTACTCCGGTCACCGGATCAATACAGCTTACGACTCTTGGACATACAGGTCTGAAGCCTCCACTGATTTCTTTCAATTCTTTTTTTGAAAGCTTTCTTGGTTGAAGATTTGATTTTTTCATAATAATTTTAATTTGGTTATAGCTAATTTACATTTTATTTCATATAATTCTATAGTTGGTGATAAAAAAATAAATATCATTAACAAAGTTTAACAGATTGATACTTAAAGAAAAGGATAGCATTCGTTAACTTTAAGCATGAAGAATTTATTAAGTATACTCCTCCTTTTTTTATCCTTTGGTGCTTTGAGTGCTCAACAGAAAGAAGTTTCCATTATGAAATACGAAGATTTTGAAAAACGTATTCAGAAGGATAATGATAAGTTGTTGGTTGTCAATTTCTGGGCGACTACCTGCGCTCCTTGTGTGAAAGAACTGCCTCATTTTATGGAGATTAATAATAAATTTAAGGATCACTCAAACTTTAAAATGATTTTGGTTTCGCTGGACAGGCTTGTAGATAAAGAAAGAGTATTGAAATTTATCAAAAATAAAAACCTTACTGCTGAAGTGATCCTGCTGGATGATATTAAAAGAATGAATACCTGGATTCCAAGGTTTGAAAAAAACTGGGACGGAAATATTCCGGTGACAATCTTCTATAAAAATGGTGAAAAAGTGTATTTCAACGATGGCGAAATGAGCAAAGAAGACCTGGAAAAGACCATCAACAATAATTTAAAATAAAAAAATAACATATGAAAAATCTGAAAATTTTAATGGCTGCATTTATTGCTGGGCTTGGAGTTCTGAGCTTTACAACAACAGATCATAAAGCTGACACCTCTCAAAATACATCTGTAAATTCTGCTGTAAAAGGGTATGAAGTTGGAGATGAAGCCGCTGATTTTAAGTTGAAGAATATTGACGGTAAAATGGTTTCTTTAAGCGATTTTAAAAGCTCGAAAGGATTTATAGTAATATTTACCTGCAACCATTGTCCGTACGCAAAAAAATACGAAGACAGGATTGTAGAGTTAGATAAAAAGTTCAAGGATCAGGGTTATCCGGTTATTGCTGTTAATCCTAATGATCCCAATGTACAGCCGGAAGACGGGTACCAACAGATGATCGAAAGGGCAAAACAGAAGGGGTTTACTTTCCCGTATTTGGTAGATGAAGGACAAAAGATATATCCGCTTTACGGAGCTACAAAAACACCTCATGTTTTTGTCCTTCAGAAAGAAAACGGAAAAAATATCGTGAAATATATCGGAGCTATTGACAACAATTACGAAAATCCAGACGATGTATCCGAATATTATGTTCAGGATGCTGTAAATGCCCTGATCAAAAGTGAACCCATAAAAATGACAAAAACAGTAGCTATAGGATGTACAATCAAAGTAAAGAAATAATATATTTGTAGTAATATTATAAAAAATCGGTGTTCATTGAATGCCGATTTTTTATGACCGAAATTGAATGTCGATTTATCCATTCAATAGGGGTGGGCTTTAGCCCGCACAAACAGAAATCAGCCATAAAGGCTTTAGCCAAAATTTAAACACAGCATGGAATTTAAATTCAGCCTGAAATATCTTCTTCTTACCATTGTTATCTTTCTTATAGAAGTTCTGATCGCCACAAAACTGGCCCATATTTTCTTTGTAAGAGCTTATCTTGGTGACGTGATAGTCGTTATGCTTCTATACACATTTGTTAAAACCTTTGTGAAGATCAATGATGAAAAGCTTATCCTTGGAATTTTAATTTTTTCCTGTATCATAGAATTTGCACAATATTTTACTGTTGCAGAAAAATTAGGCTTCCGTCCTGGAAGCCTGATGTATATTGTAATCGGAAATTCTTTCTCTTGGATAGATATTCTATGTTATGCTGCAGGATGCCTGATGCTTTTCCTTGGGCTGAAGTTTAGCCAATTGAAGAAAGAAAAGCAAACTATTGCAGGCTGAACACCAAAGGCTGCCTCATGATGCTCCGGACTTTTTTGCCATTCTCTTCTGCAGGAATCCATTGTGTTTTGATCATTTTCAAAGCCCTTAGAAATTCATCTTTTACCATTTTATATTCGTAGGATTCTATTTTAATATCCACCATATTTCCTTCTGTGTCTATAATAAAAGTAGCAACGGCTTTAGCTTTCATAATCTCCGCTTTTACTAATGGAGAGGTCCGGAAATTTTTTAAAACTTCCTTTACAAATGCCTGGTGCCCGCCAGGAAACGCCGCAATCTGGGATGGCCGGGGTTCTGCATCTACCGATGGCTTTGGACCTGGAATTACAGTTGAATCTTTTTGGGCAGCAATGGAAACAGCCCAGAATAACAGAATAAAAAACAAATATTTTTTCATAGGGTAAATCTTATCTTCCAAAGCTGTCATATTTATCTTCCGCATATTTTATAAAGCGGTTAAGCAAAGCTACATTCTCTTTTTCCATTGGAGAAAGTTCCTTGTCAACATTATTTGAAACAGGAATATACCAGTCCGTCTGTTCAAAGAAATACCTGTAAGTCTCTTTTTTGAAAGAATAACCATGTCTTGCAAAAACAGAATTTTTGATGATTTCAAGATCTATTTTTCGTAAGTTTTTCAGGTCTTTTTCAGATAGCTTTTGCTTCGATGCATTCAAATTAAAAATCGCTTCAGAAGCTACCCTGTTTTTAGAAGTCGTATAGCTTTCCGTCTTTCCGGTTTCTTCATCTGTATATTTTTCCACAAAATCCTTTGGATTGGACCAGTCAACCAGATCAGAATCCTTATCCAGCATAAAATTAGGATTGTATACAAATTCCTTTTTTGAAAGTTTAATCGTTTTTAAGGGTGATTTTACTGCAGTTTTATTAAAAGCATTCCATTTTCCGGTGATGCTGTCACCGCTTAATTTTACTTCAAATCTACCGTCTGTTTTATCATTGCCAGGCTCATCCAGTACAAAAGATTTAGTGCTTTCATTAAAAATACCCCTGAATGGACGCTGATTTCCATTGACGATGCTTTGTCCATAGACACTGTCTTTAGTTATTCTGTTAATTTTCAGTGAAATTCTCTTATTAATGCTGCCCTCATATTCAGAACCGTCTGTTTCATCTACCATTTTTTCCATACCGGCAAAATCACCGGTATAAATTCCGTAATATTCTTTGTAGATTTCAGGAACTGCTACAGAATCTTTTTTGGCGATCACTGAATCTTTTCCTGTTTCGTTTACTTTTCCATCTTTCTTACAGCTCAGAAGAGAGACTGCCAGCATGGAAGCTAGGGTGTAATTTAGAATTTTCATATATGTTTTTTTGTAATTAAATATTCAATCAAAAGGATATTGGGAATCCAGCCAAGCCATGCGATGATTTGGTAGACATCCATTGGGTTTGGGTGGAATAAATATACAATAATAACTTTCCAGATCCGTAAGGTAAGCGCAGATAAAGTAAGGGCAAAACTTCGCCACATCCACTGCTTGTGTTCTTTAAACCTTTTCTTTCTTGCCGATTGATAGGCTTTATACGTAGTAAACCACCAAAGAGACCCTAGAATAACGAACGAAATTTTAGATAAAAAGCCTCCGTTGGCAAAAAATCCCATATAGATTCCGGAAGGTGCCGCCAGAATCAGAATTAAAAAAATATAGACTTTGCCAATATTCTTGTGAAAATTTTCAATCCCGAAATTTTTTCTGAGAATAGCCAGAAATCCAGAAATTAGCACAAAAATACTGGTATACACATGGGTGTAGAAAAAAGAAAGATATTCCGGTCTGTCCTGAACTTCTGTCTGTTTGATCATCAGAAAGCTTACATTAGGATTGAAAGGAACGTATTCCAGCGTAATTTTAAGCATTAACCAAAAGAAATATCCAAACCCTATGATGAGAAGGATTTTAAAGATGGAAAAAATATTTCTTTTAGCTGGGATCATTGCTCGTTATTCAAAGCTTAAAGTGAGAGGGAAACTAAAATAGCTGCGGACAACCTTTCCATTGGACTCCAGTGGTTTCAATCTGTTTTTCATCGATTTTATAGCTCTTATTATTTCTTTATTGAAATCAGCATTGTCTCCGGTTACTAAGATATCTTCTATTTTGCCTTTTGCATTAATTATAATTTTTGCTTTCGAAGTGATGGTACCTGTCATGCCATTTATTCCTTTTATTCGGTTCAGATTTATTTTGTCCGCGAGATCTTTTCGGAATTTCATCATCCCTCCAGGGTATCTTGAAGTGTCAGAATCTTCCGAAACATTTTGAACAGAAGGTGTTTTTATGGTGTCAAGTGTTTGCGTATATGCTGTTATTGTACTTAAAAATAAGATGAATAATATTATTTTTTTCATCATGATAAATTATTTAAATGTTGTGAAATAAGCCACGCCTCACTCCAGCATGCTTGGAAATTAAATCCTCCCGTCACAGCATCAATATTCAAAACTTCTCCGGCAATATAAAAATTCGAGAGTAGTTTTGAAGACATATTTTTAAAGTTAATTTCCTTTAAATCAACGCCTCCGGCGGTTACAAACTCGTCTTTAAAAGTAGACTTTCCCGTAACCTTCAGCTTTTTTCTACAAAGGTTTTCAAGGATCTTCTGTATTTCTTTCCCTGAAATATTGGAGATTTGTTTATTAAGATCAACCTGTGAAACATCCAATATTTTCTGCCAGAATCGGTTGGTAATGTCAAAGATCTTCGCCTGGCCTATCGTTTTCTTGGGATTTGACTGTTTAAAATTATGGAAACTTTCTTCAGCCTCATCCACAGATTTTGAAATAAAATTCACTTCAATTTCAAAATGGTACTTTGATTTCGCAAGACTTATCGCTTCCCATGCTGAAATTTTCAGAACAGCAGGTCCTGAAAGGCCCCAATGTGTGATCAATAAAGGTCCATTTTCTTCAGTTTTTAAGGAAGGAATTGAGATTTCAGCATTTTCAAAGCTGGTTCCGGGAATATCCTGTAGCAATTCATCTTTAATATTGAAGGTAAAAAGTGATGGGACGAGATCTATGATCTTGTGACCCAGATTTTCAACGATTTTCAGTGATTTCGGAGAACTTCCGGTCGTATAAACGACATAATCCGCCTGAAAATCTCCCAAACTGGTCTTGACAAGATATTTTTCATCCTGTTTTTCAATTTCTTTTACAGAACATTTTGTTTTGACCTCAACCTTTTTATTCTGAATTTCATTCAGGAAAGTATTGATAATGGTCTGTGAAGAATTGCTTTCCGGAAAAACCCGGTTATCATTCTCAATTTTCAATGGTACATTGCGTTGGTCAAACCAATCCATAGTATCTCCCGGCTGAAATTTGGTAAAAACACTTAGCAGTTCCTTATTTCCCCTTGGATAAAACTGAACCAGTTCCCTTGGATCAAAACAGGCATGCGTAACATTGCAACGTCCGCCACCTGAGATTTTTACCTTCTGAAGTACATCTGAGTTCTGTTCAAGGATGGTAATTTTATATTTTTTTTCGTCAAGATTCGATGCGCAGAAAAAGCCTGCGGCGCCACCTCCGATAATGATGATCTGTTTCATGTAATGGTAATCCTATGCTGAAGATTATTTTTTCAAAAGTACAATTTTTATAAACCATCTTATTTGAGTAATTTTGAAGATTATAATTTAATCATACTAAAAACAACTTTTACATGATTTTTTACCATAAATTCGAAGTACGCTGGAGTGACCTTGATGCCAACAAGCACTTAGCCAATTCATCATATGTACAGTACTGTGCCCAGTCCAGAATGGCCTTTATGACCAAAGAAAAAATGGGAGTAACCCAGTTGAGCCGATGGGGAATAGGACCTGTGATTCTGCATGAAAGATATTCTTTCTTCAAAGAGATTTACGCCGACCAGACGGTTATCGTAAGCCTTGAGATAGATGGATGCTCGGAAGACTCTTCCATCTATAGATTTCTCCATAAATTCTATACGCCGGACGGAGTACATTGTGCCACTGCAGAGGCTACAGGAGTGTGGATCGATATGATGCTGAGAAAAATGACAACCCCGCCGGATGATGTGGTTGAAGCAATGAACAAATATAAAAGCCCTGAAACAATAGTGATGAGTAGGGAAGATTTCAAAAAGCTTCCTTTCCAGCCAAATAATGTGGATCCGGCAGAATTTAGCTAATTCGAAGTTTAAAGTTCACAGTTCAATGTTGAATGTCTTTAATACATTTTACACTGAACATTAATACAAAAGAAATTATGTTTGAAGATAAATCACAGGAACTTACTCCCATTTCCAAATTAGGAGAATTTGGTCTTATAAAGCATTTGACACAATATTTTCCACTATCCAATGAGTCTTCGGAACTTGGAGTAGGAGATGATGGGGCAGTTATCAATCCTGGAAATAAAAAAGTTGTTCTTACAACGGACGTCCTTGCAGAAGGAGTTCACTTTAATTTAGGCTACGTCCCATTAAAGCATTTAGGCTACAAAGCTGTTGTCGTAAACCTCAGCGATATTGCAGCAATGAATGCTGTGCCGACGCAGATTTTGGTTTCTATGGCCGTGTCCAGCCGTTTTCCGGTAGAAGCTTTAGAAGAAATTTATTCCGGAATTCAGGCTGCTTGTGCAAGATATAAAGTTGATCTTATTGGTGGAGATACCACAAGCTCTAATTCCGGACTTGTTATGAGTATTACTGCTGTAGGAATTGAGGATGAAGAGAATATTGTAAAAAGAAGCGGGGCAAAACCTAATGACCTTCTGGTTGTAAGTGGAGATTTGGGTGGTGCTTACATGGGATTGCAGATCCTTGAAAGAGAACATGCTGTTTTCCTCGCCGACCCAAATATGCAGCCCGAAATGGAGGGCTATGACTATATTCTTGAAAGACAGCTTAAACCTGAAGCAAGAACAGACGTTAAAGCAATTTTGGAAGAGTTGGATATCAAACCGACTTCCATGATCGATATTTCTGACGGTCTGGCTTCTGAGATCCTTCACCTTTCTGACCAGTCTAAAACCGGTTTCAGATTATATGAAGAGAAAATCCCGATGGACAGCCTTACGATTTCCACAGCGGATGAAATGAACCTTAACCCGGTCATGACTGCATTAAGCGGTGGCGAAGATTATGAACTGCTGTTCACTATTTCACCAAATGATTTTGATAAGATTAAAAACCATCCTGACTTTACGATCATTGGTCATGCTGTAGACAATGAAGAAGGTAACTATATGGTAGCAAGGGGCTCTAATCAGCTTGTTCCCCTTACGGCACAGGGCTGGGATGCTTTTTTAAACAGCCAGCAAAAATAAATAGAATTATATTTAATTTGAATATTGTAGAAAACCGCAGCATTTTTTGCTGTGGTTTTTGTTTAGTTGAATAATATTAAAAAATTGATTAATGCCTACATCAGAAAAAAACATCCCCACCCATCATCTCACCTCCGAACAGTTTCAGCTGATGACTCTTGATACAGGACATCCGGAAAATTTTAATGATGTTCACCGTCACAATTTCTTTGAGATTATCTGGTTCAGTCATGTGAAAGAAAACAGCAGTCTGGAACTGGATTTTGAAAGTCATATCCTTAAAAATAACCAGATTTGCATTATTGCGCCGGGACAGGTATTCAATATGAAACTGAGAGGTGAAAAGGGGTATGTACTCGCTGTGAGCAGGGAAATCTTTAAGGAAGCCAGCGATATAGAAACAATCCTCACAGGAGGAACATGTCCTTTTTCTTTAGATCCTCAAAGCGGAGAAACCTGTAGTACAATCATCTCACTGATGGAAAAAGAATATAATGGATCTTCCAGGTTAGATTTATTAAAATCCTATCTGCGGGCATTCTGCATCATCATCACAGAACAGATTAGTCTGCAAAACCCATCAATTAATGACAGGCAGCGTATTCAAGAGCTAGTAAGCCTGATTGAAGAACATTATACAGCTGAAAAAGATACCCGTTTCTATGCTGATCAGATCAAAATAAGCACCCATCATCTCAACGATATTGTTCGTTTGTCCAGAGGAACGACTGTGAAAAAAATGATTGCTCAGAGACTTGTTTTGGAAGCTAAAAGGGAACTTAGCTTTGGTGCTTTAACCGTTAAAGAAATTGCTTTTAAACTGGGATTCAGCGACGCGTCTTATTTCTCACGTTTTTTCAAAAAACATACCGGCCGGAATCCGGAGGGATTTAAAGAAGGAAAAGCTTAATCTTCAGAAAGTTCTTTTAAATTCATTTTAAAATAATAAGTTTTCATAAAAATTACAAAATGTAATCCTCAGTTTGTGCTGGTCTTCCTTCAGTTACTGTATTGAAAAGCTGTGTTTTTTACTGGAATTTTGCCACGAGAAAAAACGATCTGTGTAGATCGTTGAATGATTGAACCCCTTTATGAGAAATTTAAGTATCGTAGTGTTTATTCTGGCACTGCTCAACACCCTGGAATCACTGAGTATAGACCTGTATCTGCCCGCTTTTCCAAGTATGGCACAGATTTTCCAAACCGATATCGGACATATCCAGATCTCAATTTCTGTGTTTTTTGCAGGATTTGCTTTCGGACAATTACTTTGGGGACCTTTGTCTGACAGGACAGGACGTAAACCCATGCTGTACTGTGGACTTTTTCTTTTTATTGCAGGTGCTACAGCCATATTTTTTACAGAAAACATTTATATATTATGGGCGATGCGTTTTCTGCAGGCATTCGGTGGAAGTGCTGGAATTGTGATCGGGAGAGCAATCGTTATCGACCTTTATGACAGGCAGAAATCTGTAGCCATATTTTCGCAGCAGTCTCAGATCAGCGGAATTGCTCCTATTGTTGCACCGCTTCTGGGAAGTGTATTTCTTAAATTTTGGGGATGGAACAGCTCATTTGCTTTTTTGAGCATAATGGGTCTTTTAACCCTATTAATGGTATATAAATATGTTCCCGAAACGAATGCAAGAATGACGCTTTCAGATCATGCTGAAGATGAAAAAGGATTAAAAGATCATCTAAAAGCAATACTTTCCAATAAAGAATTCATCAACAGCACGATGATTGGAAGTATTGCCTTCGCTTCCCTGATCATTTATATTTCCAATGCACCGTTTTTATTTATGAAACTTCATGGGTTCTCCAGCGGCGTTTTCAGCCTGATATTTGGTTTTAATTCATTAGCCTTAATAACCGCTGCATATATTACACCTAAATTAATAAAGAGAATAAGCGATACAAAGCTTTTACTAGTAGCTACCCTTATGCTGTTGATCGTATGCAGCCTGCATATCTTCATCGCTGCCGGAAATCTTTCAGTAGCACTGGAAATTATGATGTTATACCTTTCATTGCTGGCTATAGGAATTCTTTTTCCCATCACTTCTGCTCATGCTTTGTCTCCTTTTAAAGAAGGGCGAGGGACAGCTGCTGCTGTAATGGGTTTTATGCAGCTGATGGTTACTTTTTTACTTTCAGGACTGGCTGGACTTTTAGAAGCAGATTCCATTATGCCAATGGTTATTTTGCGTACAGGCATTGCATTCATTGCGGTTTGGTTTGCTTACCGCTCATTTAAGAATAAAAAAACCTCAGTATAATGAAATTCTAGTAGGTTTGAACTCATGTTGAGTGAAGTACTATTTGTATATTATCATACAGTTTTTCCGTTTGGTCATACTATTTGAGCACTTAATCAAGTAATTTTTGTAACCGCCTTCTAAAAGTATCTCTTTGCATAAAATTTAAATTATGAAGAGAAATCTTTTGGCAGCTGCCTGCTGTCTGCTCGGATATTGGGTCAGTGCACAATCCGGAATATCAGGAGAGCTTAAGACTGAATATATACCTTTTTCCAGTTATATACGTCCGGAAGACAGTGTGAAAACCAATTCTAAAAGTAACTTTAAAAGAGCAGATCTTAACCTCAGCATTCCATTGTCAATGAAAAAAGACAGCAGCGGAAAGATAAAAGCCTGGTCACTTTTACTTAGCGGATCATATGCAAAAATGATCCATAAAGACTATGAAAAACAGCTGTTTCCTGATCAGATGCTGAATGCGCAGGCCGGAATCCAGCACATAAGGCCATTAGGAAAAAAATGGAGCATGATGATGACAGCTACAGTTGGAGTTTACACCGATCTGGAGCAGATAAGTTCTGACGATATTCTCGGACAGGGAGGAGTATTATTTATCAGACACTTCAATCCCAATCTGGCTTTGGGAGGAGGACCTGTATTGACAACTGCCTTTGGAGTTCCTATGATATTACCGTGGATCTATTTCGACTGGAAAACAAATGGTAAAATTAAATTCAACATCAACTTTCCGGAAGGAATGGAAGCAGGCTACCTGTTTTCAGACAGATTTGCTTTAAAAGCTGTGGTCAACCTCAGCGGAATGACTGTAGAAAGAAGTAAAGAGGGAAAATCCATGTTGTTGGGCTACCAACAGATCACAGCCGGAATTAGGCCAGAGCTGAAGCTCAATGACAAGCTAAGCCTTCGTCTTACAGGAGGAACAGCACTGTTGAGAAGTTTCAATGAAAACGACAGAAAGATCAAAAGTATTTTCAAAGACAAAAAAATAGCAGATCCCAAATTTGCCACCACATTTTATGCAGCCGTATCGCTGAGGTGGAATTTGCCTTAAGTGATTAAGATGGAAGATGGGGTGGGGAGATGGGAGTAACTATCCAACGATTATTAACTTGTTGTCAATTGATTAGACACGATTCACCAAAGTGTATAAATAAAAGATCGATTTTCTTAACGGCTTCAATAACTTCTCGCTCCAATCTCCCATCCTTATTCATATAATTTGATGAGATAGGTTTAAATAGAAAAGTAGAACATTTAATTTTCGAGAATAATAACTTCCATCATCCAGCCTCCCTCTTCCTTTCCAAATCTACTTACTAATAAGCTTCTTATACACCACCTGATTAAGCAGTTCTTCTTTTCGGGTGCGGGAAATAGGAAGCTCTGTTTTATTGATGTAAAGACGTCCGCCTGAGATCATGTCGATATGGATGATATTGATCAGGAAAGATTTGTGGATCCTGAAAAAATGTTCGGATGGCAGAGACTCTTCAACAGCTTTCATTGTTTGATGAATGACCAGAGACTTGTCTTTAAAGTGCAGTTTCGTATAGTTCTGCATGCTTTCAATATACAGGATATCTACCCAAGAGACTTTTATGAAGGTATCAGATTGTCTTACATACAGAAAAGGATCATCAAAAGGGGAGTTCTTCTTCATCTTTTCAGAAACAATAAACTGCTGTTGTGCTTTGTTCACGGCCTGATAGAAACGGTTAAAGGCAATAGGTTTCAGAAGATAATCCACAACCTGCAGCCGGTAACCTTCCAGGGCATATTCGGAATAGGCGGTTGTGAGAATGCATAAAGGAGGATTTTCAAGCTGTTCCAGAAACTCAAGACCGCTTAAGTAAGGCATATTAATATCCAGAAAAAGAAGGTCAATTTCTTTTTCCTTCACTATGGAATCGGCTTCCAGTGCTGTGGCACAGGTGCCTTCAACGGATAAAAAATCAATCTGATCCGCCAGCTCTTTCAGGTGAAATCTGGCCAAAGGCTCATCATCGATGATCAGACATTTTATTTTAGGGATATTACTGCTCATTATTGTCAGATAATTGTAAGGTTAGAGTTACTTTGTATACATTATCGGCTGTCACAATCGTAAGTTCGTGAGCATTCGGATACTGTAATTTTAAACGTTTTTGTACATTTTGAAGTCCAATCCCGCCGGAGCCGTCCTTCTTTTTATAGGTTGCTGGTTCCGAACAAGAGTTTTCGGCATAAAACAAAAGAAAACCGTCCTTCTCTATACAGGAAATCTTTACATAACCTTTATGACCGGGCAGTCTGCAGACATACTTAAATGCATTTTCGATAAATGGAACCAGAAGAAGAGGAGCAATAAACGACCTGTTATTTCCGGTACTCCAGTCTGCATTCACTTCCAGTTCATTTCCCCATCTTAGCTTTTCAACTTCTACCAGATTCTGCAGATGTTCAATATCCTTATCCAGAGGAACAAGGTTCTGACTGCAGTGATAGAGCTGATAACGGAGAATATCTGAAAATTTGAGCAGCAGATAATCAGCAAGTTTTGTATCCGTTTTCATCAGAATATGAATATGATTCAAAATATTGAAAACCACATGAGGGTTGATCTGGTCCTGCAGCAGTTTGAGCTGATTTTCTAAATGAGCCTGCTGAAGAAGAATATGATCCCGTTCTATTTTTCCGTGTTCCTGATAAAACTTGATGCCGCAAGTAGATCCATTGATGAGAAATGAAGCGGGTAGCGCCAGATAAAAACCCTTCCATAAGAAAGGAAGATGATCGGTAAAGTCGGCTGGAAGCTGATTTTTTGAGCCTATTTCAATATAAGTGAAGATCAGAGAATAGATGAAGCTCAATAAAAGGATGACTCCTGTAGCCTGGATCAGAAATAATTTCATTTTTTTTAACCGCAATGCTTTTGGAAGGAGTTTGGTGGTAAGAAAATGAGTGAAAAAGAATGAAGAGACCACCAGGGCAATTGTCTGGAATACGGATGAGACCTTGTCAGAACTAGCCTGAAAGTTGATATACACTGCAGCTGCAAAAACGAGCCAGAAAATAGCAACAAAAAAATATTTTTTTAAAATTAAAGGTTGTGTCATGGATAAGATAACGTAGGTTATAAAAAATTAGAAACTGCAGGGCGCAGTTTCTAATAGGTAAAGGTACTTTAAGTTTTTAAAATAAGAAATATCCTATCCCGAGCGTAAAGCTGTTGGGTTTAGATTTAAACTCCTTACTGATGCTCGTAAGTCCTGTTTCGTACCTGAGGTCTGCGGTAAAGTTTTTATAATCTACTCCGATACCTCCCGTAATTCCGATGTTAGATTTATCAAAGCTTTTAAAACCTTCCTGCAATGCTTTGGATGTCGACAGATTATTTTTAAATGCATAGCTGTAAACTCCTCCGGCAAAGGCTCTTACATTGAAATCCTGGGTGTTGATCAATTTATAACCGATTACTATCGGAATGTCAATAGAGTTCCAGGTAAGCTTTGGAGTGCTTCCGTCTTTGGAGTTGTAAGAGGTCTTCCTCTTGTTGAATAAAGCTTCCCCCTGCACATATAGGCTTCCAATATCCATTCTTGTCATAATTCCTCCCTGATATCCAAAACCGTATTTTCCTTCCAGTGCAGAAGACTCTGTTGAGGTTTTTGTATAGGTTGCCCCACCCTTTATCCCGATGTGGAAAGCCGGAGTCTGCTGTGCTTTAGTCTCAACCGAGCATGTGATACATAATAAAAGTGAGCTTAGTGCTAAAATCTGCTGTTTCATAAATTGTTGTTAATAATCTGGTGCAAAACAACAACTATGAAGAATGAGATAAAACTTTATTTGATGAACGGCAAGGATGCTTGGATGAGGTTCGTTTTTTGGCTGAAAAGAATATAAAAAAATCAGAAGGGCTTGGCTTCCGACAGGTATGGGTTAAAAGGGCTCTTCTTCGCAGATCGTTGGAGGAGTGCATCCGCCTGTTCCGCCGCCACCCGGATTTCCACTACCTCCTACGGCAATACAGCTTCCCGGATTTCCATCATCGTACATCTCACGGGCTTTTCCGAAGGTACATTCACAGTCTGTCCAGCAGAACACAGAATCGCCATTCATATGGCAGCCGTCCATTCAACTTCCAAGAATTATGGAAAGATCTTTCTCAAAATTTTTTTCATTTTTTTCATAATAAATTGATTTTTAAGTTAATAGTCTGATGTATAAGTTAATATAATCAAAAAAATAAATATTTTTCATCAATATGAGAAATAATGAGTGGAAATTTTACGCAAGACAAAAGAAACAACCCACTGCATCTGCAATGGGTTGATCTGTTTTATTTACTGAAATTTAATTGTAAAGGAAGGCTCACTACAGAAAGTACCGGCCGTCCATTCGATTCTGCGGGCTTCCATTTGCCCTTATCTTTAATACGGTAAAAAGCTGCTTCTATAAATGCGTTTACATCTTCGTTATTGCCTTTTACTTTCACATGATATGCATTCCCTTTAGAGTCTAAAGTGAATTTTAAAGTTATTTTATAAGGATTAACGGCAAAATTCAGGAAACAGAGGTCTACTGCTTCATTTAAAAGCTTTTGAAACGAAGCTTTTCCGGTTGCATACTCGGCTTCCTTGGTGATCTTCGGAGCCACAGGAGGCGGAACATCCGTTACTGCTTTGTTTTCCTCTTCATAAATTTTATCTAAAGCATTTTTATATGCCGATATTTTCTCCTCAGTAATAAGCCACTCCTGCTTAGTTTTTAAATCATTAGGCTTAGGGTATTTTTTATACAGAGCCTTTTTCTTTCTTTCATAACGGGAATCGGCTTTATCAAATTCAGAGATCTGTGCCTGGCTGAAAACAAAAGATATAATGAATACTAATGCTAAGAGTCTTTTCATAACCTATTAAGCTTTAACAATATTAATGATCACCTCAACCGCCTTCTCCATGCTTTCCAAAGCAACATATTCGTAAGGACCGTGGAAGTTCATTCCCCCTGCGAAAATATTCGGACATGGCAGCCCCATATAAGAGAGCTGAGCTCCGTCTGTTCCTCCTCTGATCGCTTTGATTTTAGGTTCAATACCAGCTTCTTTCATGGCCTTTGCAGCAAGATCGATGATGTGCATTTTTCCTTCAAACTGCTGCTTCATGTTTCTGTACTGTTCTTTTATTTCCACATCGGCAGTGCCTGCACTGTATTTTTGGTTGAATTCAGCTACTTTTTCCTCCATGAATTTTTTTCTGGCTTCATACTTTTCCTCATCATGATCACGGATGATATATTGAAGCTTAGCCTCAGAAATATCAGCTGTAATATCCATTAAATGATAGAATCCGTCAAAACCTTTAGTCGTAGCCGGAGTTTCATTCTCTGGAAGCATCTGGATAAATTCAGCGGCTAAAAGGCTTGCATTCACCATTTTTCCATAAGCATAACCCGGGTGAACGCTTAATCCGTGGATTTTTACCACAGCTCCGGCAGCATTGAAGTTTTCATATTCCAATTCTCCCACTTCACTTCCATCCATAGTATAGGCCCATTCTGCACCGAATTTAGCTACATCAAATTTATGCGCTCCTCTGCCGATCTCTTCATCAGGAGTAAATCCTACAGCAACTCTTCCGTGCTTAATTTCCGGATGTGCAATAAGATATTCCGCAGCAGTTACAATCTCTGCACAGCCAGCCTTATCATCAGCTCCTAAAAGCGTATTTCCGTCAGTCGTGATCAGGGTTTGTCCGATATATTTTTTTAAGCTTTCAAATTTTGAAGCGGATAGTGTAAATCCTGTGGCCTGATTCAGAACAAGATCACTTCCGTCATAGTTTTTCCAAATCTGTGGTTTTACATTTTCACCACTGAAATCCGGTGAAGTGTCATAATGTGAAATAAAACCAATCGTAGGCCTGTTATCATCTTCCAGGTTAGAAGGAATATACCCCATAATATAGCCATTGTCATCAAGAGAAACATCTTCCAGACCAATAGTTTTCAGTTCCTCAGTAATATATTTTGCAATGTCCCACTGGCGTGGAGTAGAAGGAGTCGTTTCGCTTTCTGCATCACTGGTTGAATATATTTTTACATAAGCGAGAAAACGGTTCAGTAATTTCTCTTTCCACAATGGGTTGAATTCTATTATACTCATCGATCATAAATTTCCAACAAATATACAATGTAAATTTTTCAAATTTAAAATTTAGGCCATCTTTCTGGCATCTTTCAACCCGTAAAAGTGTTTCATTTTTTCAATTCCAAACAGTGATTTCGATAATCAAATAAATTATCATAACTTGCATCAATTATGATGTCCAAACGTTGCAAATATGCATTGAAAGCAATGGTAAGATTGGCAAGAAACTACAACCAGGGGTTTTTGTCAACTGCTATTATTGCACAGGATGAAAATATTTCAAAAAAGTTTTTAGAACAGATTCTTCTTGAACTTAAAAGAGCCAAGCTGGTCAACAGCAAGCAGGGAACAGCGGGGGGCTATTACCTCCTGAAGTCACCCGATGATATTTCATTGGCAGATATCTACCGGATTTTTGAAGGACCGATTGCCTTAACTCCCTGTATTTCAATAAATTTCTATGAACCTTGTGACGACTGTGTCGATGAAGCAACATGCTACCTTAGAAATGAGCTGATCATAGTAAGAGAAAAAACAAGAAAAAGTATGATGGAAGCTACCCTTACTTCCTTTATAAAAAACAGCTGAAAATTTTTTTTAATTTTTATATCCTAGTAATTTGGTAGGATAAATAGGATTTATATATATTTGCAGAAGTTAATTTCAATTTAAAAATGGAAAACGCTCTGAAAATAGAATTCAATAACCTTCTCGAAAATGCCTCTACAGGTGTTGTGAGTGCCGATTTTTTGCAGGTTCTAGCAGAAAAATTTCCGGGAGAAGTTATATTTTCTACCAGCTTCAGCTATGAAGACCAGGTTGTGAATCATCTGATAAAAAATCTTGATATTGATATTTTTACTCTGGATACAGGAAGACTTTTTGAACAGACCTACGAAACCTGGACCTCATCCAGAGCATTCTTTAAAAAAAATATAAAAGCCTATTATCCGGATCCGGAAGCCCTGCAGAAATTTGTCTCAGAAAACGGACCGGATTCCTTTTATCAGTCCGTGGAAAATAGAAAAGCTTGCTGTAATATCCGAAAGGTTCAGCCTCTGAAAAAGGCTCTTCAGGGATATAAGGTCTGGATTACAGGCTTAAGATCTCAGCATTCTGCTGGCAGGAAAGAAATGCCGCAGCTGGAATGGGACCCCGATCATCAGATCATTAAGTTTCATCCTATTCTTCACTGGACCACGGAACAGGTGGCAGACTATGTAAAAACACATCAGCTTCCTTATAATCACCTTCACAAAAAAGGGTTTGTAAGCATCGGATGTGAACCCTGTACCAGAGCGATCAAAGAGGGCGAAGATTTCAGAGCCGGCCGATGGTGGTGGGAAGATGCTGACAAGAAAGAATGCGGCTTACATGTTCATCAATAAAAAATATACTATGTCATTATATCAGTTAAATTATTTAGATCAGCTAGAATCTGAGTCCATTTATATCCTCAGAGAGGTTGCAGGACAGTTTGAGCGTCCGGCATTACTGTTCAGTGGCGGAAAAGACAGTATTGTTCTGGCTCATCTGGCAGCAAAAGCATTTCCTCACGGAAAGATCCCTTTTACATTCGTCCATATTGATACCGGACACAATTTTCAGGAGGTTTTAGATTTCAGAGATCAGCTGGCTGGAGAACTGAATGTGGATTTGGTTGTACGGAAAGTAGAAGATACCATTCAGAAAAGAAAACTTACAGAACCTAAAGGTAAATTCCCGAGCCGTAACTGGCTGCAAACCTTTACATTGTTGGATGTAATTGAAGAGTTTGAGTTCGACGCATGCATAGGAGGAGCAAGGAGGGATGAAGAAAAGGCCCGTGCAAAAGAGAGAATATTTTCTGTAAGAGATGAATTCGGACAATGGGACCCCAAACTCCAACGTCCCGAGCTTTGGAATATTTTTAACGGAAAAATCCATAAAGGAGAGAATGTAAGAGTTTTCCCAATAAGCAACTGGACCGAATTGGATGTATGGAACTACATCCGCAGAGAGCATATAGAACTGCCATCTATTTACTTTTCGCATGAAAGAGAAGTCGTAGACCTTAATGGGCAATGGATCGCTAATTCTGAGTTTGCCGTACTGGAAGAAAGTGACATTGTAACAACAAAACGGATCCGTTACCGCACTGTAGGTGATATGACCTGTACAGCAGCCGTAGAATCTGAAGCGGCAACCGTTGACAGGGTAATTGAAGAAATTGTAGCCACCAGAATATCAGAAAGAGGAGAGACCAGAATTGACGACCGTGTTACAGAAGCGGCCATGGAAGACCGGAAAAAAGGAGGCTATTTCTAATAGGTAATCAATCAGACATTACTTATCATGTATCACTCATAAATAAAAAATCGTGGATATATTAAGATTAATAACAGCAGGAAGTGTAGATGACGGTAAAAGTACCCTCATTGGAAGACTGCTTTACGATAGCAAGAGCATTTTACAGGATCAGCTGGAAGTACTTGAAAAACACTCTAAAAACAAAAATGATGATGGGGTAGACCTTGCTCTTTTAACGGATGGGCTCCGTGCAGAAAGAGAGCAGGGAATCACCATTGATGTCGCTTACCGGTATTTTTCGACATCAAAAAGAAAATTTATTATTGCAGATGCTCCGGGGCATGTTCAGTATACCCGAAACATGATTACCGGAGCTTCTAATTCAGATCTTATGGTGATTCTCATTGATGCCCGTAAAGGAGTCATTGAGCAGACGAGGAGACATTCCATTATTGCTTCATTACTTAAACTGAAAAAAGTAGCTGTTGCGATCAATAAAATGGATATGGTGGATTATTCGGAAGATGTTTTTGAAACGATTAAAACAGATTATTCCAAGATCGCAGAAGGCTTAGGTTTAAATGATGTTACCTATTTCCCGATTTCAGCATTGAAAGGGGATAATATCGTTTCCTTATCTCCTGTTACAGGCTGGTATAAAGGAAGTTCCCTTCTTGAATACTTGGAAGAAGTGCAGCTTCATCAGGAGCAGAACAGTGGCAGCCGTTTTCAGGTGCAGTATGTCATCCGTCCGCAGACCGAAGAATTGCATGATTACCGCGGTTATGCCGGGCAAGTCGTCAGTGGAAGCTTTCAGAAAGGAAATAAAATAGCCATACTTCCGGCTGGAATAATCACTGAAATTACAGCAATAGAAGTGAATGGTGCTGAGGTTCAGGAGGCTTTTGAAGGACAGCCTGTTGTTATTCAGATTAAAGAAGATATAGATATCAGCAGAGGAGATTTCTTTACCTCGGCAGAAGAGCTTCCCAATGTGGAAAAAGAAATAGAAGTATTGTTGTGCTGGCTTGATCATAAAGCCCTGCAGCCGGGAAATAAATACCTGCTGCAACATCACAGCAGGCAGTTGAAAGCTGTGGTAAAACAGGTCGACTACAAAATCAATGTCAATACACTGGAAAAAGAAACGGCAGAAGAAGACATCAGGCTCAATGAAATTGCAAAAGTAACCATACGGACGGCGCAGCCTTTAGTATTTGATGATTTTATAAGCAATAAAAAAACAGGATCCGCTATTCTGGTAGATGAAACGTCCAATGCTACAGTTGCAGCCTGTATAATTCAGTAGAAATGAAAATATCAGATCATTTTATTAAGAAGATTCTTGAAAAAAAGCAAATCAGTTCCACCCGGTTCTTTGATCAGAACAAAATGGAAAATTTTGTCACAGAGCTGTACAATCTCCTGTTTCTTCCCAAACAGGTAAACACGGGTGATCAGCTTTACAATGATTTTGAAATACTGAGTAAACTTCTTTTTGATTTAATAGGAAGTACAGAGATTGATAAGGTTTCCGTTGAAAATCAAACCAATGCTTTTTTTCTGGCCTTGCCTGATATTTATGATAAACTGATTCTCGATGCTGAATCTATCCTGGAGTTTGATCCCGCAACAGAGTCTTTGGAAGAGATACTTCTCTCTTATCCCGGATTTTTTGCGACCTATGTCTATAGAATTTCGCATCAGCTTTGGATTCAAAAAGTAAAAACACTGCCACGCATAATCTCAGAATATGCGCACAGCAGGACAGGAATAGATATTCATCCGGGGGCGGTTATTGGAGAACATTTCTTTATTGACCACGGAACCGGGATTGTGGTTGGAGAAACAACGGTTATTGGCAATCATGTGAAGCTATATCAGGGAGTAACATTGGGAGCCTTACATGTTTCAAAAGATAAAGCCAATGAGAAAAGGCACCCCAATATTGAAGATCACGTGATTATTTACTCAGGGGCAACCATTTTAGGAGGAGATACAACCATCGGCAGAGATAGCATCATAGGTGGAAATGTGTGGATTACCCAAAATGTACCTTCCAATTCCTTAGTCTATAATAAAAGTGAAATAAAAATAAAAGATAACGGACCGCTTCCTGAATCTTTAACATTTGTAATATAAACAACAAAACAACATAAAATTGAATCGGTATGAAGTTCCAAAACACATTAGAAACCATCGGAAATACCCCGGTTGTAAAAATTAATCAGCTTTTCGGTGCCGGACATGAAGTCTGGATCAAGCTGGAAAAAGCAAATCCGGGCGGAAGCATCAAAGACAGAATTGCTTTGTCAATGATCGAAGATGCTGAATCTAAAGGTCTTCTGAATAAAGACAGCATCATTATAGAGCCTACAAGCGGAAACACAGGAATTGGACTTGCCCTGGTAGCTGCTGTAAAAAATTATAAGCTGATTCTCGTGATGCCGGAAAGTATGAGTTTGGAACGCCGTAAAATTATGGAATCATACGGAGCAGAATTCGTTTTGACTCCCAGAGAAAAGGGAATGAAAGGAGCCATTGAAAAAGCAGAAGAACTGGCAAAGGAAACCCCGAATTCATGGATCCCGAGGCAATTTGATAACCCGGCTAATGTAAAAGTGCATGTTGAAACCACCGCCCAGGAAATCCTCAAAGACTTTCCGGAAGGACCCGATTACCTTATCACCGGAGTAGGAACCGGAGGACATATTACCGGAATTGCACAGGTTCTTAAACAGAAGTTTCCCAATATTAAAGTAATTGCTGTTGAGCCCGAGCTGTCTCCCGTACTCAGCGGAGGTGCTCCCGCTCCACATCCTTTGCAGGGTCTGGGTGCAGGATTCATTCCTTCCATACTTGATACAGCTCTATTAGATGAAATTGTTCAGATTAATAAAGACGAAGCTTTTGAATACACAAAAAATGCCGCCAAAAAAGAAGGTCTTTTCGTTGGGATTTCCACAGGAGCAGCTTTAGCAGCAGTAGCAAAAAAACTGCCTGAAATCCCGGACGGATCTACCATTCTTACGGTAAACTATGATACAGGCGAAAGATACCTGTCCATTGAAGGACTGTTCTAGAACCCACCAATAAAAAGATTAAAAATGAAACATACTAGTAGTTCACCACAGGTTTTCCTTGTCGGTGCAGGACCCGGCGACCCTGATCTGATCACTGTGAAAGCGGTAAAAGCTATTGCTGCTGCCGACGTTATCTTATGCGACCGTCTTGTAAGCCCTGAAATAATAGACCGTTACGCCAATAAAAAAGCCGAAATTATATATGTTGGAAAAGAATGCAGTAAAAATGCTTCTACACCGCAGTCCCGCATCAATACATTAATTGTGGACTATGCTTCCCTGGGAAAAACCGTGGTAAGGCTTAAAGGAGGGGATATATCCTTTTTTTCCAATGTTCTGGATGAATTGAAAGCTTTGAAAGAGCATCATATACCATTTGAAATCATCCCTGGAATTACAGCAGCTTCAGGAGCAGCAGCCTATGCCGGAATACCTTTAACGGCAAGAGGGTATGCCACATCCGTACGCTTTCTGACCTATTATAAAACAGAAATTCTCAGTGATGAATACTGGAAAGAACTGGGAACATCAGAAGATACTCTTGTTTTTTATATGTCTAAAGGAAACCTCAATGGCCTGGTAGATAAATTCTTAGCACTAGGCAAAACTGATGAGAAGAAGATTGCGGTGATTGAACAGGCTACCACCCCTTATCAGAAAGTATATACCTCATCCATAGAGGATTTTCATGCAAAATTCGGGAATAAAGATTTTATATCTCCATCATTGGTCGTGATAGGGAAAGTAGTTAACCTGCACAATGAGTTTTCCTGGCTGAAAACACCTATACAGGAAGGGATTTACTTTAAATCTGTAACAAACGGAACACTGGTGTCAAACCATCAAAACCTATTCGAATATGCTGTCTGAAATTAAATTAAAAGCCCTTAAAGAAATATCCGGCGATTTTTCAAGGGATGAAGCGGTCTGGGCCAGCGGTTTTCTGGCAGGCCTTGCAGGATCATATGCTACAGTACAGGAAGATTTTACACTTGCAGCTCATACAGAAACAGTTTCTGCAAAGAAAATTACCCTTGCCTATGGTACTGAAACCGGAAACAGTAAGAAGCTCGCGGTAGAACTTGCGGGAATCATCAAGAAGAAAGGTATTCAGGTAAAGCTGGCAGACCTTTCCCAATACAAACCGAAAGATCTTGCTAAAGAAGATTTGTTCTTCATTATTATCAGTACTCAGGGAGAGGGTGATCCACCTATTCTTGCCAAAAAGTTTTATGATCATATTCATGAAAATGATTTGAATATCAGTAATTTGAAATTCGGAGTCCTTGCTTTGGGAGATAGCAGTTACCCTCTGTTCTGCAAAACCGGGGAGGACATCGATTCCCGTTTTGAAATACTGGGAGCACAGCGTATTCTTCCTTTAAAAAAATGTGATATTGATTACGAAGAGGAAGCTCATACCTGGGCAGAACATATTCTGGATGTTGCTAATAAAACAAAAGAAAGCAGTCATAAAAGCACTGTTACTCCCAAAATATCAACCGGAAGAAAAAAGTACCAGGGGAAAATTTCAACAATCATCAATTTAAATGACATTGGGTCTGATAAAGAAACCTATCACATTGAAATAGAAACAGAAGAACCTTTAGTCTATAGCCCAGGGGATGCATTGGGCGTTATTGCCCTCAACCCGAAACATGAAGTGGATGAGATCATTGCCCTAACCGGGATTGATCCTCAGAAACAGATTACAACCGCCAAAATTACAGCCGGCGCAGAAGAACTTCTCTACAAACATCTTAATATCAGCTACCTGCTTAAAACAACAGTAGCTCAATATGCACAGACCACTGGGCATCATATCCCTGAAGTGAGGTTAAGCCTTCTCGATTTGCTGAGGATTTATCCTGTAAAAAATGCCGATGAATTTGAACAGGTACTTAAGTTTTTAACCGGGCAGTCACCACGTTTATATTCCATTTCTTCATCGCTGGAAGCTCATGGTGATGCAGAAATTCACATCACGGTAACAAAATCCGAGTTTTTTATTAATGATAAAAAGCAGAACGGACTCTGCAGTAGTTTCCTTGCTGAATTTAAGGAAGGAGAAAACCTTGAATTCTATGTTCAGGAAGCCAAACATTTCAGATTACCCAAGCCGGATAAAGATATCATTATGATTGGTCCCGGAACCGGCATTGCGCCTTTCCGGTCTTTTCTGTACGAGCGCGATGCCCTTGGAGCAGAAGGCAGAAACTGGCTTTTCTTTGGTGACCGGACATTCGTTTCAGATTTTCTTTATCAGGCAGAAATTCAGGATTTTCTGAAAACCGGAACATTAACTCATTTAGACCTGGCCTTTTCCAGAGATACAGCCGAAAAAATATACGTTCAGCACAGGCTGGAGCAAAAAGCACAGGAGGTCTATCACTGGTTGGAAAGCGGAGCATCACTCTACGTATGCGGAACAAGAGATCCTATGAGCAAGGATGTTGAAAAAACCATTCTGAACATTATTCAGGATAAAGGAAAACATAGTGTAGAAGAAGCTCAGGCTTACCTGGAAGAACTGGAACTCAGCGGCAGATATGTAAAAGATGTGTACTAAATCATAAACGGATCAATATGACAGATAAGAATAACCTTTCCCCTGTAGAAAGGATCAAGACCAGCAGTAACGGACTTAGAGGAACTTTAAAAGAAAGCCTTTTGGACGATTTTACGGGAGCCATCAGAGAAGATGACCAAACACTCATCAAGTTTCACGGGATGTACCAACAGGATGACCGGGACAGACGTGAAGAAAGAGTTGCCAAAAAACTGGAATGGCTGTACTCCTATATGATTCGTTTGAGGCTTCCGGGAGGTTTTTTAACTTCTGAACAATGGGCAGGACTTCATGAAATTGCAGAAAATCATTCCACAGGAGTGATCAAAATTACCACCCGCCAGACCATTCAGCTGCACGGAATTTTAAAATCTCATGTAAAACCGACCATTCAGAGCTTCAATTTGCAGCATTTGGATTCCATTGCAGCATGTGGTGATGTGAACAGGAATGTGACCTGTACCTCAAATCCTTCCGAATCGCCTTTACATCAGGAGGCTTATGAACTGGCAGGAAAAATAAGCGAAATGTGCCTGCCCAAAACAAAATCATATTATGATCTGTGGATCGATGACGAATTGGTTGTTGACAGAAAAGCAGAGGAAGATCCTTTATACCAGGACAGATATCTGCCCAGAAAATTGAAAATTGGAATTGCCGTTCCTCCCAATAACGATGTAGATGTTTTTATTAATGACATAGCGCTGATTGCTGTCATTGAAGATCATAAAATTGTCGGTTATAATATTGCGGCAGGTGGAGGATTGGGGGCCACACATGGAAATGATGCAACCTATGCACGCCTTGCATCTCTCCTGGGTTTTGTAGATACAGAAGAAAAAGTATTGAAAGCGGTGTATGAAATTATCACAGTACAGCGTGACTTCGGGAACAGAAGCGACAGGAAATTATCAAGGTTAAAATATACAATAGACAAACTGGGTATCGACGGATATAGAACTGAAGTAGAAAAAAGATGTGGTTTCAGTTTTGAACCTGCCAGGGAATTTAAGTTTGAGCAGAGAAAAGACCGTTACGGCTGGGTACAGAATCATGAAGGAAAATGGTTTTATACTTTATTCGTAGAGCACGGACGTGTACTTGATACAGATGAATATCCTTTAAAATCAGGACTGTTAAAAATTGCTGAAACCGGGAAAGTCAATTTCCGCTTTACCTGTAATCAAAACCTGATCCTGTCTGATATTTCTCAAAATGATAAAGCTGAAATTGAGGTTCTTCTGAAAGAATCAGGAATTTCAACCTATACTGATGAAGCCAGCGCACTTCGTAAAAATTCCGTTGCCTGCGTAGCATTGAATACATGTTCATTGGCTTTGGCAGAAGCGCAGCGCTATTTACCCTCTTTAGTCACCAAAATAGAGCCTGTCCTTGAAAAATATGGCCTTCAAAACGAAGATATTACCATCAGAATGACGGGGTGTCCCAATGGGTGCGGAAGATCACCCAATGCCGAAATTGGATTCGTTGGTACAGCATATGGCAAATATAATCTTCATATCGGCGGGGACAGACTGGGTACGCGCCTGAATACAAAATTTAAAGAAAACATCGGTGAAGAAGAAATCATAGAAACCCTCGACCAGCTTTTCAGAGTCTATTCGGAAGAGAGAAAAACAGAAGAAACATTTGGTGATTTCTCCTACCGCTATTTACAAACCGTAAAATAAAAAATATGATCAACCTCTTTTACAGACAGACAAAAGCTAGACAACATGATCAGAATCTTTTAGGGATCCGAATGTGTATGTGCTGTTCATTAATTGACAACGCATAAAATCATTTTTCAACCCTAAAATTAAAAACAAGTGAAATCCATACACCACCCATATTTTAAACATAAAATCCATCTTATACTGTTTACCCTTTCCTTCACCGGCTTTGTACAGGCGCAGCAGCTTATCGAAGTAAGCGGTACGATCAGACATACAGACACCCAAAAAGGAATTGCCGGAGCAAACATCCGGGTAGAACATGCTCAGGATGCAGCAGTAACCGATCAGGATGGAAACTTTCAGCTGAGAACAAGGGTGAAAATACCCTTCAGAATTGCCATTGCCAAAGAAGGCTTTGCCACTCAGACTACTGAAATATTGTCATTGTCCAGTAAAATTGCAGTAGAATTGAATCCTCAGAACACCATCATCAATGAAGTGGTGATTTCTGCTTCACGTGTTCCCGAAAAGATACTGAGATCTCCGATTGCTATTGAAAAAATTGATATTAAAACCATCAGGGAAAGTCCGGCCGCTTCATTTTACGAAACATTGGAAAATGTAAAAGGGCTGCAGCTTTTGACCTCAAGCCTTACTTTAAAAGTTCCCAATTCCAGAGGATTCAATTCTCCGAATAACTTCCGGTTTATGCAACTGGTTGATGGTGTCGATGTGCAGTCTGCCACGCTCGGAGTTCCGCTGGGAAATGCAATCGGGCCTACAGAACTGGATATCCAGTCTATGGAAATTACTCCCGGAGCCGCTTCCGCTTTGTATGGAATGAATGCTGTGAACGGATTGGCGAGTCTTCAGACAAAAGATCCGTTTACCTCGGAAGGAGTAAGTCTTTATTTCAGAGGCGGAGTGAATCATGTGGACAATGTGAATCATAAAACCGCTTCCTTAGGAGAAAGCGCCGTCAGAATTGCAAAAGTTTTTAATAAAAATTTTGCTGTAAAGATCAATGCCTCTTATTTCAGCGGAGTTGACTGGATCTCAGATAACCGTACAGATCAGAACCCCAATTCACTGATTACTGCCAATCCAAACTTTTCCCTGACCAATAACCCGGCTGAAGATCTCTGGAATAAATACGGTGATGAAAGAAACAACAGGACATCGGTAAAAGTGAATTATAATGGAAAGCCAACCACCTTTAATGTTTCAAGGACGGGATATGATGAAAAAGATCTGATAAGTCCCGAAGTGAAAAATGTAAAATTCGATGCCGGATTGTACTACCGTTTTGGAGATCAGTGGAAAACTTCTTACGTGTACCGTTACGGATTACTCGATGGTACTTTTCAGAGAGGAAACAAGATCCGCCTTCAGAATGCAACGGTTCAGAACCATAAAGTAGAATTGACAGGTAAGGAATTGACATTCAGGGCATACATGTCCATAGAAAATACCGGAGATTCTTATAATCTTAAGCCATTAGCTGATAATCTGGACCTTACCAATCTTTCCAATACCAACTGGAAAAATATCTTTCAGAATACTTTGCAGGACAGGCTTAATTCTGGAGTAAATCTGAATGATGCTTTTATTTTGGCAAGACAGGAAGCCGATAAAAACCGGGCTATTCCAGGGTCGGCAGCTTTTGAACAGCTGAAAAATACAATCATTGGGATCAATAACTGGGATTCAGCCAATTCCGGAATTGCAGGAGCTCCCGCCACCGGAGGCGCAAAGCTTGAACAGAAATCCCGATTTTACCAGGGCGAAATTACTTACGACTTTACAAAATTTGTAAAGGTTTTTAATCTTCTTGTCGGCGCAGATTACCGTCTTTACAGCATCACTCCCGACGGAAATAATTTTGTTGATTTCGACAGGCCGGTCAGTGAACGGAATATTCCTTTATCAGACGGGACTTTTGGAAACAATGTCATTTACCAGAAATATGGTGCTTTTGCCCAACTTACCAAGCTTTTTTTCGATGATAAGTTAAAAATAAATCTGGCTCTTCGCGCCGATAGAAATCCTGAGTTTGAAACCAAATTAAATCCAAGGGTAAGCGTGGTTTACTCTCCGGTTAATCAACATAATTTCCGGGTTTCTTTTCAAAATGGTTACCGTTTTCCTTCTTTGTTTGAAGCCCTTTCATTCGTTAATAACGGAAATGTAAGAAGAGTGGGTGGACTGTCGAAAGCCAATGACGGATTGGGTTATCTTGAAAATTCATATACGCTGGCTTCTATTGACCAATTCATTTCTGCAGTTAATAAAGATATAGACGGAGGGCTCAATCAGAACCAGGCTGCACTGAAAAATAAAAGCTTATTGTCCGCGGCCAATCTCCCGAAATTACAGCCTGAAAAGGTAACCTCTTTTGAAATAGGCTATAAATCAGCGTTATTCAACAGCAGGCTTATCATCGACTGGGACTTTTATTACAATGTCTATGAAGGTTTTCTGGGACAGGTAGAAGTGGCGGTGCCTAAAAATGAAAGTATAGGCAGTGATAATGCCATTTTAGCAATGCTGGACAGAAGTAAGCAGGACCGGTACAGAGTGTATACCAATAGCAACAGTAAATATAAAAGTCTTGGAACATCTCTGGGAATCCGATATAATCTGGTGAAAAACTATAATGTAAATGTGAACATTTCATATAATGATCTGGTTTCAACCAATACCTCGGATCTTTTCATTACTGCTTTCAATACTCCTAAATGGGCAGTTAATTTAAGTGTTGGAAATAGGGAGATTATTAAAAATATAGGATTTACGGTTGCGGCGAGATGGCAGGATAGTTTCTTATGGGAAAGTCCGTTAGCTTCCGGAAACATTCCGGCATATTATACCATCGATGCTCAGGCAACATGGAGAATTCCGGACATTAAAACAAGTGTGAAAATCGGAGCAACGAATCTGCTTAACCGCCGGTATTTTCAGTATGCCGCAGGACCCGAGATCGGAGGACTGTATTATGTCGCATTTACCTATGATCTAAACTTTAAATAAGATGAGTAACTTTTTATATCCCATATTCTTAAAACTCGAAGAATTATCACTGCTCATCATTGGTGGAGGCAACATTGCTCTGGAGAAGCTGGAGTCTGTTCTCGCCAATTCTCCGGGAGCGCGCATTAAGCTGGTAGCACTGGAAATAAATGATCAGGTTAAAGAACTAAAAAAGAATTATCCCAACCTTACCCTGCATGAAAGGTCTTTTACGGATAATGATTTTAACAGTGCCGATCTTGCGATTGTGGCGGTTAATGATATTTTCGTTGCAGAGCAGATCCGTGACAGGGCTCATCAAAATAATACACTGGTGAATATTGCCGATAAACCGGATCTATGTGATTTCTATCTGGGTTCCATTGTAAGAAAAGGAAATCTTAAAATTGCAGTTTCTACCAACGGAAAATCTCCGACGGTAGCGAAACGGGTACGTGAGATTTTAACGGAAACAATTCCCGATGAAGAAATGGATGGGCTCTTAGACAATATGCAGGACATCCGCAATCAGTTAAAGGGAGACTTTAGTTACAAGGTAAAAGAACTTAACAGGCTTACAACGCAATACCTGGATGAGAAAAAGGACCCGCCTGCTGAAGCGAAACTGGAGATGGAAAAATTAATCAACATTACTAAAACAGTACAGAGAAGAGCTAATATTTATCTTGGAATCATTGGTGTTCTGATACTTATTGGTGTATTGGCGCTGATTATTTATCAGTTTAACCTGTCCGGGGATATTCAGAGCTTTCTCAGTAAAGACGGACATGTTTTTTACTGGATGCTGCTGGCCGGATTTCTGGCAGAAATTGTCGCCGGATCTATGGGCATGGGATATGGAGTAATCTGTACAACAATTCTTTTGCTTCTGAATGTTCCGCCTCCTGTGGTAAGCGCTAGCATCCATTCTGCGGAATCTTTCACCTCGGCTGCGGGAAGTATAAGTCATTACAAGCTGGGAAATGTCAATAAAAAAATGGTTTGGGTCTTATTTCCTGTTGCGGCTGTAGGTGCTTTTATCGGGGCATTTGCATTATCTCATTTCGGCGAATATTATGCCCATATTGTAAAACCGGTCATCGCTTGTTATACCTTGTACCTGGGACTGAATATTCTCAGAAATGCATTTAAAGGAAAAGAAAAAAAATCAGGGGGAAGACAGCGTAAAAAAAGAACAAATCTCAGAATACTTGGTCTGGCAGGTGGATTTATTGATTCTTTTGTCGGAGGAGGCTGGGGACCACTGGTGACGGGGACCCTGATTAAAGAGGGAAGAACGCCCAGGTATGTAGTGGGGAGCTCTACTATGGCTAAATTCTTACTGACCGTAGTCAGTGCGCTAACCTTTATTTTCACCATCGGGATACATCACTGGAATATTGTGCTTGGCCTTCTTTTGGGAGGTGTTTTTACAGCCCCTTTCTCAGCGATGTTTGCCTCGCGTCTTCCTGCTAAAAAAATGTTTGCGGTAGTAGGTGTGGTGGTGATTGTGATGAGTCTGATTACGATTGTAAAATCATTAATCTAGCTGTTTTTTTTGAATCATAATATAGGAGATCAACAAAGGTTTCCGTGTCTGGTCTGGTTTATCCGGAGCTGCATATCAGTTATCGAAATTTTAAATTGAATATAAATATTTGAAAATCAAAATAATGTTAGATTTGTATGCCTCATCTATAAACTTGTTTAGTTTTATTATATTTGAGAAAATCAAAAAGTAAAAATGTTTCTTACTGAATGTCCTAGAGATGCCATGCAGGGTTGGGGAGAATTTATCCCTACCGGCAAAAAAATAGATTACATCAACTCTCTGATGGAGGTTGGCTTTGATGTATTGGACTGTCTGAGCTTTGTTTCCCCGAAAGCAATTCCACAGATGGCCGATTCAGATGAGGTAGCTGAAAATATTGATAAATCCTTATCCAATACAAAAGTTTCTGCAATCATTGGGAATTACAGAGGTGCTGAAAAAGCGTTAAAACATCAGAGCGTAGATATTTTAGGCTTTCCGTTCTCTATTTCGGAAACATTTCAGCACAGGAATACCAACAAAAACCAGGAAGAGGCTTTTGATGAGATCATCAGGATGCTTGAGCTCGTAAAAAGTGAAGGAAAGCAGCTGAATATCTATTTTTCTATGGCCTTTGGAAATCCTTACGGAGAAATGTGGAAATGGGAAGACGTAGATTTCTGGGCCAAAAGGTTTTCAGACATTGGAATTAAAGATGTTCTTCTGTCTGATACGACAGGGGTTGCAACTCCTGAAACGATTGCTCTTTTATTCGAAAAAATCCCTTCAAAATACCCTGAGATCAATTTCGGAGGGCATTTCCATAACCGATACGAAGATTCTTATTCAAAACTGAAGGCCGCTTACGATAAAGGCTGCAGAAGATTCGACAGTGCCATCAAAGGAATAGGAGGCTGTCCTATGGCCAAAGATGATCTGGTAGGAAATATGCCGACAGAACAGGTAATCAACTTTATGAGCGTAGAAAAAGTGGAGCACAAGTTGAATTTATTAAATTTTGAAAGTTCATATAATAAAGCGAAGGATATCTTTCATTTTTAATTAAAATATCATCTTGCAAATCAGACAGATGGAGCAGATGAAATTGCTTTTAAAGCATAAAAAAAAATCTGCGTAATCTGTAAAATCTACGGAATAAAACAAATATTAATAGGAGCGGGTTTTAATCCGCTCTCCTATATTAAAAACTCGCTCGGCTTTAACTAAAACTTATCATTTAACCCCAAAATCACCAAAAATGTCACCCATAATCTCATCATCCCAGCTAAAAAACCTTTCACCAGAAAACCTCATCATTCTTGATGCCAGAGTAGGAAAAGACGTACATCAAACTTATCTTGAGAAACACATCAAAAGTGCCCGTTTTATAGATCTGGATAAAGATCTGGCAGAGATCGGAGAAAATGCTGCTTTTGGAGGAAGGCACCCACTCCCTGATATTACAAAATTTGCAGAAACACTTTCCAGGCTTGGGATTTCTGAAGATTCACACGTTGTGATTTATGATGATAAAAACGGAGCTAATGCAGCGGCAAGAGCCTGGTGGATGCTGAGATCTTTCGGATTACAAAACGTTCAGGTTCTGGATGGAGGCATACAGTCTGCCGAGAAAGAGGGTATAGAATTTTCATCCGGTGAGGAAACTTTTGAAAAAACTTCTGTCATTAAAAAAGAAGGTTGGCTTCTTCCCGTTAAGGCGTTGGAAGATGTTGAAAATGAGATCGTAAACCATTATTCGACCGTTGTTGATGTAAGAGATGCTTACCGTTATAAAGGTGAATCTGAACCTATTGATCTTGTAGCCGGACACATACCGGGAGCCATTAATATTCCTTTTTCAGAAAATATCGATGAGAACGGCAATTTCCTGAAACCTGAAGTTTTAAAAGAAAAATATAAGGAGCTTTTAAAAGATCAACCTCAACATCTCATCATTCATTGCGGATCTGGCGTTACGGCTTGCCATACTATTTTGGCACTGGATTATGCAGGTTTTCCAATTCCTGATCTATATGTAGGTTCATGGAGCGAATGGAGCCGGAGAGAAGGAAAAGAGATTGCGAAAGAGATTTAAAGGCTGGAAGCTGAAAGAGGAAGGGCGGAAGTTAGTGTTAGCCTTACTACTTTCTGGAAATTAACCTCAGTAATTTTCTTCTTCGAACTCATCGTATTGAAAATAGAAAAACCCGGAAATTTCCGGGTGTTTTATTGTATTAGTGTAAAAAAAGAGTTTATATGAGAAGAAAGTGGCTTTATGAACTCTGAAAACTTCCATCCTCCTGCTTCCGTTTTCCTTACCTTAAAGCATTCCCAATTCAAACTTCGCTTCTTCACTCATCATATCCTTGTTCCAGCTAGGTTCGAAAGTGAGCTCTAAATCTACGCTTTTCACCCCTTCCACTTCTCCTACCTTGTCTTTTACTTCCTGAGGCAAACTTTCTGCAACCGGACAGTTCGGGGTAGTAAGGGTCATTATAATTTTTACATCGCCATCCTCGGAGATCTGTACATCATATATCAGTCCTAATTCGTAAATATCTACCGGAATTTCCGGGTCGTATACGGATTTTAAGACGCTGATGATTTCCTCACCAATGTCAGCAATTTGATCGTCTGTAAATTTCATTTTTTAATCTAGATTGATATTCCTTTTCAACAAATCTTCCTGACGCATCCGCCGGAAAACATTTGCCAAAGTTAAGACATCTTTTTCACAATAGTCAACAATTCGTTGCAAGTCTTTTTCTATGTAGTAAATTGATGAAACCATTGAACCGTCTATATCATCTTTGGGAGTAGGAATTCCGAACACATGAGCTAGCAGTTCCAGGGAAACAAAACTTTTATAATCTCCGAATTTCCAAAGCTCCATCGTGTCAATATGAGGAATCTCCCAGGGCTTTTTTCCAAACATCTGGAAAGGGACCGGAGGTTGGATTCCATTAATAAGATACCTTCTCGCAATCCATGGAAAATCAAATTCTTTTCCGTTGTGGGCGCAGAGAATTACGTTATTCAGTCTTGGGCTGTTGAAGATCTCTCCGAATTCCTGAAGCAGCTTCTTCTCATCGTGACCTGAAAAGCTTTTGATTTTTAAGGTTTCATTCTTTTCGACCATTCCGATGGTAATGCAGATGATCTTTCCAAACTCGGCCATAATGCCGGCACGGTCATAAAATTCTGCGGCAGTAACATCTTCTTTTCTCTGGAACCTTGTTTTCTTGTCCCAGAGTTTCTGTTCTGTTTCAGGAAGATCTTCCCATGATCCTGATCCGGGAACGGTCTCAATATCAAGGAATAAGATCTTTTCTAATGGAATGTGTTGTATCATATGTGTTTGTAATTTATCCTACCGGCATTCCGTTTTTTACGGGCAGTGAAGGGGTTAAAAGAGTAACTTCTTTTTTATCTTCACCATAAACTCCCATCACAAGACACTCACTGAAGAAATTGGCGATCTGTTTTTTGGGGAAATTCACTACAGCCATCACCTGTTTTCCTATGAGCTCTTCTTTTTGATAAAGGGAAGTGATCTGTGCAGAGGATTTTTTAATTCCAAGATCCCCGAAATCAATTTCCAGTTGGTAAGAAGGGTTTCTTGCTTTCTCAAAATCGGCAACTGAAATTATCGTTCCGCATCGCATGTCAATTTTTTCAAAGTCTGTCCAGGATATTTCCGGTTTTATAGTCATGATAATGAATTGATTAAGTGTTCTATTTCTGCTTTTTCTGCTTCATATTTCTGCTGCAGTTCCGATCCTTCGCCCATTCTCCTGTAATATTCTAAGGCCTGGCCTCCAAAGAATTTCTTATAATGATCCGAGACTTCCGGGATCTGTGGAAATACTTTATGGAAAAGCATTTCATAATAGGCCTGAAATTCCCGTTCATTTTTGTCTTCGATGACCTGTCCGGGAGCTTTTTGCCGTACATGAAGCATTTCGTGGGCAACCATATTCAGAACGAGATTCAGATCAAAATCAAATAAATTCTTCGGGATCATTACGGTCTGAGGGCCACCCAGTACTCCTTCTGCAGTTAAAAGCATAGAAGTGGGAGAGAGCTCATCCCTGAACCCGAAACCTGCAAAATTTTCATGTTCTAGGTCGAAAGAATGGATTAAAAATTTAGCGGCATCCAGAATCTGGTCGTGTTCTTTGTAAGCCTCAAGGTGTAAATTGATCTGCTCGAAATTCATTCAGAATATGTTTTAAACAAATGTATTAAAATATTGAAAATTTTGGTAGTGTTTTGGGATGAAAATAGAGGATTGAATATGCTGATGATTCTGTATTATTTTGATACTTTAGACTTCTTAGTGTTCAAAGTTTTCTGTTTTATCCATTGAATTGAAAGAGAAAAAGGTTCTGTAATGTTAAATGCAGTATTGTGTCCCAATGTTGAAAATAAAGTATATTCAAAAGGTTTGCCCTGAACTTTGAGTGAATTTAATTGCTCTATGCACAACTTTACGGGAATTTGTATATCCTTCTCTCCAAAAAGCCAAAGTCCGGGAATTGAAAGACTTTTAAGAGAAGTTTTTGGGTCAGTTGCCACAAATTGATACCGGTCTGGGTCATTTTTAGTGTGCTCAAGAGCATCTGCTTCTGTATGATTTTCCCAAAATTGATTGTTTCCATTAGTATAAAACTGAAATCGGAGTTGTTCTAAAGTAGTAATTGTAGGGCAACTAAATAATACCATAAATTCTATTTGTGGATTTTTGCTCGCAGCAATTGGAATGATCCATCCTGCCTGACTGAAGCCAACTAATCCAATAGGAGTCTTTTTATCTTTCAAATACTTTCGAAATGTATTTACCGCTGCATTTGCATCTTGAGATAGTAAATTAAGATTAGCAGTGTCAATATTATTAGTGCCAACAGATGGTCCTACATACACACCACCAGATTCTCCAACGCCACGTTTGTCATATGTAAGTACAGCAATGCCTTCTTTAGCAAGACGCTTGGCAAACTCCATTTCTCTTTTTACCGGATCAGACCCATGAACAATTACAACTGCGGCAAATGGATCTTTAGGTTTTAAAATTGAGCCTGCAAGAGTAACGCCCTGACTTTCAAACTTTACATCTTGAATGACAAAGTCGGTCGATTGCGAAAATACAGTTATAGGCAAGGTGATTAATAATAACCACAGAAATAAGTTATAAAAAAAGTTGATTTTCATTTTGGAATTATATAAAAATTAATTTTGAACGGTTTTAGTTAGCATTCCCTACAACATCTGAATTTACGCGTTGCGTGAACAAAAATTTGAAAAATTAGTTTACCATTCGCTGAACGGCTATCTATGCTCTCTGCAATAGATTTAAAATGTATTCCTTTTACGCTGAGTTCGGTTATAAGCTGAATTAAACCAACGGTTTTTGCGTCTTATTATATCGAATCCAAAAAGTCAAAGTATCATCTTTTCTTATAATTAAGAAGTTCATTTAGTACACTTTCTCATTTACGTCAAATATAATCTAATTTGTTTTTGTACAACGAAAATGTACAAAAAAGAAAATAAAAAAGCTTTGATAAATAAATACCAAAACGAGTACAGGAAGCAGACTGTAAAAAAAGAGCCCAACTAAAAGTCAGACTCTTCATATAAAGAAAAAAAATTGGTTATGGATGCTCGTTGCGGGCTCTTATCACGAGATTGACGAGATCTGAGCCGCCACTTGCAAAGTTTTCACTTGGGTTATGGGCACTTTGGGTAGCCACAGCATAAGGAGCTCCGTCCCAATATCCCCAGAACGGACCACCACTTTGCCCTGGCCAGATATCTGCTTTGTGGGTCATGCTTTCATTATCATCGGCGCTCCAGAAGTCTCCGTCTAAAGCAATACCGGTCTGATAAGTGGGTCTCTGGGTTCCTGTTAAATCTCCGGGATAACCTGCATGTGTCCAGTAAGCCCCGCCATCCCATGAATCTGAATAAGATTTGGCACCCAGCCAGCCTGTACTGTTTCCGATAGGTCTGTCCAGAACAATAACAACATAATCATATTGAATTTCTGTTGAATCAATCGTAGGTCCGGCTACTTTGTACTTATAATAGGTTAATGTACCCCAGGCGCTTCCGTAAGGAGCACTTCCGTTATAATACATTGGAGTAAATTTTAACCAGCCCGTGGTGTTATTAGGCTGCCAGTCTACAATGTGGGCACAGGTAAGAAGGTGTCTCGGGCCTATCATTACCCCGCTTCCTGAGCCCAAAGCGCTTTCTACTCTCCCTACGCATCGCCACGGATACGCAGTAGAATTATATACTTTTCTCTGATCGGGACCGAATATAGTTTTTACCCCTTCTGCGGTTAAGAAAGATTCTCTGTCAATGAATTTTGGTTTACGGTCCTTTTTAGCTTCCAGTTTAGGCTGATATTCAAAATCTGAATGGGTAGGATAGAAATGATCGGTCTCGAGTACTTTTCCTTCTGCAGCTTTTTCACCTGCAGGCATTCCGATCGATTTCATTCCTTTCGGGAAAGATCTGCCGTCAATGGTTTCCATGGCAGGTCCCTGGTGGGTTAGTTTTTCGGCATTTGCCAATTTTTCAGTTGATTTTGCTTTAACGGTTTTAAGTCTTGATACTTCTTCCGTTGTCATTGGTTTGTTATGGTCAGTTTTAGACATGATTATTGGTTTTTAATCAGTTTTTTCCTACTCTTTGGATGGCTTTTCGGATTCCGCCAGTGATTTGATTTTTATGAAAATATTTTTTGAGAAAATTCTGCTGTAATGCTTTCTGTTTGGTTAATTTGTGCAGCTCCCATCGCAGCTAAAGCAATCGCGATCTGTTTATCAAGTGTTTTTCTGACAATATTGCCGTTGGTTGCCCGTAGTATTTTACAGAAGTGATACGTGAAATAACCTCTTATCTGGCCACTCATATTTCCTTCCATAGATACCTGGTTGTCTTTGGAAGCCGCCCATAACGTATGATTCATTCCGGCAACGGGAACTAAAGCTTTGGTCATAGAGATTGATTTTTTAGAAGTTTTAGAGGATTGCATTTCACTGGCGTAGGTCATATAAAATTCATCTTCCAGCATAGGTGGAATGAAACGGGGCGTTTCATAGGAAAGCTCTAAATCCAGTCCGAGCTCCATCTTTCTGGTTCCTGTTCCTGAATGGCAACAGTCGAAAATAACTTCCAGATTCACACCTGCTTTCAGCTTACTGAGAACAGCTTTGAAATCATCATCACGGATCACACCCGCACTTGCATAATCGTGTGGACAAATTGCTTCATCCAATCCGTCTATTTCCAGATCTGTTCCGATATTGGCTACTCTGGTTCCGTGTCCGGAATAATAGAAGACCAGAGAATCTCCTTTTACACTGCTATTCACTAATGCTTTCAGATAATTCAGTATATTGGCTCTTGTGGCGTTCTGATTGGTGAGGATTTTAATCTTTGCCGGATTAAATCCGCAAATCACCAACGTATTTGCCATATCCCTTGCATCGTTCACGCAGCCGTTTAAGTCCGGGCCGCCTGATCCTATAGGTGCATAGTCATTGATTCCTATTACGAGTGCTTTTTTCATTTCTATTAGTTTTTAAAATTTTCCCTACTCTATTTTGGCTTTTCGGGTTCTGCCTTTGTGGATTAGTTTTATATGACAAAATTCCATTATTCAACAGAGCAAAAACAGAGGGAAAGGCCTGATTGTGTGGCAGGTAAAACACCTTTTTTGAGGTTTGAAAGAGTTTTTAACACCGGATTGTACAGATTTGCACGGATGATTGGGTATTTGGAAGATAAATTCTTTTTTAACGCAAAGGTTCATTTAGGAAGCGCATAATTTTGAGGAAGGCAAAGAGGAGCAGCATGGCCACTGATGAAACGAATGGATAAAACGGTCGCTTAGTCGAATCAATGAAATTGATTTCTTCTTTGCTCTCCTAATCCTATACGGTATTAAAATCGAATTTGCGTTAAAAAAATAAGTAGGCTTTTTTACAACTGGTACCAATTAAAGGAAATTGAAAAATCAGATAATTGAAAAATTTAACCACAGATTGCACGGATTTACACGAATGATTGCGGGTATTTGGAGGGAAAAATAAGTATTGTGTTTTTAAAGCTGAACTATTTTATGGATGATTAGAATGAAGAGGAAACAAAAAAAATCCGGTACATTGTAAAAATCTACCGGATGAGTGATTGAGTTATAATGGTTTGGACTGTGTTGATTTAAAAGTAAAAATCACATCAGCATAAGTCATGTTTTAAGGCAAAAAGAACCAGGCCGACCCTGTTTTTTATTTCTAATTTTGTGAAAACAGAATCCCTGTAGCCATCAATAGTTTTTGGACTGAGGAACATTTTGTCCGCTATTTCCTTGTAGGTAAGTTCGCTGCAGGCCCATTTTATAAATTCTTTTTCCCTGCCTTTTAACTCGGAAAGGAGAGACGCATTTTTGATGTCTTCTGTTTTTACCTTTAACAATTTCTGGGCAACAAAATCGGTATAAAAACTGCCTTTGTCAAATACAGTATCTATCGCCTGAAAGAGAATGGCGGGCTGCATATCTTTCAGCAGATAGCCTTTCGCTCCCGCCTTCAGCATTTTGATAAGTACTTTTTCATCATCTTCCATAGTTAAAGCTATTACTTTTATGTCGGGATGATGCTCGGTGAGCCATTCTGTGGTTTCTATACCATTTTTATAAGGCATGTTGATGTCCATCAGTACTACAGCGGGTAATTCTGAAGCTTTTTCTATGGCGGCAATAAAATCTTCGCCGTTGGGATGATTCATGATCACACTGTACTGAGGATTTTCCATAATCATATTTTCCAATGCCTTGGACATTAACGTATGGTCATCAACGATAGCGATGGGAATAGTTTTCATATGAAGTGTTTGTAATAAATTATCGAGGTTTGTGTTCCTTTATCAAGTTCCGACTGGATGGAAAATTCTGCATGGATCAGCTTAGCTCTCAGTTCCATATTCTTCAGTCCTGAACCATCCTGTATCTTGTCGGTATTAAAACCCTTTCCGTTATCAGAGATATTGATTCGTAAGGTATTGTGATCATCTTCCAGTTTTATAGATACATTTTTAGCCCTGGAATGCTTTAAGATATTATTGATGCTTTCCTGAATGATCCGGAAAAGAATCAGCCCATGCTTGGGAGAAATATCAATATCCTGTTTCTGGGTGATGAATTCTATTTTTAATAATTTTAATTTCTGTATTCTTTTTACTTCTCTTTCAATAGATTCTGTCAATCCGAAATGAATGATTTGTTCCGTAATCAGGGTTTTAGATAGGTTTCTGATATCCTGGATACATTCGCCCAACAATTCACTCAGCTCGCTCAGTTCTTCTTTTTCTGCATTTTTCAGTTTGGAAATCAGTTGATTTTGTCTCAAACGGACCACAGAGAGCTTTTGTCCTACATCATCGTGTAATTCCTGTCCGATGTAATTCAGTGTCTGTTCCTTTATTTCCACCTGCGAAGTTGCCAGTTCTTTTTCAAACCGCATGTCTTTTTCTTTCTGCTCGATCAGAAGGGTTGTTTTCTTTTTGATAAAGACCACATAGATGAAGATCATCATCAGAACGACAATAAGTAAGGTAATGGTGAAGGTAATAACCAAATTATTTTCTTCCATACTTTAGATCTTATCTTGGTTTATCCTGTCTGTTCCAAATCAATCCCAGTATGAGTATCCCGTTACTGATAAGATTCAGCATAAATAAAATAAAAAAATAGATATGCTCTGAAACGGTAGTCCTGAAATAAAGGATCGGAATACTCCCAATAAAAAGAATCAGTAAAGAGACTGAAACCCAAAATGGTAAATAATTATTAAGCTCCAGTATTTTATCAGAATTAAAGGTCTGGTATAAAAATAAAATAATGGAAAACAGTAACAAAAGGATATTAGTATACAGCATATTAAAGGAGAAATGATGCAGCAGATCATCTTCTGTATAAAACATCACAATAATATTGACTGCAAATAGAATCAAAAGAATCAGCTGCAGTTTTTTTAAAATGGGCCAATACAGTAATTGAAAATAATACAGCAAATACAGGAAAAACACAATCATTAAAAAGCCAATCACGAAAAATATTTCAGTAGACCGGTGAGTAGATTTGAAATAGAAATAGCAAAAAATATCAATCAGGGAAAATAATATATACCCTGCAATAAAAAATAAATTCTCTTTTCTGATTTTCCTGTATTTGATAATCATCAAAGCCATTACCATAAGGGATATCATCATAGATATTTGTTTCCCTATTTCTATGTTCCAGTTCATGGCTTTATTTTTTACGGCATATCTGCGGTGGACACTTTAGGTGGGGGAGCAAGATTAGTCATATTTAGAACTTCCATCTCACTTACATTTATATTCTCATCTGTAGACCTCATCGCTTTGGACATTGTTCCTGAGCTATCTCTTTTCAGATTCTGAGCGGTAGGAACTAAGAAGATAGTCTGGTAGCCGGCGTATTCCGGTTTTGCCATTTTGTTTTTAGGATGATTCATAGGATATTTTCCCATATAAATTCTGATCCCCGGATTTTTAAGGTGTTGTTTTTTGGCGGTTTCTTTTACATAGTTAAGGTATCCTTCCATATCTTCTACAGAAAACCAGTACCAGCGTGAATCCGGTTCTCCGTTTCTGTATTTTGTAAGAATTACATTATTGGTTCTGGAATATTCATCATAAAGTATCCTGCCTTCACGGTAACTGATCAGTTTCTTTTTATAACTATCACTTACGGGTTCTTTTGGCGGTTCGGAGCAGCGTGTGCAGCTTAGCATACAAAAACTTAAAATAAGCAGAGCAAGAAGCGCGCTTAGACTTTTGAATAAAAAAGGAGTTTTCATTTTTATGGTTTTTAATTTTATAATACAAAATTAGGTAACTGCTCAACTCTATAAAAGGGGGAAAACACTGTTTTTATGAGTAATAAATTTACGACATTTTGTTTTGGAATTCAGGGAGATATGAATTTATTTGATCATAGCTTCTAAATATTTTCTTTTAGACTTTCATATCTAATATTTAAAACGAAAAATATTTGCAATATCCAGTACAATGGTTTGAAACGAATTCAAAAGCGCTTCTCTTGAATAGAGATATTTTGGTTATTCTAAGGAGGACCCCACACTTATCTTTTCTGCTTTTCAATCTGAATAACTAAATATTTAGTTTTTAAATTTCAACGAGCAGAGTGTTTTTTGAATTGATATAAAATAAATTCCAAAACTTTATTCACAGTAAACCAGTGCTTTACAATATAATTTCATCCTTTTTTCAAAATTCCATGCAAGATTTCCCAAAAACCGGATTTTATAGATGAGTACTCAATACAATTAATGTTTAATGTAAAAAAATAATGAAATGAAGAATTCAATAGTACTTAAGGTTATTACGACCGCTTTAATTTTATCAATCATCTTCTCCCTGTTCTCGTGTATGAACGAGGACAGGATAGAAGTACCACCCGTAAAGCTGGAAGATATTAACGGGAATTATAAAGGAAGACTTATCACAGTGCAGGGAGAGTTGAGGTCGGAAAAAGTTGTAGACTTTAAAATAAAAAAAGATACCCTCACATTTCCGGAATTTCCTTTAAAAGAAATTGTAATGGCGGTAGTAAAAGATCCGGTGAAAACACAGAGTGCCATAGCAGCGATGGGAAAAGTGAAATATAATCTGAATTATACAACGGTATTAAATGCTGATAAAAACTGGGTAGAACTTACTTTTGCACCAAAAGTTCTTGAGCTTCAGATCCCGGTAGATGGAGCGATCAAAAACACAGTCGTAACGGTCGTAGCAAAACAAAAAGGATACTTTGTGGGTCTGGATCACACGCTGAGATTTGCCTTGGTAGCAGAAAAAATAACGGTAAATGGAACGGAATTGAGTCCTTTCGAGGCGATTAACTACAATTTCCCGTACTGCATAAAAACTAATTGATAAGATAATATAAACAATAGATTGTGGTTTGCCGGATGCGGTCTATTTTTGCGTTAAAATTTTAATCGGTGCTAAACCGGACCTTAGTCGTACATGGAAGAAAACAAGGAGCAGATTTTAATAAAACGCCTTCTCACGAAGGAAGAAACTGCCTGGAAAGAACTTTTCGGAAACTATTCCGGAAATCTTGCCGGGGTCTGTTCCCGTTATCTTTCAGGAAAAGACGATGTTCATGACGTTCTTCAGAACAGCTTTATCAAAATGTTCCGCTCCATAGCAACATTTGAATACAGAGGCAACGGTTCTTTGAAAGCATGGATGATCCGTATCACCGTAAACGAAGCTTTAAAGCATATAAAGCAGCATTCCGGCATAACAACAAATGAAGACCTTACAGAGTTTCCCGACATTCCCAATGATGAGGAACCGGATCTCGAGGAAATTCCCCAGGCAGCCATTATGAAAATGATACGCTCGCTTCCTGATGGGTACAGAACCGTTTTTAACCTGTTTGTATTTGAGAAAAAAAGCCATAAAGAGATTGCCGGGCTTTTAGGAATCGCAGAAAATTCTTCCGCCTCACAGTTTCACAGGGCAAAAGGACTGCTGATCCAGAAAATTAAAGAATTTAAAATGTCAAAAAAAGCACAATATGAATAATCGGTGGCTCAATGATCTGCACAGGAAAATGGAAGACCACGAAGAGGATGTTCCGGATGGGCTGTGGGAAGATATTAAAGATGAACTTTTTTCCGAAGGAGAAGAAAACGGAATGGCCGGAGGAATGATGCTTGAAGCTGATGATAAAAAAGAAAGTAAAACTATTTCTATAAATAAAAAAAGCACTCTGTTCTACCGTATTGTTGGAATGGCTGCTGCCGTTACCATGCTGTTCTTTACAGGAAAGTTTTTACAGGAAATGAATGCAGAAACAGAACCTAAAATAGCGGTAAACTCTGAAAATGCTGATAACATTAAAAAAGATGGCAAAAAGATCAAAGAATCAGTAAAGGCAAGTACAAATGAGCAGGGCAACACCAAATCAGGTGAAAAATATAGTGACCAGGGAAATATATTAATAGGGAATGCTCATTCACGCACTATTTTAGAAAATATATTTAATAAAGAAACCATTGATCATAATAGGATAGTACCTGGGCCTGTGGAAAAGCAAAATAATTTAATTCCATTGGCAAAAAAAGAATTACCTCTATACAATATATCTCCTTCATTTAGTGAGAGTCCGGAATTGAAAAAGAAACAGGATGACGGGGAGATTTTTAACAATTATGAAAATAAACTTCCGGAAAAGTATGCCGGCAACGATAAATCTAAAATTTTAGGTCGTCATTCCAAAAAGTGGATGCTGAGCATGCTTACAGGAAATGTTTCCTCAAATTCTTCCGAACAGAAGTTCCCTGGCTACACCTCTATGAGCGGAAGCCCTATGACTTTCAATGATTTCTGGATCACCGGAACAGAACCTGATCCGCTTACAGAAGTCCTGCTGGCTAACCAAAGCAAAGAAGTTGAAGCAAGGATAAGACATAAAATTCCTGTTATATTTGGTGTTTCCGTGTATTATAACCTTGGGAAAAAATGGGGCATAGGAACAGGTGTCAATTACACAAAACTTACTTCAGAACTTCACTCCGGAAGCAATTCAAATTATATAAAAGGGGATCAGAGCATTCATTATATAGGTATTCCGGTACAGGTAAATTACAATGTCATTCAGAAAGGACGCTTTACAGGATATGTTACCGGCGGAGTGCTTGCCGAAAAAGCTGTAGCAGGGAAGCTTAAGACAAAATATATTGTAAATGATGAAGTTCAGGACGAACAGGAGGAACGGCTTGATGTGAAACCTGTACAGCTTTCAGTGAATTCAGCGATAGGGCTGCAGGTGAAAATTATTGATAAAATCGGGATATATGCAGAACCCGGAATAGGATATCACTTTAAAAATGATAATCAGCTCAATACCATTTACAAAGAAAAACCATTAAACTTTAATATGAAGTTCGGAATCAGGCTGTTACTGGACTGATATATTGAGTAAGACTAAAACAAACCATTAAATATTTAAATATGAAACCAAAACTGATTTTTTTGGCTTTTCTGTTCATGACCCTTCTGAATATAAAAGCACAGTGTAATCCAACCATCACAAGCCCGAGGCTGGGCGTAAAATTCCCGGATAAAATCCTGTTCTGTAACACCGAAACAGAGACACTTTCTACACAAACATTCGGAAGCTACCAGTGGTACAAACAGCAATGGACCTGGCAAACGCCTAATACCAATCCCTGGACACCAATTCCCGGGGCTGTTTCACAGACTTTGACCATCAATGGGAATGATGACCAGCTTTATTATTTTAAAGTGGCAGTTACACAAGGAGACTGTGTGGCAGAAAGCCCGGCTATTATGGCAGATGGATTCATGTATGCGCTTCCTGCAATGATGAGCACCTTTACACCCGGAACTTTTTCTCAGGTAGGACTGGGAGAATATAATATCTGTGCCGGAGCATCTGTAAAATTTGATGATGCCTTTCCAGATCTCTATGGCAGCCATGTATGGTATAAATGCATTCCAGCCAGTGCGCCGCCTTCCAATGGAGATCCTTGTGTTATAAATGGTGCAACTGGCGATACCTATATGGCAACAGAATCCGGAGAATATGGATTTTATGCCTGTACAGAGTACTGCCCCGATCAGTGTGAATTTTTAGGGACGGGAAATTTTGTAAAACTTAATTTTGGAAACTGGGAGTTTTGCAGCCTGGGAACAGATGAAACAAAAGGCAAGGAAAAAAACCTGAGAATATACCCAAATCCTACAGCCCAGTTCCTGTATATCGGAAAAGAGTCCGATAAAACGTACAAAGCGGTTTCCATTATTGATATGTCAGGAAAAGTAGTTCTTCAGAAAAATGATCACCGCTTTAATGAGGCTATTGATGTGAGCAGGCTCGTACCCGGAAACTATATTATTCTTTCCAAAGACTCACAGGGAAATACCTATAAGAATAAATTCATAAAGAAATAACAACATACGATCAATCCTTAGTTAGTTTTTTTTAATCATGATAAAGCCGGTACAGAGATGGTCTGTATCGGCTTATCTTTTTTAAGAATAAATTTTTTTAAATGCATTTTCAATCCAAAAACTATTCATGAAAAAGCTGATTTTTTAAAATATTATATTATTTATTTTTACAAAAAACGCCAATCATGTTAGTTAAAATTTATGGAAGTGCCATCTTCGGAGTAGCAGCACAAACCATTACTATCGAAGTAAATGTAGACACGGGAGGAGTAGGATACCATCTCGTTGGGCTTCCCGATAACGCCATTAAAGAAAGCAGTTACAGAATCTCTGCTGCCCTGAAAAATGTAGGATACAAAATTCCCGGTAAGAAAATCACGATTAATATGGCGCCTGCAGATCTTAGGAAAGAAGGTGCTGCTTACGACCTCTCCATTGCAATAGGGATTCTTGCCGCTTCAGATCAGATTCTTGCCGAAAATATCCATCAGTATGTTATTATGGGTGAGCTTTCCCTTGATGGAAGCCTGCAGCCCATAAAAGGAGTGTTGCCAATAGCAATTCAGGCACGTGAAGAAGGTTTTAAAGGAATTATACTTCCTAGGCAAAATACCCGTGAAGCAGCAATTGTAGACAACCTGGAAGTTTATGGAGTAGAAAATATCAAAGAAGTAATTGATTTTTTTAACGAAGGAAAGCCTATTGAAAGAGTAATACTGGACACCAGAAAAGAATTTCAGGAAAAAATGAATGATTTTCCATTTGATTTTTCCGAAGTCAAGGGTCAGGAAACAGCAAAGAGAGCGATGGAAATAGCCGCTGCAGGTGGGCACAATATTATTCTCATTGGCCCTCCGGGAAGTGGAAAGACAATGCTTGCCAAAAGAGTACCGGGTATTCTCCCTCCATTAACCCTGAAAGAAGCTTTAGAAACAACAAAAATACATTCTGTAGCCGGTAAAATGGGCGCAGAAACGTCTCTCATGACCGTGAGACCCTTTAGGTCGCCGCATCACACCATTTCAGACGTTGCATTAGTAGGAGGTGGCAGTTATCCCCAGCCTGGAGAGATCTCGCTTGCGCACAATGGTGTTTTATTTCTTGATGAGATGCCTGAGTTTAAAAGAACCGTTTTAGAAGTGATGAGACAGCCTCTTGAAGACCGTGAAGTAACAATTTCCAGAGCCCGGTTTACCGTAAACTATCCTGCCAGTTTTATGCTGGTGGCTTCTATGAATCCAAGTCCCAGTGGTTTTTTTCCGGACGATCCGGGAAACACCTCATCCGTTTACGAAATGCAGCGGTATATGAATAAACTTTCAGGTCCATTATTAGACAGAATAGATATTCATATAGAAGTACAGAAAGTTGAGTTTGAACAGCTGGCAGAAAAAAGAAAAGGAGAAAAAAGTTCAGATATTCGGGAACGGGTACTCAAGGCACGCAATATTCAGAATGAACGCTATAAAAACCTCAATATCAGCTACAATGCTCAGATTGGCCCTAAGGAAATTGAAGCATTCTGCGGGTTGGATGAAGCCTCTATGCATCTCATTAAACTTGCTATGGAAAAGCTGAATCTTTCAGCAAGAGCTTATGACCGTATCCTGAAAGTGGCCAGAACTGCAGCCGACCTGGAGGGGGCCGAAAATATATTATCCCATCATATCTCAGAAGCCATACAGTACAGAAGCCTGGACAGGGAATTTTGGAATGTGTAATCATGAAATTCTCAATATGGTTTCGTAAAATACATTCTGGCTTATTGAATGTTTCCTCCATTTTTGTTGATCAGGAAAATGCTATTTCTCCTGTTTTCTTGACCTGATTTTACTAGATTTTTGGCTTAAATCATGTATTGTAATACTTAAATCACTGTTTGGAGAAAGTTTATGATTATTTATTTCTTTATCTCAAATATTATGTTAAATTTGATTACCAAATTTTTAAAAATATTGCATTATGAAATAGAAATTAATAAACCGGATTTAAGTCAATCAATTCTGACTAACGATAGGCAAAGAATGTATAGCATTTTTTGCAGCTAATATGTACTAGGCTGTTTTATACAGGCCTAAAGCTCTGCCATAATGCAGTTCATCTGAAACTATTATCACCAAACAAAACAAAAACTAATATGCCGAATACACTATCAACGCCGTCGGGGCAGCCCGCTGGTGTACCGATCCTTTTATCCTCTGAAGACAGAGAAAGACTTCTCAACGATTTCAACAAAACAAATTGGGACTATCATAAAGAAGAAACACTGGTCTCTCTTTTCAACAACCAGGCACTCCTTCATCCCGAAAATCTGGCTGCTGTTTATCAGGACAGCAGGATCAGTTACCGTGAGCTCGATCAGAAAAGCAACCAACTTGCCAATGTGCTGTTAGAGAAAGGAATACAAGAAGGAATGTTTGTCCCCGTATGGCTGGACCGTTCTCTCGAGTGGCTGGTTGCCATTTTGGGCATTTTGAAGACAGGAGCAGCTTATGTGCCTATTGATCCTGCTTATCCTGTAAAACGTGTAGAATACATCCTTGCAGATACCTCAGCGGGAATACTTATTACAGATACTCAGCGGGGAAATTCACTGGTAAAAGGAATTAACGCTGAAATTTTTTATCTGGATAATGCAGAAAGCCTGTCTCATTTACCTGCTGAACTGCCTGATCTTACTATATCTCAGGATGCATTAGCCTATACCATCTATACATCCGGATCAACAGGCAACCCTAAAGGGGTCATGATTTCTCACCATAGTATTCAACATTTGGTTACATGGCACAACCAGTACTTTCATGTTGATGACACATCACACCTAACCCTTGTTGCCGGATTAGCATTCGACATCTCCGTATGGGAAACTTGGTCAGCGCTTATTGCCGGTGCCGTATTGTATATTGCCGGCAATGAAGATAGAGTAGAAGCTTCAGAGCTTGTGAATTTTTACCGTAGAAACAGCATTACCCATGGATTTGTCCCTTCTGTTCTTGCTCCTTCCGTTGTTGAAGAAACACGAAAGTATAATGACCTTGACCTTAAATATCTTTTCACAGGAGGAGAAAAACTTAAGCCTGTACTTACCAGCGAATTAAGTTATGAGTTAATTGATTATTACGGTCCTACCGAATGCACGGTTTATGCCACTTTCAAAAAAGTTAAAGATATGAATGGGCAATATGTTTCTTCAATAGGAAGGCCAATAGCCAATGCACAAGCTTACATTTTAGGAGAAAACAGCGAACTTTTGCCAGTAGGAGCCGTAGGAGAGCTACATATAGGAGGAAATCTTTTGGCTAAGGGTTATCTTAATAATGAAGAGCTCACATCTTCAAAATTCATTAACAGCCCATTCAGGGAGAACGAAAAGCTATACCGTACCGGTGATCTTGCCCGCTGGAAGTCAGATGGAGATATTGAATTTTTAGGAAGAATAGACAATCAGGTGAAAATTAGGGGCTTCCGTGTGGAATTGGGCGAAATTGAACGCTGCCTTGCCCGTTTGGAAGGAATACAGGAAGCAGCAGTCATTACAAAAGATCATGGAAATAATAAATATATTGTAGCCTTTGTCATAGTAAAGCCCGGTGCAAAAGCAGACGCTGCATGGGTAAGACAACAGCTGAAAGAAGAGCTGCCCGGTTATATGATTCCGGCTCAGATCATCAATGTTGATAAAATACCACTCACGGCCAACGGAAAAACAGATGCCAATTTGTTAAAAGAACTCGCAGATAAAGAGGCAAAAGAACTGATTTCTACAGAACCTCCTACCAATGAAACCGAAAGAATTATAGCAGATATCTGGGCTGAAGAACTCGAACGACCGGTGATTAATATGACAGATAATTTCTTTGATATTGGTGGAAATTCACTCCTTGTCGCTATAGTTGCAACCGCCCTGAATTCAAGATTGGATACCAAGGTTTATATGAGAGATATTTACCAGTTTCCGGTCCTTAGGCAGCTTGCCAATGAATTGATCACCAGAGCCAATGAAACCCGTGAAGCCATTCCGAAAGAAGATGTAGAGCCTTATATAGCCCTTCAGCAGGATGTTTACCTGGCTCCGGAAACTGTTTTTGCAGGCGGTTTCGATCCTAAACAACTGGAAAATCCTAAAACCATATTTCTGACCGGGGTTACCGGATTTGTCGGTATACATTTGCTTCAGGAACTTTTGGATACCACATCAGCAGATATTTACTGTCTGGTAAGGGCTCAGGATGAATTTCATGCAATGGAAAAAATTGACAGCTGCTATAAACAGTATCATATCGATAGAAAAGAAGAGCAAAAGCCGAGAATCATACCTGTAATAGGAGATCTGTCCCTTCCGTTATTAGGGTTTTCTGAAGACCAGTTCAAAAAACTTGCAGGAATACTGGATCTTATTTACCACTCTGGCAGCTCCGTTAATTTTATAGAACCTTATTCTTACATGAAAGCTCCGAACGTAGAAGGGTTAAGAGAAATCATAAAACTTGCCGGTGCCGAAAGAACTAAGTGTCTTGCCCTGCTATCCACTATTTCGGTCTACAGTTGGGGACATGTTTTTACCGGGAAAACCGTGATGATGGAAAGCGATGATATTGCTCAGAACCTAATGTCTGTAAGTAAAGATATCGGGTATGTAAGAAGCAAATGGGTAATGGAGGCGGTTGCAGATCTTGCCGCTAAAGAAGGTCTTCCTTTAATTACCTACCGTCTTGGCTATGCCATGTGCCACAGCGAAACGGGTGCCAGTGCTCCTTACCAGTGGTGGTCAGGTCTTGTGAAAAACTGTGTTGAATTTAAATCTTATCCTTTGCTCACTGAACTAAGAGAAGGACTGATCACAGTAGACTATATGACCAAATCTATGGCCCATATCACAAAAAGTAAAGAGGCGATCGGTAAAAAGTTTAACCTGATCGCAAGACCGGAAACCAATCTTACCCTGGAAAGTTTCTTTGGACTCCTGAAGAAGTATTATCCGCTTACTCTTGAAGGTCTTCCCTACAAAGAATGGAGAAAGCAGTGGGAAGATGACAGCCGGAACCGTTTGTATCCACTTACCAGCCTCTTTAAAGATAATATGCATGAAGGGCTTTCCACGGTGGAATTATATCAGAACACCTATGTCTGGGACTGTTCCAATGTTATTCAGTTTTTGGAAGGATCTGGTATTGAGGAGCCTGCATTTGATAAGAAGATGCTGGATGCTTATCTCAAATATTTAGGAATTCCGGTGTAGAAATCTTTGAAATAATAGGGCCGGGATGTATGCCCGGCTTTATTTATATGCCCTTTTTTCCACTCAAAATCATTTCAATCATCCTGATCTTTCTGGTTTCTCTGGTTTCAGGCTTCTTCGCTTCCTCTATCCAGCGGATGTATTCTTTCCGGTGAGTATAGCTCATTTTGTCGAACAGGTTCTTTGCATCGGGATTTTCATTAAAAACAACGGCGATGTCATTTGCAATTTCAACAATTCTTTCCTCCTGATCTTCAAGAAGGCTTACAACAATCTCATCGCCAAATGTTTTCCCCAACTTCTTTCGGATTTCCTGTGTTAGGCCTAAAATATGACAGTCAGATTTCATTTTAGCAAGGCTTCCACGGTATTCGACCTTATTGTCAAATAGGGCTTTGATCTTTACCTGTCCTTTTTTACCGAACAGGTCTTCCGTAGAAAAAGGAAACTCTACAAAAGCAGCATTCAGATTACCATTCTGTTTTATAATTCCGGTAAATTCTATTTCTTTTTTCATCATAGGTATTTAAAATTCAAAAATAAAAAAAACCGTGAACGCAAATTCACGGTTTTAAAAATTTATCAGAAAAAGATTATTTTACCTTTTTTGTTTTCTTAGGCATTTGAGTAGTTCCTGAATTTTTAGACTTCGTATCAGGAGGTGTATTTTCTCCTCTTACAAGCTTTAATTCATCGATCAGTCTTCTTGCTCCTGCATATTTGTCGATTGTCCAAAGAACAAAACGTACGTCTACGTTAATTGTTTTCTGCCAGTCCTGTTCAAATACAATATCACCGCTTAATGCTTCGCTGTTTCCATCGAATGCAATACCGATAAGGTTTCCGTCTCCATCAATAACAGGAGAACCTGAGTTACCACCTGTAATATCATTGTTAGAAAGGAAGTTTACAGGCATATATCCAGCAGCATCAGCATACTGTCCGAAATCCTTAAGATTATAAAGGTCGATCACTCTTTGAGGAAGATCGAATTCTTCATCACCTTTCTTGTATTTTCCTACAAGACCGGTCATATCAGTATAATAGTTGTCAGTAACTCCAAAGTAGTTTCTGTCATTTCTTACAGGAAGTTTATCTACTGTTCCGTAAGTTAATCTCATGGTAGAGTTAGCATCAGGATAGAATTTTTTCTCAGGCATAGCCTTCATTAATCCAGCTAAGAATAGACGGTTGTTCTTGTTGAAGTTATCGTCAACTTTAGAATACTTCTCCATGCTCATTTTCTGGTCAGCAACAATTCCGTTCGCGATTTTCCAAAGCGGATCAGCATCAAGTTTCAATGCATCTGGGTTTAATAAGAAATTCGTAGCAGAAGTCTTATTGGCAAAAATTGAAGAATAGGCTACATTAGAAAGAGTCTTAGAATCCAATCCTAAAATAGTAGCAGATGCCACCTCTTTATTGGTCACTCTTGATTGGTAAAGTCCAGCCATAGAAGCTAGCATTTCTCCCTCCAGAGAAGGATTGAAGTTTTCATAAGCTTCTTTGATTGCAGTTTCGGTTTTAGCTTTCATCGCTAATCTTCCTTGCATATCCTGAGCAGAATAAGCTTTAAGAACAGATCCTACCTGTAAAGCAAGAGTGATATATTTTGCATTTCTTGAGAACTGAGAAGCGTAGTTTCTTTCAACATTTCTGTCGGAGACCTGCTTGTAATAAGCGCCGATATCTTCTAAAATACCATCATATTCTGCGTTTCCTGGCAATGCAGACCATTTTCTGTAAGTATCCTCAATCTTTTGTTTGTCGGCTATCGTTCCGTTTTTATCTACCGCATCAATAGTTCCCTGTCTGTTTTTCCAGTAGTTGGCTACAGAAGCATATTGAGACGCATAGTTAAGCTGAGTCGCCTTATCCTTGTCCATATACTTTTTCATAACATCCATAGCAAGTTTGGAAGCTTCTACCCAAGCCGGATAGTCTTTGTTTACCATCTGCTGAATTCCGTAAGATGTAAGGTAACGGTTGGTTCTTCCAGGATATCCTAAGATCATAGAGAAATCTCCAGGCTTGATCCCTTTAAGAGAAACAGGAAGGAAGTGCTTAGGCTTCAAAGGAACATTGCTTGGTGCAAATTCTGCAGGGTTACCTGCTGCATCCCCGTATACTCTGAATACCGTGAAGTCAGCAGTATGTCTTGGCCATTCCCAGTTATCTGTATCACCTCCGAATTTACCCAATGATGAAGGTGGTGCACCTACCAATCTGATATCTTTATAATCCTGGTATACGAAATAGTAGAATTCATTTCCATTGAAGAAATCTCTTACCACTACTGTATATTTTCCGTTTTCAGAGTTTTCAGTCTGGATTGCTTTTGTTTCAGCATCAATAACTGCTTTTCTTTCTGCTCCGGTCATATTGTTGTTTAGCTTGGAAGTGATTCTCTGCGTAGCATCATCCATTCTAACTAAAAACCTTACATAAAGATCTTTTGCATTAAATTCGTCCTTCTGCTTCATAGCCCAGAATCCGTTTTTAAGATAATCTTTCTCCGGAGTAGAAGCGGCAGCTACGGCACCATAACCACAGTGGTGGTTAGTGAAAATAAGTCCTTTGTCAGAAACAATTTCCCCGGTACAAAAACCCCCGAAGCTTACGATAGCATCCTTTAAGCTTGAATTGTTTACTGAATAAATTTCTTCAGGTGTCAAATGCAGTCCCTCTTTTTGCATGTCGACCCCGTTAAGTCTTTTGATGAGCATTAACAGCCACATCCCCTCATCCGCCCTCATCTGAGCAAAGCCCAATAAGAAAGTGAACAGTAGAAATAGTCTTTTCATTTTATAAAATAATTTTTGTGTCGCTAATTTACTAATTTTTACGATATTCTGTCCCGGAATGGTATGAAAATGGAAGGATAATCCCCATGAAAAAAATACTTGTATCATTTTTTGCCGTTTTGCTATTAGGAGCTGTGGTCAGCTGCTCTTCAGTCCCGCAAAAAAATCCGAGCCTTCAAAGACAGTGGATGCTCATTTCTTTTGATCAATTTTCTAAAGAGGAATTAGTCAGAAATAAGGCAGAGATCAACCTCACAGGCATAATGGAAAAAGGAAAAATAAAAGGAGGAGCCAATATGGGGTGCAACAGCATGTTCTTTACTGCAGAATTTAAAACCAATGGAAAAGTGAAGATCTCAGGAGTAGGGAGCACATTGAAGGCCTGTCAGAATATGGAACTGGAAAACGCTTTTATCCAGAAATTTGATAAAATGACCAATTATTCCATAGAAGGGCATTTCCTTACTTTATCCGATGACAATGGAAACTCTATGAAATTTTTGGCCGCAGATTGGGATTAAGAATATGGTTTGAGTGATCAAACTTAAATTTTGAAGATTTTAAATAAACCATAGATCTGAAATATAAAAAGTCCGCGCTGGAGCGGACTTTTGCTTGAAATCTGGTTATGGGTTATCAGTTTTTTGGGATTGTTTTCTTTATTTCTTCTAAGGTCGCCGTATTGGGCAGACCTATGACATTACTATTTGTGTTCCTGGAATTCACGGTACTGGTTCGGGATGCCTGCCTGTTGGGAATAGAGGCTTTTATTTCTGCTAAAGTGGCCGTGTTAGGTAGTAATTTCCCCGAAGTATTGTTTGAATTGGATGGCTGGGATTTTACTTCCTGGCTTTTCGCTTCAAGACCCTGTTCTGAAGCCAATACGGATACGTTTTGCTTTTTAGGAGCATTTTCCTGGGACACTTTTGCCAGCTGGGCTTCCCGTTCTCTGAGCTGTTTCACAATCTGGGCCTGATCTTCAGATTCAGAAGCTTTCTTATTTTCCTGAGCATAAACGGATACGCTTAATGCTAAAAATGCAGTGATATATAGTAATTTCATGATAATTTATTTAATATTAACCAATATCTGGATTTTTCCTGTTTCATTCTGATTGTAATCCTGGAGAGCCTTTCCGATCACCTGTCCTATTTTTACCTTTTTAGGGTTGGCCTTCATGGCTGTTCCGGATTTTGATGACGTTACCAAAAGATCACCTCTTTTAATTTTTCCGCCTTCCAGACATACTTTGGTCGGAATAACTCCAATCACACCCATTGGTACTTTACCGGAAATGTCAGAATCAATATGTTCTTCAGTAAGAAGTACTCCCGGTTTTGTCGCATATACTCCTGCTACAAGCGTAGAATAAGGCTTAGAAGATCTTTCAACGGTTCGGTCCGTATCTGTAGAAATTACAAGAATATCCCCGGTTTCATACTCAGAAATACTCCCTTCCACATCAAAGACTTCGGCAACGTCTGCACCACTACTTTGGGTACCACCATTAAAAAAACCTTTTCCGGTTTTATCGATACGGGCTACGTTTACTGAGGCACTTTGGAATACAGAAAGATTTCCCGACGGCCCCTGATGGTTGACAAGCAGGGTAGATCCGGTACCAGTTGTCGTTACATGAACCACCGGCTGCCCGTTGGCATTATTAAAGTTGGCGAATCTTCCCGCTTTACCTGTACCAAAATTAGGAATAAAGCCTGAAATTGCATTGCCATTTCCATCACATGATGCTTCCACACCATCGCCTGTACCTCCGGCATTGGCGGTAATACCATTCCCGCTGCCTTCTGTGATTGCCAATAAAGCCGGCCCACTGCCGCCTGCGTTAGAGGAATAAAATAAACCTCCATACCCTCCGGTACCTGAAGAAATACCATAAATACCGGCAGTTCCGAAATTAGCAAACTGCGAATTTACTTCCCCTTTCACGGCGGGAGAGGTACCCGTTACCTTGTCTACTTTAAAATTTCCAGCAGTACCATTACCTACTGTGGTTACCGTTATTACATCGCTTGTATTGGCATCATTAAAGATGTTAAATCTTCCTGCACGCCCGGTTGAAAAAGTTGGAACCCATGCATACAGAGCGTTTCCGGCTCCATCAATATTGGTTTCAACACCGTTTCCGTCCTTACCCGCGTTGGCGGTGATGGCATTTCCGTTTCCATCAGTTAAAGCAATTAATGCAGCGCCGTTTCCTGCAGGATTTGACGCATAAAATAATCCTGCACGTCCTCCTGTTCCTGAGGAAACCCCAAAAATACCTGCAGCACCAAAGTTTCCGAAAATAGTATTCACTTCACCCCTTACTGCCGCTCCTACACTGTTTGTATTATCAACTAAGAAAGAAGCTGCATTACCCTGGGTATTATCCGGAATATTTCCATTACCGTTGGTTTCTACCTCAAATACATTATTGATTTCGTTGGTGGCATTAAAATTTTCAAAACGTCCTGCACGTCCTTTACTGTTGTTTAATCCTACCTGTCCTAAAACTCCGACAGCCGTTCCGGTTGTGTTGGTCGCAACAAAACCCCTTACACCATAACCTCCACCATCATTACGTCCTACTACAGCCCCGGCAATATCACTGGTTGTCCTGCCGACTACCGCTTCACCGGCTCCGTTATTATCACCTATTATACCTGCAGAGGTCTGTGCACTTGTAATGCCGTGCAACGCGAATCCGGCCCCTGTAGAACTGCGTACTCCGGCCCCGTTTCCGGTAGTGGTTACATTCACCACTGTTCCGTTTCCGACACTAGAAACATTGAGGGCGTTGTTATTATTGGCATTGTTGAATATTGATATACTTGCAGGGATTCCGTTATTACTGGTTGCTGTAAGCCCGGTTCCTGTATTACTGTTGGCATATACTCCGGTTCCGTTGGCACTTGCATTTCCATAGACCCCTAATCCGTTAGGCGTAACACCGTAAACTCCCCAGCCGCTTCCATTCTGACTTCCCCAGACACCAACTCCGAGCCCTCCGGTTCCATTGTTGATACCCCGGACACCACTGGAAAATCCGCCTGGTGCCACGTTGTTTACAATACCCCGAACTGAAGCAATGCTGGAAGTAGTTGTATTGTTGATGCCTTCCACGGAAGTTCCGTCTCCGTCATTGATCAGCGAAAATAGAGTAGATGCATTATTTATTGTATTGGTATAAGGAATTGTGAAACTTCCGCCTGTTCCGCCAGCAGACTTAGCGTACATAGCATAAGGTACGCTTAATAGCTGGCTTGTTCCTGTTATCGTGTAATTGGTACCTCCGGCGGGATCGGTTTCTGTTTTCAGATAATAGTTCCCCGTTGGCCAGTCTATGGTAGAAAAAGTTCCCGAAAGCACGGTTCCTGTCCCTATTTCCATGCTGATAAGTCCATTGGCGTTTGTGTTTCCGGTCAGTCTTTCGGAATAGACCAGTGTTCCGGCAGGAGAGCCCTGCAGTACACTTACTTTAACAGCAATGCTTTGATTGATCAGCAGCTGACCGGATCCGTTTCTCATAATGGCCTGGTAGCTCATTTTTTCCGGAGCCTGGGCATGCCCTAAAAAGAGGCCGAGCATGATCCCCAGAGAAAGTAATATTTTTTTCATGGCTTATTTTTTTATGACTTTAAAGGTTTTTAAATTTTCTCCATTCTGATTGATTCTGATAATGTAAACCGCAGAAGGAAGAGAAGAAAGATTAAGTTCGGACTTTGGCTGTGAGATCACGTCCTTTATGATCAGTTTGCCCTGAGCGTCGAACAGCTGATACTCCGATCCCTTATACGGAACAGAAGAAAAATCTATGTACAGATAATCTCTGGTAGGATTCGGATAGAGTAAAATGCCTTCTTGCTTTGTTGTGGTTTCGCTGGCAGAAAGTGTCGTGATTTCATAAGCCTGCTGTACGCCTTCCAACACCTGAGAGCCTGCTCCCTTGTACATATAAGCTATCTGACCGACACTGTAAGAAACCGAGCCGTTGCCTCCTGATGCATTTGTTCCTGTGGCCAGAACTGCCGATTGGGCACTCAAAATACTGACGGAAAAGGTGAACAGAATGAGAAAGAAGCAGTGAATAGATGTTCTTTTCATGTTAAATATTTTTGTGGTTATTAATTGGTTATCCAAGTTTTCAAGAGAAAATTTGTGAACACTAAATTACCACATATCGCAACCGGATTGAAGGAAAATAGACTAACGGTCAAAAAAATCGACCAACGGCATTTTATAGTAAAAATGTTGGTATTCAGTCGTTAATGGTTAAGGAAGGACAGACTTTCTTTGTAAGTTCTGCCTATGGGAAGCCTGATCTGATGGATCAGTTCTATTTCATGGCTGTTTTTTCCGCGGATGAAATGACGAGGTACGGCATAGCTGCGATGGATTCTTATAAAAGAATCGAAGAAGCTATTATGAAGGAGGTTTCCCAGGGAATCTAGAACACAGTGTTTCTTTTCATGCGTAACAAGCCGGGTATAGTCTTTTAAAGCTTCGAGGTAAAGAATATCGGTAAGTCTGACTTGAGAAATGTTACCGTTTTCTTTTATCTTAATACAGTTTTCACCGAGAATAGCATCGAAGCATTCGCATTTTTTTTTCATTTCAAAAAAATTGAAAACTTTTTCTATGGAATGCTGGAAACGTTCTGCTTTAAGGGGCTTTGTTACAAAATCCAGGGCATCAATTTCAAATGCTTCTGCTGCCAGCTCCGGTTGGGAACTTACGAAGATGCAGACGGGAATCTTATAGGCCAGTTTCCTGAATTCCAATCCGCTCATTCCGCTAAGCCTAGTTTCGCAGATCAACAGGTCGATTGGGAATTCCAGATGGGGAACTGCCTTTTCCGTCGAATTAAAAGACGCAACAATCTCTATATTATCGTACTGCCTGACATGATGCTGGAGAACCAGTCTGTCCAGTTCATCATCATCAATAATCATACATTTAATATGGGAATTCATGATCTTGGTGTTAGTTTTTACAATATTTGTAATTTTAATGGATTATTAATTACAAATCAGCGTTATAAAGGTATTAATTTTTTACAAATGAATGATATTATAAACTTAAATTAACATTAAAAAAGAAGGAAATTTAAAAAATGATTTTGTTTTTTTTCCTGAAATTGGTATCTTGTAAAATCATAAACATAGACAGAAATTAATGCTAGATAAGAAACAACATAATTACGAGAGAGCAGTTTTGGTGGGGGTTATTACCCAAAATCAGGATGAAGATAAGCTAACGGAATATATGGATGAACTTGAGTTTTTAGCCTTCACAGCAGGTGCAACGGTTCAAAAACGTTTTACTCAAAAATTAACTCAACCGGATTCTAAAACCTTTATTGGAAGCGGAAAAGCACAGGAAATAAAAGAATATGTAAAAGAGAACGAGATAGGAACCATTATTTTCGATGATGAATTGTCTCCTTCCCAGCTTAAAAATCTCGAAAGAGAAATAGAGGTGAAAATTCTTGACAGAACCAACCTTATCCTTGATATTTTTGCACAGAGAGCACAGACTTCCTACGCAAGAACACAAGTAGAATTGGCACAATATCAATATCTTCTACCACGTCTGACAAGAATGTGGACTCACCTTGAACGTCAGAAAGGAGGAATCGGGATGAGAGGTCCCGGGGAAACGGAGATTGAAACTGACCGCCGTATCATCCGCGACAGGATTTCCTTGTTAAAAGATAAACTGAAAACCATCGACAGGCAAATGGCTACCCAGCGTAACAACCGCGGAAAGGTGGTACGTGCTGCTTTGGTGGGATATACCAATGTTGGAAAATCTACGCTGATGAATGCGCTTTCCAAATCTGAGGTTTTTGCAGAAAATAAATTGTTTGCAACCTTAGACACAACGGTAAGAAAGGTGGTTATTGGTAATTTACCGTTTTTGCTTACCGATACGGTAGGATTCATCAGAAAGCTTCCTACGCAGCTTGTGGAATCTTTTAAATCTACGCTGGATGAGGTGCGTGAAGCAGATCTGCTTATTCATGTGGTAGATATTTCCCATGAAAGCTTTGAAGATCAGGTAGAATCTGTTAATCAGACGTTAATGGAGATCAATGCCCATCAGAAGCCTATGATCATGGTCTTTAATAAAATTGATGACTTCAGTTACGATAAAAAAGATGAGGATGATCTTACGCCGTCTACAAAAAAGAATGTTTCTCTGGAGGAGTGGAAAAAAACATGGATGGCTAAATCTAAGTATCCGACAGTATTTATTTCTGCGTTGACGAAAGAAAATTTCCCGGAAATGAAGAAAATGATCTACGATGAGGTGATGAAGATCCATATCTCCAGATTCCCATACAATGATTTCCTTTTCGAGTATTTTGACAACGATGAGGAAGAAGAAAACAACGATTAATGAAATATCACTTTTTCCTGTTATTGATTTTCTTTTCTGTTTTTGGTTTCAGCCAGAAATCAGAAATTGATTTGAAAAATATTGAAAAGAATCTTAAAAATCCGGATTCTCCATACAATTATGAAAAGCTGATTTTTAAATACAAAGGATATCCTAAATCCCTGGACAGTATTGAAGCCCAGTATCTTTATTACGGTCGAAATTTCAGGGATGATAAACTTTCATCGAGTGATGAAAGTTTCAAGAGTCTTACAGATGCTTTTAAACAAAGTAATTTCGATGAATGCATCAGGCTGGGCAAAGTCCTCTACGGTAAAGATCCTACCAATCTGGATATACTTCTGGTTCTTCTGAGAGCTTATGATTTCCGGAAAGACGGAAATAATTTTGTACATCATCTGAGCCAGTTCAGGTTGCTTACCGGAGGGATAAAAAATTCCGGTAACGGGACCTCTGAAAAAACAGCCTATTTAGTCAACTCTGTAGGAGATGAATATATCCTGCTTAATATTCTGAATATCGGAAAAGACTATACAAGAGCATCACAGCCGGCCAAAGACGGAACATTTGATATCTGGGAAAAAGACGGGCGCAAGCTCTATATTAAAATACTTTATTCAGACCTTATTAAAAAAAACACTTTAGTGGAGTTATATTATTCATTTTCAGCCTTAATAGTATTAGCATCAATTTTTGCCTATCTCAATTACAGATTTCTGAAGCTTCCCAGCACCATCGGGATTATGGTCATTGCCATCGTAGTTTCTATTTTTCTGGTAATGTTTGGAGAAACAGTGCTTCCGAGAACTTTTGGGCATCTTAATAAGTTAATGAACAGTATAGACTTTACAGAAGTTCTGATGGGCGCAATGCTTAATTTCCTTCTCTTTGCGGGAGGGATCCATATCAATATCAATGATCTCAAGGAGCAGTTCAGGCCGGTCCTGATATTTTCTACGGCCGGAGTGGTTATTTCCACATTTGTAGTAGGGTTCGGAATGTTTTACCTGCTGCCTTTTTTAGGGATTCAGCTTCCGTTTATCTTCTGTCTGCTTTTTGGAGCGCTTATTTCGCCTACCGATCCGGTGGCTGTTTTAAGTATTCTGAAACAGGCCAATGTGTCTAAATCACTGGAAACAAAAGTGGCTGGAGAATCTCTTTTCAATGATGGTATGGCCGTAGTGGTGTTTACAGTCGTTATGCAGCTTGCCATCGGGAAAGAAGTGGATCTGGGTGTTGAAAGTATAGGATTACTTCTGATGAAAGAAGCCGGCGGAGGAATTCTGCTTGGTGTTTTGCTGGGGTGGATCACTTCCAGGCTGATGCGTGAGGTGGACGACTATATTATTTCTGTTCTGGTAACGCTTTCCGTAGTAATGGGAGGTTATCTTGTTGCAAGACAGATGCATATTTCCGGACCTCTGACGATGGTTGCCGCAGGTTTATTCATGGGTAATTTTAATGTAAGGTTCAAAATGAAATCCATTACCCAGGATTACCTCATCAAATTCTGGGAGCTGATCGACGAAATTCTTAATGCTGTTCTATTCCTGTTCATCGGTTTTGAACTACTGATGATCAAGGATTTAAAGCACTTTATGGTTCCTGGCTTACTGGCGATTGCAGTCGTTTTAATTGCCCGTTTCATTTCGATCTGGGTACCTACGAAATTTATGTCCCTGCGAACAAGATTTAGTCCGCAAACGGTAAAAGTTCTCGTCTGGGGAGGAATCCGGGGTGGAGTTTCCATAGCATTAGCCATGTCTATTCCAAAAAGCGAATACAGCGAAATTATATTAAGTATCACTTACTGTGTAGTTGTGTTCTCGATTATCGTTCAGGGACTTACCATTGCAAAAGTAGCCAATCCGAAAGCCATTGCAAAAGAAGAGGAAGCGCAGGGTATTGTGACAGATGAGCATGCTTAATTAATTAAAAACACGAATTGAGATGAATAAATTATTTCAAATTATTTTTATTCTGTGCTTTGGTTTATACTTTTCTCAGGTCAATGTTGAGGAAATTAAAAAGGATGTTACAGAGAACCCTCAGCAATACAATACTTATTTGGAGACCTTCAAAAAGGATCCGGAAAGCCTTACCCAGCAACAGATGAATTTGCTTTATTACGGGAGTCGTTTTATGAGCTCCGGTCATGAAATGTCAGATTATAATAATGATTACAAAAAAATCTGGAAAATTGCAGAAAAGAAACCTTCAAAAAGTAAAGCACAGAAAATCCTGGCTAAAGCCGAGGCTGCCTATGCAAAAGACCCGTTGAATAAAGCGATATTGAGCAATATGGCACATATCTACGATTCTTTAGATGATAAGGCCAGAAATGAACTGGCTGTAACCCAATATAATGCTATAATTAATACCATTAACAGAAGCGGAGACGGAAGTTCAGAAGATTCTCCTATCTGTGTGATCTGGGCTGGCGATGTTATTGCCCAAATTGATAATTTGATTGGCTATGGAACTGCTGCAGATTTTAAACAGAATATGAAGTTTTTGCCGGATGGAAGCATGCTTACTGTTTATTCAATGGGGTCTAAAAAAATATTTGTAAAACTTGTAGGGGGATTTAGATGAAAGGAATAATCAAAGAAATAGAAGAAGCATTAGCTGTTTTGTCTATTCCCGAAAAAGCAGAATTCTTTCCGAAGTTCTTCAAAACAGGAAAAGGAGAATATGGAGAAGGAGACCTGTTTTTAGGCGTGCAAGTTCCGGATCAGAGATCTGTTGCTAAAGAATATTACTCAAAGATAAGCCTGCAGGATCTCAGTGTTCTGTTATCTTCAAAATATCATGAGCACAGGCTAACTGCACTCTTCATGCTGATCTCTAAATTTGAAAAAACAAAGGATAAGACTGTGAAAGAAGAAATTGTCCAGTTTTATCTGGATCATCTTCCGCATGTCAATAACTGGGATCTGGTGGATTCAAGCTGCTACAAAATTTTAGGGAGATATGCTTTTGAAAACGGAAAGGAAGAACTGTTGAGAAATCTTTCGGATTCTGAAGAAATGTGGCATAAGAGAATTGCTGTAGTAGGTACAATGCATTATGTGAAAAAGGGTTCTTTTGAATTGACTAAAGAATTTGTGACCAAAAACCTTAAACATACTCATGACCTGATGCATAAGGCAAACGGATGGTTGCTTAGAGAAATGGGTCAGAAAAATGAAATAGAGCTCATCAGCTTCCTGAATAAGCATTATCAGAAAATGCCGAGAACCTGTCTGAGATATGCCATTGAAAAGTTGGATGAGGAAGTAAGACAGGATTATTTGAAAGGCAGAATTTGAAAAAATGGCTGTTTTCAGTGAAATAACAGAGTCCATAAAGTATTTTCAAACGGAATTAAGTAGTTTTGTGTTTTAAAACTCAATTATGAAAAATTTTCTGAAGCTTTTTTTACTGCTTTTTCCTTTATTATTGCTGACAAGTTGTTTTGATATTTTGGATAAAGTGAATGTCAAAGCCGACGGAACAGGAGAGTATACCATTATTCTGAATGCCAGCAAAAGCAAAACAAGGCTGGCTTCCATTTCTAAAATGGAGACAATTAACGGAAAAAAAGTTCCTAAAAAAGGTGAAATTGAAAATAAAATCAATGAAGCGGCCAGAATTTTTAAAGCAACTCCAGGAATCAGCAATGTAAAAACTTCAATGGATTTTGATAACTACATCATCAAGCTGAGCTGTAATTTTAAAAAGATTGAAAATATCAATGCAGGGCTGGAACAGCTGAAAGCCAAAAATATCCTTGGTAAAATGATTCCTACCCAAATTTACAGTCAGAATCTTCAGAAAAAATTATTGACCAGAAACAAAGTCAATACTTTCAAGGAGGACTATGACAAAATGGGAAAGGCAGATAAAGAAATCTTCAATAATGCCAGATATACCTCTGTAATGCAGTTTGAAAATACCGTAAAATCCCAGACGAACAGCGCATATCTATTGGCTCCGAATAAGAAAGCAGTAAAATTGGAAGCGGATATTTTAGATCTGATCTTTCAAAAAAAACAATTACAAAACACGATATCATTTCAATAAATATTAACACTCAACCATGAAATCTCTATTATTAAAAACACAAATAATCACTTTCGTACTTTTTGGTTTTATGCTCCTTTTTTCGCAAAAAAGCATGAAACTTCCTACTGATGCTGTATTTTATATGGAAATCAACGGGAAACAGCTGAACCAGAAAATCAACTGGCAAAAGCTTAATCCTTTATTACATGAATTAAGCAAAAAAAGTAAAGAAAAATCTTCGTGGAATGATTATTCCAAGACGGGCATTAAATATGATGCTACCCAATATCATTATGCCAGTTTTAATGATTCGATACAGACGTATACCACACATTTTATTGTAGATAACAAAGAAAAGTTCCAGGAATTCATCAATTCTACCAAGAAAAAAGGATTGGAGATCTCAAAGAAAAAGAATTATTCTTATGTGGATGTAGATGATCATATTTTTGTTGCCTGGAATAATGACCGTGCTGTTTTGAGTATGGTAAACTATACCAAACCGTATAAAGATACCTGGTCTTCTAGTATTGTACTAGATAGTGCTGCAACCGCTGCAGACAGTGTGGCTGTTGCTGTGGACAGCGCTTATACCATAGAACCGGAAAAGCCTTTCGATTATAAGGAAGAAATAATAAGTCTGAAACAAGATATTAAATATTTAAAAGACAATATCAGGGAGAATAACAAGGAAATTACCAGAATTCAGAAAGATATCAAGTACCTGGAAAAGAATCACAAATATCCAAAGGAAAACGTAGATACCCAGCATTCTGAAGGGGAAGCCGAAGTGTATCCAAAAGAAGAGGAATATGCAGAAGCTGAAATAGATTCGGCATACCAGAAAGAACTGGATTCTGTGCGTATTGAAAACTTCAAAATTGTAAAGAAAATTGCGGAAGAGCGTTTCGACCAATACTTCAGCTCAAACTTAGAAATTGAAGTTCCGAAAGCCATGCTTACGTTCAGAGATCCTAATTCCGATGCCTATGTTTATACAGATTACGGAAGAATGGTCAATGATGGGGTTTATGGAAAAATGATGGAGCGTTTTAAATTTGGGCAGTTTTTAAGAAATGCATACGATTCAAACTCCTATTACAATTTGTATTTTGACAAAGATAAAGTAAAGCTTGTCAATAATTATCAGCATAAAAATCCGGAAATACAGAAAACCATTTCCTCTGTTTATAAAGGAAAGAAAAACAAAAAGCTGGCAGCACTGATCAACGAAAAAAGCATTGGTTACTATGTGATTAACGTCAACGGAGCCAAGTCTTTCGATATGATGTATGACCTTCTTCAGGACACGGGAGACGGCGAATATAAAAAAGAAATGGAGCTGATGATGGAAACCATGAAAATTGTTCTGGATGAAGAAGCTATCACTAAAATAGCCCCAGGAAACGGAATCTTTGTTCTGAATGAATTAAAGTCCAAAAAAGTAGACTATACCGATTACGAATATGATGATGATTACAATGAAAAAGAAGTAAAGAAAACCAAAGAAGTGGCTGTTCCCAATTTTACCTTTGCTTTTGCAACAGAAAACGAAGGCTATTGGAACCGTGTTTTTAACGTATTGTCCACCAATAAGCATTTGTCTAAGAAATTCTCAAAAACCGGAAATATATACTCTTTTAAGGATGAGAAAGGCGACGGATATATGGATCAGCTGTACTTCGTTGTAAAAGAGGGTATTGTTTATCTTACAAGCTCTACAGAAAATCTTACCCCTCAAGGCCAGTCCGATACCTCAAAGCAATGGGCAAAAGATTCTTCCAAATATCCTTTATCCGGAAGATTGGATGTTCAGAAACTTTTAATTGGTTTGGAAAAAGAATTTAAAACTCCTTCGGAAAGAAAATCATTAGATCTTTTTAGAAAAAATGTGGGTGAAATGTATTATAAAACAGAAGTGAAAGGAGAAAGCGTAGAAACGGAAATAGACTACAATATTAAAAATTCTTCAGAAAACAGCTTAATGTACTTCTTTGACCTGTTCGATGAGATCTTTAAAATGAATGAAGAAGAAAAAAAGCCTCAAATATTATAAATGAAGAAGAAAAGAATTATTGTCCCGTTAACCTTTTTACTCGCTGCTGCGCTCTACTTTGTATTTTTCTATAAAAACAAAACATTAAAATTTGTTCCTGAAAATGCAGATGTCGTTGTTTTGATCGATGTAAAAAGTTTAACAGGACAATATATTTCAAGCTTCATTGCCCATCCCTCAAAATGGAAAGAGAGTAAAAAGAAAGATAAAAAAACGATTTCATTAAAGGATTCAGGAATCAAAACCCCGGATTTTTTGCAGATTTTCCACCTCAAAGGCACCAGATTCTCAGAATGGTACAGTGTGGTTGAATTAAAAGACCCACAAAAATTCTTGACTTATTTAAAGAATCATCAGTTTATCAGCAAAGGAAAAAACGTCTTTCAAAAAGATCAGATTTTTGTAAGAATAGAAGGCGAAAACGGATTCATAGGAAGTTCCGCTTCAGGTTTTGAAAATATTAGCAAGCAGCTTCATTCCTCCGAAAAAAGGACACTGAATGCAGATCAGTTGATCAATAATGCTTTAGGAAGTGTTTCTTTCATTTCAGGAAAAACAATTCAGAATTTTTCCATTGAATTAAAATCCGATGAAATTGAAATAAAAAACACATCGGAAACCGGATCTTTAGCTTCCATTGTGGAAGATCTTCAGAAGAAAAATCATTTTTTAGAGATAGAGCTGGATGGCCGTAATGTGAAGAATTACGCTCGTCTTTTTGATAAAACGATCGCGGATTCTGCCCAAATCAGTTATTTTAAAGCAACTGCTGATCTCGAGCAGGTGAATGATACCATCATCAGCTACGGCTACGACGATAATTTTAATGAAATAGAGAAAAAGACCTTTCAGAAAATTATTCAGCCTAATTATGTGATCAATCTTCAAAGTTCTTCTCCTGAAAGTACATGGACATATTTTCAGCATCAAAAATGGCTCAATGCCCAGGATCAATTCACTGCGATCCCTTTTCAGCCTAATCAGATAGAGAGAAGTGAAGGAGATTTTATCATAAAATCTACCAGAAAACCGATCGTGTTATCCCCAAAGCTCAAAGAAAACTATATCTTCGTCAGAAACAGTCCGATGCTGATCTCTTCATTAAGTATTTTCTCACCAGCAGAAAAAAAAATACTTTCTGATATAGACTATATTTTTTACGGGAATAAAGCAAACGACTATTGGCTGAAAATCAAAGCGAAGAAGGCAGAGCTACCATTAATTTTAAGATGGTAAAGAATCTATAATCCTAAAAAACCGACTGATTATTAATGACTTTATCTGACACTGTATTACTTAAAACATTCACACACTACTTTTTACATTTGATTTTTCCGGTTTTTATAGCCCTTATCTTTTTCCGCAAAAACTGGAAGAAAGCTTATCTTATTATGTTGGCTACCATGCTCGTAGATCTGGACCATATTTTTGCCAATCCTGTTTTTGATCCGTCAAGAAATAGTATAGGTTTTCACATTTTACATTCCTATTATGCTATTGCGGTGTATTTTTTGCTGCTCTTTTTTAAAGGTAATATCAGAATTGTGGGCATAGGTCTTTTATTTCATATGCTGACAGATTTTCTGGATTTTAACCTTTGGATGCACTAAGAGGAAGGAAAGTGGAAGAGAGAGGCTGGAAGTTAAGGAGGTAGTGGTCATCCTTTTTGACCTCAATAACTTCGCGCTTCCAACTTCAGACTTCTTACGTATTAGATTAAAATATGATTAATATTTTCTTTTGATATTTCAAATTTCATAGATTTTTTGTATTTTGTAGACACTTTATGAGATTGAAAGAATTTTTACATTATACGTATATTTTCCCTGTCCTTGCTGTAGGGTATTACTTTTCCGGACTGATGGGAACCGGAATTTTATATGATGTTCTTGCAGGAATCCTGCTTACCGGAAGTGTCTTATCCGCAGTACATCACGCAGAAGTGGTGGCTCATAAAGTAGGAGAACCTTTTGGAACAATTATTCTGGCACTCTGTATCACTATTATTGAAGTTGCGCTCATCATCTCGCTGATGGTCGCCGGTGGAGATCAGGCGATCACGCTGGCCAGAGATACCGTTTTTGCTGCCGTAATGATTATTCTTAACGGAATTCTGGGGATTTGTATCCTTATAGGCGGCGTAAAATATCATGAACAGTTTTTTGCAAGAACTTCAGCTACGACCTATCTGGTAAGTATTGTTTCAATTCTTGTTCTTACCCTTGTCCTTCCCAACTTTACCTCAAGTGTCAACGGACCTTTCTACAACGAAGCACAACTTATTTTTATTTCCATTGCCTGTCTCGTGATCTACGGAATTTTCCTGATGGTACAGACCGTACGCCACAGAAGCTATTTTATTGTTCCTGATGAGCATCCGGAAGAACATTATATTCCGTCGTTGAAAAAGACACTTATAAGCTTTGTTTTTTTGGTAGTTTGTCTGGTAATTGTTGTGTTGATGGCCAAAGGGCTTTCCGGAACCATCGAAGGAATGGTACAAAGTATCGGCGCTCCGAAATCTTTGGTAGGGGTAATTATTGCAGGGGTTGTACTTCTTCCTGAGGGAGTGGCTGCCATACGTGCGGCAAGAAGCAATCAAATACAGTCCAGCTTAAATTTGGCATTAGGATCTGCTTTGGCAAGTATTGGCTTAACAATTCCGGCTGTATCTACCGTTTGTATCGTCTATGACATCCCGTTGGTATTGGGGCTCGATAAAAAGGATATCATCCTGCTGTCCTTATCCGTATTTATTGTAATGCTTTCCTTAAGCCGTGGAAAAACGAATATTCTGTACGGAACTGTTTTATTGGTGAATCTCGCAGCCTATATTTTTACGGTTATCGTCCCATAATCAATTTTCACCACCAAACGCTCTGACTCTCGACCGTGTCACAGTCTCCTGGCGAGTTCCATTTTATAAGCCATCAGCCTGGCGATATTTTCAGATTTGTAAATGGCCATATCTGCATTTTCCCCGGCAAAATTCTCTTCAATGGTCTCTCTCCAAAGCTTCAGCCACTGATCAAAGTGTCTCTGCTCCATAGACTGAATTTCATTGATTGGAAAATGAACAGCCATAGGATTTCCTTTATAGCTCATCTGTCCAAAAAGAATAGACTCCCAGAATGAATACATTTTCGGAAGGTGCTTGTCCCAGTCTACTTTGGCTACATCATTAAAGAAAAAACCAATCGTTTCATCTTTAACGACTTTGGCATAAAATGAATTGACAAGATGCTCAATATCCTCTCTTGATTCCAGTTTTTTCATAGTTCAAATGTACTGCAAAATCAAATTAAAAAATCAATCAGCAGCTTGATAAATTTCATGAAAACAATATTTTATCTTTGCATGGTAAAAGGGGAGAATGGGTAAAAGTGAATTTGCTCATTTACAGTTACCTCAACAAATAAAATAATATATGGCTAGAGGCTTCAGACAGAAAATCCGTCAGAAAAATACTGAAAACAGTGGCTTTGGTAGCAATGCTTCCGGCAGATTCATCAATAAGGACGGGCTTCCGAATGTAAAACGGAGAGGCGTGAATGTATTCAATAGGCTTAGCTGGTATCATACCATGCTGAACCTGTCTACTTTCCGTTTCTTATCCTATCTGGTGATTGCTTATGTCCTGATTAATCTTGTATTTGCAATGATTTATTATCTTATTGGGGTAGAGCATCTTACCGGAATTGATAAAAGCGATCCACTGAACGAGTTCATTGATGTATTTTTCTTCAGCTCGCAGACCTTTACCACAGTAGGGTATGGGAGGATTGCTCCTGTAGGCTTTATGGCAAGCTTGGTGGCTACTTTTGAAGCCTTCCTGGGATTGCTTACCTTTGCTATTGCAACCGGGCTTTTTTACGGAAGATTTTCAAGGCCGAGAGCTTACCTCCGGTTTTCAGATATAGCCGTTATTGCTCCGTTTAAAGAATCAAGGGCTTTAATGTTCAGGCTGGCTCCTTATAAAAATAATGCTCTGACGGATGCTGATGTTATTGTTTCAGCAGCTATTGAAGTGATCGAAGAGGGAACTCCGAAAAGTAATTTTTATTCTTTAAAGACCCATCTGAGCAAGATCAATACTTTGGCGCTGAACTGGACCGTTGTGCATGAGATCAAGGAAGATTCGCCGTTTTACGGGTTTTCTGAAGAAGATTTTAAGAACACGGATATTGAGATCATTGTTCAGGTCCGCGCATTTGATGAAGTCTTTTCCAATACAGTGGTCCAGAGATCTTCCTATGTGTCGGCAGAAATTGTTTACGGAGCAAGATTTACCCTGATGTATTATCCGGACAATAATGATCTTACAACAATATTGGACCTTGATAAAATTAATGACCATCAAAAAGCAGATCTTCCGCCTATAGCAGGAGATAAAGAATAAATGAATTTAGACTTCTATAAAAAGCAGGCTTTACAAAAGCAGAAAGAGCATAAAAAATTTCTGGACGGACTGAAAAAGAAACCGCCCAAGAATCTTGATTATATTGTTCAGGAAACCCATGATGAAGTCTTTGATGAAGTGAATTGCCTTCAGTGCGCTAATTGCTGTAAAACAACCGGACCTTTATATACGGAAAAAGACATAGAGCGTATTTCAAAACATCTGCGAATGAAGCAGGCTGATTTTGAAGCTAAGTTTTTAAAAGTGGATGAAGATAATGATAAGGTACTCCAGAATCTTCCCTGCTTTTTCCTGAATAATGACAATACCTGCTCCATCTATGAAGTAAGGCCCAAAGCCTGCCGGGAATATCCGCACACAGACCGTAAAAAGATCTACCAGATCAATAATTTAATGCTGAAAAACACCGTCATATGTCCGGCTGCATTTGAGTTTGTGGAAAGAATGATGAAGAATATTGCAAAGTAAACCTTCTGTTGTAAAATATCTTAAATAATGATAAAGTACGTTAAATAAGAACTTTACACATAATTTAATAAAAAGAGTGTCGTTTAAGTTAAACAATCATTTAAAATATTACATTATGAAAAAATTAGTTTTAACTGCAGCGTTTACTTTAGTCGGTGTAATCGCAGTATCGGCACAAACACAGACACAACCACAAAAACCAGCCGATACGTCTAATAACCAGACCACTCAGACTCAACAGCAGAACACCCAGACAAGTACTACTACAGACGCTAGTGCTCAACAACAAAATACCACAGCAACGGCTACGGTAGATGCAGCAGCAACTCCGGCTGCCACAGCTGATGCTACGGCAACAGTAAGTGCAGAAACAGCAACAGATGCTACGAAACCTTCAGAAACAACCAAAGCAGAAAGAAAAGCTAAGAAAAAAGCAAAGTCATCTAAGTAGTAATATTGAGCAAAGTAGAAAGGGAATCCTGGGACAAATGTCTCAGGATTTTTTTGTTATCCATTAATTGAAGTAATCAACCCGTATATTATTTACGTATATTTCAGATGTAATTATAGATCCGGATCATTCGGGCCAAGCTGATTTATTCAATGAAAAGATTAAACCCTTCCCTTAAGCATCACTTACTGATAGGAGCTTTCCTGAGTATGTGGCTTTTCATTTTTGCTTTTTTTATCAGACCGTTTGACGACGGAACCATTAGTTTTAAGGTATGGATCATTATTAGTATTGGATTTAGCATCATTGCATTTCTGTGTTATGGGGTTATTGCTTTGCTGCAGAAAAAGGTTTACGGGAAACTGGCAAAATGGAACATTGGGTTTGAATTAATAAGCATTGTTTTTTTTCAATTTCTTTTTTGGATAGGCACATATTGTTTTTATAAGAGCCCTATTTTGAATGGAGGATATGGGTTTATCAAATTTTTAGAGACCATCATTCTTAAATCAGCTTTGATTTCAACGCCCATCATAGTTTTGGCAAGAATATATGTAGTTTCATTAATTCCTGCACAGGATGACACCATCATCATTAGGGGAGACAATAAGCTGGATATTTTAAAAATTAAAAAGGATGAGCTGATTTGTGTTTCCAATGCTCAGAATTATGTTGAGATTTTCTTTGTAGAAGGAAATGAAGTAAAGGTAAAACTCATTCGCAGCACGCTTAAAAAGATTCAGAATGATTTTGATTTTTTGATTCAGATTCATCGTTCACACCTCATCAATCCTTCTCATTTTAAGGCCTGGAAAAATGCGGATACCATTTCGCTTACTCAAATTGAACTTCCTGTCTCTAAAAATTACAGAGAACATTTATTGTCCTTATAATTTCCGTACCTAAAACCGCGTATTTCATCCCTAATCCTTCATATCACCTTGTTGAAAGGTGTTTTTGTTTTTATTTTGCCTTCCAGATTAAGAATAAATATTGTATGAAAAAGCTTTGGATCAGGAGAATTGTATGGTCATCTGCAATAGGATTGTGCATGATGGGCTGTATTTTTTTATGGGCAGATCATGAACTCAATAAAGTCCTGGGTAAATCTACCCGGGTTATTAATTTTTCTTCATTTATTAAGCCATCACCATTGGTACAAATTAGAAATGTCAATGTCCTTTCAGAAGATTGTACTCATTTTATTAAAAATCAGAATGTCCTTATGAAAGATGGACTCATTCTTCAGCTTGACGCCAATCAACCCGTGAATAAGGAAGCTACCCTCATTGACGGTACAGGAAAGTATCTTATTCCGGGTCTTGTAGACAGCCATGTTCATGTAAAAGAAAGTAAAAATGATTTGTTTTTGTATCTGACGAATGGGGTTACCTACATCAGGGAAATGGCCGGGAATCCGGAGATTTTAGAATGGCGGAAATCAATACGGAAAAACGGTTTGGGGCCGAGGATATTTGTTGCTTCACCACCTATATTTAGTGAGGTGGGTCTGGCGGGTTATTATTATAGCTGGACAAGACAGTCCGTCAATTATTCCAATAAAAAAGATGCGGAAAAAGCCATAAAGAAAATAAAGGAGCAGGGCTATGATGCCATCAAAATGTACGGTTTTGTGAATCCGGAAATATTTAAAACAACAATAGAGAGGGCTAAAGAAAATAAGATACCGGTTATTGGGCACATACCGTTGGTTGATTTAGAAACCTTTTCTCACTCAGGACAGAAGGAAGTCGCTCATATTGAAGAGATAACCGTTAAAACAATTGATGAATTCGGAAAATCAATTTCTAAAAATCCCGAAGAATATCTCCGTTTTTTAAAAACACGGTCACATCAGATCGCCAAAAAACTAAAAGAAAATAAGGTAAGTGTTACTTCAACCGTTTGGTTGTGCAAAAGCTTTTTAGCCCAGCGGTTTGACTTAAAATCTAAGCTTAAAGCAATAGAATTAAAATATGCTAATCCCAAAATTATTGAAGGAACGCCATTGTACAAAATGGGCTGGTTACCCGGTAAAAATGGCTATGAATATGATGGAAAAGATACACCTGAAGCAAAAAAATTATCACTGACGTTTTGGAAGACCTATGTGGAAGCGATTCACATCATGACCAAAGCATTGGTAGATCATCATATCCCTGTTATGGCCGGAACTGATGCTAATGTTGCCACGGTTGTTCCCGGGTTTGCTCTTCACGATGAATTAGAGTCTTTATCTCAATCCGGAATGACCAATTCACAGGCCATCTATTCTGCTACGGTGGAGCCTGGTGAATGGATGAAAAGCAAGACCGGGAAGATAAAAGCAGGCTACTATTCAGATTTGGTGCTCCTTTCTAAAAATCCATTGGAAGATATCAGAAATACAAAAGCTATCGAGTATGTGTTTTTTAATAAGCATGTAATTGGTAAAGCTCAAATTAAAATGATTCTGAAAGCTATCGAAGATGGCAACAATGAAAACAGGAATATAGAAATTGATGAATACCTGAAATGAAGATTTCCATTAATGTTTTAATTTTTTACATCTGATACAATAAAAAAAGCGCTGTAACATGTACTGCGCTTTCTCCTTTCACTTTTTACTTTTTTCCCATTATCCCGGGAACAGGCTATATCAAAAAAGGCTGGGAATTTTCCCAACCTTTATTTATTTTTATACCACTCCCTGAGCCAGCATTGCTTCCGCAACTTTCACGAAGCCGGCAATATTTGCCCCTTTCACGTAGTTTACGTAGCCATCTTCATCTTTTCCGTAGTCTCTGCAAGCTTTGTGGATTCCGATCATAATTTCCTTCAGTCTTGCATCAACCTCTTCAGATGTCCAGTTAAGACGGATAGAGTTCTGTGTCATCTCAAGACCTGAGGTAGCAACACCTCCGGCATTGGAAGCCTTACCAGGCGAGAACAATATTTTATTATCCAAGAAATAGTTGATGGCGTCTAAAGTAGAAGGCATGTTTGCGGCTTCAGTAACGCAAAGGCATCCGTTTTCTACCAAAACTTTAGCATCTTCAAGATCCAGTTCGTTTTGGGTTGCAGAAGGAAATGCTACATCACATTTCACTTCCCAAGGACGTTTTCCTGCGTGGAATTCAGCAGAAGGATATTTCTTAGCATAGTCTTCAGCTCTGTTGTTACCGGAAGATCTAAGTTCTAACAAATAATCGATTTTTTCTCCGCTGATACCGTCTTTATCATAGATATAACCGTCCGGGCCAGAAATTGTTACCACTTTAGCACCAAGCTCAGTTGCCTTTTTGATTACTCCCCAGGCTACGTTTCCGAAACCTGATACACTTACCGTTTTATCCTTGAAAGTCTCGTTGATTGTTTTAAGCATCTGCTCCGCGAAGTACACCACACCGTATCCCGTAGCTTCAGGACGGATAAGTGAACCTCCGTAAGCAAGACCTTTTCCTGTAAGGACTCCTGTAAATTCGTTTCTTATTTTTTTGTATTGCCCAAAAAGATATCCAATTTCTCTTGCTCCTACACCAATATCTCCTGCAGGTACATCTGTTTCAGGACCGATATGCTTGCATAGCTCAGTCATGAAAGCCTGGCAGAAACGCATTACTTCCATATCAGATTTTCCTTGCGGATCGAAATCTGAACCTCCTTTACCTCCTCCCATTGGAAGAGTCGTCAGTGAGTTTTTAAATACCTGCTCGAAAGCTAAAAATTTAAGAACTGAAAGGTTTACAGTAGGATGGAAACGGATTCCCCCTTTGTATGGTCCGATCGCAGAGTTCATCTGGATTCTGAAACCTCTGTTTACCTGGATCTCTCCTTTGTCATCAACCCATGGAACCCTGAAGATAATGATTCTTTCAGCTTCAGCCATTCTCTCCAGCAGCTTCATTCCTGTATATTCCTTCTTGGTCATAATAAACGGAATTACAGTCACAGCTACTTCCTTTACGGCTTGTAAAAACTCTGGCTCATTAGGATTTTTTGCTTCAATCTTGGCAATAAACTCCTGGATTTTCTGGTCAATATTATATTGTTCCATATATTAGGGTTGAATATTATTGTCAACAAATTTAATTTTTTTTTCAAGATTCACAATACTGTATTTCAACATTGTTAAAAATTAAATAATAATGTTTCGAAATATTATTAAATTGATAATTTGTGATCAAATTTTATTAAAAATTAAAAGTTACGTCTCAAATAATGCAATATTAAGAAATCGTTAATTCTCAAATTGCTAGGAATTGCCTCCCGGAAAATGATTTTACTTTCCCCAAAAGCTCCAATTCTAAAATTACAGGAAGAATTTTATAAGACGGGACCGAAATCATCTGCGCAAGATCGTCCAGAGATACCTGAGGGTGGGCTTTTATTGACTGATATATGCTTTCCTGACTGTCAGTAAGTTGTATATCTGTTTCACTATAGGGAAACAGTTCTGCGACTTTCTCTTTTGAATGATTAAGTCCAACTGAATCTATGAGACTCTTAACGGTGGAAATGGATGCAGCTTTATTCTGGAAAATCAGCTGATTACACCCTTGGCTGTATAGATCCGTAATCTTTCCGGGAAGGGCGAAAACTTCACGATTATAGTCGTTGGCAAAAGATGCAGTACTTATTGACCCGCCACCAAATCCAGTTTCTACTACTATTGTTGAAGGAGAAATTCCGGCTATGATTCTGTTTCTTTGAATGAAATTTTCCCGGTCCGGTTTTCGTGAAGAATTAAATTCTGTTACTAAAGTACCACCTTCCTGCAGGATTTTTTCAGACAGTTTCCTGTTTTTTGGAGGGTACAGCGTATGAAAGCCATGAGCAAGAACGGCCATGGTAGGGATTTTAAACTGAATAGACTGCTCATGAACCTCTTTATCAACACCAAGAGCTAATCCGCTGACGGATATATATTTAGATGACTTTGATGCTTCGAAGAAATCTCCGATGAACTCCTTGCCGTAAGAAGTCATATTCCGTGTTCCTACAATGCTGATCTTCTGTAAGGAATCGTCAAAATTTCCTTTTTGATAGATAATTGCAGGAGCATCATCGCATTCATTAAGCAGATCAGGAATCTCTTTAAGATGTCGCAGCCTGATTTGGATATTGTTCTTTTCGCAGAATTTAATCTCGTTTTCTGCAAATTTCAGATATTCTTCATTTCCGATATCGGCTATAGTCTTTTTTCCTACGCCATCTGTTTTGCTGAATTCTCTTTTTGCTTTCTTCCAGGCTTCTTCAGCACTTCCAAAGGTCCGGATAAGTTTTTGAAAATTAATGTCTCCTATCAGGCTGCATTCGCGTAGGGCGATTGCATACAGATGCTCTTCAGTGATCATGTGTGTTTTTTTTCAAATGTAATAAAATAACCTGAGTTGAATATTGTCAGGAAGCCTGAAGTTTGAAGAGGAAAGTTATTGATTACCTAATGAATAGCCATAGGCCAGTTTTTATTACTTTTTTAATAGGGCTCACCAGAACTTTCGATAACTTTCAGAAATACTAAGTCTAATAGTAACTTCTAACCTCTCTCTCCGAGCTTCCAGTTCCATTTTATTTTTTTCTTAATTCATCCAGATGATCCCAGATATCATCTCTTTTTTTATAAGGCAGTTCCATAAAATCCTCCGGATGATTTTCTTTGTATTCCTGCCATAGTTTATCGTCTTTTTCGCTGTAATAGTTTGGGAATTCCCAGATATATTTCTTTTTCTTGTCGCCCACATTTTTAAAGGCAAAAGCGATAATACTCCCCACAACAGCTCCTGAAAGGTGGGCCTGCCAAGATATTTTACTCGGTTCCTGAAGATTGTAGAATAATTCCTCCGGAAACATACCCCAGATTAAACTGCCGTAATACAGAACTACAAGCAGCGAGATAGTAAGAAGTTTCATATTCCATTTGAAAACTCCGCTGAAGAAGAGGAAGAAGGCAAGGACATATACTACACCGCTGGCTCCAATGGTACAGGTATACATATAATCGCCGGTGAGGATATCTATTGGTGGTAGCAGCCATACCAGCAATCCTGTAGCCAGCCAGCCGATAATAAAGACCTTGTTGGCGACTAAAGGGTAGAACTGGTATAAAAGAAACAGAAGAACAGCTACCGGGATAGAATTGCTTATGATATGATCAATATTTCCATGCAGAAGGGGGGACGTAATGATTCCCAGTAAGCCTTCCGGCAATAGAGGTATTATGGCTCCAAAGCAGCTTTGAAAAAGGCCCTGCATCTGCAGAAAGTAGCCGAACCACATGGCCGAAAGCATCAGCAAGGGGGTTATAACAGCTCTTTTGGAAATTATATTTTTAAACATGTCGATGGTACGTCAAATCAAAAGCCAATGATAAATTTCGGAAATTTTGTCGATGTATTTCAACGAGTAGTGTTTATTTTAAGACAAAAGGTTTGTATTTTAATATTCTAAACCTAATATTTTGACATTGAATGTATTAAACTGGCCTGTTTTTGGATGTTGAAGAGATTTTAATCTGTTTAAGGCTTTTTATAGGCCAATATTCACGTTTAAAAATTATATTAATATTTTTGTAATGAAAATCATGTAAAATAATGAAGAAGTTTTTATTGATTCTTTCCTTTTCTATGGGGATTTATGCAAGTGCACAAGAAGAATTGAAAAAAGATTCAGTAGTCGTAGATACGGTAAAATACTGGTCGGTACTAGGGAAAAATACTCTGATGATCAATCAGGCTGCTTTTTCAAACTGGGTTGGAGGAGGAGCCAACAATGTGGGATGGCTGGCCGGAGTAAATTACAATATAACTTATGAAAAAGATAATGACCTCTGGGAAAATATTATTGCCCTGGATTATGGACAGAATGATACTAAGGGGCTTGGCGTAAGGAAAACACAGGATGTAATGAATGTTTCCACCAATTATGGGCGGAAATTTTCGAATAGCTGGTATTTTTCTGCAGGGGCGGGATTACAGTCACAATTTTATAAAGGATATGAAGACGGGAATAATCCGGCGGCTAAAAAAATATCCAATTTTATGGCTCCTGGTTATCTGAACCTTGGTATGGGTATCACATACAGGCCTAATGACAATCTTACGGTAACCATGCGTCCTATCAACGCCAGATGGACTTTCGTTCTGGATAAAGACTTGCAGTTCGCAGGAAGTTATGGTTTGAAAAATGACGGAGATACTTCACTTTTGCAGTTCGGTTTTCTGGGAACAGCTTTATACAAAGTAAAACTGATGGAGAATATTAATATAACCAATACTGCCTCTGTATTCTCCAATTATCTGGACCATCCGGAACGGCTGGTTCTTGCTTATGGAGCTGTTGTAAACTTCAAAGTCAATAAATTCATATCATCTAATGTCACATTGGATCTGCTGTACGATCATAACCAGATCCAGAAAACACAGCTGAAGCAAACGCTTGGGATAGGATTTGCCTATACTCTGAATAATGGTGTAAAACGCTCTGACCGTAAAGACAGTCAGTGGTGGATAAAAAAATAGATTATTAAATTCATTCAATAGGAAAGCGCTTCAATATGAGGCGCTTTTTTTGCAGAAAAATATAATTTTAAGTAGAGATAAGTTCATTTTTGCTTTTCACGTCTATTTCCAAGATGTATTTTGCTGTTTTCTAATGCAATAAATACTAATTTAATATTTCAAATAGGAGTGATTAGTTTTTTAACAAAAATTATATGTATATTTTTGTAACGAAAATCCTTATCTATGAAAAAACTTTTATTGGCCGTTTCCATTTCTGCCGGAATCACCACAATGGCTCAGGAAGTCAGAACTGATGCTGCTAAAACAGATACCGTAAAAGCGTGGTCTGTCCAGGGACAAAATACATTAATGCTCAATCAGGCTGCATTCTCAAACTGGGTTGGTGGAGGAGCCAACAATGTCGGATGGCTTGCCGGAGTTAATTATAACCTTACTTATGAAAAAGGGAAGGATCTCTGGGAAAATATCATCATCCTGGGATACGGGCAGAATAACACAAAAGGCATCGGAACCAGAAAAACACAGGATGTGATTAATCTGTCAACCAATTACGGACGTGAGTTTGCCAAGAACTGGTATCTTTCAGGAGGTATAGGCCTTCAGACGCAATTTGCCGGAGGTTATGAAGACGGAAATAATCCTGATGCCAAAAAGATCTCCAATTTTATGGCTCCGGGATATCTCAATATTGGTGCCGGTGTTACCTATCGACCCAATGACAACTTTACCATGACACTTCGCCCTGCCAATGCAAGATGGACATTTGTATTGGACGAAGATCTCCAGACCGCAGGAACTTATGGACTTAAGAATGACGGAGATTCTTCTCTGTTCCAGTTCGGTTTCCTGGGTACGGCTATCTATAAGATCAAGATCATGGAAAATATTAACCTGACCAATACAGCGTCGGTATTTTCAAACTATCTTGACCACCCTGATCATCTGGTCCTGGGGTACAGCGGAATCCTTAATATGAAGATCAACAAGTTTATTTCGACGAATATTACGCTGGATCTGTTATACGACCACAACCAAATCCAAAAAACGCAGCTTAAGCAGACTTTAGGAGTAGGATTTGCGTATAATATCGATAATGGAAAGAAACGTTCCGATAAGAAAGATAATCAGTCCTGGCTGAAATAAATAAGACGGTAGGAAGACAGAAGAGGGAAGCCGGAAGTTACTAGTAGGCTTATAGTTTCTGACAATATAATAAAGGAATTATCTCTTGAAAAGAACAAGAGTTTAGATTCGACTTGAATAACCTCCATCTTCAAGCTTCAAATTCCTGTCTTACCTAATAAAAAAGCACTTCGGATGGAAGTGCTTTTTGGTATCAATTTATATTAGTCTTAAAATTCTATATCAACCTGAAGCTTTTCAGCTAAAAGTTTTGAGATTTTTTCTTTAAGCGGTTCAATGTCGATGTTCTGCATGGCATCATTGGCAAAAGCATATAAAAGCAATGCCTGAGCTTCTTTCTTGGAAATTCCTCTTGCTCTTAAATAAAATAATGCATCTTCATTAAGCTGGCCTACTGTACAGCCGTGAGAACATTTCACATCATCTGCGAAGATCTCCAATTGAGGTTTGGTATCAATGGTTGCTCCTTCACTTAGCAATACATTATTGTTCTGCTGATAGGCATTGGTTTTCTGGGCAATTTTATCTACGAAAACCTTTCCGTTGAAAACACCGTGCGCATTTCCGTCGAAAATACCTTTATAGTTCTGGTAGCTTTCACAGTTCGGGAAATTATGGTGAACTGCTGTATGGTGGTCCACCAGCTGATCTTTTCCAATAATCGTAATCCCGTTCATAAACGAATTGATATTGCTTCCGTTATGAATGAAATCCAGGTTGTTTCTTACCAGTTTTCCTCCGAAAGAGAAAGTATTGACAGTAGTTAAACTGTCTTTTTCCTGTCTTGCAAAAGTGCTGTCGATCAGATAAGATGTATTGTTGTCATTCTGAAGCTTATGCCAGTCTGCTTTTGCATTGGGATACGTAAAGATTTCCGTCACAGAATTCGTCAGTACATACGTACTGTCAAAATTATGGTGACTTTCTATAACCTCAACTTTTGCTCCTTCTTCTACAATCAGTAAGTTTCTTGTATTGTAGAATGTGTTTTCTTCCTGATTTTGAGAGATGTAGAAAATATGGATCGGTTTTTCGATCACTACATTTTTCGGAACTTTTAGGAAGAAACCATATTTGCAATAGGCAAGATTTAAGTTCGTAAAAGCAGTGTCTTTAGAAGCAATGGTATTGAAATACCTATCAAATACTTCCTTATGTTTTTCATCATTCAACGCATAGTTGAATGAAAGAAATTCTACATTCTCAATAGAAACTTTTGAAAGCTCTTTATGAAGTTTACCATTTACAAAAACGATCCAGTCAAAATTCTCTTCACCTAAATGCAGCTGATCCAGCTGTTCTTTGGTAATATTATGACTTTCCTTAGGGAAAAAATTATAGTTTTTCTCTGTGATCTCTTTGATGCTGGTATATTTATATTCTTCGTCTTTTTTTGTCGGAAAACCTAAGTTTTCGAAATTCTGAAGAGCAGTTTTTCTATCTTCATCCAGAAATCTGTGACGAAGGCTCTCCAAAAATTCACCGTGATTGTCAATAATCTGATCGTATAAAGCCATTACTGATATTTCGGCCATCACACCTTATTTTATATATTTGAAATAATACTATTTACTGCGGTTTTTCCGCATCTTCAGAAAGGATTGATAAAATCCCTGCTGAAAAGAGTTGCTTCTTAGTTAAGAAGCCAATCGTACCCTTTTTCTTCAAGTTCTAAAGCAAGAGATTTATCACCGGTTTTGATGATTTTTCCATTGGCAAGAACGTGAACAAAGTCAGGCTGGATATAGTTAAGCAATCTCTGATAGTGAGTGATCAGAAGAACTGCATTTCCTTCGTTTTTAAAAGTGTTTACACCGTCTGCAACAATTCTTAATGCATCAATGTCTAATCCTGAATCTGTTTCATCAAGGATAGCCAGTTTAGGATTAAGCATCATCATCTGGAAGATCTCATTTCTTTTCTTTTCACCCCCGGAGAAACCTTCGTTCAGTGATCTTGAAAGGAAATCTTTTTTTATACCTAATTGCTCGGATTTTTCACGGATAAGGGCAAGCATTTCTTTTGCCGGCATTTCCTCCAGTCCGTTTGCTTTTCTTGTTTCGTTTAAAGCAGCTTTAATGAAGTTCGTTACAGAAACTCCCGGAATTTCCACTGGATACTGGAAAGAAAGGAAGATCCCCTTATGCGCTCTGTCTTCAGGAGCATCTTCGCCGATGTTTTCTCCCTGAAAAAGAATTTCACCTTCCGTTACCTCATACTCCTCTTTTCCTGCAATCACAGAAGAAAGAGTAGATTTTCCAGCTCCGTTAGGTCCCATGATGGCATGAACTTCTCCCGGTTTTATTTCAAGATTAATACCTTTTAAAATTTCTGCGCCATCTTCAATTTTGGCGTGCAAGTTTTTTATTTCTAACATTTTTATTTGCTAAACAAATTATTTTTGAATTCTATATACTAAACTTTCAGGCTGACCGGGAACATCATTAAGCTTTCCTATACGTATCATACCTGCCTTTTCCAAAACTTTAACAGAAGCTATATTGTCAGGACGAACAATTCCAAATATCTCTTCTTTACTGATACTGGTAAATCCAAATTCTATAGCTTTCTTTGTGAACTCTGTTGCATATCCTTTTCCCCATGCTTCAACAGCAAAGCGATATCCGAGATTTAGTTCTTCTTCCTCTCCATACATTTTATAGCTCAAGCCTCCAAAGCCAATAATACTCTTGTTTTCTTTTGCTATAATGGTCCAGCCTCCAAAATTATATTGATCCCAATGTTCCTGCATCCTTTTGAATGTACCTTCTGCTTTTTCAATGTTCATTGGTCCACTTGGGTTATACAGATTGGTCTGTGGATCTCTGTTAATTTCAAAAAACCTTTCAAAATCATCATTTTCAGGTTTTCTTAAAATTAGGTTTTCTGTAGTTTCCATCCTCAAATTATCCAACAGAACCCTCAAGAGAAATCTCCAATAATTTCTGAGCCTCAATTGCAAATTCCATTGGAAGCTTATTCAATACTTCTTTACTGAAACCATTTACAATCAATGCAATAGCTCTTTCTGTATCAATACCCCTCTGGTTGCAGTAGAAGATCTGATCTTCTCCAATTTTTGAAGTAGTAGCTTCATGTTCCAGCTGGGCAGTAGGATCTTTGATTTCAATATAAGGGAAGGTATGCGCACCGCATTCATTACCCATCAACAGGGAATCACACTGGGAGAAGTTTCTTGCTCCTTTTGCTGAAGGCATTACTTTTACCAGTCCTCTGTATGAATTCTGAGATTTTCCTGCAGAAATACCTTTTGAAATGATCGTAGATCTGGTATTTTTCCCAATGTGGATCATTTTTGTTCCCGTATCTGCATATTGGTGATTGTTGGTTACTGCAATAGAGTAGAACTCACCAATAGAATTGTCTCCTTTCAGGATACAAGACGGATATTTCCATGTTACGGCAGATCCTGTTTCAACCTGCGTCCAGGAGATTTTTGCATTTTTCTCGCAAAGTCCTCTTTTTGTTACAAAATTGAACACCCCACCTTTTCCTTCTTCATTACCCGGATACCAGTTTTGAACAGTAGAATATTTAATTTCGGCATTATCCATTGCAATCAATTCAACAACAGCTGCGTGAAGCTGGTTTTCGTCTCTTGATGGGGCAGTACAGCCTTCAAGGTAAGATACATAACTTCCTTCGTCAGCAATCACAAGCGTTCTTTCGAACTGGCCTGTTCCTGCCTGGTTGATACGGAAATAAGTTGAAAGCTCCATCGGGCATCTTACACCTTTTGGAATATAGCAGAAACTTCCGTCAGAAAATACTGCGGAATTCAGTGCTGAATAAAAATTATCTCCTCTTGGAACTACTTTTCCAAGGTATTTTCTTACTAGATCAGGATGGTTTTTAATAGCTTCTGAAATAGAACAGAAAATAATTCCTTTTTCCATTAAGGTATCCTGGAAAGTGGTTTTCACAGAAACGGAATCCATTACGATGTCTACTGCAACTCCTGAAAGTCTTTTTTGTTCTTCGATATTGATTCCTAATTTTGCAAAAGTGGCCAACAATTCGGGATCTACCTCATCTAAGCTCTCCAATTCTGGTTTCGCTTTCGGTGCGGCATAATATTTAATAGCCTGAAAATCAGGTTTTTCATATTTAATATTTGCCCAGGTAGGCTCTGCCATTTTCAGCCAGATTCTGAAAGACTCCAGACGCCATTCTGTCATCCATTCCGGCTCCTCTTTTTTCGCGGAGATCGCACGGACAATATCTTCGTTTAAACCGATTGGAAACTCTTCATAATCGATCTTCGTTTCCCACCCGAATTCATATTTTTTATTTTCTAGATCGACTCTTAAATCGTCTTCAGTATATTTACTCATAATTTATTAAGAGATTCAGAAATTAAGGAATTTAAAAATTACTTAGCATCTAAAGTGCTCTTTTCAAGATATTTTATAAAATGATAAATCTCTTTTGTTATTTCCAGACACTCAGTATTAAGTGGATTGAAAATTTCATCATTGATTTTCTCTAAACTGTATAAAACAAACAGCATATTTCTGACTTCAGCGCAACTTCCTTTTGAAATCCAAAGAAATCTAATAAATTGTTTGTTACTTCCATATTCTGAGCCCTCCGCAATATTATTAGTTATTGATAAAGTCGCTCTTTTTAGCTGATCTTTGAGTGAAAATTCTTTTTGTAAATTTTCATTATCAAGGATTTTAAAAATTTTAACTGTAAATGCAATTGCCTTTTTATAAATCGGGAAATTTTCAAATGAGACAGTCATAATTTCTTAATCTCTAAATCTTTTAATCAGTCTTAAAGACTGAAAGATTCTCCACAACCACACGTTCTGGATGCATTAGGATTGTTAAAAACAAACCCCTTTCCGTTTAATCCTCCTGAGTATTCAAGAGTTGTTCCTGCTAAATAGAGGATAGATTTTTTATCTACAACAATTTTGATTTCATTATCTTCAAAAACCTGATCTGCATCTGTTTTTTTATTGTCGAAACCCAAAACATATTCTAAACCAGAGCATCCTCCACTTTTTACCCCTACTCTTATATAATCCTCAGCAGCGTTGAAACCATCCTCTGTCATCAGCTGAATGGCTTTTGCTTTTGCTTGATCTGATACTTTTATCATTGTATTTATTTAGAATGATTTAATTATGCAAAAATACGTACAATAATTAGGAAATAAAAATCCGGAATTTTATTTTATCGATTTTTATTATTGATGGCTTAACTTTGTTAACCTTTTGAAATCCAAACAATAAATTTATTCTATAATGAAAAAAATTGGCATCATTGCTTTAGCGCTGGTTATGCAGCATATTTCTGCACAGAACAACCGGTTTGTATATCAGGTTACCATGAAACCGGATGCAGAAAATAAAAGCGATATTAAAACTGAAAATGCATATTTAGATATTTCCGCAGAAAAGTCTCTTTTTTATTCAGAAAACAGATATAAGAGAGATTCTATCCTGCAGAAAGCTTTCCAGGGCGGAGGAGGCAGAGGTTCCGTGAGCAGGGAGCAGATGGAAGGGGTAAGAACCAATATCAATTATTCTGTAGAAAAAGATAAGGCCAGCCAAAAGACCTACTTTAAGGACAGAATAGGCAGGGACGTCTACGTTTATGAGGAAGACCGTCCTTTGAACTGGAAAATTTCTTCTGAAACCACTAAGATCGGAGATTATAAAGTTCAGAAAGCAACAACAGATTTTGCCGGAAGAACATGGACGGCCTGGTTTACTACAGATCTGCCTTATCAGGATGGGCCATATAAGTTTGGAGGGCTTCCTGGGCTGATTGTGAAAGCAGAGGATGATAAAGGTGATTATTCTTTTGATTTAATGAAGAATTATAAAATTGCTGAAATCGTAACTTTGAACCAGTTTGGAAATACTTTGAAAGTAAAAAGATCGGATTACCTGAAACAGCAGGAAAAATTTAAAACAGATCCGATGTCATTCATGCAGAGTGGCGGTGGAGGAGGCTTTCCTGCGCCACCGAGAGCTGGCGGAGGAAGAGGTGGAAATCAGAATCCAGCTGATATGAGGAAGAGAATGGAAGAGAGAGTGAAAGAGGAAGCGAAGAAAAATAGCAACCCGATTGAACTGCAATAAAAAAATAACCCCTGGAGAATTTCTTCAGGGGTTTTTAATTATATAAAGAAGGATTTATTTTAAAAGTTGATTAAAAGTATCTCCCTGTTTGATGTCTCCGGTATTATACCCTTTCATAAACCATTCTTTACGCTGTGCAGATGATCCATGGGTAAAGCTCTCCTGATTAACGTAACCCTGAGATCTTTTCTGGATATTGTCATCGCCTACGGCTTCAGCTGCTTCTATGGCAGACTGAATATCACCTGGTTCCAGGATATGTTCCCTGCTGTCTGTCTGCTTAGCCCAAACACCCGCATAGAAATCTGCCTGTAGCTCTGTAGCTACTGAAACCCTGTTTAAATCTGCTTCAGAATATCTTCCGCTTCTTCTTAAGGCATCTACTTTCTGAGTAGTTCCTAAAAGGGTTTGTACATGGTGACCCATTTCGTGAGCCATTACATAAGCAATGGAAAATTCCGTAACCTGTGCGCCAAACTGCTGTTGAAGCTCTTTAAAAAAGCTCATATCCATATAAACCTTTTGATCCGCAGGACAGTAAAAAGGTCCCATGGCAGCTTGGGCTGTTCCGCAACCGGATTGCGTTGTACTTTCAAATAAGACAACTACGGCAGGTTGATATTGCATTCCGTTTTCAGCAAAAATTTTAGTCCAGGTCTGCTCATTTTCGGCAGTGACCATCTTAACAAATTCACGGATTTGAAGCTCATTGGCACTTAATTCTCTCTGTTCGGTGGGAGTAGAACTGCCTCCTCCGGAAGAAAGTAAAGATGAAGGGTCTCCGCCCAAAAAGAATATAATTGCGGCAATGATCAGGGTTCCCAATCCACCACCTACAAGAGCGCCTCCGCCACCTCCGCCGGATCCTCGTCGGTCGTCTACGTTGTCGCTTCTATCGTCTGTCCATTTCATAACAAATTTTTTTGCCCTGTAAATTTAAAATAATATCATTACTAAATTACTACTTTTGTGAAAAATTACAGCCGACGTGAAAAAAATTAAACTTTGCCTGTTATCAGTTGGGATCATGGCACTTACAGCATGTAAAAAAGAAAAAGAAGATGAAGTAAACAGTGTAGATAAGACTGGCTCTATTGAAACAGTACTTTCTGTTGAGCACCTGGATACTGCGGATGTTCTTATTACGAAACATAAGATCTGGAAAGATAAAAAGCTTTTTAAAGAGATCGTTAAAAAAGATACCATTCCTACTTTGGGCGACACTCTTGTAGGAGGAGAAGACAGTGACGGCAATGACCATATTGCCAAAACGAAAAAAGACTATGAATTTTTTATAACGGTTCAATAATGAAAAAGTCAAGTTCTATTAAATTACTTTTTGTAACGGGTGTATTGGCAGCCTGTTCCCAGGAGCAGCCTAAAGAGAAAGCCGAAAAGAAAGTCTATATGAGGTCCGACACTACAGCTTCTTACACGAGGAGTCATGGTTTTTTGACGGGAGTCCTTCTTTATCATGCGTTCAGACCGTATGGTGCTTATAGCTATGGATCTTATCAGAAGGCCGGTTATTACAGTGATGCGATAAGCAGCAAATCCAATATCGGAAGAAATAATTTCAAAGGAAATGTAGTAAGAGGGCAATTGGGAAGAAGCGGTTTCAGTGCATCATCATAAAATATGGAAAGAATTCAATCACAATTCAGAAAAAACTGGCAGCATAAACTAGAGAATCTTGGTTTCGGGTATCACTCCCTGGATGGCCTTTATTGGGATGAAAGTCATTATTACCAGTTTAGCACAGAAGAAATTAATACAATAGAAAAGGCTACTGCAGAACTCTGGCAGATGTGCCTGGAGGCGGTGGATCATATCATTGAAAAAAATCTTTGGGAAAAGTTTAATATTCCTAACTGGTTCCGGAATTATATCGTTACAAGCTGGGAAGAAGATCATCCTTCTATCTATGGAAGATTTGATTTTGGTTTTGACGGAAAAAATTTAAAGCTGCTGGAATTTAATGCTGACACGCCGACTTCACTATATGAAGGTTCGGTGATACAATGGTACTGGCTTCAGGAGCTGTTTCCTTATAAAGATCAGTTTAATTCCATTCATGAGAAACTGGTAGATTACTGGAAGCATCTTAGAAATTACATGAACCCGCATCATATTTATTTTGCTTCTCTTACCAATATTGAAGATGTTACCAATGTGGAATACATGCGTGACTGCGCTTCTCAGGCAGGCTTCGATACGGAATTTATTCCTGTTCAGGATATTGGCTGGGCTGAGGATATTTCTGAATTCATTGCAGCTGACCGGTCGATCATGGAATATATTTTCAAGCTTTATCCTTACGAATGGATTCTTGCAGACGGTTTTGGAGAAAAACTTGTAAAAAACGGTTTCCGATCGCAATGGATTGAGCCTGCATGGAAAATTTTACTTTCATCCAAAGCTCTTCTTCCAATCCTTTGGGAGATGTATCCCAATCATCCTTACCTGTTGGAATCTTATTTTGAACCGAAACATCTGAAAGATTTTGCTAAAAAGCCTGTTTATTCCAGAGAGGGAGCCAATGTAATTTTGTATAAAAATAATATTCCTGTTGAGGAAAATGATGGTGTATATGGTAAAGAAGGTTTTATTTACCAGCAATTATTTGATCTTCCCAATTTTGATGGCAATTATCCGGTGATTGGCAGCTGGGTAATAGGGCAGGAGCCTGCCGGTATCGGGATCAGGGAAAGTGTTCACCTGATCACCAATAACCAGAGCCGTTTTGTTCCTCACCTTATCGGTTAAGTTTCTTTTCTTTAAGCCAGAATGATGTGGACTGATAGGCGGAAATAGCATCATTAACGAGTTTCTGCTCAGGCTTCTTGATCAGCTTTTCATCATAATAGAGTTTGAATTCAGGGGCAAGGCTGCTGGATTCAAGCTGTAAAGAATATTGTTTTACTTTTTTAACCGGTGAAATGATCGTTAAATGTCCATCTTTTACCAAACCAAGGTCCTGATAAGTGGCTATATAAGCTTTTGGCTGGAATTCTTTTTTGAAGACATCCTGACCAAGGAATTTGGATTTATAGTTAAAATTCAGCAGTCCGAAAAGGGTAGGCATAATATCTATCTGAGACATCAGCTTATCAAACTTCTGAGGCTGGATAAAGTCTTCTGAAAAAATCATCGCCGGAATTCTGTATTTGTCCATAGGAAGTTCTGTTTTCCCTGCACTGGATGCACAATGATCGGCAATGATCACGAAGACCGTGTTTTTGTACCAGTCCTGTTTTTTAGCCATTTCAAAGAACATTCTAAGTGAATAATCAGTGTATTTTACCCCTCCGTCACGGGATTTTGCTGTTCCTGGAATATCAATCCTTCCGTCAGGATACGTAAAAGGCCTGTGGTTGGAAACCGTCATCCAATGATTGAAAAAAGGTTTGCCGGATTTGGCCTCAGCATTCATGGTCTGAATTGCTTTTTTAGCCATATCTTCATCGGCAACGCCCCAGACATTGGCAAAGGTGATTTCTTCGGGTTTAAAATTGTTTCTGTCAACAATATCATAACCGTTTCCGGCAAAGAAGTCCTGCATATTATCGAAATAGCTGTAACCTCCGTACAGGAATTTCACATCATATCCTTTGGATTTGAATACACTTCCTGTTGTAAATTTATTTTTATTGTCATCTCTTTTTATAACACTTTCCCCTGCAGTAGGTGGAATACAAAGGGTTAACGCTTCGAGTCCTCTCACAGTTCTGTTTCCGGTGGCATAAAGATTGGTAAACATGATCGAGCGGTCTGCCAGGCTGTCCAGGAAAGGAGTAATCTTTAAAGTACCCCCATAATGTTCCATAAAATCGGCGGATAAGCTTTCTATAGAGATGAGAACTACATTTTTCTTAAGTTCCGGCTGCTCTGAAATTATATTTCTTGACAACACAGGTTCCGAATACTGGCTTAAAAAGTTCTTTTCTGCTTCTTTCTGTGCGATTTGCGGATAAAACTGAAAATAATCCAGCTCGTTGTGGGTGAAGGCCCAGTAGAATTTGGGAAGACCATTGCTTTCGATCTCATCAGCAAAAACATTGTCTGAACGGATCTGCATTAAAGAAGATACTCCTAAAATACTGAGGCTGACCATAACAATAAAAGTTCCCAGCAATACCATTTTTTGCTTAAAATCGGGCAGTTCCAGCAGCTCATCTTTTGTTTTTTTATAGATGAACCATGTAATGGCTAAAGTAACAATAAGAATTGCAGAAAACAGGGGAACAACCGGATAGCTTTCCATGATGTTTCCAATGACCTCATTGGTGTATATCAAATAATCTACCGCAATGAAGTTATAGCGTACCCCGAACTCATTATAGAAAAAGTATTCACTTACAGCGTTAAAGACAATGAGAAGAACATACAGCAACAGTGTGATGAAATACAGAACATTCCGGATCCTGATCCTTTTTGAAGGGAGAAAAAGCATCAAACCAAATAAAATGGTTTTGAGTCCTACAAAAGCTAAGGCGACTTCTGATATAGAGCCTCCATACTGGTTGAAAATATTATTCGGAATGAGCAGAATGTATAGAAAAAACAGTACTAAAGCTCCAAAAATAATATATCCATACGGCTTATTATATTTTGAATTGGATAGAAATAAAAAGTAAACAGCCAATAATGTACTGGCTAAAATAAAAACAAAAATATCATTCACCAGGCCGATGGACAGGACTTTTATGATCTCAAAAAATCCGAAAGTGGCCGTAGTGATTGGATGAAATAAAAACACGATCCGTACAATAAGCGAAATGATAAGATAGAAGATCCCTAAATATAAGAATGGTTTTATTTTACTTGAAAACATGTACGTTAGATTAATTTCCGCAAAGATAGTTTTTGTATATAACTTTTAATGAAAAAAAATGGAAACATGCTATTTCTTATCATTTTTTTGAATTATTAATGAAGATTTAACGTATTATGTAGTGAATGATTGGTAATATAAAAAGTAATGGTAGGCTGAATATCAATAAAAAAGGACTATTAAAAATAGTCCTGTATACTGTTAAGATGTATTAAAGATTAAGGATGCCCGAAACCGATGTTTCCTTTTTTATCAGAAAGATTCTTTTTAAAATCGATCATTCTCAAAGCGGTTACAGCTGCTTCTACACCTTTATTTCCTAGGTCTCCACCGCTTCTGGCAATGGACTGTTCTTTATTATCATCGGTCAGAACGCAGAAAATAGTAGGAGTGTCCGTTAAGACATTGCAGTCTTTGATTCCCTGTGCTACTGCTGAGCAAACAAAATCAAAGTGAGGGGTTTCGCCGCGGATTACACACCCGATAGCAATTACTGCGTCGTATTTTCTTTCTTTGCAGAGCTGCATGCTTGCATAGTTGAGCTCAAAAGCACCCGGAACCGGAAAAAGCTTGATGTTTTCTGGTTTTACCCCTTCTTTTTCTAGGATTTCAAGGGCTGCATCACGAAGATTGTAAGTTACAAAATCATTCCACTCAGAAAAAACAATGCCGATAGAAAATTCTTCGGCATTTGTTATATGAAGTGGCTTGTAATCGGAAAGATTAACTGTTGCCATTTTTTAAAAGTATTTAGTCATTTCAATATAAGAGTCAGACATTCCGTTATCATAGTCCTGGTATCTCTCATCAATTGCAGAGAAATATTTTTTAGCTTCTGCATTTTTCTTTAATCCTAATGCTACAATACCTGCTTTTCTTGTGAAATAGTAAGTGGTATAAGGATCATCAGAAGCAGTTGACGCTTTGTCTAATAAGGAAAGAGCTTCATCGTTTTTGTTAAGACCTGATTTTGCATCTGCCATAGCACCGAATTTCAATGCCATTAATGTTTTGTTGTCAGATGAAAATTTATCTAAAAGATCGTAAGCTTCCTGGAATTTTCCTTCTTTGAATTTTAATAAACCCGCATTATAAGCAGAAAGTTCACCAACCTTCGTGTTCGAATATTCGTTATATGTTCCTATAAAACCTGGATTAGCTGCAGATTTTCCGCCTAAAGCTTCTTTATCTTTACCTTCCGTCTGTTTTTTCTGAGCAGCGAGGAAACTTTTTACAGCTTCAACATTCTTAGGAGCCACTACAAACTGTTTGTAAGCAAAAAATCCTAAAACACCCAAAACCAGTACCCCGAATACAATGCCCAATTGCTTGGAGTATTTCTCAAGGAATCTTTCAGTGTTTAAAGCTTCTCTGTCAAGGTCTTTGAAGAACTCAACCGTTTCTTTACCTTCTTGCTCATTTGGAGCATTCTTTCCCAATTTTGCCATAAATTTTTAAAAATTGAAATGCAAATTTAATTGTTTCTGAATGATTTACAAAATACTTTGTGAGTATTATTGTTATTCCCGGAAAAATTATTCTGTTTTATTATAAAATTTCAATCTGAAGATTTTATATTTTGTCCTTTTTTCTTTTGGTAAATGGATCTGTGAGATGGTGAAATATAAATTTCCGGCCTTATCGAAGGCAAAAGAATCCGGCCATTTTATTTCCGGGTCGCTGATGATTTCTGATAAAATTCTGTTTTTATCAATTCTGCTGATGGCATTTTTCTCTAAACTGCTTAGATACAAATTTCCCTTTTTGTCAAATATGATTCCATCATTGGCCGTACTTTCTGCATATTTTTCTACTGTTGCCTGAAGTGAACCATCGGGGAGATTTTTATTCAGTAGCGATGATATCGGTATTCTGTATATGTTTTTGCCCATAAGTGCGCAGTAATAAAGGTGTTTTTTATCAGGATCTATCGCAATTCCGTCAGAATGTACCGGATGTTTTCTTTCATATCCTTCTATTACTATTTTATCTACTTCTGCAAGTGTGGAATGGTGATTGGAAAGTACTCGCCTTACATCAGCAGTTATCATATCCAAAATCACAATTCCGCCAACCTGCGAATCGGTAAAATAAACGGAGTGATTTTGATTATCAATCCTGAAGTCATTTAAATAAGCTTTTGGGCTGATCTTCTCAACAGATAATGTGTATTTTACTTTTAGATTATTATTTCGTAAATCAAAACAATATAAAAAGGCTCCTTGGGTTACATCTGTCTTTAAGTCATATCCCGTGTCTAAAATCCACAGCTGGTTAAGTTCGTCAATGTAAACACTTTGGACACAGATAAACTGATTTTTGCTGCCTGCATTTTCATTCCATCGGTTCCATGCTGCATCCGGAAACGGGATGGTTTTTCCGTTAATGATTTCTGCCACTGAAACGGGAGTGTCTGCAGACCATCTTGGAAAACTCACAAAAACACGATTGTTCTTTGAAATGGCAATTCCTGTCCATTGGTTTTTGCTTTCTGCAAAAAGACTCATATGAACTTTTGGTGAAATGGGATTAATTTTTTTTTTCTGGCAGCCCACTGCTGCATGTATAAATAATACAAAAACAAGGATTATATTTTTCATGGAGAAGATATTTATGTAAATAATTGAAAATACTATATGCCTGTAAAAGCCATTTTTATTGCTAATGCCATTAAAATACCGGCAATGGCCCAGTTCTGGACCTTTATCAGTTTTGGATTTTTACTCAGCCTTATCTTTGATTTCGAGGCACTGAAAATAATCAGAGAATTTATTAAAAGACTGATTGTAATAAAGATGGAGCCCAAAAGTAAAAACTGATGCCCTATGTCTCCGGATTTCGGATCCAGGAACTGTGAAAATACAGAAACAAAAAACAATGCCACTTTAGGGTTTGAAATGGTGGTTAGCAAACCTATGGCAAATAATTTTTGCGGCTTATCTTTTATCAAACCTTTGTGTGATTTTGTGCTGTCAAAAGAAGGGACTCGTACGGCCTGATAAGCAAGATAAATCAAGTATAGGGCACCGGATAGCTTTAGTATATGAAACAATAAAGGAAATGTAAAAAGTGCGGCTGAAAGTCCGAATGAGGATAACAGGATGTAAAAAAGATCACCTGTAACAATTCCAAGCAGAGAAATCATTCCTGCTTTTTGCCCTTGCAGTAAGGAGCGGGAAATCAGATACAGCATTGTCGGGCCTGGAATAATGATCAGCACTATAACAGACAATGAAAAATAAATAAGTTGAGTAATCGGTAACATGTATAAACTAAATTGTATTAAAATTGAATACAAAGATCAGTTTATAGCATTGCAGGTAAAAGGAGCAAAATCACAATTATTTTGTGATGTATCTCACAATCTGGAATTTAAACGGCTTAAAGATTCTCTTGAAACTCCCAGATAAGAAGCAATTATGGTTTTTGATACCCGTTGAAAAAGATCCGGGTACTGTGAAAGAAGAATTTCGTAGCGTTCTTTTATATTATTTGACAGAAAGGAAAGCATCCTTTTTTGTAAGGCAACAAATCCGCTATTCGCTTTTTTCCTGAAAAAATATTCTACTTTCTGCAGTTCAGAACAAAGCTTTTCCCGGTTTTCGTAGGACAGGCAATATAATTCGGAGTCTTCCAGGCAGTCAACATTTACAATAGCCTGTGTTTGGGTAAAGTAAGCCTGATAATCGGTGATCCACCAGTTTTCCATTGCAAACTGAATGATATGCTCTTTTTCTTTCTCATCTATAAAGGTTGCTTTCAGTAACCCTTTTTTTACCCAGTAGGAATGATGTACATGATCGCCGGTCTGTATAAGAAACTGATGTTTTTTTAATTTTTTTACAGTGAAGTAAGAAAGTATGGACGCAAATTCTTCATCAGTTAAATGAATGAGTTCTTCAAAATGCGCCCTCAGTTCTTGTGCATCGGAAATTTTGATTGAACTCATATTTTCCTGATTCTCATTTAGAATTCTAAAATATGATAGATCTCGGCATTGAACTTTTTCAGTTTTTCATCCCCGTTCAAACCTTTCAGACCAATAAGGAAACTGAATTGGGAAACAGTTGCCCCTTGTTTTTCCACGAGTTTTGCTGCAGCTTCTGTAGTTCCTCCTGTAGCCAATAAATCGTCATGGATAAGAATTCTTTGTCCCGGCTTTATCTGCCCTTCACGGGTTTCGATGATAGCACTTCCATATTCTAGGTCATAATTTTCCGAAATAATGGGTGGCGGGAGTTTTCCTGCTTTTCTGATCAGGATAAAAGGAACTTCCAGTGCTACTGCAATGGCAATTCCGAAGAGATAACCCCTGCTTTCTATTCCGCATACGGCATCTATTTTTCCTTTGCTGAAAGCGACAAGGTCTGCAATGACTTCTTCATATAGCTTTGGATTCAGGAAAATAGGTGAAATATCCTTGAACTGAATTCCCGGGATAGGAAAATCAGGAACATTTTCAATAGTTTCTTCCAGTTTTTTAATCAGTTCTTGTGAAGCCATTAATTATGGGTTTATTTTATAGCTGGAAATTTTCCAGTCTCCATTTACATTTTTAAGTCCGAAAGTTACCTTTAAAGAAGTGGTTTTCCCGTTCTTGTCTGTAACATCGTATGTTGCATTTACACTTGCTCCGTTGGCCGTAGTACCATTGGTGGTAATGTTTTTAACACTTACGTTTTTCACTGATCCGAAACCTGAAGTAGGGTTGGAGAACGATTCATAGCTTCCCCAGCTAGGGTTGCTTGACGTTTCATAGGCTGCCTTAAGGTTTTGTGAGCTTACACTGTTTAAGAATTTGCTTACTGTACTTTTTGGATCTGCTGCCGGCTGTTTAGGAGCAGCTGGGGTTGTAGTAGTAGCATTTGGATCTGTAGGTGTTGTAGGTGTAGCTGTGGGATTGTTTGGGTCGATTACAGCATTAGGATCCTGTGTTACAGAAGTTGAGTCCGTTTTAGGCACAGCGGGAACTTTTAAGGCAGATGCATTGACATCGAGTCCAATCTTAGACATTTTGAATGTCTTAGCTGTGGTTTTTACTGAAACGGTAATATCTATTTTATTGTCTACCACTTTAGCTGCAGGAATTGAAGAGAATTTTAGATTGAATCCTTTAAAATTATTATCCTGCATCAGGTTTTTCGCGGTAGAAAGTTTTACTCCATTACTGAATACTTCCAAAGTAGCTTCGAGTCCGGCTCCGGTAAATGAAACAGGGTTTCCTGAACCATCTACAAGTCTAGGTACGATCTGAATGGCCGTTGGTGCTCCGGATCCGTCATCGCCGGTTGGTCTGGTGATAATGCTAAGTGAGCTTGCTTTTACATCATTCGCATCGGTTTCTTTGGCTTTATCGTCCCCAAAGATATTCATTTCTCCAAGAGAAGGTGGGGATGTGCTGGCCCATTCAATTCCGTTTTTCTGTGCAACTTCATCGGCCAACGCAAGAATTTCAGGGACTTTTTTTCCGTCGATAAGCTTTCCAAGAGCTTTAAGTTCTTCTACATCACCTTCTGCCTCTACACCAAACGTCTTTAGGATATAAAGCGCTTCATTGAACTTGATTTGTTTAATGGTTGAAAGACTGGAAGTCATGTCATTGATACTTGACTGCAGCGTTTTAGTATTCGTAGCATCTACATGATCCTTCTTGCATGCCGTAAATAGCAACAGACTGAGAACAAGTAGAAAAGAAAACTTTTTCATTTTATTTTGTTTATTGCAAATTTAATAAAACCTTTATTAATAGTGAGTTTTTATTTTTGTTTTGTGTTTTTGGGGAACAAAAGTAATTAATCATTAAAGTTTTTAATAAGGGAATGGTGAAATACCCAGATCATTCGGAACTGACTTTATGTGGTTTAAGTTATTATTGGGCAGCATTAAATTGAATGATAATGAGAACTTTCAATCATCAATGACTCTTGTTTTTTGAAAAAATATTTTTTGGAATTTCTATAGCTCTATAACATGAGGTTTCATGCCTGGATCATGATTGGCAATGGCTTCTATACAAGTTGGTTTTTCACTTTCACTTTTAATCCACTTTAATGAGCTTACCACTTTATGCTTATTTACCTGGACACCGGGTAAAATCATTTGTTCCCATGATTTTTTTGCATACCCAACATCACTGGCTAAGAGTACAAAATTTTCTTTATTTTTTATTATAGTCGAGGCAAGTCCCATTGTGTGACCTGGTGTAGAAACAAATATTACTGTCCCGTCATCAAACAAATCGTAAGACAACCCTTCCGGCCCTATTCCTGTCTTGTTAAAGTTAAATAATTCAAAATCAACATCCTCCCACATACTTTTCACGTATCGCATTGATCTGTCTTGGGTTTCTTTCCATTCTAAATCACTTACCAGAATCTTTTTAGCGTCTTTTACCAGTTTTATGCCGCTTACATGGTCAGCGTGCATATGGCTCAGTACTAAATAATCAATATCGGAGGTTTTATACCCTAATTTTTCTAATTGCTCATTTATAGCATCACCATCCGGTAATAAGGCTCTGCTTACAGAATATTGCAGAAATCCGAGATGCTCTTTTTGATGGTTTCTAACATCAGAGTGCCATCCCGTATCTATCAGGACAAGACCCTTTGGGTGTTCTATTAAGTAAACTGAAACAGGAAGCCAGACCTGATGCTTTTTGCTTCTAAATAATCCGGTATAGGCTAAAGGATTAATGCTGTTTTCGTGAAAAGGGAGTGAGCTGTCTACTCTTACCTGCCCGCAATGTAATAGGTGTACCTTGATCATTATGAGTTTATTTTTGGGTAAATTTATAATGACTTTTGTATAAGATTTTTGATTGAAATCAAAAGCGGGTTATTTTTTATTTCTCAATCTACTTAATGTCTCTTGCGTCATTCCCAGGTAAGAGGCGATATTTCCCAATGGTACATCTGAAAGATTATCGGGCATTTCGAGTAGGAAAGTTTCATATCTTTCTTTTGGCGTTTGAAATTTAAGGTTGTAAATCCGGTCATTTGATTTTTTGATATAGTCAATCATTCCGCGATAAATGAATTCCTGCATGGGTGCATTATTGCTGATAATATTGATCCACTGTTCATAGTCAATCATCGCAACCTTTGTTTCCGATAAAGCCTCAATTCCGAACTTACAGATATTATGATAAAAAATACTCTCAATGGGAAGCCCTATCATATTTTCCTGCAAGAAGTATAAAGTTACGTCTTTTTCTTTTTTATTATAAAATACTCGTGCTATGCCCTGTTCAATAAAATAAAGCTGCTTGGAAGTATTTTCAATACTCAGAATTAATTCTTTCTTAGGAATTTTTTTTCTACGTATACATTTTGCCAATTCTTTTGCCTCTATGTCATTCAATAAGTTCTTTGATTCAAAAAAATCTACAATGTTCATGTTTGTAAGGTATAATGGTTGTAAAATTTCATTAAAGTCCCAGCAGTTTGCGGAGTAGCGGAATGAAAAGCCAGAACTTTCAATTATTTACTACCGTAAGTAAAACAGTGAGGGTTTACTAAATTACAAAAACAAAAGTACACACTAGATGATTTTTTTTGCTTAACCAGCACTTTTACTGAACTGCTTGATGAAAACCATCTTTTGTGTATCATGCTCTTTATTTTTTGATTTCCCTATTTCTTATTCTGCTGTTCTTTCAAATCATCTTTGAAAAAAGAGCTAAAGATAGTCTGCATATTTGGAAAAGAAGGCTCCTGCCAGTATTGGGTTTTATAGTTACTGTTTTCTTTATCAAATTTCACTTTTTCTATATCATCATCGTTACTGAAATTAAGTTCTGATGGATAAAAATTATTGTAGAGAATGATCTGGTTATAATCAGGTTCACTTTTATGCTTAAGTTTTACAAAAGCCACTTCATTGTATTCAAGGAAATCTTTCAAGCTTTTTTCTGATCCTTTTTCGAAAGACATATTGAGGATTGTTCTGATATCAAAAAACCTGAACCCAAATAGAGAAAACTCTTTTTCCTGGAGAGCAGCACCTGTTACCTCGATCTGATCCCTGCGGTCACCTTTTAATTCTTTGATGGTATTTCTTTTGGTTTTGTATTCTTCGGGATTTCCGACATTTTTGAGTTTCGGAAGCTGTAAGGAATTGCCGTAATCCCATGTTGAAGTTTCTTTCTTCTCATTTTTGGCTTGTAATCTGAAGACTCTATACTGCTCAACATTTGTACTTTTCAGTTTTTTTGTTTTATTGTCAAAAATATAAGTGACAATTCCATCTGTATAGCTGTTAAGTTTATTGTTCACCGTTACATAGGCATTAAAATTTCCTTTGATCATAATATATTTTGCAGGCTTCGTGTTCTTGATGACCACAGTTTCTATTTCCTTAACCTGATCATTGATTTTAATAACATCCTGATTGAGTTCCGAAAAAGTGAGAAGGGCGACGGGAAAATTATTATAAACCAATTGAAACTTTTCCTGAGCAGGCGATATTGCCTGTTTATCAATTTTACCGTCAATATCAGAAAAAGCAAGAATGCTTCCGTCTTTTCCGAAGACTGAAACTTTAGGCAGAGGTTTGTTCGTCTGTTCGGAAACGAACGTTATGGATTGCGCCTGAATAAGGCTAAATAAAAAAATGAACAGGGCGAAGAGGTGATAACGTCTTTTCATAGTGATAATTTGTTTATGGTTTACTGAAATAATTCATTGATCTTTATTATGAAGACCCCCAAAAATTCAAAATGGTTGCCTGAACAGCTTAAAATATTCACTTGTGTGCATAAAAAAAGACTGATCATTATAATCAGTCTTTTTTATTTTATTTCTGTTACAAGTCCTTAGAAAGGATACTCATAAATTTCAGATTCATGTAAGAATGGGTTTCCTGTAGGAATTAACTTTAATTTAGATAAAGCTGATAGTACAGTAAACATAAATAATCCTGCTACAAATAGAACAGCTCCTGCTATTAATAGGAATACTTCAGGATTTTTCCAGTAAGGTCCTACCGTTCCAGGCATTACCATATTGAAGTAATCTAAAAGGTGACCTAAAATAACCACTACAGCCATAGTTGTTACTACTTTGTAGTTTCTCTTGATACTGCTGCTTACTAATACCAATAAAGGTAATAAGAAGTTGATGATCAACATTGGTAAGAACGTGGGTCCATAGTGCTGGAATCTTCCAAAGAAGTAGTTAACTTCTTCCGGAACGTTCGCATACCAGTAAAGCATAAACTGAGCAAACCATGTATATGTCCAAAGCATACTTGTAGCGAAAAGGAATACTCCTAAATCGTGTAAGTGATTGTCATTGAACTGAGGTAAGAATCCGTTTTTCTTCAGGTAAACACTTAGAAGGATAATCACAGCGATTCCACTTGAAAGGCAGCTAACCATTGAATACCAGATATACATTGTAGAATACCAGTGAGGATCAATAGACATTAACCAGTCCCAAGCCCAAGCTGCAGAAGCAAATCCGAAGAATGCAATATATCCTACTGCCCATCTGTAAAGCATCTGATAATCTACTTTAGATTTAGTTTCATCTACTTTCTTAGACTGAGCTTTAAGTTTCCATGCAAAGAAAGAAGCACCTACTACATAAATGATCGTTCTGATAGCATAGAAAGGAATGTTTAAGAATCTTTTCTTTTCGAAAAGGATCACATCGAAATGTGCAGAATTAGGATCTGTCAATTCGGGATCCATCCAGTGGAATAAATGGCCATTGTGAGTGATATTCAATATCATCATAATAACCAGAATGGCACCACCATATGGGATATAAGAAGCAATAGCTTCCATTACTCTTGTAATAATAATAGGCCAACCTGCATGTGCAGCATGCTGAATACAGTAGAAAAACAATACAGCACAACTAACTCCAAAGAAAAAGACAGCTACAAAATGCAGCGATGCAAGAGGCTGGTTGTGAACCTGAAGCTCTGCATGCTCTAAATGAGACGCATGGTCCTGAGGTCCTACCATTTCACTTGAGTGTGTAGGGGCAGTATGACCAGCAGAATGAACCGCTTCCATCATGTGCTCTATTTTCTCAGTAGTCATTCCTTTATTCATAAAGAAACCGATAGCAAATAGAACTAAACCTACAACAAGAAGGATTATAGAAGTTGATTTTAATTTTGGTGAAAAACTATACATTTCTTTTCTTATTTTTTAGTTGCGGTAGTAGTCTCTGTTGTTGCGGCCGCTGGTGTAGCTGTAGCCGTTGTAGCTGCTGCAGGTGCTGCTGCTCCTTTTTTGAAGGCACTCATCACATACATTGCCACTCTCCATCTGTCACCAGGGTTAAGCTGGCCAGCATAAGATCCCATTGCATTTCTACCGTTAGTTAATACATAATGAACAGATCCTACAGTAATTTCTCTGTCAGCATAGTTAGGTACACCAGAGAAAGCTCCGCTTTGTACAATTGGACCTTGCCCATCTCCACCAGTTCCGTGGCAGGCTGCACAAGTATGATCAAACAGCATTTTTCCTCTTTCAATGTCTTTAGCTGCATTAGCTGGATTAAGAGGTGATGTTGTCATTGTTTTGGAAGCGTCATAACCTGCATTATACTCATCTGCATTTTTAGGCAGAAGACTTTCTTCAAAAATCCCGTCTTTATTTTGAGCAACACTTCCTTCTACAGGAGAAAGACCTGTTGCGCCATTATTTTTTACAAATGCAGGGATTTCATTTTCATGATCTGAATAAGCATCCTGAGCTTTCATCAATGGATCGTAAGCTACCGGAAAGTACATATCAGGAAAATATACCAATGGAGTATTTTCTTTTGGTCCGCAAGAATTAAGTAAAACCGTTGTTAAACCTAAAACAGCTGTAATTTTTAATACATTCTTTTTCATTTTAAGCATCTTTAACAGTTATTTCTTCAACCCCGGTTTCAATAAGCAACTGTTTTACAGACTCTACGTCATCAGTTACAAATTCCATCATGAATTTATCATCAGTAGTTCTTGGATCAGGATTCTGAGCCGGAGCTCCCGGATACATTTTGTTTCTAACAAGGAATGTTAGAGACATCATGTGAGCTGCACAGAATACCATTAATTCAAACATTGGAACCACAAATGCAGGCATGTTGTGTGCCCAGTCAAAAGCAGGTTTACCACCAATATTTTGAGGCCAGTCATGATTCATCACATACCATGTTACAGTAGCACCGATGGTAACACCGTAAAGAGCATAGAAGAAAGCAGCATCAGAAATTCTGGTTTTCTTTAACCCTAAAGCTTTATCAAGTCCGTGAACCGGGAATGGAGTATAAACTTCGTTTATCGCAATCCCTTTATCGTTGAATGCTTTAACGCCGTTCATCAAATCGTCGTCGTCAGCATAAAGTCCGTATACAATTTTAGTGGTGCTCATCTCCTTCTTTTGCTTTATAAGTTTCACCTGAAATTTTCAGAATCGATTTTAATTCAGCCTGTGCAATTACAGGGAACGTTCTTGCGTATAGTAAGAATAATACAGAGAAGAATCCGATTGTTCCTAAATATACACCCACATCAATGATCGTTGGCTTAAACATAGTCCAAGATCCTGGTAAATAATCTCTAGAAAGGTTGATAACGATGATATCGAAACGCTCGAACCACATACCAATATTGATGATCAATGCAACGATGAAAGTCCAGATAATGTTCGTTCTCAGTCTCTTGAACCAGAATGAAGCAGGAATGATCAAGTTACAAGTAATCAATGCCCAGAAAGCCCACCAGTAAGGTCCAACAGCAGCACCAGGAGAAAGATAAGTAAAATCTTCAAATCTGGATCCTGAGTACCATCCGATGAAGTATTCAGTAGCATAAGCTACCGTTACCATACCCCCTGTAAGGATAATTACAATGTTCATAATTTCAATATGATACATTGTGATGTATTCTTCAAGGTGACATACTTTTCTGGCAACCAGCAACAGGGTCTGTACCATTGCGAATCCTGAGAAGATTGCACCGGCAACGAAGTAAGGAGGGTAGATCGTAGAGTGCCATCCTTTAATAACCGAAGTTGCGAAGTCAAAAGATACCGTGGTGTGTACCGAGAATACAAGTGGAGTTGCCAAACCTGCAAGAACCAAAGAAAGTTCTTCGAATCTCTGCCAGTGTTTTGCTTTACCGCCCCAACCGAAAGCCAGGAATGTATAAATTTTTCTAGTCCAAGGAGTTTTTGCTCTATCTCTGATCATTGCAAAGTCAGGGATTAGTCCCATGAACCAGAATACAGTTGATACTGAGAAATACGTGGAGATTGCAAATACGTCCCAAAGTAGAGGAGAGTTGAAGTTCCCCCAAAGAGAACCAAACTGGTTAGGTAATGGGAATACCCAGTATCCTACCCAAACTCTACCCATGTGGATTACAGGGAAGATGGCTGCCTGTACAACCGCAAAGATCGTCATTGCCTCTGCAGATCTGTTTACAGACATTCTCCAACGCTGTCTAAATAATAATAATACTGCGGAGATTAGGGTTCCGGCGTGACCGATACCTACCCACCATACGAAGTTGGTAATATCCCAACCCCAGTTAATAGTTCTGTTAAGCCCCCATGCTCCAATACCTGTTCCGATAGTATAAGCGATACAGCCAAATCCGTAGATGAATAGAACTAAGGCTGCATATAGTGAAATCCACCATAGTTTACCTGCTCTTTCTTCGATAGGTCGTGCAATATCTTCTGTGATATCGTGATAAGTTTTGTGACCAATAATTAGAGGTTCCCTTATCGGAGCTTCGTAATGTCCTGACATTTTTTACCTATTTATTATTTAAACTTTATTTTTCTACTCTGTTTCTTACTTTAGTGTGATAGAACACGTTTGGTTTTGTGCCGATCTCTTCAAGTAAATAATATCTTCTGTTGCTGGAGTATAATTCTCTCACTTCAGATTCTTTGTCATTCATGTCTCCAAACGTCATTGCTCCGGTAGAACAAGCAGCAGCACAAGCACAAGAATTTTTGAATTCGTTGTCTGTTACTTTTCTGTTTTCTCTCTTAGCAGCTAAGATTGTAGCTTGAGTTTCCTGGATACACATTGAACATTTCTCCATTACCCCTCTTGTTCTTACCACTACATCCGGGTTAAGTACCATTCTTCCAAGATCGTTGTTCATGTTGAAATCGAACTTGTCATTCAGGTTATACGTAAACCAGTTGAAACGTCTTACTTTATAAGGACAGTTGTTAGCACAATATCTTGTACCGATACATCTGTTATAAGCCATATGGTTCTGACCTTGCTTACCGTGTGAAGTAGCCGCTACCGGACATACAGTTTCACAAGGAGCATGGTTACAGTGCTGACACATTACCGGCTGGAAGATTACATCTGGGTTGTCAGCAGGGTGGTTGAGTGCACCTCCGTCTCCGAATGCCGTACCATACAATTCTGGTACTGCCATTCCTTCTTTCAATCCTTCGTATACTTCTACTTTCTGTCTTGAAGAATAGTAACGGTCAATTCTTAACCAATACATATCTCTGGACATTCTGATCTCTTCTTTACCTACTACAGGAACGTTGTTTTCTGCTTGACAAGCAATGATACATGCTCCACAACCCGTACAAGAGTTTAAGTCGATTGATAGGTTGAAGTGAGGTCCGTCCGTATCATCGAAAGCATCCCAAAGGTCAATCTTTCTTGCCGGAAGAGCTCCACTGATGGTGTGATATTCTAAAGGCTTGTTCCATCCTTTGTGCTCATCATCAAATGCTACGTTTAAGAATTCTGCCAAAGGAACTTCCTTAGCGATTTCGTAACGTCCCATTAATGTATTCTGAAGCTGAATACCTGCGAATTCGTGGTCTTCTCCTGTTTTTTCGATCTTAACTCCTGAAACAGTTAAGTTAGAACCGTCAAATAATGGATAAGCGTTTACCCCAGTATCAGCAGTTGTTCCTGAGTCTTTTTTACCGTATCCAAGCGCAAGACCTACAGATCCCTCTGCCTGTCCCGGTTGAATGAATACAGGAACATCTTTTATTGTTACTCCGTTTACAGTAAGGTTTACGATAGAACCGTCCAGCTGCATTCTTGCATTAAGGTCGTTTTCAATCGCGAATTTTTCTGCATCTTTAGGAGAAATTGTTAAATAGTTATCCCAAGACATTCTTGTGATAGGATCCGGTAATTCCTGAAGCCAAGGGTTGTTAGCCTGAGTACCGTCACCCATTGAAGGCTTGGTGTATAATACTAATTCTAATTCGGAAGCTTTGAAGTTTCCTATTTCAGCAATAGCCTGGGCAGCATTTCCTCCGGCGTAAGATAATGCAGTTGCATTATTTGAAGTCGTGATACCGTTATATAGGGCTTTATTGAAAGAAGTAGCTCCTAAGATAGAGGCAGAACTGGCTTTCAGATAGTCATAATAATTATTGGCAGCATTGTTCTTCCCGTTTTTCCAAACCAGTAAAGATTCTTCAATCTGTCTTGATTTGTAGATTTTCTGGATGGTTGGCTGCATTAATGAATATACTCCTGTCTGAGGTTCAATATCACCCCAAGACTCTAACCAGTTAGCTACAGGAATTACAGCTTTCGCTGCTTTGTACATTTCATTTTTCTTATCAGCTACAGCTACTACACAAGCAACTTTAGCTAAGGATTTTTTGAAATCTTCTCCTTTTGGATGAGAGTAGATAGGGTCTACATTGTTTGCGATCAATACGCCAACCTGACCTGCATTTATCCATCCTAAGAATTCCTGGTATCTTGCTTTATCAAATTCTTTAAGGAAGTTAGCTTTACCTGTGAAAGCTACTGAACCTAATTTTTGGTTGATTAAGTGTGCTAAAACCTGTGCTCCTTTAGAACCGTCGGCAAAAACAACAGCTTTGCTGCCTTTTGCTTGAAGTTCTTTTGCAATTTCAGAAGCAGTCTTATCAGAAGTACCACCACCTACGATTGCGTTGTAAACTTCTACTAAAGTTTTATTGACAAGGCTTGGCTTTAATCTAACTCTTTCATCTGCATTAGCACCAGTCAATGACATATTGGATTCCACCTGAATGTGTCTCAACATGTTTGGTCCCGGCTTTCTTGCTGCTGCGTAAGAAGTTTCTAAGCTTGAAGCGTTATAATCTCCTAAGAAATCTGCCTGGAAAGAAACAACCAATTCTGAACCTTTAAGGTCATAAACCGGTAATGCTCTCTGTCCGAATACCTCCTGAGCTGCATCTAAAGCCGCAGCGTGAGGATAAGCATCATACGTTACAAGTTCAGCAGTCGGATATTTAGCTTTGAACTCAGCAAATAACTTTTTGAAAGTAGGAGAAGGGAAAGAGTGTGACAAAAGCACAATCTTTTTACCTGCTGCATTGGCATCTGCCAGACCTTTAAGGATAAAACTGTCTACTTTATCGAAAGTTTCATCTTTACCGTCCAGTTTAGGCTGTTTTACTTTATCATTATCATAAAGAGAAAGTACACTTGCCTGAGCTCTTGCGTTGGTTTTTCCTAAATCTCCTGCTGCCGGGTTCGGATCTATTTTGATAGGTCTTCCTTCACGGGTCTTTACTAAAACGCTGGCGAAGTCGAATCCGTCAAAATAAGTTGAAGCGTAATAATTCGGAACCCCCGGAATAATATCGTGTGGTTTTACCACGTAAGGAATCGTTTTGATCACCGGAGCTTCACAGGCAGCCAATGTTACGGCTGCTGTAGAGAATCCTAATATTTTTAAGAAATCTCTTCTTGAAGTACTGGATCCGTTCTGTTCAGCATCTCCAAGGAAATCTTCTACCGGAATTTCTTCCTGAAACTCTTTCTGAGCCAGCTTATTGTTCAAAGCCGGATCTTTAAGTTCATGAATACTTCTAAATTGTATTTTGTTTGAAGCCATTTATACTTCTAATTTTTTAGTTATTAATAATGACATTTACCACACTCAAGACCTCCAATTGCATCTACAGTGATCTTACCGCCATCCTGAGGATATTGTTTTTTCAACTTGTCATGTAGATTCTTGAAGTATTCTTTATTATAACCGTTGTTCATATCAACCTCAGTAGTTCTGTGGCACTCGATACACCATCCCATCGTGAAGTCATTAGCCATCTGAACAACATTCATTGTATCAATTTTTCCGTGACAAGCTTTACATACAACATCAATTTTGTTGTTTGGATTCTTTTTGTTGAAAGAATTGATGATCGCCTGTTCACCCGCTACTACGTGCTGAGAGTGGTTGAAGTACACGAAGTCTGGCATGTTGTGAATTCTAGTCCATTCAACTGGCTGTGTTTTTCCAGTGTACTGCTGTTTTGCAGGATCCCAACCTGTAGCTGCATAGATCTTCTGGATCTCACCGTCGTAGAATGCTTTATCTTTTCCTGGCTCCATGTAGTGATCTGCATTATACTCAGAAATTGTTCTGTGACAGTTCATACACACGTTCATGGAAGGAATTTCAGATACTTTTCCGTATTTGGCACTGGAGTGACACAACTGACAGTCAATTTTCTGTTCTCCTGCGTGAATTTTGTGAGAGAAGTAGATAGGCTGTTCCGGCTTATATCCTTTGTAAACCCCGATCCACATGATCCAGTTCCAAACTCCATAAGCGGCCAGAAGGGCAAGGATACCCAGTACTGCTTTACCGATGTAGTGGTATTTCTCGTAGATTTCGCTGAAAGATTTAACTCTTGTTTCGTTAAGCCCGGCTAAGTCTTCAGATTGACCTAATTTAACCAATTGTCTCAGTTTAATTAAGATCCAAACTAATAAACCTGCTATTGCAATAAGCGAAATAATAACAACGCTTGTGGTTGTTTTGTCTGCCGGTGCTGCAGCTGCTCCGTCTGTTGCAGTCGCTTTGGCGTCAGTTTTTGCTGGCTCGGGAGCCGGAGGATTAGTTGTAAACGCTAAAATGTCGTCAATATCCTTATCTGTAAGATTTGGAAACTGTAACATTTCGGTTTTGTTGTACTTTTCAAAAATCTCATTGGCGTATTTATCCCCAGAAGCTCTAAGAGCTTTGTTGTCTTTGATCCACTTGTGAAGCCAATCTTTGTCTACACCACCTTCTGTCTTTACTCGCTCTACAACCCCTTTTAAAGGAGGTCCTATTACTTGTTTATCCAGCGCGTGACATGCCGTACAATTCGCTTTGAAAAGTTTTTCGCCGTTTTTAGGATCGCCGTCTTGCCCGTAAATTGAAGCACTGGTTGATAGCAATAAGCCTATCGCGATCAACGTTTGTTTATAATGCTTTCTCCAACTAATCATTTAAATTATCTTATGTTAGTAAAATATTGAACCAATCAATTCGGCAAAAATAATATTTTTAACAGGAATTTAACGGTATATGGAAAAGGGAAAATATCATTTACGTTTAATTTGTATTGATTCTAAATAGTGTTGTTTGGTATAATTTTTTAATTTTAATAGATTTGCAGAAACAAGTTTAAATGAGAAATTTAATCAAAATATTTTCAATATTATCTTTATTTGGGTTTTATAGTGTTGAAGCCCAACAGGTTGTTCAGAAAGACACTCTTGCCGGAACAGAGCTGATTATGACTATGGATTCCAAAGTAAGCACTGCTTTGGGGGGAATTGAAGACAAATGTTCAAGGACTGCAGGTGGTCCTTCGGTGAGGGAAAATAATACAGACAGTGGAATTGTAACGAGTCCAAGGCCTCCAAAAATCTATGTTCCGAGCAGAGAACTGAGCAATGCGGAAATTTGTCGTAAGAATCCAAGGATTCTAGGATTTAAAATCCAGATCACAACGGTGAAAAGCAACGAAGAGGCAAATGAAGTAAAATCTTATTTTAGAAAAAGATTCCCGAACCTGAAAGTGGAAACGGATGCTTCTTTAAGACCGAATTATAAAATTCTGGCAGGGAGTTATTTTACGAAACAAAGCGCAGCTTCAGACCTGTCAAAAATAAGAGAATACTTCAAATCGGCCATCGCTGTACAATACAGAATTTTCTGTTCTGAAGCAAGATAACGGAGATGAGATAACAAACTAAAGCTGGGAATTTTCCCGGCTTTTTTTATTGGTAATAAGTATCTAAAAACTGGAAGAAATCAGACATTCTGAACAGGTTATTAGTCAGTAAAAAAGCAAATAGAATAACCAGTGTCAACACTAAAAATGATAAAACTTTTGGTTTCGTTCTGTAAGCGTAAAAAAGCCATCCCAAAAGCAGCGGATAGACAAAAATAAAATGCCCTGCGTAGATATAAGAAGTATGGAGTCCGAATCGCATAATGCAGTGAATCAGAATGTCAAGCATGAATGAAATGGCAATAATCTGTACCAGTTTATTCTTAAAATTTTTAAAATAACTCCATAAAATAAGGGCGAGCAATATTATGATAAAAGCATAACAGAAAAAGGATGAATAGGGCTCCATTAAAAGGCCTTTGAAATTAAATCCTTTCATATTATGCTTATCCGTTGTCATAAAACTGGGAAACAGAATACTGCCCCCGAAAAAATAAGAAAGCATCATGTCCCAGTCCGGAATGGATTCTACATTGGAGAACTTTTCATACTGCTGGTTGGTTTTGGAGAAGATATTTTCATATTTAAAATCTATTCTGAGCAAGTAAAGGAATGCAAAGCACACCGTGGCAAGTGCAACACGGAAAACTGCGTTTCCAAATTTTTTCCAGCTTCTGAAAACATCCTTTTCAAATAAAACGGGAATAAAAACTTTAGCCAGATTGGTGATGGTAATACCTCCAATGGTAATTCCGGCAAGCGTTAAGGCGGATCCTGGTATCTTTTCTTCTTTTCTGAGTTTTACGGCCGCATAATAATTATAAATACATAGCAACAGCAAGGTATAGGTGAAGTTTTCCGGAGTAAAAGAAAGAATAATACTCGTAGAAAAAAATCCAAAAAACAAAACAAGCAATAAGGTAATCTTTAATGGAAGTCTGATGATATTATTTAGGTACTTAAAAATCTGAACGATGCATAAGCTTATGGCTATATTGCTAAGCCATGCCAGGGTTAGTCTGAATGTTGCATTCATTTTTCCACCAGAAACAAAAAGAGAAAACTCCCGGACCCAATTGAAAAAATAGTAGGCCAAAGGATGTCTCTCAAAGCTTCCGCCGGTCATTACAATCGCTTTGTTGTCAAAGCTGAAGTAGGCATCCCAGGGAATTCTGCTGTCAAAAATGATCCTGTAATGAAGAGCAATATAGGTGCCCAGTATTCCGTAACAGAGCAGGAAGAACATAAATACTGCTAATTCTGTGTAAGAAGATGGGAAGACCTGTTTTAATAGGTTGATGAGTTTTGTTTTAGTAAAAGACACGTGTCAGTTTTTTGCAAAAATAAAATAAAAAAGCTCACCATATCCGGTGAGCTTTAAAGATTATGATCATATCATTATTGCTTAATCACTTTCGTTGTAGAGGTACTGCCGTCGGCAAAATTAACTTTGACTAAGTAGGTTCCTTTTGGAAGTGAAGAAATGTCAGTTTTTTCAGAGTCATTCTGAAGAAGGGATTTACCCGTCATATCAAAAACAGTAGTGGATTTGATTTTTTTGCTGGTTCTGATATTGATTTCTCCGTTAGTTGGGTTAGGGTAGATGTCTGCAGCTATTACTTTAACTGTAGTGCTGGCTTCCTGAGTAGATAAGGTACCGTTTGCTAAAACCTGTACATCATCTATTGAAAGGCTGTCTGCATCGTTTGCTACATAGCGGAACCTGAATTTAACATTTGCCTGCCCTATATATGGTGTTAAACTGACAGTAACGGCTAACGTTTCATAATCAATATAAAGTCCATAATTTTCTTCTACCCATACCTGGTTCCATGTAGTTCCTCCATCTGTTGACACCTCAACTTTTAGATCCCCATTAGGATAAGGATCAACCATGTATTCATATCCTATCTTGGCATTGAACTTCAGAACAGGGCTTGTTGCTCCTACTAAACTGAAAGGAGGGCTTGTTAAATGAGCATCCTGGCTTTGCGCAATCCATCCGATTCCTGCAGATTTCCCACCTGTGATATTGAATGTGGTCTGACCTGAGGCATTAAATATAACTGTCGTAAAGCCCCAAGGTCTTGTTGCTACATTTGTACCTGTTGTCCATCCGGTAGGAGGAAATGTCGTTCCTTGAAAAGTCTCTGTTAGAATTTGTGCATTTCCTAGTATTGAAGAGACTAAGAAAATGAAGAGTAATTTTGTTTTCATTCAATTTAATTTAAAAGTTTTAAGTAAAAGTAATAAAAAAAATGAATGGAATTAACAATATAATGTAAATAATTCAGTAAAAACAAATAAAGGTTGTAATTTATTCGTCAAGAACTGCAGGAAAGTGTAGAACATCCGGTGGTGTCATCATAAGCTGCAGGCCTTTTTACGGAAAATTCGGGATACAATTCTTGATAAGGATTTTCCAGAGCACGAGTCAGTTTTCCCAGCATTTCTGTTTTTCCGGTACCTATCTCTTCGATGCACTGATAAAGAAGATAATTTCTCAGTGTAAATTTTGGGTTTGACTGTTGCATAAGTGATAATGATTCTTCTTTTGAAATCGTGTTGGATGATAATCTTGCCTCATATTTCCTTATAAAATCTTCCAGCTTTTTTATTTTCTCGTCATTCAAAACAGAGTAGGAAATATTTTCAAAAAGAGATTTAATATCATTATTGGGACTCAATTTTTCCAGCTGATTAAAAAACAGCGTATAATCTAGGTGAAGTTCTTGCATCAACCCCTGCCAGTTGGTGAAAAATTCTTCATCACTCTCCCTCAATTCATCGAATCCAAATTTTTTGCATAGCATTTTGTCATGAGCTTCCCAGAAATAGGTTCCATACCGGTTTAAAGTGTCTTCTAAAAACTTTTCGTCTTTAATGAGTGGATGAAGGGCATTTGCCAGCTGCCAGAGATTCCACTGCGATATCTGACCCTGTTTTCCAAAGGCGTATCTTCTTCCCGGAAGGTCAGTTGTATTCGGGGTAAAGTTCAGATCATATTCATCCATCATCGAATAGGGTCCGTAATCTATGGTCAGGCCTAAAACAGACATATTATCAGTATTCATCACGCCATGAACAAACCCGACCCTGAACCATTCAGTCATAAGGTCTGCTGTCCTGGTGCATATTTTTTCAAAAAAGTCTTTGTATTTCTGAATTCCGTCTGTTGTGATTTCCGGATAATAATTTTCAATCGTAAAATCTGCCAGATCCTGCAGGGTATTGTATTCCTTTTGTGCAGAAAGTAGTTCAAAATGCCCGAAACGGAGAAAGCTTTCTGCAGTTCTGATTACAACTGCCCCTTTTTCCAGCTGAGGATTTCCGTTATACATCATGTCCCTTACCACATCTTCACCGGTAAAAGCAAGGCTTAAGGCTCTGGTTGTAGGAACTCCCAGGTGGTACATAGCTTCGCTCATCAGGTATTCACGTACTGAAGACCTCAGCACCGCTCTTCCGTCTGCATGCCTTGAGTATGGTGTTGCCCCGGCACCTTTCCATTGAATTTCTGTTTTCTTCCCATCTTTATTGATGATTTCTCCGGCCAGTATCGCTCTTCCGTCTCCCAGCTGTCCTGCCCAGTTTCCGAACTGATGCCCGGCATAAGCGGTAGCATACGTTTTTACATTTTCAGGAAGGTTATTTCCTACGAGAAAATCCAGGTCTTTTTCTTCATATTGTCCTAGTCCGATCTCTTCGGATAAAACTTCATTAAAGGCAATTAGCTCTGGCTCATCAAAACCGGCCGGCTTTACGGTTGCAAATAAAACTTTAGGGGTGTTTCTCTGCATCGGGTTGCCGGAAAGATCTCCTGGAAATATATCGGTAAAAGGCTGTTTGATCTGTTCAATATTCATAGATCAAAGATATTAATTATAAAAGAAAAGACCTTTCAGATTATTGAAAGGTCTTGTGTATTTCTAAAAGAGAATTTATTTATTGAAATCTACCTCATCGGTGGAGTGAAGATTGTCATTGATATTTTCTTCTTTCTTTTCCGGATTGTTTCTAGGTGTTGGCTCTACCGGTCTTGGATTTTTGATCTCATCGATGGTCTGAAGTCCACCGTCATCTCCATATCCTTCACCCAGGCCTTTTAAATTCGAACATCCGTCTTTCCAGTCTGATGGTCTGGTGAACTTATCGTCAGGACTAATTCCCAGAGATTTGTCTGCCCATACCTTCTTCATGAAAATGGCCCATATTGGTAATGCCATTTTCGCACCCTGGCCTTCACCAGTTCCGAAGAAGTGGGTTGCTCTGTCTTCCCAACCTACCCAAGCTCCTGTTGCCAGCTTAGGAGTAATTCCCATGAACCAACCGTCAGAGTTGTTCTGTGTAGTACCTGTTTTAGCAGCGATTTCCACGCCTTTTGAGATTCCTCTTCTTCCTAATTCTCCTGAAGCGGTACCGTATTGCGCAACACCCTTCATCAGCTCGATCATGGTATAGGCGTACATTGGGTTCATTACTTCTTTCGGTTCTACATTTACTTCTTTGATCACTCTTCCGTTGGCATCTTCAATTCTCCAGATCATTTCCGGCTTATTGTAGTTTCCGTAGTTGGCGAAAGTACTGTAGGCACCAAGCATTTCATAAATGGTAATATCTGATGAACCTAAAGCAATAGTATTGTTTCTAGGGATGTCTTCTGTAACTCCCAGGTCTCTTGCTGTCTGAATAACGGCATCTACACCCGTCATTTCAATAAGACGAGCAGCTACCGGGTTTTGAGAGTGAGCCAGGGCATCTTTTAAAGTAAGCATTCCTCCTCTTCCCGGAACATGCCATCCTTTATGGTCATAAGTACCGTTGGAAACCGTAGAGCATGGCGTCATACCAAGTTTCATGATTGCTGTAGCATATACGAAAGGCTTGAATGTAGATCCCACCTGTCTTTTACCCTGCTTGATGTGGTCATACTGGAAATGCTGCCAGTCTATGCCTCCTACCCATGCTTTGATCTCTCCACTTCCCGGAACCATAGACATTAAGCCTGCCTGTGCAATCTGCTTGTGGTATCTGATGGAGTCCCAAGGTGACATTTCAACTTCTTCTTCACCAGCCCACGTAAAGCGGGAAGTTTTTATTGGCTTATGGAATTCCAGTAAGATAGAATCTTCAGAAACTCCGGCGGCCTTCAGTTGTTTGTAACGACCGGTTCTTTTCATCGCCTGAGTCATTACGCTGGTTACCTGCTTATCCGTTAAATAGTAGAACGGTCTGTTTTTTCTGCCTCTTTGTTCAGCATCAAATCTTTTTTGAAGGTCTGTTAAATGCTCCTTGATGGATTCTTCTGCATATTTCTGCATTTTTGAATCAAGAGTTACATATATTTTTAAACCGTCTTTGTAAAGATTAAGCTTCTTTCCGGTTTCTTTCTCATAACCTTCAAGATACTTGTCGATTTCCTTTCTTAAATAGAATTTATAGTAAGCAGAATAGTCATCATTGATGTTTTTGATCGGATGATAATCTACCTCAACAGGCGTATTAGTTGCCTTATCATAGGTTGCCTGGTCTATATAACCCGTTTCAAACATTTGCTGTAAAACAACATCTCTTCTTCGTTTTGCTCGTTCAGGATTTCTCATAGGGTTATTAGCGATAGGCGCTTCTAACATGGCTACGAAAACTGCTGCCTCCGGAAGAGTAAGTTGGGAAGTTGTTTTATTAAAATAAATTTTGGAAGCCATTTCAATACCGTTCGCATTGTATGTAAAGTCGAACTTGTTGAAATATAATGTGATAATTTCTTCCTTAGTATATCGTTTTTCCAAGCTTACTGCAACGGACCATTCCTTTAGTTTCTGTATAACCCTTTTGATAGGGTTTTTAGATGGCTCTTTGGTAAATAGTAGTTTAGCAAGCTGCTGCGTGATTGTAGAACCCCCACCTCTGTCTCCTCCATATCTGACAGCTCTTAGAATAGATTTTAAATCAATTCCCGAGTGTTCTTTGAAACGCTCATCTTCCTTTGCCTGTAATGCATAGATAAGATAGGGAGGAAGCTGTTTGTAGGTAATTGGCTGTGTTTTTTCCTTTTCAAACTTCCCCAGTAAAATACCGTCTGATGAAATGATTTCAGAAGCGACATAGATATCAGGGTTTTCAAGTTCCTTTACATCTGGCATTTCTCCAAGAAATCCCTGGGAAACAGCAAAGAAAAGTCCTGAAATACCTAAAACTACCGCAATGAGTCCAATCCAAATGAATCTAACCCATCTTTTCCAAGAGGTATCTTTCTTTTTTTTGGGAGGAAGGGGGAAGGTTTTTCCCTTGTTTCCTGCATTTTGTCTGTTGTCTTCCATTTATGGTTACGGTTTAGCCGTTTCTACTTTTACTCCAACGTCTTCAATTCCCGGAAGGTTGTCATTTCTCATCGCCTGGATCAGGCTGATTTCATATTTTCCTTTTCCCGGAAATTTATAGTTCATTTTATACTGAAATAATGCCTCCTTCGTATCACCAAAACCTGTACCAAGCCATTCTCCGTTTGGTTTTGCCAGTACATAGTTCAGGGTATCTGTTTCCTTATTTTTGTTCTGGAGATTGGTGAAATTGACAATAAATCTTATATTGCTGTAAGGGTAACTGTTGTTATTTCTTACAACAAATATAATATTTTTAGGATTCTGCGGATCTGAAACTTCAAGATTAAATTTTTGCTCACTTTTCTTATTCCATTTGTTATTAACGGAATTCATTATCACATTTTCTCCTGAAGAGGAATTGCAGCTAAAGAAAAGGATAAGAGGTAATAATCCTAAAATTTTACGCATTTTTATCTTTTTTTGGAGGGTATTTCTTTTTAAAATTTTTCTTGTTCGGGTTCTGCTGTTTTTTTTCAGGGTCGGAAGAAACATCCGTTTTTTCCGTTTGTGCTTTTGGCTGCGGTTTAGGCTGCTGCTTTTGTTGTTGTCTTGGCTGATTTCCGGCATTAGCATTAGGATTTTCTGCTCTGTCAGGTCTCTCGGATCTCTCCGTTCTTTTCTTTGGTCCCTGGCCTTGCCCCTGCTGTCCTCCCTGGTTTTGCCCGTTGTTGGGTCTGTTCTGGTTTCTGTTCCTGTTGTTGCCTCTGTTCTTCTTTTCGAACCTGTCCATGTTGTTTTCCTGGATCAGGTCGATGGTCTGAATTGGGCTGTCAGGCTGCTTAAGGTCTTCTAAAGGAAGGATTTTTTCGCCTCTTTTATTTTTAGCGATTAATTTCTTAACAAGGTCGATATCAAAATCATACCATGCCATAGAACTGTCTACGTAAGCAAACCACATTTTCTTTTTGAAAACATCTATTTTAATGCAGAATGCTCTTCCTTTTTCCGTATCCAGGGTAGTTGAAGAAGAAGGGAAGTGGCTTAATGCATCAAGGTAGCTGTCCAGTTCATAATTCAGGCAGCATTTCAGCTTACCGCATTGTCCTGCAAGCTTTTGGGGATTAATGCTCAGCTGCTGATATCTGGCGACATTTGTGTTCACAGATCTGAAATCCGTAAGCCAGGTCGAGCAGCAAAGCTCCCTTCCACATGAACCTATACCTCCAACTTTTGCAGCTTCCTGTCTGAACCCGATCTGTTTCATGTCGATCTTGGTTCTGAAAGCACCGGCGTACTCTTTGATCAACTGTCTGAAATCCACTCGGTTGTCAGCGGTATAATAGAATGTGATCTTGGAAGAATCTCCCTGATATTCAACATCCGTGACTTTCATTTCAAGACCTATTCTATGAGCGATTTTTCTCGCCTCAATCTTTACACTGTCTTCTTTTTTTCTGGCTTCCTGCCAAACCTCAAGGTCTTTCTGGTTAGCCTGTCTGTATATTTTAAGTATAGATTCTTCAGGAAATTTTTTCTTTTTCATCTGAATCTTTACTAATTCTCCGGTGAGGCTTACAACGCCTACATCGTGTCCGGGACTCGATTCTACTGTTACTACGCTACCTATATGTAAAGGAATATTATTTACATTTTTATAAAACGATTTTCTGTCATTTTTAAATCTAACTTCCACAAGATCACACCTGTTCGATGCGGGGTTGTTGATGTTAGAAAGCCAGTCGAAAACACTTAATTTATAACTATTACCACAGGTATTTACACTTTCACAGCCATTCGCGGTTTTTTTTGGTCCGCAAGAATGGGCAGAATCGCCGGATGTTTTGCATCCACAACTCATATAACTATTTTTTATAATCTTGCAAATTTATGTAAATTTATCTTTATGCAATTCTAAAATACTTAAATATTCAATATCGTGATTGTTTAACCTTAAACGTGAAAAATATAGACTGCTTCAAAAGCCGATAAGTTGCTAGTGTCTATGTGTTTATATAGATATATTTTTAAAGTACTATTTTAAACATAATTTTCTTTTGGCATATTGTTTAAAATATTAAGAAATATTAACAGCTGTATCTAAAATAATTTTATATTTGGGTTATATAATAAACAGTCTATGAAAAAAATATTAGTATCAACTGCTTTATTGGCGGGTGTTTTATCTTACGCGGGAGGCTTCAGGGTATCTCTGCAGGGAGTGAAACAATTGGCAATGGCGCATACTAGTGCTCATGCCGAAGATGCAAGTGTGGCATTCTTTAACCCGGCGGGGATGTCATTTATTCCTTCCAAACTGAGTATAGTAGCAGGAGGGTTCGGTGCAAGTAATAAAGTTACTTTTCAAAACTTAAATACTTTGCAGAGTACAGAAACAGATAATCCTATTGGTACTCCGTTATATGCTGCGGTTGCTTATAGACCGATAGAGAATTTATCTGTTGGTTTCAGTTTTACAACACCTTTCGGAAGTACAATCCAGTGGCCAAGCGATTGGGAGGGGAAAGAAATGGTTCAGAAACTGGAGCTTAAGAGCTTCTATTTTCAGCCGATGGTCTCTGTGAAACTGGCGCCTTGGATGTCATTCGGGGCGAGCTATATTTATGCAAAAGGTAAAGTAGACTGGGATAAAGCGGTAACGCAGTTTGGAGGTGAATTAAATATTAAAGACGAAAAGGCAAGCGGACACGGTTACGGATTCGGTTTCTATTTCAGACCTGATCCTAAATTAGACATCAGTATTGCTTACCGTTCACCTATAGACATGAAGGCTAAAAAAGGAACTGCAACATTCAAGTTCCCGTCAGCATCTATTTATCCGTTATTAGGACTGGACCCAAGTACAGGACAGGATAAATTTACAGCAACACTTCCTTTAGTAGAAGAATATACCATTGGTTTAACATATAAAGTAACACCGAAATGGTTAATTTCAGCTGACTTTAACTACCACGGATGGGAAAGATACAGCAAGCTGACTCTGGATTTTGCTACTGCTCCAGTGGGGAATCAGCCAGATCCAACAATTCTTGTGTCTCCTAAAAACTTTAGAAACTCAAAAACATTCAGATTGGGTACACAGTATGCATTCACAGATATGATTTTTGGTCGTTTGGGTGCTTACTATGATGAGTCACCATACACTGACGAGAATTTCATCCCGGAAACGCCATCATTTAATACATATGTAATTACCGGAGGTCTTGGCTTTAAACTAAAGCAGTTTGGAGTTGATATAGCAGGAGGATATGCCCTTCCTCAGGCCAGAGATGTAAGAAATGCTAGTCTTGGCTTTAATGGACAGGCAAAAGCTAGAGCATTTTACTTTGGTTTAGGTTTATCGTACAACCCTTTTTAATTGAAAGACTATGAAAAAAATTATAATATCAACACTTGCCGTTTCCGCACTTCTTTTTACAACAAGCTGTGAGAATGATTTTGATACTGATGTAAAAGATATCCAGATAACAAGCGGCGAGGCAAACTTTTCTAATTATGTTTCTTTGGGGAACTCGTTGACATCCGGTTACAGGGATGGGGCTCTTTATAGCAGCGGACAAAATGAATCATACCCAAGTATTATTGCAATGCAGATGAAGCTTGCGGGCGGCGGAGCATTTAAACAACCTTTAATGCCAAATGATGTAGGTGGATTTATCGGATTGCCTGGCTTTCCTGGAAAATTGACTCTTCAGGTGACTGCAAGTGGAAGTTTAGGTCCGGTTGCAAGCAGTCCTGCAGCAGCATTAGATAATGTAACTGCCGGTGGACCTTACCACAATATGGGGGTTCCGGGGGCGAAATCTTTCCATCTGGTTGCGCCAGGTTACGGAAGCTCTGCGAACCTTGCTCTAGGTGCTGCTAATCCTTATTTCGTGCGATTTGCTACTTCTCCGACAACTTCTGTTTTACAGGACGCAATGGCTCAGAAACCTACATTTTTCTCTCTTTGGATTGGTAATAATGATGTATTGTCTTATGCGACCAATGGAGGCACGAATTCTCAGACTGTAGGAGGAGTTACTACTTATACTCCGGCAACAGTTCAGAGTGGGAATGTAAACCCGTTAACTTATAAATCCAATGATATTTCTGATCCTAATCTTGTAGCAGGATCTATTAAAAATGTACTGGATGGTCTTAAAAGTGTAGGAACAACAAAAGGAGTTATCGCAAATATTCCTTATGTTACTTCTATTCCTTTTTTCACGACAGTTCCTTACAATCCTTTAACACCAACAACTTTAGGAGCAAATTTAGCCACTCTTAATACAAACTTATATGGGCCATTGAAACAGGCGCTTACTGCTTTTGGGGCTGGAGACAGAATTAATCTGCTTTCTTCTACTTCTTCCAATCCTGTTTTGATAAAAGATGTTGCTCTTACGAATCTGTCTGCACAGCTTACGGCTGCTCTGACTCCTTCTTTAGGATTGCCTACAGCAACTGCGTTTGGACAAATCTTTGGACAGGCAAGACAGGCTACATCAGAAGATTATATCCTTCTTACAACAAGTTCTCTAATTGGAACTCCTGCACCTGGTGCGCCAGCGCCTGCAAATGTTTATGGAATTTCTTATCCGCTGCAAAATCAGCATGTATTGACAAAAACAGAGGCTTCTTATGTAAAAACGGCTGTAGATGCCTATAATAATTCTATAAAATCACTTGCTGATTCTTATGGGTTAGCTTTTGTAGATGGGAATGCTAAAATGGTTGAGCTTAATGGAAAGTCGGGTATCCTCTACGATGGGGTAAGATATACTGCCAAATTCGTGACCGGTGGAGCTTTCTCTCTTGATGGTGTACACCTTACAGGAAGAGGTTATGCGGTTATTGCCAACGAGTTTATCAAATCGATCAATCAAAAGTATAAATCTACACTGCCACAGGTAGATCCTAATAAATATTCAGGAGTAAAATTCCCGTAATAATAGCAGGAAAATAAAAACTTAGAAACCACAAGAGTAATTCTTGTGGTTTTTTTTTAAATTTGCAAAATCTTTAAAAAGTAAAAATGGCCGATCAGTTAAGTTATCTATTTTGTACAAGAACCAGTAAGGACTTGGCAGAAAACATTGCCCAATATTATGGGAAAGAGTTAGGAAAAATCAACTTTCAGGAGTTCAGCGACGGGGAATTCGAGCCTGTTTTGGATGAGTCAGTAAGAGGAGGACGAGTTTTCCTAATCGGATCTACCTTCCCGCCTGCAGACAATCTGCTGGAACTACTATTGATGATTGATGCTGCGAAAAGAGCTTCCGCAAAAAGCATTACTGTTGTAATTCCTTATTTCGGACTTGCGAGACAGGACAGAAAAGACAAGCCAAGAGCTCCGATAGGCGCAAAACTGGTTGCTAATTTATTAACAGCTGCAGGAGCAACAAGAATTATGACAATGGATCTGCATGCAGACCAGATTCAGGGATTCTTTGAAATTCCGGTAGATCATCTGTATGCTTCAAGTATCTTCGTAGATTATATCAGAGCTTTAAACCTGGATAATCTTACCATTGCTTCACCGGATATGGGAGGAGCAAAAAGAGCGAAGAACTATGCAGGTCACCTGAGTGCTGAAGTAGTAATTGCCTATAAAGAAAGAAAAAAAGCAAATGTTGTAGAAGAGATGTTCCTTATCGGTGATGTGGAAGGCAAAAATGTGATCCTTATTGATGATATGATCGATACTGCGGGTACACTTTGTAAAGCGGCAGATATCTTGATGGAAAAAGGAGCAAAATCAGTAAGAGCGATGGCTACTCACGGAGTACTTTCCGGAAAAGCATACGAAAATATTGAAAACTCTAAGTTGCTGGAAGTTATTGTAACTGACTCAATTCCTGTTAAAAATAATTTGTCAACTAAAATAAAAGTGCTATCTTGCGCCCCATTATTTGCGGACGTTATGAAGATGGTTCATGAGCATCAATCAATTAGTAGTAAGTTTATTATTTAATTGATTTTTAGCGAGTTGCAAAATTAAACAAAAACAATTTTTTAAATTTTTATAAATGAAATCTATTACAATTCAAGGTACAAAAAGAGAAAGCGTGGGCAAAAAGTCTACAAAAGCTTTACGTGATGCTGAATTAGTTCCTTGTGTTGTTTATGGAGGTGAAGCACCTTTAAACTTCTCTGCTGAAGAGAAAGCTTTCAAAGGTTTAGTATACACTCCTGAAGCACACACGGTATCTATTGAACTAGACGGAAAAACAATTTCAGCTGTTCTTCAGGATATTCAGTTCCACCCAATTACGGACAAAATTTTACATGCAGACTTCTATCAGTTATCTGCTGATAAGCCAGTGATTATGGAAGTTCCTGTAAGAATTACCGGACGTTCTAAAGGTGTTGTGGCTGGTGGTGTTTTACGTCAGTCTTTCAGAAAATTAAAAGTGAAAGCTATCCCTGCAAACTTACCTGATGAGGTAGTTGTAGATGTTACTCCATTAAGAATCGGTAACAAGATTTATGTAGGAGGGATCAAAGCTGAAGGATATTCTTTCGTACACCCTGACAATGCAGTTGTAGTGGCTGTTAAGATGTCTAGAAATGCAATGAAAGGTGGTGCCGTAGCAGAAGATGATGAAGATGAAGAAGCAGCAGAAGAAGTGGCAACACAGTCTCCTGACGTTCCTACAACAGAAGAAAAATCTGCAGAATAATATTTGCTTATTCAACAAACCAATATAAACCTGTCAATCTATTGGCAGGTTTTAATTTTGTGATAAAATGATGATAATTATATGAGGACTATTCTGTTCATCGAATCTTTCTATCGCCTGACCAATATCAGCCTTTAAGCCACTATGTCCTTTCAGAAAAAAAGCCGTAAATTTGAAGTGTTCTAAATAAGAGCAATCTAATTTAAAATTTTAATAAATGTTTGACATTCAGGAAATAAGAAGTCAGTTTACTATATTAAACCGCGAAGTGAATGGTAAACCATTGGTTTACTTAGATAATGCAGCAACATCCCAGAAACCGGATTCTGTTTTAAAGGTCTGGAATGACTATTATACAGAGATTAATGCCAATGTTCATAGAGGAATTCATACATTAAGTCAGTTAGCTACCGAAGAAATGGAGCTTTCAAGAAGAAAGATTCAGAAATTTATCAATGCTAAACATGATTTTGAAGTCATTTTTACAAAGGGAACAACGGAAGGTCTGAACCTTATCGCCTACATTCTGACGCAGAAGCTTAAAAAAGATGATGAGATTATCATTTCTTACCTGGAACACCATTCCAATATTGTTCCATGGCAGCTGCTTTGTGAAAGGACTGGGGCAAAGCTAAGAGTAATCCCGATTGATGAAAATGGTATTCTTCAATTGAACTATCTGGATGAATTTCTTAGCGAGAAGACAAAAGTGGTTTCTGTAAACCAGGTTTCCAATGCTTTGGGAATTGTAAATCCTGTAGAAGAGATTATTGCCAGGATAAGAAAAAATTCAGATGCTTATATTGTGATTGACGGGGCCCAGTCTGCACCTCACTTCGAGATCGATGTACAGCGGATGGACTGTGATTTCTTTGTTTTTTCAGGACATAAGATGTATGCTCCGATGGGAACAGGCATCCTTTATGGAAAACAGGAAATCCTGGAAGAGCTTCCGCCATTTCACGGAGGAGGGGAGATGATTGCCACATGTTCTTTCGATGGAACTACGTATGCCGGGCTTCCTTTTAAATATGAAGCGGGAACTCCAAATGTAGGAGGAAATATTGCGCTGGGTGCTGCTGTTGATTTTATTGAAAAAATAGGCAGACAAAATATCCAGAATCATGAAAATGCCTTACTGGAATGCGCTCAGAGAAAACTCTTGGAGCTGGAAAACATAAAGATTTATGGAGAGAAGGCTAAAAGGGTAGGTGTAGTTTCCTTTAATCTGGAAGGAGTAGGAATATCTTCAGATGTAGGAATGATCCTGGATAAAATGGGAATTGCTGTAAGAACGGGCCACCATTGTACACAACCTATCATGGATTTTTTCAATATAGCCGGAACGGTAAGAGCCAGTTTTGCGGTTTACAATACTTTTGATGAAATCGACAGGCTTGTAGAAGGCGTAAAGAAAGCCCAGAAAATGTTGGGATAAACAATATAAAAAGCAGTTAATCGACTGCTTTTTTTAATTTAACATGCTGTTTGTGAATAAATATTATGTTAAATGTTGGTTTTCTAGTGAATATTAATTGGTAATTTTATTGAAACTAATAATTAATATATCATGAAAAAACAAATACTATTTTTTCTGATCACTTGTGGATTTTATAATGCACAGGTATTCTCTGAGAACTTTAACGGAGCCGTATTGCCTTCGGGATGGACTACTAATAATCCGGATACCGTCTACAACTGGGAGGTGGGAACTGTGAGCGGTTTTGCCTCGTTTCCCGGCGGGGCAGCCTTTTTTGATGATGATAATGCAGGGCCAAACAGTGTAAATACCAATGCGAGATTAATATCACCTGTTATTAATCTTTCTGCAGTTTCAAATCCAAAGCTTTCATTTAAATATGCCAACCAGATTTATGAACTTAATTCTACCTTGAAGGTTGAAGTCTTTAACGGGACATCCTGGGTACAGATATTTACCTCTTCAGGAGCTTCCGGAACCTGGATTATTGACCTCAGTACACTCTCCTATATTCTTACAGCCTATAGCCTGGCAGGAAGTATCAATTTAGCTCCATATGCCAATGCTAACTTTCAACTGAGATTTATATATGATGACGCGGGAGATTACTCCTTTGGAGTTGCGGTAGATGATGTAGTTATTACATCAGGAGTATTGGGAACTTCGGAAGTTTCTCTTGCAGATAAAATACAGGTGTATCCCAACCCGGTACAAGATTATCTATATATTCAATCGGATAATCTGAAATTTGATTCTGAGGTTGCGGTAGTTGATATGGCGGGCAGGAAAGTCAAAAGTTTCATTGGAGCGCACGAAAGATATGATCTTTCTGATCTGCAAAAAGGATACTATTTCATTCGGATAGATAATAAAAAAGAAATAACAAGTAAAAAGATCAGAAAAGAATAAAATTATTGTAAATGTTATTTAATTATATTCATTACAATAGATTCTGCCAATAGCACAAATAGCAATTTTTGTGTACATGTATTTTACTTCTTGAGCTAATTTTGTCTGGTCTAAATTTAACTTAATGGAATTAATTGAAAAACTGAACTGGAGATTTGCCACCAAAGCAATGAACGGTCAGAAAGTACCACAGGGAAAAGTGGATAAAATATTAGAAGCTGCAAGACTGGCACCTACATCCAGCGGACTTCAGCCTTTTGAGATTATCGTGGTTACCAACCCGGAAGTAAAGGAACAGATTAAGCCTCACGCATGGAACCAGCCGCAGATTACAGACTGCTCTCACCTTCTGGTGTTTGCTGCCTGGGATAATTATACGGAAGAAAGAATCAACAGTATGTTTGACCTTACCAACGAGATTAGAGGCTTTAAAAACGAAGGCTGGGAAAACTACAGACAGATGCTGTTGGGAACCTATCCTCAGAGATCAGCGGAAGAAAACTTTACCCATGCTGCCAAACAGGCCTACATTTCATTTGGTGCTGCCATTATCGCAGCAGCCTTTGAAGAAGTGGATTCTACACCAATGGAAGGTTTTTCTCCCGAAGCTGTAGATGAAGTTTTGAATCTGAAAGAAAAAGGACTAAAGAGCGTATTGTTGCTGCCAATCGGTTACAGAGATGCATCAAATGACTGGTTGGTGAATCTTACGAAAGTGAGAAAGCCTAAAGAAGCTTTTATTACAGAAGTGAATTAATCAGTTGATAAAAAAAATCCCTTTCAATTGTTTTGAAAGGGATTTTTTTATGATTTTTAATTTAAAGATTCGGTTTCCAGTCAACAACCGCTCTGATGAATGCTTCTGCGTTTTCAACGGGAATATTAGGTAAAATTCCGTGTCCGAGGTTAGCAATATATCTGTCTTTTCCAAAACGGTTGATCATCTCAGTTACCATTTTTTTGATGGTTTCCGGAGTAGAATGTAATCTTGCAGGATCAAAATTTCCCTGAAGCGTCATCGTATGGTTCGTTAATGTTCTTGCAAATTCCGGAGTAATCGTCCAGTCCACACCCAAAGCAGATGCTTTAGACATCGTCATGTTCTCAAGAGCAAACCAGCATCCTTTTCCAAATACCACGACATGGGTAAGAGGGCTTAATGCTTCAACGATCTGATTGATATACTGCCATGAGAACTCCTGATAATCCGTAGGAGAAAGCATCCCACCCCATGAATCAAAAACCTGAACCGCAGAAACTCCTTTTTCAACTTTTCTTTTTAAATATGCAATGGTAGTGTCTGTGATCTTCTGAAGCAGTAAATGAGCTGCTTCCGGCTGCTGGAAACAGAATGATTTTGCAATATCAAACGCTTTGCTTCCCTTTCCTTCCACACAATAGCACAGGATCGTCCATGGAGACCCTGCAAAACCGATCAATGGAATTTCATTATCCAGCTTTTGAAGAGTCAGTTCAATTGCATCAAAAACATAACCTAGCGTATCATTAACATCAGGAACTTCAATATTCTGCACCTGTTCCGCCGTTCTGATAGGATTGTCCAGCCACGGGCCAACTGATTCCTTCATTTTGAAATCAATTCCCATTGCCTGAGGAACTACAAGAATGTCAGAGAAAAGGATCGCAGCATCCAACGGAAATCTTTTGATCGGCTGTATCGTGATTTCAGCAGCCAGCTCGGGAGTCTGACATCTTGTGAAGAAGTCGTACTTATCCCGGAGAGCAATGAATTCCGGCAGATATCTTCCGGCTTGTCTCATCATCCATACCGGCGGTCTTTCTACAGTTTCTCCGCGGAGTGCTTTTAAATATAAGTCGTTTTTAATCATAATTTATTTAAACTAATACGGCCGTTGCCGGCACTCATTATTTTTACCAGCCAGGCGTGCGGCTGTTTAAAGTTCCTTTTTTATCAATTCAAAAATGGAAGCCAGATTGTTTTCTTCTGATGTAAAGATTTCTTCTGTAGTGTGCTTTCTGAGCTCACCTGAGGTAGTTTCCCCGATGGAAAAAATCTTCATTCCTTCTAAAGAGTTGAGTTTTGCAAAACTACGAACTCCGCTTGGACTAAAAAAAACTGCAGCATGATATTTTTCAGGTACGGAAGGATAGAGCTCTTCGGTTTTATAAATCGTGATCTTTTTGTAGCTGATATTCTGCAAAGGAAGATCATTATCCAGGACATCTATGGCAAGATTACCGCAGAAGTGAAGGAATTGTTCGTGCTGGCAGTTTCCGATGATAAATCTTGAAAGGGTTTCCGCATTTTTCAGAACTTTAAATGTTCCGAAACCGTGTTTTCTCAGTTCACGTTTCGTCTTTTCACCAACGCAATATATTTTATTGTAGTTTTTTGCTGTAAAATCCTCGTTGGGTTTAAACTGATTGTTGAAAAATGAAATCACCCCGTTGACACTGGTGAAAATCAGGGAATAATTCTTTAAGTCAAATGCAGCTGTTTTTATAGGCTCTGTCCTGATTACCTCAATACATTCAGCCGAAATATCCGATCCTAATTCTTTGGATAACAGCGGGGCATCTATAATTTTGGTAAACAGAATTTTCATTAAATTAAGGTTTGTCTTTTAAATGCAGATCAGTCACTAACAGTCTTACTTTCGTCATAAAATCTTTCCCCGGATCGTCTTTGACAGTAAAATAATCCGGATCCGTCTCTTTCCAAAGTTTAGAACCTCTGAATACACCATATTCTGAATGGCCTATCAGATATTCTATATTGTATTTTTTAGTCAAATGCCTAATCAGTTGAGCATTGGATAAAACCTGTTTTTCTGTAAGCGGCTGCTTCCTGCTTCCTATATTTTCAATGCCGATTGCACAGTAATTAAGGCCTATCGTGTGTCTTGCAAACATATTAGGCTCCATAAGCTGATAAATGGTGCCATCCCGGTCTACAATAAACTGTGAAGAGACATTTAAAGTGCTCTGTTTCTTTAAAACATTTCTGGCAGATTCCAGGTGAGTTTTATTGAAATATTTATAATTGGTTTCAACAGTTCCACCTGCAGTATAATGCAGAACAATTATTTTGGGAGAAATTGTTGGTGAGTTTTGTACAATATGATGATGATCTTTAAGGTACTCCAAACTTAAACGGACTCTCTCCTGAGAATAATCAATAGGTTTGCTGACGATTTTAAACTCGTTGGTTTGAGCTTTCGTATAACATGATAACAATACAAATAAAGCATAGATGAGGTTTTTCATAAAAGCAGCTTATTTGGGGTATTGATAATGTCCTGTGATGGTATATTTAAAGAGACAGTCTTCCAAAACCTGTCCGCCTCCTATATTATGCACAATCAGGAATCTTTTTCCGTCAGCAGATTTTTTATTGACGACAATTCCGATGTGCGTCAGGTTTCCCGGTAAAATCCACGTTACAATATCTCCCGGAACATAAAGTGCAGGATTGGTTTCAGTAGATTTTACTTTTCCAAATTTAGAAAAAAATACGGCAAGATTGGGAACCCTTCTGTGATCAATATTCGTGTCAGGTTTTTTTAATCCCCAGGTTTTCGGATACTTTGAAAAGTTCTTTACCATATCCTCATGTACTTCTTTTTGCAAATCAATACCAAGTTTTCTATAGGCTCTTATAATAACATCTGTGCAAACTCCTTTGTCAGCCGGGACATCACCGTTGGGATATTTGAGGACAAAATAGGCAGGATCATACTTAACGGAGCTGTCTATGAGCGTCAAAGCAGAATTGGACAGCTGAAGCCCAAATTTATTCTGCGCATTTGCAATAAATGCACAAAATAGAAATACGAATAAAAAAAAGGATTTTTTCATTGTTCTGCACTTACGAATATAAACGTTCAATCTGTTTAAAAATTCTTAATACGAATTCTTAATTTCAGTCATCAGTTCTTTTCCGCCGTTTTCAAGAACGATTTTGGCGAACTTCTCTCCAAAATTTTCAGTGTCATTATATTCAAAGTTCTCATCGGTAGCAATACAGTTTTTGCCATCAAGAGAGCAAAGAGCGGCTTTGAAGCAGATCTGGTTTTCGATCATCTCAGCAAAAGCTCCGATTGGGGCGGTGCATCCGCCTTCCAGTGTGCTCAGGAAATTTCTTTCGATCTCTACACAGATCTGGGTTTTCTTATGATTAATCTGGCTTAGGATTTCATTGATCTCTGTTTTATCAGAATGTCCGGCAACAGCAATGACTCCCTGCGAAGCAGCCGGGATCATTAGCGGAAGCATTTCATAATCAATGTCCATTTTCATTCTTTTGATTCCTGCCAGAGAAAGAATAGTAGCGTCAAAATCTCCTTCTTCCAGTTTCTGGAGACGGGTCTGGATATTCCCGCGGATATCAGAAAACTCAGCATGAGGATAATTCTTTAACCAGAATGCTCTTCTTCTTAAGCTGCTTGTGGCTAGCTTAAGTTCATGGAACTCTTTATTTCTTGAAGATTCTTTTCTGATCAGTACGTCCTGAGGGAAATCTCTTTCCAGGTAAGCAACGATCTCGATATTTTGAGGCAGTTGCGTCGGAACATCCTTTAAAGAGTGAACGGCAATATCAATTTCGTCATTCAATAGAGCAACATCAAGGTCTCTTGTAAAAACCCCGGTGATTCCTAATGAATAAAGTGGTTGATTTAAGTTTTTGTCGCCGGAAGATACAATAGGAACAATTTCCGTTAAATAATTACGATTTTGAAGGTTCCTGGCAACCTCTCTTGCCTGCCAAAGTGCCAATGCGGAATTTCTTGTTCCGATTCTAATGCTTTTCATTGAATTCGTTGTTTGGTTGTTCAACTAATATTTCGTGCATTAATTTACTAATTTCTTCGGCTTTTAAAGGATTGTCGATGATAAATTTTGCAAAACGGTTGGTAATTTTCTGGATCATTTTGTCAGAAAGCTCCATGTCCGTGATGTTTATGTATTTATTTTTTTTATAAAAATTATGCATTTCATTGCGTTCCATATTCTTGAGAACAGCTTTGAAATGGTGAATATTGGGTGCCAGCTTTCTCTTTTTTTCCCATTCCAGAAACTCTTTCATCAGTTCTTTGATGATTTTTTCAGCTTTTGGAATTTCTTTTTCCCGCTGCTGAATCGTTTCCTGGATTTGTTTGGAAAGCTCATCTACATCAATCAGGGTTACATTTTCATTCTCGGTTACATTTTTTTCAACGTTGTGAGGAATAGAAAGGTCGATCACCAAGGTTTCTTTCCCGTTCGGGAAATGAGATTTGTTGATGATAGGATGTTTGGCTCCTGTGGCAACAATAAGAATGTCCGTGTTTTTTAATTCCCTGTCAAAATCAGAATAATCAACATGAGGAATACTGTATTTCTGGGAAATTTTTTCAGCTTTTTCCTGAGTTCTGTTAGCAATTTTAATTTTTGGCTGATAGACATGTTTGACCAGGTTTTCAACCGTATTTTGCCCGATCTCACCCACACCCAAAAGAAGAATGTTCTTTTCTGTAATTTTCTTCTGGCTGTTTAAAATATAATGAACGGCAGCATAAGACACGGATGCGGCTCCGTTAGAAATTCCTGTCTCATTTTTAATTCTTTTCGAAATCTGGATCGCTGCATTGATGGCTCTTTCCAGATATGGATTGGAATTCTGTCTTTCTTTTTTAAAACGGCTGTATGCTTTTTTGATTTGTCCGATGATCTCAAAATCTCCGATGATCTGGCTTTCCAGTCCGGCTGCCACCCTGAAAAGATGGATAAGGGCCTCTTCTTTGGTCAGAATATTGGCAAACTGAAGAAAATCTGTAAGGTTTACTCCGATTGTCTTGCAGTATTCTTCTGCTACCAGGAGATAATTTGGAGAAGTGGTATAGATTTCGGTTCTGTTACAGGTAGAAACCACAAATGCATCTCCTAAATCCATAGTATGGACCCTGGCGACAAAATTCTTGATGTTATCATCAAAAAATGCAAACTTCCCTCTCGTTTCCACATCAGCCTTTTCATAGCTAATGGAAAGTACAGCAAAGTTTGAGGTCTGATGGATATTGGAATACTGTAACATAAGCAGCGCAAATTTACGGATTTTTTAATTAACCATTCTCTGATAATGTATATGATAATTATCGTGAAAAACTATGGTGACACGGAAGAAAAAAGAAGTAGGAAGAGAAAGCTTCTGAGCTTATAAAATAACTCGTAGCGCAGAAATATTTTATAATCAACCTATTATAATCTTGCTGATGTTATTTTATTGTTTTTAACGGAAGTGTTTTTATCTTTCGGCTCTGTCTTTTCTCCCGGTCAATTTTAGTTTAAATCAGGCTCCGTAAATGATTAAATCAAAAGTTAATAAACAATTGTGAATTTTAATAAAATTTTAACCAAATTATATTCATGTTAAATTTCTTTAGTGGTGTTAAATTTATATCTTTGTAATCTTAAAATCAGAAGAAAAATATGAGTTTATTTGATATGTTTACGCAAGAAATTGCGATAGACCTTGGTACTGCCAATACCCTTATCATCCATAATAATAAAATTGTTATAGATCAACCGTCAATTGTTGCAATTGAACGTTCTACGGGTAGGCCGATTGCCGTCGGTGAGCAGGCTAAGCATATGCAGGGTAAAACTCATGAGGACATCAAAACAATCCGTCCATTGAAAGATGGTGTTATTGCAGATTTCCACGCTTCTGAACACATGATTAAGGAATTTATCAAAAAGATTCCCGGAATTAAAGGCAGATTTATTCAGCCGGCACTAAGAATCGTTATCTGTATCCCTTCCGGTATTACTGAAGTTGAGAAGAGAGCGGTAAGAGATTCTGCTCAGAAAGTAAACGCAAAAGAAGTAAGACTGATCTACGAGCCAATGGCTGCAGCAATAGGAGTTGGAATCGATGTGCAGAAACCTGAAGGTAATATGATCATCGACATAGGTGGTGGTACTACGGAAATTGCGGTTGTAGCTTTAGGAGGTATTGTATGTGACAAATCTGTGAAAATTGCAGGTGATGTATTTACAAATGACATTGCTTACTATCTGAGAACTCACCATAATCTTTACATTGGGGAAAGAACAGCTGAAAGAATTAAAATTGAAGTTGGTTCCGCAGTGGAAGATCTTGATGTTGATATTGAAGATATCCCGGTACAGGGTAGAGACCTTATTACAGGAAAGCCAAAAGAGATCATGGTAGGATATAAGGAAATTGCACGTGCATTGGACAAATCTATCATCAGAATTGAAGACGCTGTAATGGAAACACTTTCTCTTACTCCGCCGGAATTGGCTGCCGATATTTATAAAACGGGTATCTATCTTGCTGGTGGAGGTGCTTTATTGAGAGGCCTTGCGGACAGATTGCACAAAAAAACCGGTCTTCCTGTATTTGTTGCAGAAGATCCGTTGAGAGCTGTTGTTCGTGGAACAGGTATTGCCCTTAAGAATATGGATAAATTCAATTTCTTAATTAAATAATTTTAACCTTTTACGACTATATATCTGAATGGGATTTTTGCTGAGACTATTTTCGAAGAACGCCCTTTTTGTCTTCTTTATATTCCTGCAGATTGTTGCTCTGGTTCTGATATTCTCTAAAAATGCCATGCAGAAATCATGGGTAGCTGGCCAGTCGGCTGCGCTGAATTCATGGATTTCGGGGTATATTGATGAAGGAGTTTCATATCTGAAGCTGAAGCAGATCAATGAAGATCTTGTTGCCCAGAACAAAGCCCTGATGACCCAGCTTTATGGCAAAGAAGGGGCAAAAAATCCTGTATTCAGAAAAGTACATGATACATTAGGCGGTGGCCAGATCTATACCTTTGTAGATGGCGAAATCGTCTTTAACAGTATCAACAGAAGAAATAATTATTTTACAATTAATCGTGGCCGCAGAGACGGTGTTTTTCCTCAGATGGGCGTAATGGCTCCTAAAGGGATTGCCGGAATTGTAATCAACTCTACGGACAGCTATGCTTTGGTTCAGTCTGTTCTGAGTGTTAACAGGATCAGAATCAACGCTTCGTTGAAAAATTCAGGATATTTCGGAACTTTAACATGGAACGGTGATAATTCAAGAGTAATGCATCTTGCAGACATCCCTAAATATGTGGCCTTAAAAGTAGGTGATACCGTTGTTACAGACGGTAAATCAGCTATTTTCCCTAAAGGGGTAATGATTGGTACTATTGCCGGATATTCTGTAGACAATAAAACAGGTTTCTGGGATATCTCGGTAGAGCTGAGTGAAAAAATGGGAGCTTTAAGCAAAGTATTTGTTGTAAAGAACCTTAAAAAAGCTGAGGTACAAAGAATTCAGGATACATTGCAGACCGTAATAAAAAAAGAAAATGATTAGCAGGACTCTATTTACCGATATATTGATCATGATCTTCCTGGTTGCATTACAGATTTTTGTACTGAACAGGATTACTATTTTCGGAAAGTACACCCCGGTTCTTTATCCGGTATTCGTCATGTTTTATCCTTTCTTCAGAAATAAATATCAGTTTTTAGCTTTAAGCTTTTTAATAGGACTTTCTGTAGATGCATTCCTTTACTCATGGGGAATCAATGCTTTTGCAACAACGCTGATCGCCTATTTCAGAACTTTGATTTTCAGAACTTCCACAGATACTTCCACAGACTTTTTCTCTTTTCAGTCCCTTCAATGGGCGCAGTTTTTACTGTTTCTGTTTTCGAGTATCTTCCTGCATCAGCTTTTAGTGCAGTACATAGAATTTTTTAAATTTAGCCGTTTTTTTGAAATATTACTTAATGTGGTGATCACAAGTATAATTTCCTTTATATTTATAGTGGTTTACGCATTAATATTTAAAATCAAACAAAAAGTTTGAACACACGTTATTTAAAAATCTTTTCTGCCCTCGTAGTCATCGCCCTTATTTTTGTGGCGAGGCTTGCTTATTTGCAGCTGTTTACAGACCGTTATGCTTTAAATGCAGCAAACACATCTATTAAAATTGAATACGTTATCCCGCAGAGAGGAGTTGTTTTTGACAGGAACGGAAAGATCCTAGTAGGAAACCAGCCTGCCTATGAGATTTCCTTTACGCAGGCCTTAATGAAACCGGATTTTGATACCGTCGGGTTTTGTAACCTGATGCAGATCAGTAAAGCGGATTTTATTAAAAGAATCGATATCATTAAGAAAGAAAAATACTATTCAAAGCTGACTCCTATGACCTTTCTGAAGGACCTCAGCAGGGAAGATATTGCCAGGGTGCAGGAAATTATTTTCAAGTATCCGGCATTCAGTATTGTTTCCAGACCTCAGCGTCAGTATGAAGTGGCCACTTCCGGAAACCTTTTAGGGTATACCAGTGAAGTGAATGAAAGAGAAATTAAAAAAGATTCCATTTATTACCTTCCCGGAGACTTTATCGGGAAAACAGGAGTTGAGAAATCTTATGAGAAAGATCTTCGCGGTATAAAAGGGATGAAATATATTCAGAAAGATATTAAGCTTCGGAATATTGGTTCATACAAAAACGGTGCATTAGATAAAGATGTGGTTACCGGTAAAGATATTACCTTAACCATTGACTATGACCTGCAAAGGATGGCTGAAGAAATGCTGGTTGATAAGCATGGTGCAATTGTAGCAATAGACCCGAATAATGGGGAAATTCTTACCCTGGCAACAGGCCCGGATATTGATCCCAACTTATTTACAGGTCCTTACAAGTCAAAGAACCTTTACGCATTATCAAAAGATACCTTATACGAAAACAAGCCTACATTTGACAGGTCTGTTCAGGCAGCTTACCCTCCGGGTTCTACCTTCAAGTTGCTGACTGCCCTGGCAGGAATGCAAATGGGAGTAATGGACGAAAATACGGTTTTCCCTTGTGGAGGCGGATTTTATTATAAGGGGTTAAGAATTAAAGGACATGGTGGTGCAGATCCTCTTATTCCTTCTATCCAGGTTTCCAGTAACTGTTATTTTTCGCATGCATTTATTGCTATCATGAATAAATATCCGGGTGATCCTTCCAAAGGAGTTGATGAATGGAAAAAAATTATGAGCAGCTTTGGAGTAGGAGAGTATCTGAATAATGATATTGCCGTAGGTTCTCCAGGTAGAATTCCTACCGGGAAGTTTTACGAAAAAAGAAGCGGAAAGAAAAACTGGAGCTCAGACTATACGATGAATGGCTCTATTTTTAATGGAATGGGTCAGGGTGACGTTTTGGTAACCCCTCTTCAGTTGGCGAATTATGTGGCTGCCATTGCCAATAAAGGCTGGTTTTACACCCCCCATATCGTTAAATCTATTGATGGCAAGCCGAATCCTGATCCAAGATTTAAGACTAAACATAAAACCCTTGTAGATCCTAAACATTTCGAACCTGTACTGAAAGGTATGGAGGCTGTGGTCTTGAGAGGTACTGCAAGAAGCTTGAAATCCAATGATTTTACCCAGCTTGCCAAAACAGGTACTGCACAGGTTCCTCAGGGAAAAGACAATTCTATCTTTGTATTGATTGCTCCTGCGGACAAACCTAGAATTGTAGTTGCAGCAGTAATGGAACATGCCGGATTTGGAGCAACATGGGCAGGTCCCGCCTGTACCGTGATCGCTGAAAAATATATAACCGGGGATCTTAAGAGAGAAAATCTTTACAAGAAGATGACCAGTGCCAGCTTTATGCCTGAGTACAAAAGGCAGTGGGTAGCAGATCTCAAACGTAAAGGATTGTATAAAGATCCTAAAGTAGATTCTGTTAAGCTGAAAAGACAACAGGACAGCCTGAACTTTATCAAAGAGCAGAAAGCAAAACTGAAGAAGAAAATAGAAGAAGAAACAAAGAACAACACTAAAAACGTAAAGCGATGAAATGGGCAGAAGGAATAGATAAACTAGGACTCGGGCTGTATTTTCTGCTTTGCATTTTTGCGATTGCAAATATTTATAGTGTTGATCAGAAACTTGGAGAAAAACAGTTGATTTTCTTCTGTATATCTCTATTTGTGGGGCTTATTATATTCGTAGGGAGAAGCAAGTTCTTCGAGAACATGTCTGCGATTATCTACATTGGCGGTGTTTTGCTTCTCATTGGGCTTTTCCCGTTTGGGAAAGAAATCCTTGGCCAGAAAAACTGGTATAAGTTCGGAAGCTTTACCATGCAGCCGGTAGAATTTGCGAAAATAGGAACCGCTCTTATGCTTGCCAACTACGTCTCCGGACCGGATTTTAATTTGAAAGTTAAAAAATCACTCTGGACTGTTTTAGCTATTATCGGGATTCCAGCGGTAGTCGTTCTGGCGATTCCGGATGTGGGTTCCATGCTTGTATTTATAGCATTCTTTATAGCATTATACAGAGAAGGCCTGAATGGGCTTCTGTTTGGAATTGGGTTTATTTTTGCCGGAGTCTTTTTAGTCTCTCTTGCTATACCTCCCGTTTATGTGGCATTGACGGTAGTTGTAATTGCCGGGATTTTGATCGCCATGAATTATCACAGAATGTCCTGGGATGTAATTTCTATTTCAGGAATTGCCGGTTCAATTCTGCTGTTGTGCGGATTGGCTTTCGGCTCACCCTATATTCTGGAAAAACTTCCAAAGCACCAGAGAGAAAGAATTGAGGTTCTTTACAAAGGAGAAAAAGCGTTCAGAGATACTTCCGGGTACAACTTATTATATTCAAAAACAGCTATAGGATCCGGTGGGCTTGTAGGAAAAGGATACCGTGAAGGATCGGTAACACAGGGAAAATTTGTTCCCGAGCAGGAAACCGATTATATTTTCTGTACAGTAGGCGAAGAATGGGGCTTTATAGGAAGCGCCGTGCTGGTTTTGTGCTACATGATCTACATCGGACGGATCTACTATCTCGCAGAACAGCAGAAATCCACCTTTAATCGGGTATTTGGATATTGTTTTGCTTCCATCCTCATGATGCACTTTACCATCAATTTAGGAATGGTTATGGGGCTTTTCCCGACGGTGGGTATTCCGCTTCCGTATTTCAGTTATGGAGGAAGCTCGCTGCTTGCCTTTTCTATGATGACTTTTATCTTCTTTAAACTGAATTATTCGGATAAGAACAGTTTGGTATAACTGTAAGCTCATTTTCATATTCCCTAAATATAGAGGAAATAGACCCATTCGCATAAAGACAGACCTGATGCAAGCATATATTCTGGATCAAAATTATCAAAACATAAACTTTAATGAACAGCCTTTCGAAAAAGGGGAATACGAGAACTGCACCTTCAGAAACTGTAGCTTTGAATATGCAGATCTTTCAGGTTTCAGCTTTACGGACTGCAAATTTTCCGGATGTAATCTGAGTATGGCAAAACTGGTGAAAACCTCTTTTCATGACACAGCTTTCATAGAATGTAAAATGTTCGGGCTTCAGTTTAATGACTGCAACGATTTCGGACTTTCCTTTACATTTGATGAATGTCTACTGAATGATGCCGTATTCTACAAAACTTCAATTAAGAAAACAGTATTTAAAAATTCCAGATTAATTGAAACCGATTTTGCTGAATGCGATGTGTCCAATTCAATATTTTCAGAATGTGATCTTTCCGGAGCCATTTTCGACAATACCAACCTTGAAAAAACAGATTTCAGGACTTCCTTCAATTATTCTATAGATCCTTCCGTAAATCGTCTTAAAAAGGCTAAATTTTCCCTTTCTGAGGTACATGGACTTCTTTATAAGCTGGACATTGAAATTGATAGGGATTAGGCAATAACGGAAGATGTCTTCTGCTTGAATAATTAAAATTTAATAGAGGTGGGCTTTAGCCCGCCTTTGTATTTAATATATTCTTCTACGGCTTTAGCCAAAATAATTATTCCTGCGAGCTAAACAAAACAAGTCGTAAACCTCCCTTTTTTACGTTACTTATACGTCATTCCTCTTACTGAAGGCGTGGATTTTGTGCAGGAAAAGACAGAGTAGTAAAAAGTGGAATAATTAAAAAATAAAAAAGCCATCAGATTCTGATGGCTTCATTATTTAAATCAATTATTTAAAATTAAAAACTTGTCGCTGCGGATGGAGTAGAAGATGCAAGATTATTATAAGCATCTCCGTTCTCGTTGATTACTCTTTTTGCAAACCTGAATTTAGGTCCCCAGTAAGAATCATTCAGCGATGAGATCATTACCCCTTTAGAAGTGGCTGCATGGATGAATTTAATTTCACCTTCTTCAGTTACACTTTCTACGATACCTACGTGAGAGATTCTTCTTCCGTGTGAAAAGAAAATCAGATCTCCTTTCTGAAGCTCACTTTTATCAATGCTTTCTCCTTCCTGAGCCTGAGAAGCTGCTACTCTTGGTAAGCTAAGCCCTGCTGCTGCTCCGAATACAGAAAGAACGAAAGCTGAACAATCAATACCTCTTCTCGTCATTCCTCCGTATCTGTAAGGAGTTCCAAGGTATGTTTCAGCTTCTGTAAGGATATTGTCGATGGTTTTATTGTATTTGACTGCCTTTGCAATCTCAGAATTCTTAATAGCTTTTTTCGCGTTTGCGATAGATGCCGCCTTTTCCGCCAGGAAAGAATCAATAAGTCTTTGCTTATCCTGCTCTATTCTCTTATTATCAATAGAAGCTAGTTTGGCATCTGTTTTGTATTCTTTAGCGTAAGTTGCTGGCTGTGAAACTACATAATTTGTAGCGCAAGATTGAACAGAAACTGTAGACACTAAAGCAACTAAATAAAACAAAACTCTTTTCTTCATATATATTTGATTATCCGTGTTAAAAGGAATATTTATTTTCAAAAGCATTACAAAAGTAGAGATTCCGAGCAAAAGACCCCTGATATGATTATTGTCAGGTTCTTTATTTAACACATTTTAACATATTATTTAAGTATGTTAAAGAAAAACAAACCGCAACCGCCTATTTTTGGCGAGTCTGCGGTTTTTTTTATTAAGATTCTTTAACATAATAAATAGCTTTTCCTTTATTAATCGGATTTCGTGATTTAAAACTCCACTTTTTGTAGCTGTTAATAAATCAAAAAAAATCCCCGGTTTTCCGGGGATTTAACTAATATGGAACTTTACAGATGTTATTTTGTGAATAACATTTCTCTATATTTAGTCATTGGCCAAAGTTCATCATCCACCATCATTTCAAGATCATCAGAAGCTTCTCTGATCACATCGAATAAAGGAATTACTTTGCTGCAGTATGTTTCTGCCTGCTTCTGACTATTTGATACAGCCTTCGCTGCTTCTCTTGCTTTGATAAGATCCTCAACGCCCAGTTTGATCTTGGAAACGTTTTCAGAGATATTAGTGATTAAGCTCATTTGCTCTTTCGCCAATGTTTTGAATTCTTTATCAGGGAATATTTCTTTAAGACCTTTTACATTTTCAATCAGTCTGTTCTGATAATTTAAAGCAGAAGGAATGATGTGGTTTCTTGCGATGTCACTTAACACTCTTGCTTCAATATCAATGACAGTAGAATATTTTTCTAGTTTGATTTCGTTTCTTGCCTCAACCTCTCTGTGCGTAAATACTCCGATTTCTTCATAAAGATCAACGAATTTTTTATCCATTTCCTGCTTAAGTGCTTCCGGAGTAGTTTTTAAGTTATTTAAACCTCTCTTTTTAGCTTCTTTCGCCCAGTCATCAGAATATCCATCACCTTCAAACATAATGCTCTTGCACTGCTTGATGTACTCTCTCAATACATTGAAGATCGCTTCGTCTTTCTTAAGTCCTGTTTCAATAAGAGCATCAACTTCTTTTTTGAAATCGATCAATTGTTTAGCGGCGATCGTATTCATTACAGTCATGGATTCTGCACAGTTGGCAGAAGATCCTACCGCTCTGATCTCGAATTTATTTCCGGTAAATGCAAACGGAGAAGTTCTGTTTCTATCGGTATTATCTAGAAGAATTTCAGGGATTTTTCCAACTACATTTAATTTAAGGTCTGTTTTTTCGTCCGGAGAAAGCTTTCCTTCCGTTACTTTTTCCAGTTCTTCCAATACTCTGAACAGCTGGCTTCCGATAAATACGGAAATAATTGCCGGTGGAGCTTCGTTAGCACCTAATCTGTGGTCGTTGCTTGCAGAGGCGATACTTGCTCTTAAAAGGTCAGCGTATTCGTAAACCGCTTTGATTGTATTAACGAAGAATGTTAAGAACTGTAAGTTTTTCTTAGGATTTTTTCCGGGGCTTAACAGGTTTTCACCTGTATCCGTTGCTAAAGACCAGTTGTTGTGCTTTCCGCTTCCGTTTACTCCTGCAAATGGCTTTTCATGGAATAAAATATGGAAATGGTGCTTGTGAGCAATTCTCGCCATGATATCCATCAACAAAGAGTTGTGGTCTACGGCAACGTTTACTTCTTCAAACATTGGGGCAAGTTCGAACTGGTTAGGGGCAACCTCGTTATGTCTTGTTGTTACAGGAATCCCCAACTTCATACATTCAATTTCCAGCTCTTTCATGAAGTTCATTACCCTTGTTGGGATAGAACCGAAATAGTGGTCGTCCAGCTGCTGTCCTTTAGCAGGAGAGTGTCCCAATAAAGTCTTCCCTGTTAAAACAAGGTCCGGACGGGATTGGTATAATGCAGAGTCAACTAGGAAGTATTCCTGCTCCCAGCCTAAAGTAGGAGTTACTTTTGTTACGTTTTTGTCAAAATACTGCATTACATTGGTTGCAGCTTCATCTACAGCATTCAAAGCTCTTAAAAGAGGTGCTTTATAATCTAAAGTTTCTCCTGTATAAGAAATAAAGATAGAAGGAATACATAAAGTAGTTCCCATAATGAATGCAGGAGAAGTAGGATCCCAAGCCGTATACCCTCTTGCTTCGAAGGTATTTCTGATTCCCCCGTTCGGGAAAGAAGAAGCATCAGGTTCCTGCTGGATCAACAGGTTTCCGCTGAATCTTTCAATGGCTCTGCCTCCTTCGATAGGAGTGAAGAAAGAATCGTGCTTTTCTGCAGTAGTTCCTGTCAAAGGCTGAAACCAGTGTGTGTAGTGAGTCGCTCCTTTACTCATTGCCCAGTCTTTCATAGCCACTGCTACCTGGTCTGCAATGTGTCTCTGGATCTTTGTTCCTTTTTTGATAGCATCCATAATAGACTGGAATGCTTCTTTGGTTAAATATTCTCTCATGGTCTCTTCTGAGAAAACATTCTGGCAGAATAATTCTGACAGTTTTCCAGGAACCTCAACAGAATTATCTCTTCTGAAGTCCTTAAATGGTAAAGTTTCTAACGCTTTGAATCTTAAAGTTGACATAATAAGGTTAATTTTTACAGGGCAAATTTACAAAAAAAATGAATTGAAAATATTTTACCCCTATATTTTTTAGGGGTATTTGTAAAATTTATGAAAATCAAACGATGGTTTAACTATTTTTAATAGGGTGATTGGCTGGTGAAAGGTAATGTTTAGCCCTTTAATAAACATCACAATGCATTTTATGATATGCATTTTACAATTCTAAAGATACAAATTTAAACTGCTTGTTAAAAGATACTTAAAATAAGTTGAGCGAAGATTTTGTATATTTGTGTGAAATTTATTTTATGACAAATTCTAGAGCTAGAGAAACAACGGAAGCAATTGAAAGATTGTATATTTCTATGAGACACCTCTTTTACAGAGGTTTTTTTAAACCTGCCGGTGTTTCTGGAGAAAGTATCAGAAGTTTGTTAAAGACTATCAATCCAGAGATTTATGGTACCATGAATATTCCTAATAAAATGGAATTAGATGGTTTGATGTACGTTTTAGACAGACTTCCGGAAGGGATTGAAGAATGTGCGTTTATTCATCTTACATCGGATGAAGGTTTTGATAAAGGAAGTTTCGAACCCATTGTCCCTAAAAAGAGAAGAAGAAACTGTTACAGGATAGATGAACACCAGATGAATATTGAAGTTCTTTTGGGACGTTCTGAAATTTATGACATTCTTACCCACTTAACATTCTTATTTATAGAAGCCGATAAAGTGAGAAACCTTGCTTTCATTCAGGATGAAAACTGGAAACCTACACGTGCTTTTAAAATTATCGAAGAAGTCGTAAAGGGAGAGAAAAAATTCAGCAGAAAAGAAAAAGAGGTTGCTCTTATTCATTTATCTTCTTTAATAGGAAGAACTTTTGAAGAAACCCTGAACGCTTACAATGCTTTTGGGGATGATGATAATCCAGACCGTTTATTCAAAATCATCTACAACTTAGGAAAAGTAAGTCTGGAAGATGCAAAACAGACGAGAGAAAGAGAGATTCATTTCAGTGCTATATTAAAGGAAAGAGTAGGGCATCACTATTTTGGTGAAAAATGGGCCAACAAAGTGAAAGAAGTTTTATTTGAAAACAATCTTCATATGCGTCCATTGCACATTATTTCTGCCAATATGCACTCAGTGAAAAATATGCTGTATGGAAATGATGCCTTAAAGAAAAAAGACAACAAAGAAGTAGATTACAAACTGTACGGAGAGATTTCTGATAAAAAAGAACTTCGCGACAAGGTTTCAAAATATGCTTTAGAGGAAGGTTTGATTTATATTAATGATAAGAGCGGAAGTAATATAGATGTTCAAATCATTGATTTAAGCAAAACAGACCTTAAAAACACTCCGTTCAGCGGTATAAAATATGGTGGAGACGATGTGATCATGGTTTTCGACTATGCTTTCGGAGAGCAGGCTTTTGAGGTAATGGATGAATTACTTAGACCTTTTGAGCATAAAGGAGAGGTGTATATGATGAAAGTGAAATCCGTTTCTATCATGGGTAAAGCCGGGATCCTTGCCGGAGGAAAAGGAGACATTATGATTCCTACTGCCCATATTTTTGAAGGAACAGCGGATAACTATCCTTTTGAAAATGCTTTAAAACTGGATGATTTTAAAGATGATGAACTAAAAGCGTTTGAAGGCCCGATGATTACTGTATTAGGAACATCACTTCAAAACAGGGATATCCTTTCTTACTTTATGAACACTTCATGGAAAGCAATTGGTCTTGAAATGGAAGGAGCACATTACCAGAAAGCGATTCAGGTGGCGTCTAAAATCAGACATCATATTGCACCGGATCTGTTTGTATGTTATGCGTACTATGCTTCGGATAATCCATTGGAAACAGGAAGTACACTTTCTTCAGGAGGCTTAGGCCTTACAGGAGTGAAACCTACTTATCTGATTACTTTAAGAATCCTTGAAAAGATCTTACACAGCGGAAAAAAAGAAATTCCGGCTAAAAAATAATTTGATTTTTAAATCATATAAAAACCTCAAATGTAAAATACACTTGAGGTTTTTTATTTTAGATTTCCTAGGACTAATTTTATATGTTCTCAGAAAATGCTTAATTGCATAATGCCTGGTTCAAAGCTATAATAGCTTTCTCATAATGCTCCCTTTTTACTACAAACTGCATGTTAACCTGCATGATGGACTGTGCATAACATTCGATATTAATATGATTCTCATACAGGGCTTTTGCCGCACGATATAAGAATCCGGGGGTAGCAATATTGGTTCCCATTGCACAGACTAATGCAACCGGAACTCCCGTTACCTGATAGAAATTTTGTTTGAGTTCCTCCAAAAGCTTTTCCGCGGCATTACTTTCCCAAATCACCATTGTTATTGAGTTTGCGTTTGTAGATTTCAATACATAACTTATATTATACTTTTGGAAATAGGTCATGATCTGGGCATCATAACCCACTTCACTTACCATAAGCGGATCATGAATTTCTATGGCCAGCATTTTTTTTGATCCGGAAACGATCTCAACACGGGCGTCAGGAGATACATAATTCTTTGATATCAAGGTACCGATATGATCCGGGTCGAATGTATTTTTAATACGGATATTAATTCCGGAGAGTTCTAATGGTTTTGCTGCCTTTGGGTGAATGGCTTCCATACCTATATCAGCCAGCTGGTCTGCAATGATGTAATTGGTCAGTCCTACCGGAACACAGTTTTCTACACCCACGATATTAGGGTCTGCGCTGGATAAGTGATATTCTTTATGAATAACTGCCTCATCAGCCTTTATATCTACAGCGACCTTACTGAAGGTAACTTCGGAATATCCACGGTCAAAAACCCTCATAATTCCTTCAGTTCCTTTAGTGTATCCGGTTGCTACACAAATTACATTTTTAAAATCTATTCCGCTGAATTCTTTTGTAATTCTTTCATCAATAGTAAGGGCTTCGTTATCATCAAATCCGCATAAATCCACAAATTTTGCGTTAATTCCTTTATTGTTGATAATATTAGTAGAATTCCACGCAGAATGGGCTTCCCCAATAGAGGCTAAAATTTCCCTTGCCGCAAGATGAATATCGTGAGCATTTACATATCCTGATGCCAAAACCTTACTCAGGCTGCTAAGCATTGTTTTTGCCTGCTCCACTCTGTTTGTTATAAATTCATTAGCTTCGGAAAGCTGAAGGCCAACATTCTCCAATCCTTCATTAATGGAAATCAGTTTTTGGCATACCTTATCGAGATCAGCCTTATAATCTTCACCGTTCAGAAACTTTTGATATACACCGGGTTCACCTGTTTTTTTATGTTCTAATAGCCAGTTTGTTACATTATTATAGGCGGAGACTACAAAAACCCTATTATAAAATTCTCCCTCCTTTCTTTTTCCAATAATTATATTGTAAAGAACATCCTGAAACTGAGACATGGAAGTTCCTCCTATTTTTTCTACGGTCAGCATTATAAAACTTTTTTTAATCTGCGAAAATAAGAAAATTAAGATGATTGGAGATACTGATCTGTAAGTCGCCTGTTTAATCTTTTAAAAAAATGCTTATGCTTTCCATTTAAATTCTAGAACCAGCCTTGTCAAGGTTTTAAACCTTGACAAGGCTCATGAATGATTAGTGCTTAAAATTGTGTATTAATTTGTCTGTGAGAAATTAAAAAAATAAATTAATTATCTTTAAAAAACATAAATTTTAAATAATGAGTTCAACTATACAGTTATCAAAAAGATTCAGGGAAGTCTTGCTTGATGGTTACTGGATCGCCAATACTAATTTTAAGGACAAACTCTCAGATGTAACATGGGAACAAGCCATTGCTAAAATAGATTCTTTAAATACAATTGCTATGCTTACTTTTCATATCCATTATTATATAGCCGGAATTGTTAATGTATTGGAAGGCGGTGAGCTTGAAATAAAAGATCAATTCAGTTTTGATCTTTCGCCTATTGAATCTGCGGAGCAATGGGAGGCGCTTTTAAATAGGCTTTGGACAGACTCAGAAAAGTTTGCATCATTAGTTGAACAGATGGCTGACAGTAAACTTGATGAGGTTTTCGTAGATAAAAAATATGGAACCTACAGAAGAAATATCGATGGAATGATTGAACATGCTTACTATCATTTAGGGCAAATCACATTAATTAAGAAAATGCTGACTCATCTATAATTTGTGTCATTAGTGTTTAAAAAAAGCAAAACCTGCACGAGCAGCTTAACCATCAGGAAGAAAACCCATCTAAAGTTATAACGGATTAAAAAGCTCTAAAATAGTCCCATATTTGAGGCTTTTACACAAATTACCTATCTTTAAAAAAAATAAATTTTAAATGAAAAAATCGGTTGCAATCATTTTTGCGTTTATCATTTCTCAATTTCAGGCTCAGCAAGGAGCTTACTATCAGCAAAGTGCGAAGTACAAGATGAATATTGATGTAAATGCTGAAAAATTTACTTACCACGGAAATCAGACCTTAGAATACACAAACAATTCGCCAGACGAGCTCAATGTGGTGTATTTCCACCTGTACTGGAATGCTTTTAAACCCAATTCCATGATGGATCAAAGAGTTGCAGGTCAAGGTAAAAATGGAGATTCAAGATTGCAAAAAGATGGGACTTCAAGATTAGCTTCCATTCCTAAAGATCAGGAAGGAGCACAAAATATTCACTGGCTTAAACAAAACGGAAAAGATGTGAAGTTTGAGATTCAGGAAACGATCATGAAGGTCTATCTGGCAGAACCGGTTAAGCCTAATTCATCTACAAATTTCACCATGGAATGGGATGCTGTGATTCCCCAGCAGATCAGAAGAAGCGGAAGAAACAACAGGGAAGGAGTTGACATGACCATGACGCAGTGGTATCCGAAAATTGCAGAGTACGATTATGATGGCTGGGCAACATTTGACTATATCGGAAGAGAATTTCATGCTCCGTTCTCGGATTTTGATGTTACCATCAAGATCAACAAAGACTATGTAATCGGAGCAGGAGGTATTCTTGAAAACCCGGCAGAAGTTAAAGGTTATGACACCAATGCAAAAATCAAAGCCGAAAAAGATAAGAAAGCAACATGGAGATGGACTGCAAAAAATATGTTGGATTTCGCATGGAGTGCAGACAGAGACTATGTTGTAAAGAGTTTTGACGTTCCGGAAGGGCCGAAAGTATTTTTAGTATATCAGCAGAATGAGAAAACAAAAGTTTGGGAAGAAGCACAGCCTTATGTCACCAAATATTTTCAGCTGATGAACAGCCATTTCGGGAAATATGTGTACCCTACCTATGCTTTTATCCAGGGTGGTGATGGCGGTATGGAGTATGGAATGTGTACGATGATCCTGGGAGAAGCTAAAGATATTAAAGGTTTAATGGGCTTAATGGCTCATGAAGGGGCACACTCCTGGTATCAGCAAATGCTGGCAACCAACGAATCTGTACGTCCGTGGATGGATGAAGGATTTACCAGCTATGCAGAAGGTTATGTGATGTATCAGCTGTTTCCGGAAGAACTTCCGAATCCTTTTGCCAATACTGTGAATGCATACAGAAATTTCGTTAAAAAGGGAATTGAAGAACCTGCCGTATGGCTGGGAGACCACCATGATAATGGGACTGCTTATACCTATGCTTCCTATGTAAAAGGGGAATTATACCTCGTACAGCTAGGCTACATTATGGGCGAGCAAAAACTTGCCGAAACCTTAAAGCAATATTATGAACAGTGGCATATGAAACACCCGTCCGACAGGGATTTTCTTCACATTGCACAGAAAGTTTCAGGAATGGATCTGAAATGGTTCCATAATTACTGGATCAATACCACAAAAACCATTGATTATGGAATCAAAGATGTGAAATACGATGCAAAATCTACAACCATTACTTTGGTTAATAATGGACAAGTTCCTATGCCTATTGATTTCAATGTGATGACTGCAGATAAAAAGATTGTTACTTATCAGATTCCTTTGAATATGACCCATACATGGAAGGAGAAAGATGTTTACGGCGACTTTAAGACGATGCCTTACTGGCCCTGGACTCAGAAAGAATATACGCTGACAATTCCTTATACGAAAGCTCAGCTGTCTGTTTTAGGAATAGATTTCAGCCAGAGAATAGCAGATGTCAATACGGATGATAATATTGTAGAAGTAAAGCAATAGATTATACAATTACAATAAAAACCCACAGAAAGTTCTGTGGGTTTTTTATTGTATTGAAGTCTTTCACTAAGTCTTTCAATTTGAAACCTAATGTCCGAATCACATATCTTTAGAAGCCTTCACGATTGACTTGTGAAGCAAAATTCACGATTCACAACCACATTATTACCGAAAACCCTCTCATATCTGAGATCTGATGTCTGAAATCCAAATACCTTTATTTTATCCCAAACTGCAGGACCATCCAGTGATTAGGATGATTTTTTACAAGATCATTTCTTAAAACCTCATCTTTTGTATTGAGGTAGCGGTATACTTTTAAAGGAACTGAATCCGGATATTCTTTTAGCCCCTGATCTACTGTAGCTTTAGCCTCTTCTTTCTTTCCTCCTCCGTCCAGGGCTTCAAATTTGTAGATATAAATAATAGCAGGTATTTTTCCATAAATATCTTTGGTTTCATTCTCTAATAATTTGATAGCCTCTATCTGGAATTCTGTATCAGGTGTCTTTCCAACCATAGAAGTGCGGCTGAGATGCTGCTGATACATCAGGAACAATAACAGGATATGAAGATTTTTCGTATCTGGATTGGAGGCCATTTTTTCAATTTTCTGAACTGTTTCCGGAGTCATTTCGTCATTTTCTGCCTGCAGGCTTTTAGTATAAAACTCGTCAAGAAGGTCATAAACAGCCTTGTCGTTCCGGTCAATCTTTGATTCCTGCTTTATTTTAAGGAATATATCTTTTACCTGGTTTCCGCTCTGGGCAAAAGTATTCAGGCTAATACAAAAGATTACAATCAGCATTAATTTTTTCATGGAAGCAGGATAAAAATATTTTCAGTCTTAAAGATAATTAAATGTTTCCAATCTTCTAAATTTCAGGCTCAGGTTTTCCTTATTAACATTCCAAAAATCTGCTTTGCTTGCATTTGCTATAAAAGCACAATTGTTTTTCAGTATTTCTTGTCCCGAATTCAGGTTAAATAATATAGATAATGCTTATTTTTGATGATAAAGGCTTATTTTTACAACCGTTTTTTAACCCAGACTAGCTTAAAAAATAAATGAATTCAATTGTAATCAACGTAGGGAACAGCAACATCAGATTCGGACTTTTCAATGGAGACAACTGTGATATTTCATGGGTGATCAACACGAAGCCGTACAGAACGGTAGATGAGCTGTATGTACAGATTCTCATGCTTTATCAGACCTACAAAGTAGAACCGAAAGATATCAGTAAAGTCATCATAGGATCTGTAGTACCGCAGCTTACCAAGGTCATGGGTTCGGCGATCAAAAAGATCCATGGTATTCAGCCTGTGATTGTAGACCGGTCTACGCCTTCGGGTGTTCAGGCAAAATCCAAACAGATGGGAACGGATATTTATGCCAATCTTGTGGCTGCCCATAATCTTTACCCAAACCGGAAGAAGATCGTCATAGATTTTGGAACGGCTCTTACGGCAAGCTGTGTAACAGAAACCGGAGAGACATTGGGAGTAATCATTGCCCCTGGAATTGTAACGTCTTTGAATTCATTGATCAGCCAAACTGCCCAGCTTCCTGATATTGAGCTGAAAAAGCCTAAATCCGTATTGGGTCTGGACACGGTAACCTGTATGCAAAGCGGCATGGTATACGGATTTCTGGGAATGGTAGAAGGTTTTATAGACCGCATCAACGATGAGGTGAATGACGACTGTTTTGTAGTCGCAACGGGCGGTGTTTCCCATGTTTATAAGCCTCTGACGGAAAAAATTCATGTGATGGACAGGCTCCATACGCTGAAAGGGCTTTATTTTTTAGGAAAAGACTTATAGGAAAACTCCAATGAACCAAAACGTATTATGAGAAAATTAAAAGAATTCCCGGTAATAGAAACGGAAAGATTAATTCTTTCCCAGCTGAAAGAAGAAGATCTTCCTTTTGTAACTGAATATCTTCAGGATAAAATTTTCTCAGATGTTACGTCCAATATTCCTTATCCTTATACTGGGGAACATGCCAAATTCTGGATGAAAATGTCCCGGGAATCCTTTGAAAACAATACAGGATATACTTTTGCAGTCCGAAATAAGGAAGGACAGATTTTAGGTGCCATTGGTCTTCACGACAGGGATGATGACAAAGCTGAGCTTGGCTACTGGATGGGAAAGCCTTTCTGGAACAAAGGATATATCACCGAAGCTGCTACAGCTTTAATTGATTTTGGGTTTAATGAACTACAGATTAATAAAATCTATGCAACTTATTTTTTAGACAATCCGGCCTCCGGAAGAATCATGGAAAAAATAGGGATGGAAAAAGAAGCTTTGCTAAAGCAGCATCTTAAAAAAGATGGCAAATACATTGATGTCATGATGTATTCTATCTTAAAAAACAAATAATGATTGAGTCTTTCGTGGAAGCGGGCATCAAATTCTAAAATATTATCTTTTGCTTTTAAAAAATTCTTTAACGATCGTTGAGCACTCATTTTCCATTACTCCGGTTACCATTTCTGTTTTGGGATGCAAGGAAAGGTGTTTGTTGATAAATCCTCTTTGCTCATCTCTTGCTCCAATTACGACTTTGGAAATCTGTGACCAGGCCAAGGCTCCGGAGCACATTACACACGGTTCAAGGGTTACATAAAGGGTACAGTTGATCAGATATTTCCCACCCAGAAAATTAGCGGCGGAAGTAATGGCCTGCATTTCTGCATGGGCAGTTACATCGTTTAATGTTTCCGTGAGATTGTGAGCTCTTGCAATGATGCGATTATTGGAAACAATGACACATCCTATGGGAACCTCATCTTTTTCCAGTGCAGCTTCTGCTTCCTGCAGGGCCATTTTCATATAATATTCGTCGGTAAACATTTTTAATCTTCAATAGTTAAGGTTAAAGGAAGCCTGAGGTAATACCTTACCGGATCTCCTTTGCTAACAGCCGGAGAAAATTTTTCCGAAACGGAATACAGTGCAATTTCAGCCTGTCTGTTGAAGGTGAAATTGTCTCCCTGTGCGTGTACATTACTGATACTGCCATCTTTTTCAACAATAAAACCCACATTTGTTTTTACTGTTTTGGTTTCAGTATAAACACCTCCGGTATAAAAAAGATTGGCAACTTCCTGTCTCAATGTATTAAATCCGCCAGGATAGTCGGCAGATTTATCAAAAACAGCAGTTTTCTCAATATTGTTTTCCGATATGCCTTTTGGGCTCTTCAGGGTCTGCAGGTCTTCAAGGTTTCTTACTTTCAGCAAAGCTCCTATCATGGCTACGTTTTCAATGCTGTCCATCTTTTTCATGAAAAGCATAAAATCAAGTTTTATATTGGCTTTTCTGAAAGAATCTGCTTCTGCGTCAAACTTCTTTTTAAATTCTGTATTCAGCATATTCCTGTGATGGTTATAATAGTTTTTAACCTGCCGGAATTCTTCCTTCTGCTGCGAAAAACAGAAAGAGTAAGTAATGCAAAACAGACAAAAGATTAAAGCTTTCAAAAGAGTATATTTATGTAAATATAATTAAAAAAATGAGAACTTTTTATCCTTTGATATCAGCTTTCGAGATAGCGGTTCAGAGATTCCTGGAGATGAGTCCGGATGTCATCAACTAAACATTTCGGTTCTAATACGGTGACTTCTTTTCCATACGAAAGAATCTCCTGCATAAAATCATAAGTAGGGTGGAGGAAGAACTCAAAATAAATCTCTTCAGGTGTTTCTTTGGTTTCTTTCTGAGACTGATGAAGCGGAAAACTTCTGATATACTCTCCCTGATGCCTGCTACATTTCATAATGATCTTCTGAGGATTTTGTTCTGCAAGATTCATAACCCCAAAAGCATTTTTGAAGTGTTCTCTGAAATTGTAGTTATACTTTTCACGGAATTTGCTGTCGCTCACATCCAGATAATTGACCCTATCTAAACCGAATGACTTTAAGACTTTATCTTTAGTATCAATTGCGATGAGGTACCATCTGTCCTTGGATTCTTTCAATGCCAGGGGATGCACTTTCCGTGAAGTCATCACTTTATTTTTATAGTTGTAGTGCTCAAAACTTACGACTCTCTTGTTACGAATAGCAAAGAAAAGGTCATAAAAATGTTCTATGCCGGTTGGTTTTCTGCTTTCAAAAAAGATAAAATCTGAAAAATCCGGATGAAGATTCAGGGCGTTGCTTACCTGAAAGGATTCTAGTAACTTTTGGTTGTATTCGTCCACTTCCATGATCGGGCGGCTCTCAATATAATACCTGTTATCCCCTTTCTTTTTATTGTGAATGGAAAGATTAAAAAGATCGGAAATCTCACGAATGTCTCTCTGCAGCGTACGGATCGAGTAGCTCTTGATCCCTGCATCCTGAAATTCGAAAGAGTTTAAAAGATAGTCCTCCAGCTGGGAATAGGTAGCCGGAGAACTTTCTAATCTTTTGATAATTAAGGCATACCTTGTCAGATAAAAATCTTTTTTCATTCGTCTGTATTTTATGAGCGACATTGCCGCGTTTCATGGTAAAATTTTATAAGACAAATATATAGGGTTAATGCGACAAAACGTGTCGTGTTTTATTTTTTTGTGGTACTTGTAGGAAAGTTTTTAATAATTTAAGAACCAAGGTTGTAAAATAATGTAATGTTCAGAATAAAAAACCGCAAAGTGTTTTAACTTTGCGGCTAGATTTTATTGAATAGTTCAAAATCATGAGACTTTACTCTGCGAGAAATGTTTTTTCAGAAACAAATAAACAGAAATACTGCTTATAAAAATTGCAGGTAAAATTGCATATAATAAACTAATTTCTAAAGATTCTTCTTTTTGATTTGATCTTAATATTATATTGAAAGGAAATCCCCTACTATAATATATAAGGTATTTAATAAGAATATATGATAGAAAAACAGAAATAATATATGAATAAAATGTATTTAATTTTTGAAATGTTTCTATTATCAAGAACATAATTACAGGTAAAAGAAAATACATTGGGAATCCATCAAACCAACCAAAAATACCATTTAAAGGGCTTAAAAGTATTTTACCTATAAATTCCCAATTTACAGGCCATTCCCTATACCATTGTTCAAGAGATTGTAAAATTAATCCAAAAACTAAATAATAAACGATAATATGAATTATCCAAATTTTTAAATATAATGTAAACCTGTTTTTTTTATATGACATGAATTATTTTTTTAAAGTATTCTTTCTTGGAATCAAATTTCCTCCAGTGTTGACATTAACACCTATGCCAAATACGGCTATTTTTCCTGTCTTCAAATTTTTGAAAGAATAGATAGAGTATTCATCAATAATTAAAGTGAGATAAAAATAAAGAACCTTTTGCTTTTATTTGATCGAAAAGCTGCATAATTTATTTTGCTTTTTGAAATTTTATATTATAATTTTTTTCAAAAGTCTATGCCTCCTGTGTATAATAAAGCCTAATTAAACTGTTATTAATTTACGCAATATTAAAAAAGCTGCAACTAATTGTTGCAGCTTTGGTATTAATTTTTCTTTTGATTTGGAAGAATATCTTTCTTAAACATATTTAGTATCATATTCTCTTTTTCCTCTGACCAGTCAAAATTTTGATATTCTTCATTGGTAAAATTGTATCTATTCCACCCATCATCTGGAAAAGCAATATATTTTTTAAATTGTCCAGCCTTTTTAAATAATAGAATAATTTTTGGATATTTCAATTGTACACAATCACAACCAATTGTATTTCTTTCAACTATACGATATAAATCATAAGTTTTATGATAATTAAATAGAATATCTGATAATTCTATTTTTTCGTCTTCAGTTAACATCCTGACTGAGTTATGATATTTTCCTTCTATATAATTTCTAGGTTCTTCCAGATCTTTTATAAATATGGGGGTTGCTATATAAATGGAGTCATATTCATTAAAAGGGTAAATTTTTAAACGATTTTTTAATGGAATATTAAACATTTTAAGATAGTGTGGCTTTCCTAACATATATGAAGGTGTAGAGGAATTATTGTTTTTCTTATCAATCAGCTCTTCAGAAAATATTTTACATTTTTTTTTACAGTTAATTAGCCTGGCATCGTCTAAGTTGGATTTTATATTCTGTGTGTAAAAACAAACTGGAAAAATTAAAAAATATATTAAAGATTTCATTTTATTTTTTTTTAGGTGTTAACTCTGGATTTCTTTTAATGATTTGGGTTATTAATAAGTCATATTGAGCTTTTCCTTCGTGCTGTATATAAGCTTTTTCAAATTTTTTAGAATGATATAATTGATTGTCATTAATTTTTTGTATTTGTGAAGGTGTGAAGTTTTTCTTTCTTTCAAAAAGATCATATATCTTGCTTTTATGCATACTATAAAGCCATAGATCTTTTTTTGTAACTATTTGCTTTTTACTTGCTGTATCAAAATAATACCATCCATCATCACTTAACCATGAAGATGGGAGAGTAAGATATTCATTCAAAATTGATCCAAAATCTCTAACAAATGGATTAGTTGGAGGGAAATACCTACTTGTTTCAATTCTAGTGAAATTGGAATTTGCAAAAATTTTCATTTTTTTATCGGTTAACTTTGCCAATTCTGTTAAAAAATCTCTATCATCTGCCTCATCACAAGCAACAGAAAAGAAATTAGCATTATCCAACATCTGGCTAAATAACAAACGAAGACTAATATACGACTTTACTTCTTTTAAAAGTAAACCTCCATTAAAATATTTTTCAGTCTCTTTTCTAAGATCTTCAAAGAATTGATTGTCAATTGAAATCAAATCTTTTTTTGGAAAATTATCGTAAGATTTTGTTAAAATAGATAAAAAATTAGCATTTAAAACTACTCTTGTACTATCGGGATAAGTATGGTCTGAAAAAGCATTACCATGATGCACTATTATAATATTTTTAAAATGAAATCTCTTTGCAAGATCAACAAAACTTTCATAATTAGCAAAGCTTGGAATATGTCTGACTTCCCATATTGTATTATAGGTGTCATCAAATTGTGCTTTTCCATCAGCCTCTAAAGCTATTATTAAGTTTACATTCTTCTTTTTCTGTTGCTGATCATCCACAGAATCTTCAAAAAAATCTCTCTCTTTTCTGTCTTCTCTTTCTTCATCAGCCATTGTTTTTGCACTGTAAATACCTATTGGTCTATAATTATACATGATTCTTTGATTTAGTAAATCAGGCGGCGTAAAGAGCCGCCTGATTTTGTTATTATTTAAATATTGATGTTAATTCTCTTGGTAATGTTGTAGGTTCATTACTATGTGATAACTGTGCATCTTCATCTAACCTGAAACTCGTTTCAAACTCCAGTTCCGAAGGATTCTCACAATTTTTCGGATCAGTTTCCGGGAAAATCGGCAATGGCTGATCTACCGGAAGTCCTGTAGACTTATCCTGAAGAATAGTAAGTGTAGTAGGTACTCTGGTAATCCAGTATTTACCTTGAGGTTCTCCGGTTGGCTGTCGCATTTCGTCCACAATACTCATGTACATTGGATCTCCGATTACCGGAACTTCACCGCCATTCCAGATAATTCCTGTTTCCAGGAAGAACTGTACGGCATTTTCAAAGCCTGGCTTTACGGTAACAATAATTCTTGCCATACCTGCCTGTAGGAAGCTTCTGAATAATGGATCTAAGCTTTCACTCAGATAAAATTCCTGCCAGCTCTTACGGTTAGCCCAGTAGTATGGATAGAAAGTATAATCCATGATTTCCCATTCAAACGCCTGTTCCATAAATTTGGCAAGGGCAGTATATTTATCCAGATTTTCACTCAGGTATACCTGGAAGTTATCCATCGTAGTTTTATCCTCAGCCCCATTTGTTGATTCATACCCTAATGTATTTGAGTTAAGGTAACTCTGCAGCAAGTAGGCAATACAGTTGTGCTTTAAAACATCATGCTCCATATAACGGTAGAAATTGCCTTGTCTTTCTTTAGCTGCTGCTTCTTTTTCTTTCTGTTCTGCATCTAATTTTGCCTGATCTTCCTGGAACTTCACATAAGCGGCTTCATAAGCCTTGATAATAGCATTGAAGTTTTCCGTTTTCCATTTTTGGATGAAAGCGTCTGAAAGTTTGCAGTGTAAATTTAAGTTGATGGAAACTGAGTTTAAATAATTTCCATTATAAGGTACCTTTACAGAATTTTCAAGTGAAAATCCGGAAGCTCCGATTGGTCCATCAGGACTACTGTTGTAATAAATTGTACTGCTGTTGGTAGGGTGGTATACCCAAATTTTAGCATTATGCCATCCTTTGGAGCGCTCATAATGTACACCTCCGTCAAATGCATAACAAACATAATTTGCTGGAACACCATAATCAAAAACTCCCTCTCCTCCTCCAGATCTTGTATCTGAAACAGTTTTGTTCATTTCAGGGAGTTCAGTTAAATCTACACCATAAATTTGTGCCCAATGCTGAATCTGTTCTACAGTTGCAGATTTTGGATCAGGCATGGTCCATGCTCTTTCCGGCGCTGTTCTAGGGTCTACAGGAGCGGTAAGCACCTGGGCCTTGGCTACTGTAAGGGCCAGACGGTGTAATCTTGAAGGTTCAGGAACCATAAATTCAAACATGGTACGTTTACCATAGTTGTAGATTTGGTTTTTCATCTTTTTATCAACCCATCTGTAAACTCCTGTGATATGCTGTGGCGGTAGATTGGTTGTAAGAGCTTTTCCTCTGTTATCAAACTCATGAACATTGGTCTCCGTATATTCTTTGATGATTTTCTGTACCCTTTCTTCGGAAATTTTAGTCAGAACTCTTTCCATGGCTCTTTCCGTGATCTCCTGAGACTTCATCACGGCCTGTCTTGTACTGTCGTGCTGAGCTGTATTATTGGCATATTCTGCACCGACTTCAAAGACGGTTTTACCGGCTCCATAACTATATCTTGTATGGGCTGTAATACTTTGGTCTTTTTCCAGTTCTTTAGCAATTTCCGTCTGCATATCTGTTCTGGAAGTTTTGGAAGTATCGGAAATTTTCTCAGTTTCCTCTGATTTGGATGTGGTATCCGTAATTTCAGAGTAATCTCTTGAAACAGAAGACTTGTGTCTCAATTCACTTGCCATTACATTCTCGATGTTGGAAACCTCCCCCGGAACATAAGCGTGAACACTTTGTACCACTTTCAGATAATCTGCAACTCCAAGTCTTTTGATCCCAAAGTTTTTACGTTTCTGAATCGTTACTGGCTCAGGTTCGCCTGGATTTTCCGGAGTTTCAGTTGCGCGTTTCAGAATAAGCATTCCGGTAAGGCTTAGATCGCCTTTTGTATATTGTTGGCCAATATCTCCATATGCCATACTTCCGTTGTCAAAAATAATTTCTATTTTGAACGTTAAGCTATCTCTGAATTTATCGACTAAACTTGTCGGTAAAGTGATTTTGTTATCTACAACATAGATATTGCTGTAATTTTCTTCTACAGCCCCTGCAACGTCTGTAGTGGCAATAATTTTGGCATTGGCGACACTCCATGAAGCGTCTTCAACCTCAAAAGAGAAATTAACAAATCCTCTGCTGCCTGATAGTCTGAAGGAGCTGTGGGCAAGAAAACTGTATGCCATTGGGGTTCTGGCTGTATTCTGCATAACAGGGATGGATGCACCTCCTAGATTTACGTATTGCTGCTGTGAAAGAGGAGAGCTCTGTAACGCAGTTTGCATTGTTGAAGAGATATGATCCTGCAGGACTGTTAAAGCATCGGAATAAGTCTGTACTGAGTCATCAAGTACAATGGTTTGATCTCCGATCATTAGAGTATTCTCAGGAAGGAATTGAATTCTTTCTTCAGCTGAAACTTTAGATACTTTCTCAGCGTCAAATTCAGAGAAAAGTTCTACAAAAAGATCAAAAGATTCCGGAGAAAGCTTTGCCTGCAAATCTTCTAAATTAATCTCATTCTGGTACGAAAATTCAAAAGCAGGAACTTCATATTCCTTTAACGTGTCATAAAGACGTATTTTTTCTTCTTCTGTAGTTTCCGGGGTGATTTTACTTTCAACTTCAGCCAGTTTTCTTTCGTAGATATCCAAGCGTTCCCTGTTTTCAGTCATATATCTTGAATAGGCATCCTGGTATGCCTGATAACGGGATTTATGATATTTTTTCTGAAGTTTTTCCAATTCAGTATTTAGTTTGTCCAAAGCTTCTTTTCTGTGGATTGCTCTGTCTGCAACCAAAGAAGTTCTCGCTTCAGCTTCTAATCTTTGAAGGGTTTTTGCGCCCAAAACCGGAGCGGAAGCTTCAGATGTTGTGGCCGAAGCTGAAAAAGATGTTTCCGAATAATCCTCTGAAAATAAATATGTTGGTAATATTACTTTTCCATTCATCGCTTTTTCTAAAGGTTTTTCGCCATTTATCTTAATGATTTCCTGATCTGTAAGATCCTGATTGTTGGCAAAACCAAGCTGGATGGCCATCAGAATATGGCTGATCGCTTCTTTAATGTAGAAGTCTCCCTGAGTAACGATCAGATAAATGAAATTATTCCAAAGAAGGGAAAATGTTTGAATTCCTTCGGCATTAAGCTCTTTATTGGCATCAATGAGGTTTTTGTAATAATCTGTAACGTAGGTCAGGTCATTGCTGTCTAATGTTTCTTTTTTAGAGAGCTTTCGTCCGATAACAAGAAGATCTCCAAATACTCCTTCCTCAATTTTCTTTTCTGATTCAAATCCAAGATTGCTAAATCCGCTTGCTGCCCTTTTCATTTCTCCAAACTTAGTAGATTTGGCAGGCCTTCCGGCAACTGCAGTATCAAAAATACCGTTGACGCCTTTTGGTCTGTGGATAAATCCTAAATTCTTGTCTTTCGTTTCCGTTAATTGCGGATTTCTTAAACTCACAAATCTGAAAAGAGTCTGTGATACATTATTTGTTGGGTTCATACCTTCTGTTGCTTTATAGTTAATGATGCCTTCTCCTATTAGTGATCCGCCTACAGTAAATGCGGTTTTTGGAGGTGTATTGTTTGTTGCCATTTTAATATTTTGTTTTAATGATTTATTTTTTTGTGTATTCAAGGGTCAGAGTAAATGAATTAATGATAGAATAATCATAATCCGGTTCGCCTAAAAGCTCAATTGTAGCCTTGTCTCTTTCTACAGTGATGTAAATTTTTGTTCGCCATTGATTGCCTGCAAACGCTGTATCCAGGGCATACCATTCTGTGAACATCTCATTGGAAATAATAGTTTCAAGATCGGGGAATTCGGCTTTGAGATCAATCTCTCCGGTTCTCGGAATCTGGTCTAAAAACAGAGTTTTTTTGTAAACAGGTTTACCATTGATCCAGGTTCCGCCAGTTAATTCTTCATCACGGGTATAAGAATGTTGCTTGTCTGCATATTTCTTTTGAATAAAAGAGTTGTCATCATAATTATTGCCAAAATAAACATTACTTGTTATACCTTTTGAATCCGCAAAACTTGATGTAAAATTCAATTCCATTGCCTGAGAAACGGTTAACGCAAAGGTATCTGATGCAGAACCCCCGGTACCTGTAAGTCCAAAACCACCATCTTCCAGAGCGAATCTAGAATTATAAGAAGGGTTAACGTAATTAATAAAATTAACGCTTTCATTTAAGTGAAGATCTCCAGTGATTGGTTGTCCAGCAGTGGTTCCTGTTCTTGGTATAAAGCCTGAAGCATCAACCATTCCTGAAAGTTTATCCCAGCCGGGAATACCGGTATTATTCAAGTTGTCAACCCAAACATAGTTTTCACCTGTATCAAGTAAATTCCATACATCACCTACCGCTTGACCTGTTGTAGGTAAAGCTCCAAAATTGGCAACGGAACCCATGACATGATAAGTCCTGTTCAATAGTGAATTAATTTGAGCCTGGTTATAATAATTGTTAAATATCCAGCCACGTTGAACATAATCATTATTGCTTGCAGGAGTATATAGTTTTGCTGCTGTTATCCCTGTTGTAGGTGTTATAGTGATATCATCAGCATTTGAAGCAGGGGATCCGATTTGTAGGAATCCAGTATTCATCCTAACCCAGCGTTCTACAAAATCCCCTGTGATTAAAGCTCTGTTTAACTGACCTTGCTGGAAACTTCCAAAATTTCCATCAGCGGTATTTGAATATCCTGTTAGTGTTTGGTTACCATGGATAATTAATTTATTACCGATTGCTCCGTCATTCATTCCTGCTCCTGTACCGATCAAAATGTTATTATTGCCTGTAACGCCTGAACCGGCTGAAACCCCAATCATAATGTTTTTATCACCCAAGTTTGATTGGTTGTTGGCTTTCCAGCCTATCAGCGTATTAAGACTACCTGTAGTATTGGCGTAACCTGCTCCTACTCCTAAAAAAGTATTTTTAAATCCTGTGGTGGTTTTATTTCCTGACTCATCACCAATCATTGTATTTTGGCTGCTTGTCGTTGCATTTTCACCGGATGCCGTTCCAATAAATACATTATATTCACCTGTAGTTAATTTAGAGCCACTTAATACACCCACTGCTGTATTCCATTTACCTGACGTTAATTCAGAGAAAGAATAAGAACCGAATGCTACATTATTTCCGCCTGTAGTCACTTTTGGCAAAGCATTGTAACCAATAGACATATTGTAATAACCGGTCTGTGATTGGTTAATATTACCAAAGTAATGAGAGTAAAGAGTTTTATTAAAGTTCAACTCTCCGGCTCTGCCCTGATCAGCATTAAAAACAATAGCTTTTGTGGAGGAATTACCTCTGTCTATGACCGATTGTAATGTGTCATTTTCAGTGAAAGCCGGCTTGTCACTCAGATCATTATAGCTGCCTGAAATACCAACTTTATGTATTTTTACTTTTTCGGTACCTTCCTGAACCAAAGAAACACTTCCGTCTACATTGGTCGTTGGGACAATACTAAATTCAGAAAGGTTGATCGGAAACGAAGATCCGTCACTCTGAGTAATGGTAATGATATTTTGAGAAGCATCATATTCTGCATTCTCAATATGGATATTATTGGTTGCCAAACTGCTTAAATCTACCGCCTTACTCTGTTGAATACCGTTTTCTCCTGTATAAAATACCGTTAAAACATTTCCATTCAATTCCGGATTCTGAATTGATGTCTGTGTTTCTATTTTATCTTTCCAAAGCTGAACATTTTGCGGGCTTATATTGGAAGCGTTTGCATCTGCTTTTTGAGAAAAATCATAGTCAATATTGTCCAAAGGAAGTTTTTCATTTTTGTGCCAGTAAGATTCCTGCCATTCCCAGAATTCTTCCTGTACTGGGATATCTCCGTTTTCGAAATATTTTTTTAGTTCTTGTTTTGTTTTCATTTTGTGATTTATTTAAGATTCGCTGATAAGACTTCCTCCAATGACTCTTGTATTAGAATCAAATGAATTAGAGTAGTATTGTGTATTGTTATCAAGTATAACTGTATTTACATCTGGATTATAATTGAAGGCATTAGGCCCGATCTTTGCAACTCCAGCCACAATATATATTGAGCTAAGCTTGTTGTAGGCAAAAGCATAATCTTTAATTTCTTTTACATTCGCTGGAATCGTTATTGTTTCCAGTAGATTAGATGAAAAAGCTTGGTCATTGATCGTGGTAACACTTCCTGGAATGGTCAGAGATTTTAATTGATTATTACTGAAAGCCTCTCCACCAATAGTTAGAACACTATCAGCAAGGAATACGTTTGATATTCCGCTCCCTAGTGCAAATTGTGCAGGAATGTGCAGAGTACCCTGCTTTATAAATATATTCATAACCCGGAGAGGTGCTAATGTGGCATTTCCGTTTTCATCTATTTCCGCATGAAAATCATTCCATCGTGGAAAGCCGTTTTCCAGACCTGCAATTTTAGTCATGTCTATTTTCTCATCCTTGTGCCAGTAAGAGTCCAGCCATGTCCAGAAATCTTCCTGTGTAGGTTTGTCTCCGTTTTCGAATAAAAGCCTTAGTTCTTCTTTTGTTTTCATATTTGTTTTATCTGTAAGTGATTGTAGCTGTTGCAGGGATTCCTGCGGTACTTAAATCTAATCCTGACAAGGCAGATACATGGGTAAGCGATGGAATATTAAATGCATTTTCACCCACTGATTTTACCGAATCTGGAATATATATTTCTGTAAGGTTTGGATTGTTATACATTTGAAATGCGCCACTCCCGATTGTCTCTATTCCTTCTTCCAGTATAAGCTCTGTTATTTTACAGTTTGAGCTTGCAAATGCTGAATTTTCAATAATCTTGCATGATCCTGGAATTCTTAAAGATCCTTTTAAAAACTGCGATGAAAAAGCGGAAGACTTAATTTTCTCCAAAGAGTTAGGGAAAATAACAGTAGTAAGAGTGTTTTTGCCTATTCCATACGAAAAACTCATACCGGTGGAAAGGCTTCCAATTATTTTTGTTCCTTCGGGGAATATGATCTTTTTACCCATTCCAACTATTTCCGTACTATCTGTGGGAGAATGGACAAATTCATCGTACGCAATGAGGTCAAGTGAGCTGTTCGTGAGCTTTTCATCCTTGTGCCAGTATGAATCCAGCCATGTCCAGAAATCTTCCTGTGTAGGCTTGTCTCCGTTTTCGAATAAAAGCCTTAGTTCTTCTTTTGTTTTCATAATATTTTATCTATAGGTGATTATTGTTGTTGCAGGAATACCGGCATTACTTAGATCCAGACCAGCCGGAGCTGAAACTGTTTTTAGCGAAGGAATGGCAAATGCATTTTGTCCGACAGTTGTTACTGTGCTGGGAATGTATAAGTCTTCAACATAGGCTACTCTGGGGCAGTAAAATGCCTGACTTTCAATGGTTGTTAAACCTTCATTTAGAATGATTTCTTCTAAAGCATCTGAGCCATTAATATTGTTTCTTTGATCATAAAAAGCCTGTCCTTTTATGGTTTTTAATGTTGAAGGAGTTCTGATGCTTTTAATATTTTGTCCGAAAAATGCAGATTCTCCTATTTCTTCAAGCCCTTCATTAAAAAGTACTTTTATGATTTGGTATGACATACCTGTATAAACAAAGGCGGATGGAAGGATTTTTTTTGTATCGGCAGGAATAGTAACTGCTGCTGCTGAGCCAAGTAATCCGGCTTCGGTAAAAAAGGGCACTACTTTTTCAATACTTTCAATAGAATCCTGGATGATTTTTTCATCCTTATGCCAGTAAGAGTCCAGTAAAGCCCAGAAATCTTCCTGTGTAGGCTTGTCTCCGTTTTCAAATAAGAGTTTTAAATCTTCTTTTGTTTTCATAATAAAATTGTGTGATTTTGTTTGATTAATTAATAGGTTATGATTGAAGAGCCTTTAGTAGAATCTCTTCAGGTTTTAGTCTAATTTTATAGTGATTACTGACTGCACACTTTACAATTACGTTTTCATATTTTTTATAGATTTTTAGACATAGTTCTGGCTGTCCGGCATTTTGTGAATGATAGATTCAAAGGTGTATTTGAATGATTATAGGATACTGCTAGGTGTTTTGATTTGGTGTTTCAAAGGTAATTCCGGACAGCGTCAGAACTTGTCGTGTTATAATGTATTTAGTATATATTTTCTTCAGGAATTGCATTTTCGAAGTCTTCCCTGAAAAAACTTTCAATGTCATTGAGATAGTTTTCATAGTCCATCTCAGCATGTTCGATATCGCTCCACTCAATAGTATAGAGATCTTCATCGAAAAGGATATCTGGATTGTGATCTGGTGTTTGCATGTTTTGTGTTTTAAGGTTGAGGTGATGTTTTGAACATATTTCTGGCTGTCCAGCATTAATAAATGTTGAATTCAAAGGCTTTTTAAAATTTTAATGATTGTTTTTTGTGTCTTTGTTTATACTCCAAAAGTAGTAGGAGAAGACGACAAAACTTGACGTGTTTTAAAAACTTTTTTTATTTTTTAAATATTAGCGATTTAACTTATATGGGTCCTTTATAAGGTAAAAAGCTTATATTTTATTTTTGATCAATTTCTGTACAATCTGGTTCAGAATTTCTCTGTTATCATCGATATAGCTTAATCCTGCCTGAATCAGGTTTTCAATGTTTGATCTTCTGACATTGTCCATTGCCGGAGATGCATTTTTCAACGAAGGATTCAGACGGTAATAATTTTTCTGGTTTCGCTGGCCTAAAGTCTGAAACATCTGGCAAAGCTGATAATCTACAGTTTCTGCATTTGCAGACATTAATATATCTATGATTGGATTTACCCAGCCTATTTTTCCCGACTTTTGAAGTTTTCTGAAAGAATAAGGTTTAGCCTCAATACCTGTTCCGATAGAAACGATAATCATATCATTTACACCGGGATGATTAGCCTTCTGATGGTTCTTCAATACTTCTGCAAAAGGAATTTTTCGGGCTTCCGCATAAGCGCAAAGTGAAGGATTATTGGCAAACATGCCACCGTCAATTAGGCTGAAGATCTGCCCGTACATCGATTTGATCTGTACGGGACTGAAATAAGTAGGAGCTGCTGCTGTCGCTCTGCAGATATCTTTTACATAAAAGTTATCCGTACTCAGATTAGCCTCCCAGGAATTAAAAAGTTTTGCTCTTCTGTTTTCAATGTCATAACTGGTTATTAAACATGGTTTTATAAATTCTTTAAGTTCAAGCTGTCCAAAAAAGTCATTCAGATTTTTTTCAAGTGCATCCTGAGAAATTTTTTCATTAAGAAGGCCAAACGGATTGACCAGTTTTTCCCAAAAAGAAACCTGAAAGATGTCGCCTCCCTTTTCAGCGTATAATTCTAGCCCTTTCTGGATAGAATATTTCGCCTTTCGGTGTTCATCGGGACATAGAATAATAGAAGCAATCAGTCCTCCTGTACTGCTTCCTGCAACCAGATCAAAATAATCACCAAGTTTGGCGCCCGGATTATCATGATACTGAAGCTGTTCCTCTATGTAGCGGAGAATAATACAGGTGATAATACCTCTTATTCCGCCCCCGTCCAAAGAAAGAATGGTTGTCTTTTTCATGTGATGTTTTGTTGGTTTTAAAAGAAAAATTAAGGTCCTGAGACAACTAAAACCAACTTTCTGCCTATAAAAGCGGATGTTGGTTTTAGTATTTGAGATCTCAGGTAACTAACATTTTCTTACAAAACAAAGGTAGGCCGGGGAAGCGACAGAACTTGTCGTATTATAATTATTTTCAAATAAAAGGGAATTAAAATAGGATATAATTTTGTTTATCTTTTGGCATCTTGGATAATATTCTCCAGCTCGTTTTCACCAATCCTTTTTTAGTCAGTATATTCTTTTTTTCGAAGTGGGGAAGGTCTTTGAAGGTCTTCCAGTTTCCGCCCCAGTCCCAGCCGTGGCGTGCAAAAATTTTCACACATTCGTACCAGTCGGCCACCCTGTCATTGTCCCAGTCTTTCACCGTGTCCCAGCTTGCAACCTTACCGTCAATCATCAGGCAGATATCAACAGCAAGCCCGTAATTATGGATGCTCTGGCCGGCTTTGGCATTTGTTACTTTTTTTCCGGACGTAATTCTTCCGATAGCGTACAGTTTTTCCTGTTCTTCGAAAGATCTCAGGCCTTGGGTGATTCTTACTTTGGCTCTTCCGGTAAGGGCTTCATCGCATTCTTTTATGATCTGTTTTACTTCATCTCTTACAGAAGGGTGAAGCTTATTTATTCTTTCTGACGTTACTTTATCCATGATTCATTATTATTTATGAAACAAAAGTATAGGTTAAGGGCGACGGAACTTGACGTATTTAATGATAATATTAAATAAAAATATATTTTAAATATAAAAATTTTCAAGCAACCTTATACCTCAATATTATACGGTATTTCAAAAATTTAATGTACAAACTCAGTAATTCGGTTTTTTGCGACCCGGTAATTTAAGTTCAAATATAAAATCATTTTGCTGAAATGTTCGAAGTCAGAGATAGTAGCCTTCAGAGCCTAGTAAAGCTTTAATGCGACAAAACTTGACGTGTTTGAAATAAATTAACTATATCATATTCAGCATGTTAAATGTGCTGATAATTTTAAAATAAAACAGAATAATTGTTTTTTTAAATGTAATTTTACATTAAAATTATCAGTACCCTGTCATGTATGCTTTAGTAGATTGCAACAATTTTTTTGTTTCCTGCGAGAGAACTCTGGACCCGTCTCTTGAGGGAAAAGCCGTTGTGGTGCTTTCCAATAATGACGGATGCGTAGTGTCCAGAAGCAAAGAAGCAAAAGATCTGGGGATTCCTATGGCAGCTCCTGCTTTCAAATATAAAGACCTTTTCAAGCAGCATGATGTAAAAAGTTTCTCCGCAAAATTTGAGCTCTATAATTACAAAAGCCAGCGGGTTATTGAAATCTCAAGATCATACGTTCTGGAATATGAAGTTTACAGTATTGATGAGCTTTTTTTGGAGCTTTCAGGCTTTAAATATATAGATATCCGGGATTATTGCCTTAAGATCAAAAATGACATCAAAAATCAGGAAAGTATTCCTGTAAGCATAGGCATTGCTCCTACCAAAACGCTTTGTAAAGTCGCCAACAGGATCGTAAAAGAATTTCCGGATAAGTTTGAAGGTGTTTATACCCTCGATACTCCTGAAAAAATTGAAAAAGCTCTGAAATGGCTCAACATAGGTGATGTCTGGGGAATAGGGCGTAAACTTGCAGCAAAAATGAATGACAGTGGTGTTTATAAAGCCTGGGATCTCCTTCAGAAACCCGAAATATGGGTTCGGAAAATCATGGGGATCCACGGAGTAAGAATGATCAATGAGCTGAAAGGGGTTCGCCAACTCGAATTAGACAGTCCATCGCCTAAAAAGTCAATAGCAGTTACCCGAAGCTTTATGGAGATGCTTACCAAAAAAGAAGAAGTCCGGGAACGTGTGGAAACCTTTGGGATGTATTGCTCCGAAAGACTCCGTAAGCAAAATACATGCTGCAGAATGGTTACCGTTTTTGTCCAGACCAATCGTTTCAGAAAAGATCTTCCGGAATATAAAAATGCAATGACGCAAGTCCTTCCTAATCCTACGAATTCCTCTATTTTGATAGGTAGGGTAGTGAACGAGCTTTTTGAGGCTATTTACAGAGAAGGGTTCCATTACAAAAGAGCAGGGGTTATCGTCAATGATTTCGTTCCTGAAAACGAAAGACTGATCAACCTCTTTGAAGAAGATACCCAAAACCAACATCTTCCTGTCATGAGGGCAATGGATGCCATGAATAAAAAATTCGGGAAAGATAAAGTACGTCTCGGAAGCATGAGCGGAGAAAATACATTCGGGCGGGCTAAGCTTTCTCCGGAATACGAAGCTTTCTTAAAAAACAATACACTTCCTGAAGCCAATTTCAGGTTTCATTAATGTTTTAAAAATTTCTGATAAATCTATTTTCCGGTAAAAAAAATGCCGGTTTTTGAAACTTTGTCATCATAATTTATTAAAATTCCGAATTTTGATATTGTTTAAATATTTATAACTGTATAATTATCAGTTAGTTAAGTTTATTCGGTTAATCTGTGTATTGTACAGGTGATTCACTTCAATCTATCTTTGCAAAGGAATTTTCACATTCTAAAAACCACAAATTACATGAAAAAAATAAACACAATGATGAAAAGTGTAGTGGCTGGAGGATGCTTTTTGATGAGTTTTGCCAATGCTCAAGTTGGTATTAATACATCAAGTCCTCAAGCCGTACTGCATACCGACGGTGCCAAAGATAATCCTGCCTCCGGAATTCCAACTGCTGCCCAGGCAGCTAATGATGTGGTATTCACTGCCAACGGAGAAATAGGTGTGGGAACCCTTGCTCCCGCAGTAAAAATAGACGCCCGGTCCGCTAATAATGCAGACAATTCTATTGGGATAGGAGAGACTACCCAGACAGCATCTGTGGCAGGTTCAGGAGCGATGAGGTATAATCCGTTTAATGGTGGGAAAATGCAGTATTCAGACGGAATTGTCTGGCAGGATCTTATTTCTTCGCCTACAAAAGCTGTTGTAGTAGCTAACCTTCAGGCAGCTAATTTTGCAGTTAAAGTTCCTTATCAGGTTTCTACAGGAATCTCCGGATGGACGGAAATTTCTGACCCTACTGCTAATTTCACTCCCGCAACGGGCATTTTCACAGCGCCAAGAACCGGTGTTTACTTAATCTCTTTTACATATGACTTTGTAAGAGTCGCCCTTGCTTCAGGATATTTTTCCGAAGCAAGATATGTTGTGAACGGGAACACTGTTGTTAAAAAATGTGTAAAATCTTTTTCGAATACTTCAAAGCAGGCACAGATTGCAGGCTCATGCGTGGCCGGAGTACAGCTCAATAAAGGAGATACTTTCCAGCCGCATATTTACCAGTCGGTCTATAACGGAAGTTTAAGCCTGCGGACAGATATCACACCGGCTAGTAATGAGTACGGTTTTGTAAATCTTTCCATTGTAGAACAATAACACACTTGATATGAAAAAAAGATTAGCAATTGCCTTAATGATAGGTGGAAGTCTATTAATTAAGGCACAGATAGGAATCAATATGTCTGCTCCCGAAGCAATCCTTCATGTAGACGGACAGAAAAATACAGCTTCGGCAGTTCCGTCAAGCTATTATGATGATGTAGTCGTTACTTCTTCAGGAAATATGGGGGCTGGAACAAAATCACCCAAAGTAAGATTGGATTTAAGATCCGGTGAACACGTGAATGCTATAGGTATTGGCGGAACATCACAGACTGCTTCTGCAGCAAAAGCAGGTGCGATGAGGTACAATACCGGAACACAGGACTTAAGTTATTCCAATGGAACCTCATGGGTCACACTGGCACATAAAGCCACCAATGATTTCGTGGATGCAGAAAACTTTTCAACACAAAGTTTTACCAGTGGAACACAGGCAGCCGTTACTAACTGGACAAAAAAAACAGATGTTAATGGCAGTTTTAATTCAGGGACGGGAATTTTTATTGCTTCCAAAACCGGAGTATATATTGTCTCTTTTACATTTTCACTGGCTTCAGGGACTATTGCCAATGATTCGCGTTATGAAACCCTGATTCAAACCAATTCCACATCTTCAACGACCAATAAGGTCTTCAAATGTGTCGGAAGCTATCCGGGAACGAATTCCCTTTCCAACCGTGTTGCGGGAAACTGCTCCGGGATTTTCAACCTTAACAAAGGAGATAATATTACGGTGAGCCTCAATCAGGCTTTAGGAACTGCAAAAACATTAGATACGGACGGTTCACTGACTTCTCTAAGTATTTTCGGATTATAAAAACAGGAATGATGAAAAAAAGATATTTAATAATAATTTTAGCCTTAAGCTTCAATTTTGCATTTTCACAGGTTGGAGTTAATACACCGAACCCGGCAGGAATCCTTCATACCGATGGGCAAAAGGACAATCCCGTATCAGGATCTTCATTTACACCTGCCCAGCAGGCTAATGATGTTTTGATTACAAACACCGGAAGAATAGGAGCGGGAACACACAGCCCGACTGTAAAAGTAGATGCCAGAAATTCAGGGGACGGAGCAATCGGTTTCGGAACTTCCTCACTTACGGCAGCAACGGCAGACGAAGGTGCCGTTCGCTACAATAGCGGAATGGAATATTCTAACGGAAATGAATGGCTGCCCTTGCTTACTGCCCAACCAGCCGTTAATAAGGTCATTGTTATTGCTGCAAAAACGGATAACACTGTAAAGTTGGTAACCCCGGCAGCAGCAGTTACAACAGGTCTTCAGAACCGCGCCAGCAATTACCTGGTAGGCTGGACTAAAGCTTTTGAGAGTAATTCCGGAAACAGTTTCAATGCTGCGACGGGAATTTTTACAGCACCCCGAAACGGAGTTTATGTAGCTTCTTTTACTACAGATCTGGCTCCTCTTGCTATTAATTATACGACAGATCCTTTGAATCCAATACAAATAGAAGCGATCTGGCAGCTGTATGACAATACAGCAGGAGTGCTTCCTGCAAATATTGTAAATACCGTGAAGTGTGTGAATACTATGTCTTCAAACAGCAACGGGAATATTGATGCAGGAAGTAACTGTACAGCTTCCTTTTATATGACTACAGGACAACGTTTGATGCCTTATATCTGGTTCAATTTAAATGGCTTAAATACAGCAGGCTTCTCACTGAATAATACGGGAGGCTATAACAACCTGACCATAGCGGAACAGTAATTACGATATTCCTTCCAGAGCTTTGATGAATGCAGAAGGGTGTATTCCTGTTATTTTTTTGAATTCAAGAGAGAATGCACTGTGAGAGGAGTATCCTGTGATTTCTGCAAGATGATTGATCTTGTATTTACGGTATTGAGGATCATTTTTTAACTTGTCAACAATATAATTGATCCTCAGATGATTGATGTATTGATTGAAATTGAAATTTTTGTGCTTCCTGATCACGGCAGACAGATATTTTGTATTCACATTCAGGGTATTCGATATATTATAACGTGAAATATTTTTGTTGTTAAAGCCAAAGCTCTCTTCGAAGGCCTTTAAGCCTGCTAAAATATGTTCCTCTGCTTCAGGTGAAATTTTTATATCAGCCGGAATGCTGTTTCCCGATTGATCTTCAGCCTCATGAGGATCCTCTTCGTATGCAACGGGGGTAATTCCCTGCTGATAAATTTGAGTTACAGTTTTTTTGTGTTTTTTTTGGAGGCTGATCATATTAAAAATAACTGTTCCCAAAACGAGAAGCAGCATGATACAGGCTGCAATCAGACCCTTTGAGAGGCTGTGGCTTTTAACCAGCTGGCTGTCGAAATTCTCTTCCTTTTGGGTAAGGGTTTTATTGACGGCCATTTTCTGATTGTAGGCAATGCTGTCTTTTAATTCAAGGTTTTCTAATTTATATTTCTGAACATTTTCAGGATCCTTCAATTTTTTGTAGGCTTCCTCAAGATTTTTTGTAATCTCTATTTTCTTTTCCGTAAAGCCATATTTATTGGCAATTTTTAAAGCCTTTTGAAAATATGAAACAGCACTGTCCTGTTTATTCTGCTGTGAATATGAGAATCCGATATCATGGAGAATATTGGATCTCAAATAATAATTATCATTCCCAACCAGGGCAAGAGCCTTCGCAAAAAAAGACTGGGCTTCTTCAAACTTTTTAACTTCTGACAAATTATAACCCAGGTTGGTGTATGCCGAAACCAGAAGCTCATTTCTTCTCGGAATATTTTTGATCTGCTGAAATTCCCGGACTGCATTTTTAGAATAAGATTCTTTTTTTTGATATTCATTCTGATTAAAAAGAATCAGAAAAGAATTGTAGATCATTCCTTTCAGCTCATGTCCTTCATCCGTGTTCTCGTTTTTTATTTCGGACAACCCTTTATTTAAGCTTTCTGAAGCTTCTTTTAACAGTCCGAGTTTTGCATACTGTGTTCCCTGCATCCTGTAGGCAAGCGCCTTTCCAGGGGCATAATTGTTTTCTGTAGCGATTTTCAGTGCTTTTTCAGCAAAATCAAGACTTCCCTTGGCATCCGATCTTAGATAGCTGTTGAACGATTTCAGATAATAAGCTTTAGCAATATAATTAGGCTGATTTTTTCTCTGGGCAGAATCTATGATGGTATTCAGGACAATTTCCGAGCTGTCCGGATTTTTAGAGGTCAGTGACCGTGCGTATTTATATTGTCTCTCAAAATCAAAGTGTTGAGAGAATAGGCAATGTGAAAATATAAGGAAGAGAAAGAATATAATTTTTTTTTTCATCTGTTTTTGTTGTGTTTACTTTTTTTCGTATTTCCAGTTTCTGGATTTTCCTTCGGCTAGCCATTCCAAAGATTGTTCCATTCTTTTGTTTCTGGTTGTTTCAGTCTTTGCTTCAGTGATCCAGCTGATATATTCTTTCCTGAAAGAAGGCGATTTCTTCTCAAAAACGGCCAAGGCATCTTTATTTTTATTCAAGGCATTTTGAAAATAATCAGGAATTTCCGTTTCCACTTTGGATGGTGCTGCTTTTTTCATGGTAACCCCCATATCTGTAAGTTCCATCGCTTCTTTAATCGCCTTTTTAAGCTGAGGTTTTGAAGGCAGGTCTTCCATTTTGGTGAGCTTGCCCAAACTGAACATTGAACTTCTTTCGGCTGTTGTTTCTATTTCCTTTAAAGTTTTCATCTCCTGGTGCAGCCAGAATCCGAGGCTGCAATACTGTTTGAAAGAAGTAATAGAGCAAAGTATTTTTCCTTTATACATGAAGGTAGGAAACTTCCATTTTATAGCTTCTTCTGCCTCAGGACAGCATTCATGAATAGTTTCCCTGAGATAATTTAAAATAGGTATTGCAAAATCCGGAGATTTCTCAATGTACTCATCGACTTTTACATGATAATTTTCCATAGCTTTTTACTGAAATAATGATACGGTTTCGTTGACAAGAAATTTTACCTGATCCGGTCTTCCCCTGTCATTTTTAGGGTTATTTCTGTAGCTTCCGGTTCTTACAATGACCATATTGTGTTCGGGAACCATAATAATATATTGTCCCTGCAGTCCCAGAAAATAATAATGTTTGATAGGATTATCATGGTTGATCCAGAGCCCCATTCCGTAGATCTCTTCAGATTTTTCCGTAGGTGTTCTCATCTGCTCTATAAAATCTCTGTTAAGGATCTGATGATCTCCCATCTTCCCGTCATCTAGAAACAGCTGTCCCAGCTTCGCATAATCTCTTGCATTGGAATGGATGCAGCAGTATGTTTTTTCCATCCCGTAATTATCCGTGCTCCATGAGGCATTCTGTTCCATTCCCATCGGGATCCAGAATTTTTCGGATAAATAACTTGCTAAAGTCTGATTCAGGGCTTTTTTCAAAGCAAATCCGAGGAGCTGGGTAGATCCGCTCTGGTATTCATACCGGGTGCCGGGTTCTTCTTTAAACCTTCTCGAAAAAACTGCTTTAATCAGATCTTTGCCATAATAGGCTTTTGCATTCGGCAGAAAAGGATTATTGTAATTTTCATCCCAGTCAAGCCCTGCTTCCATTTGGGCTAAATTTTTAAGTGTGACATTGCTTCCGAATTGTTTTTCTTTAAATTCAGGATGAAAATCAGAAAGTTTTTCATCCATATTTTTAATGATACCTTCTTCCAGAGCTTTTCCTAGCAGCATGACAGTAACAGCCTTTGCCATGGAAAAAGAATTGGTCGGTGAAAGCTGATTATAGCCGTCCCAATACTGCTCATGAAGGATCTTGCCATTTTTTATGACAACAAAGGCAGCTGTTTTGGAATGTTTTAAATTTTCAATTACATTGCCCGGGAGTTCTTTATGATTGTATTCAGGGTCTTCCGCCCACAGTTCCGGCTCTTTCGTAGCGATGAGGTTTCCGGGAAAAAGTTTCCCATCGTCAATATAGGCGCTTGATTTTCCTTTAAGATACGTTTTGGAAATTCCGCTGAATAAATAATCGTATCCCAAAAGATAAACTGCAGCTGCACCTACGGCTGCTCCGCCTATTACATATTTTAATACCTTCATATGGTCATGAGTATCAGTCTCAAACAAATTTATAATAATTTTGATAAGAAAATGAGAAAGAAACGGTAAATAAACTATTTTTGCGATTAATGATGAAAAATATGACCAGAAAACTTATTGTATTCGTGTTTTTCATTTTTTCAGTGATGGGAGCTGCCCAGACCTATAAAATGATCGACACCGCAGACTATTTACAGAGAAAAGAATTCTTAAAAAGTTTTGCTGGAAATAACGAGGTTTTTATTAAAAAATTAAAATCGCAGTATTCCGGGAAGACAGGTTCAGAACTGTCCAGGATTTACAAGGAATTCGGGACTGATTTTGAGAAACAGGTGAAAAACAAAGATTTTATTTTCAAGTCTGAATTTGAAACTGAAATAAAAAGCCTGATTCAGCGCCTCAAAAAAAACAATCCGAACATTCCCCAGGATCTGAAAATTTTGGTGGCAAGGGACAATACTCCTAATGCTTATTGCCTTGCAGATGGTACTTTCGTGATCAATATGGGCCTCTACAACTGGCTAAACAGCGAGGATCAGATTGCTGCCGTCATCACTCATGAGCTTGGACATAAACTTGATGAACACTCACTTAAAACATTTTTAAGCATTATTGAACAGAATCAACTAGATAAAATAACGGTTCAGAGTTTAAAGGAAACAACGGAAAAACGCAGCCATAGCCAAAATCAGAAGGCCTTTGATATCCTTAAAAACCGCGCTTATAAAAAAGGGGTGGAAAGAAGAAAACAGGAAATGAAGGCCGATTCGCTGGGGTATGTGATCTTTAAGAGCAGTGATTTTAAGAAAGCTGAATTCGTCAATGCCCTTCAACGGTTGCAGGATTTCGATACGATCTCTCCCCGTGAATTAAAAGTGGAAACCTATAAAAAGCTTTTTGATCTTCCCAAGCAGGCTTTCAATGAAAAGTGGATGAAAAAAGAAGATTTCTCACTGTATAATTATAATTTTTACAAAGAGAAGCTGGATAAAGATTCCCTGGCATCCCATCCTGAAATGTCCAGGAGAATTGAAAGACTCAAAAAAACATTCACTGAGCTGAAAACATCTGCAGAACCGGAAAAAGCCTCTGAGACCTTTACAACCCTAAAGAAAATGGCCAGAATGGAAATCCTTCCCAATTATTTTCATTCCGAAGATTATGGACTGGGGATTTACGCAGCCATGCAGTTCCTGCAGGACGGCGAAGAGGAAAAATATTATAAAGGCTGGCTGGGCAAATGCTTTTCAAAAATATATGAAGCCCGGAAAAATTACAACCTGAACCGTTATCTGGACAGAATTGAGCCTAAAAATCAAAGTGAAAGCTATCAGCAGTTCCTGAACTTTATGTGGAATCTAAGCCTTGATGACATTAAAAATATAGCAGATTTTTACCAGAGCAGCTACCAAATAAAAGAATCCTGATGCACCATCAGGATTCCTATTTTTTAGTAATTCAGTTTTTCTAAGCGGATCTTATTGAATTTTTCTTTTTCGTTGTACTCCCGGAGAAGGATATAGCCTTCTTTTCCAACATACGGTGTAACGGCATAATTGTCTTTCTCAGAAATAGGAATGATTTCCTGCTTGAACTTTCCATCTATAACCGTGTTGATGAAAAGATTCCATTTTTTTTGTTTGGTAACTTCATCTTTCTGGTAGTCGCGGTAGAAGAAAACAACATCTTTCCCGCCGTTGAGGTACTGGGAGAAAAGATAATCGCTGTTCACCCATTTCGTTTTTTCCTTTTCAAAAACCTTGATATTTTTGATCTTGAAATCTTTATCCGTATAAATATAAACTAAATCGGTCGTTTTAGGGGCATTATATTGGCCGGCCGGTTTGTATTTTTCAGTAAGGATCCCAACGCTTCCGTCATTCATAAAATACATATCCTTGGTCTGAAGCATATAGCCGCTTTCTACCATTCCGTTGGCATTGATTTTCGGAAGGAATGATGCAAAGTCCGGCTTGAAATTGATCTCTTTCGTGTCTACGGTAAAATCAGATTTGTTGACCATCATTCTGGCATAGCCTATAAAATCATATTTGGCGAAATTTCTTCCCAGTAGAACAATCTTGTCGTCAAATGTTTTATCATTGTCAAGACTGCTGCCATAGCCCAGAGAGAAACTGTCGATGAGGTCGATAGTTGTATCGGAAAGCCCGGTGACAGGTTTATTGGCAGCCTCTTTTCCTGTTTTCATATCAATTACAACAAGGCTGAAAGATTTTTTATCATCATCCGCCTTTTTCATGATGCAGTACATATAGTTCTCATCTCTTTCCAGAACGGATAATGTGGAGAATACTTTTTTATTCCCGTCAGTATTGTATTTGTATCTCCAAAGCTCCTTTTTATTATCGTCGAATTTAATAATGCTGTTGCTGTTCACATATTTTCCATAGTCTTTATATTCTATGGCAAAATAACCACCTTCTTTCACTTCTCCCACAGCGGAAACATAGTTGTAGCCCTTTTCTTTTTTCTCCTCACGGTTTTCTTTGCGTTGTGCTTTCCAGTTTTTGGGCTCGTTGATCTCTTTGAATGTACCATCCTCTAAATAATCATAGTACACTTTTCTCTTAATAGTATTGGTTTTCGGATCTATTACCATAGAAACCGGTGTGAATACCTCCCTGCTTTTTACCAGGGAATAATCCATCATGGAAGGTTTCAAAATGATTTGTCCCTTAAAATCAACATAACCAAGGTAAGAGCCTGCTGTAATATCTCCTTCAAATTCTTTGTTGGCAACGGGGTTAAGGTTTTTGTCCAGAATTACATATTCGAATTTCTTAGTCTTATCGCCTGCTTTTCCATAAGAATAAAGAGAGACGTAGCCATAAAGATTATCTTTATCATCGAACAGGGCATTCATGCCTACATGATCGCCGGCTGCGAGTGTTGTAAGGTCTTGGGTCTGGGAATAGGATAAAGTCTGGAACAATCCAAAGAGCAGAAAATATATTTTTTTCATAATTATTATTTTTCCAAAAATAATAAATTAAGACATACACCGGACAAGTTTCATTTTCTTTATTAATATTCTAAATAAAACAGAGAAGCAGGAAAATTTTGTCTGATGAAGAAAGTATATGATGCTGAGTTTTTCTGAATATGAAAAACCTTATAGGTCTTCAAGACCTATAAGGTTTGTATTGTAAGTATCTTCTCTGCAGATTCGAAAGAATCAGCGTCATTTGCCCAATCTGTGCGAGATTTTAAAATAGATGTTTATGCTAATAAATAACAATAAAAAAGCCCCAAATGGGGCTTGAGTCTATAGTTTAGAAAGTAAATTTCTGAAGTTTGTTTTTTCATCGATGATCCTTCTTAATTCGGATACAGGAACTCTTTCCTGCTGCATTGTATCCCGGTCTCTTATCGTTACCGTATGATCCGTTAAAGAATCATGGTCGATGGTGATACAGTAAGGAGTACCGATGGCATCCTGTCTTCTGTAACGTTTTCCGATGGCATCCTTTTCTTCATAGAATAGGTTGAAATCATATTTCAGATCATTGAAGATCTTTTCTGCGTATTCAGCCAGACCGTCTCTTTTCATCAATGGAAGAATGGCCGCTTTAATTGGTGCTAAAGCCGGAGGTAAAGATAGGACCGTTCTTTCTGAACCATCTTCCAATACTTCGTCTTTCAGACAGTGAGAGAAGATAGAAAGGAATAATCTGTCTAAACCTACCGATGTTTCCACAACATAAGGGACATAGTTTTCATTTCTTTCAGGATCGAAGAACTGAAGTTTCCTTCCTGAAAATTCCTCATGAGCTTTTAAATCGAAATCCGTTCTGGAGTGAATACCTTCCAGTTCTTTAAATCCGAATGGGAAGTTAAATTCAATATCAGCTGCTGCATTCGCATAGTGAGCCAGTTTTTCGTGATCGTGGAATCTGTAGTTGTCATCACCTAAACCTAAAGCGAGGTGCCAGTTCAGGCGTTTTGTTTTCCACTGCTCATAGAACTCAAGTTCAGTTCCCGGAGCTACAAAAAACTGCATTTCCATTTGTTCAAATTCACGCATTCTGAAGATAAACTGTCTGGCAACAATCTCATTTCTGAATGCTTTACCAATTTGAGCAATACCAAAAGGAAGTCTGTGACGTGAAGTCTTCTGTACATTCAGGAAGTTAACGAAGATACCCTGAGCCGTTTCCGGTCTTAGATAAAGATCCATCGCAGAATCTGCAGAAGCACCTAATTTAGTTCCGAACATCAGGTTAAACTGTCTTACTTCCGTCCAGTTTTTAGAACCGGTATCCGGATCAGCAATTTCCAGTTCTTCAATTAAGGCTTTTACATCAGCAAGATCTTCATTTTCAAGAGATTTTGCCAGTCTTGAAAGAATAGCTTCTCTTTTTGCTCTGTATTCAAGAATCTTTGGATTCGTTGCAACAAATTGATCTTTATCAAAAGCATCACCGAATCTTTTCGCGGCCTTTTCAATTTCTTTATTCTCTTTGTCTTCAATTTTAGCACAATAATCTTCTACCAAAACATCCGCTCTGAAACGTTTTTTAGAATCTTTATTGTCAATCAATGGATCGTTGAAAGCGTCTACGTGGCCCGATGCCTTCCATGTGGTAGGGTGCATAAGGATCGCCGAATCAATGCCGACAATATTTTCGTTAAGCTGTACCATAGCTTTCCACCAATACTGTTTGATATTGTTTTTTAATTCGGCACCGTTCTGTCCATAATCATAAACAGCGGATAAACCGTCATAGATCTCACTGGAAGGGAAAATAAAACCATATTCTTTAGCGTGAGAAATCACTTTCTTGAAAACATCTTCTTGCTTTGCCATAATTTTTTTACGTCTGATGTGCAAAAATATGAATTTGGATTCCAAAATCATGGAATTCAGTAAAAAAAGAGTGTATTAACCGAAAAAATAGGTGTTTATCCAATTTTCCAATTATACTATACATTATAAACCTTCGTGGAAATGAAAAAATAAAGCAGGTAACAGCGCGAAGTTTCATGCAATTTTTAAGGAGCCGGGAACCTGCTGTCCGCTGTATCTTTTGCTTTGCAAAAGGATGCCGCTGCCATCAGGGCTAAATCAGGATAAAATTTCTACTTTTGTCTCATGTTAGAAATTCTTTATCACGACGAGCATCTTATTGCCATCAACAAACCCAGCGGATTACTGGTTCATAAATCTTTTTATTCAGGAGAAGCTGATACTTATGCTATTCGGGAGTTGAGAAATCAAATTGGGCAAAAAGTTTTTCCTGTACATCGGTTAGACCGAAAAACTTCGGGTGTTTTGCTGTTCACTTTAGATAAAGAAACACTGAGAACGATGAGCGATCAGTTTGCATCACGGGAAGTTGAAAAGAAATATATAGCAATTCTTCGTGGCTGGGCAAAAGAAGAAGAAACGATTGATTATGATTTAATTAATGAAAATGAAGTCAAGCAGAATGCAATTACTTATTATCGCCGTTTACAGACTTCAGAAATCAATTTACCTTTTTTAAAACATCAGACTTCCAGATATTGTCTGGTAGAAGCCATTCCTGAAACGGGAAGATTTCATCAGTTGAGAAAACATTTTAAACATATTCTGCATCCGATTTTAGGTTGTCGGAAGCACGGTTGCAATAAACAGAATAAATTGTGGCTTCAAACATTTGACATCAACAAAATGACACTTCACGCCCATCAATTGATTTTTAATCATCCTATTTCTAACGAAAAAATTACGGTAAATGCCACTATAGATGATGAGTTCAAAAGAGTAGGGGATATTTTGAATTTCGATTTAAGTTCGTATTCTTAAATTAAGCGCAAAGATTGTATTAATAAACTTTCTATGTTATAGAGCAAGTTTCTAGGAAATATCCTTGTCAAGGTTTTAAACCTTGACAAGGATAAAAAAACTATTGTGTTTATAGATGGTGTTTATAAAACAATTTGATAAAATATCATAGGTTAGCCGAACATTAATTTTAAATTGAGTATTTTTGTAAAACTTTTTTTCAATGTACAAAAGTATCATCAGACCCATTCTCTTCAAATTTGATCCCGAGGAAGTTCATCATTTTACATTTTCAATGCTTAAAAATTTTGGATTTCTCACCAAATTATTTTTGCCCAAACCTATTGAAGACAAGCGACTGGAAAGAGAAGTTTTCGGATTGAAATTTAAAAATCCTGTAGGGTTGGCTGCGGGTTTTGATAAAAATGCGGTCTTGTTCAATGAGTTGGGTGATCTTGGTTTCGGATTTGTAGAAATCGGAACCGTAACACCAAAAGCTCAGGCAGGAAATCCTAAGAAAAGATTGTTCCGTCTCATTGAAGATGGTGGAATTATCAACAGAATGGGTTTTAACAATGATGGTCTTGAAGCTGCCATAGAAAAACTCAAAGGAAATAAGGGGAAAATAATCATCGGTGGAAATATCGGAAAAAACACTAATACAAGCCCGGAAAACTATACCCAGGATTATCTGGACTGTTTTGAAGGCCTTCATCCCCATGTAGATTATTTCGTCCTGAATGTAAGCTGTCCGAATGTGGGAAGCCACGCCAAACTGGAAGATGTGGAATATCTGCGTGAGCTGATTACAGCAGTAAAGAAAATCAATCAATCGAAATCTGTACAGAAACCTATATTACTGAAAATTGCTCCGGATCTTAATAACAACCAGTTAGATGAAATTGTAGAATTGATTGCAGAGACAAAAATTGACGGAGTCATTGTTTCCAATACATCTGTCAACCGGGAAGGCTTAAAAACTTCACCAGAGGCTTTAGCAGAAATAGGAAATGGTGGATTGAGTGGAAAACCTATCCGTGAAAGAAGTACAAAAATGATCAAATATCTTTCCGATAAAAGCAACAGAGCTTTCCCGATCATTGGAGTAGGAGGAATTCATAGTGCAAAAGATGCAATAGAGAAACTGGATGCAGGAGCAAGTCTGGTACAGCTTTACACCGGATTTATCTACGAAGGTCCGGAACTGATCAATAACATCAATAAAGAACTTTTAAAAAGAGCCGGCAGGCTTCCAAGATAAGACAAAGAGAGTTGAGAAGCTCTCTTTTTATTTTTGATTTTGTTACTTTGATTTGGAAACAGAAGCATTTTTTATATCCACTGTCAGAATATAAGGAGGATTATTATATGATTTTTTAATATTAAACTGTAGTATATTAGCGTTTTTGGTTTTTACCTTTTGTGTTTCAGATATTCCTTCAAGGCAACTTTCAGTAAGAAATTCTTCATAGTTTTTATAATTCCAGTTCTTGGTAAAATACAAAACCCTGTATCCTTTTTCACCATCACTGGCTCCACACATTCCGCAAAAATTAAAATTGGACAAGTTTTCAAAATAAAGCAATATTCTGTTTCCTATACTATAAGCGGCTGTTGATAATAATGTATTTCCCCCCAGCCTATTCATGAAATCAAAAGTATTGAGCTTCTTATTGCCAGGAAGAAGTAAATAATTGTTATACCGGTAGATCATTGGATTGCTGGTATATAATTTAGCCGGTTGTGCTTGTTTTCCCATATAGAAAGTCCCGGAAACATTCTGTTTTTTATCACTTCTTTCAAATAACAGGGACTCCTTAGGTTTTAAAAAGCGGGCAATGCTGTCTGTTTTTTCCACTTTACGCGGAGAAGTGATAGCTTCCCTTAATTCTTTTGCATAATATTTATGTCTGTTTCCAAAATTATAGAGATAGAGCACCCCCAAATCATAAATTCCTGTTAGTGGAATTTTCTTCTGATATTTGTCGTAATAGTACCATCCGTCTACAAAATGCTGGTACTGGTTACAGTCAACAATTCCAGTGTAATTAAGCTGCATGGTAATCGGAACTCCCGAAATTTCCCCTTTGAAGATCTGTGAGGAATCTGTTACTGCTTTTAATTCAACTTTTTGACAGAAACAAAGCGCAAAAAGAGGAAATAGCAAAATGATAAATAGTTTTTTCATGGTTGGTTTTGATAGTTTTTAGAGGAAGAAATTGGCGATGGTGTAGATGATCAGGCCGACAAGTCCTCCAACAAGCGTTCCATTGACCCGGATAAACTGTAGGTCTTTTCCCACTTCCAGCTCCAGTTTTTCGCTTAGCTCTTTGCCCTGCCAGTTTCCTACGGTGGAACTGATGAGGTTTCCGAACTGATGGGTGTTTTTAAGAATATATTTATAAGCAGTCACCCGAACCCAATGATCTATCTTATTCTGAAGATTTTCATCCGTTTTTAAATTTTCAGAAAATTCATTCAGGTTTTTAGTGAGGTAGGTTTTTAAAGAAGATTGGTCATCCTGTAACTCCTTCATCAGAGTTTTCTTAATGGAAACCCAAATGTCATTAGAGTATTCATCAAGTTTATCATTTTTCAGAAGGCCGTTTTTGATGGTTTTAAATTCATCATCCCATTTCGGATCTTCCTTCAGATCGGTAGAAAAATCATGGATCTTCCGGGTAATCAGATTTCGGATTTCATGGTCAGGATCTTCTTCTATTTCCCTGAAAAAATCTGAAAGTCCACTGGCAATTTTATCTGCAATTTTATTGTCAACAAAAGAAGGGATAAATGAATAACTTCCTTTCTGTACGCGCTCTTTGATCATTTCATCATTTTCGATGATATAATCTTTGATCTGCTTGGAAAGATTGGTAACGATTCTCTGGTGGTCATTTTTTTCCAGGATATAACTGATACCATTTCCCACCACCTTATTAAGCTTGATATCATCCGTCATTTCTGAAACTTTCTTGCTGATAAACTGGCTCACAGAAGTATCATCGAGTTTATTGAGAATATCCAGAACAATATCCGAAAGATTTCTGATCAGGATTTCCTGGCTTTTTTCTTTTCCAAGCCATTCTCCGACGAAATTCGAAATTTTAAGCTTCTGGATATACGGACGAATATTTTGAGGCGAAAGAAAATTACTCACGACAAAACTGCCGAGATTATCACCCAGCCTCTGTTTACTGTTTTCGATGAGGTTCGTATGAGGAATAGGTAGCCCAAGCGGATGCCTGAAAAGAGCAGTCACAGCGAACCAGTCTGCTAAGGCCCCAACCATTGCAGCCTCGGAAAAAGCCCTCACATAGCCAAGCCAATGAGATGGATTCGACTTCTGAAGTAGGGTAGTGGCAATAAAAATAACGGCCATCAGGACAAATAATCCGGTGGCAAACATTTTATATTTTCTCAGTTGTTTTCTTTTCGCTTCGTCATTCATATTCTCAAATTTACTAAATTTGGTAATGAAACCATCATTATAACTGGGATGGAATTCAGGACTAAAATGTACAATGAAATTTTTAGTTTTCATCATATTATTAACCCTTTTTGCAGGCATGTCTGCAGAACCCCCAATCTATTAAAACCTTTCCTATGGAAAATAAAGAAGCAAAAAATAATCCATACTATTCCAGAACCGATACTTCAAAACTTGATGTTTCTAATGATGAATGGAAAAAGATCCTTACCCCGGATTTATATGCTATTGCCAGAGAGGCTGCTACAGAAAGAGCGTTTACCGGAAAGTATAATGAATTTGATGAAACCGGTGATTATTATTGTGCTGTCTGCGGGAATCATCTTTTCCGTTCTACTTCAAAATTTGCGAGCAGCTGCGGATGGCCAAGCTTTTTCGAGGCAGACAAAGAAGGTGTTTATTACAAGAGAGACACTGCGTATGGAATGGAAAGAGTGGAAGTGCTTTGCAAACGGTGTGACTCCCATCTCGGACATGTTTTTGATGATGGTCCGAAACCTACGGGACTGCGGTATTGTATGAATTCTGTAAGCCTGGAATTTGTTCCGGATTAGCCAAAAAATACAGCTTTAATTCACAAAATCAGGACGTTAAAGTTTCTTAAATTCAGTTAAACTTTGTGGACTTATAAGTGTCTGGTAATTATGTTTTTATAATTTTGCCTCACTAATTTGGAATTTAATATTATTGAATGAAAGGAATTTATAGTGTATTAGGCCTGGTGTATATGGTCACGACTTCATTCTATCTTTCGCCGGGAAAGGCAGTAAAGAATGAGAATGTCAATACAGCAAAAATTGTAAAAGTAGCAGACACGAAATCTGAGAAGACCGCTGGTACAGCATCTTCGTCAGAAGAATTGTACAAATCAATTCCATTTGACCCTGAACATGAACTGAATTACGAAGTTTTCGCAAAAGCATTGACAGGTTTTGAAAATTTAAAAAAAGCAGGACTACTGAACCAAGACTCGCATTTATTGACTATCTGCGATTTTTCTATGTCTTCGAATACAAAAAGACTTTGGGTAATTGATACCAATGAGAAAAAGGTACTGTTCAATTCACTGGTAGCACACGGAAAAAATACAGGCGAAGAATTTGCGTCGAATTTTTCTAATACGGAAAGTTCGCTGCAGAGCAGCTTAGGATTTTATATCACAGATGCTACTTACCAGGGAGACAACGGATATTCTTTGAAATTGTTGGGGATGGATAAAGGTTTTAATGATGCCGCCTACAGAAGAGCTATCGTGATGCACGGAGCAGATTATGTAAGCGACGAGTTTGCATCCATGCACAAAAGAATAGGAAGAAGCTGGGGATGTCCGGCGGTTCCGAAAGCATTAACGCAGCCAATCATTAATACCATAAAAGGGCGAAATTGCCTTTTTATTTATTATCCCGATCAGAAATACCTTTCTTCTTCGGAATGGCTGAGGTCTTAATTCAGAGTAATTATTGTATAAAAATAGTATAATTTGAAAAGCACAAGTGATTCTGTTCCTGCCGTAAGGCTCGTGAATAATCCTGATGGGACCAGTAATTTCGAAATAGGAAAAATTCCTACTTTGAAGCAGATGAACACAAACGCTTTTTGGATAAGTACTACCACTGAAGAGTGGGAAAAAGAGGTACACACTGCCCCGCGAAAGCAATATGTGGTAACGCTGAAAGGCAAGATCCGGTTTAAGGTAAGTAATGGTTCCACATTCCATATCGAACCGGGAATTATCCTTTTAGCAGAAGATGTAGAAGGCGAGGGGCACAGTTGGGAAATAGAAGAAGGTGAACAATGGGAAAGGTTATATATTCCAATTGCAGACAATGCGGATGATTTTTTTATACAGGATTCTGAGTAAAAGATCTGTCATTTAAGAAAGTAATAAATTTCTTAAAAAGAAGAATGAAAGGCAAAAAGCAGTCAATTTTGACTGCTTTTGTTGTTATTTAACCTGAATTTGGGTTACTGCTTTTGGTTTTATCCTTGTCAGGGATAATTAAGCAGATTCTGTTAAACCTGCAAATTAAAAACCATTCAATTAACCGTTGAATTTTTTAAAAACCAAACTCGCATTATGTCCTCCAAATCCAAAGGCATTGCTTAACGCGAAATTAATATCCTTTTCTTTAGCTTCCCCAAAAACGATATTTACATCTTTCGGAATGCTTTCATCAATATGATGAAGATTGATAGTAGGAGGGATAATTCCTTTTTCCACAGCCTTGATAGAAAGGATGGCTTCTGCGGCGCCTGCAGCACCCAGTAAATGCCCTGTCATGGATTTTGTAGCACTGATATCAAGATTTTTATTTCCTCCGAATAATGTACTGATCGCTTTCAACTCTACCAGATCTCCAAGCGGAGTGGAAGTAGCGTGAGGGTTCAGATAATCAAGATCTTCAATATTGGCACCAGCTTCTTTCATAGCCAGCTGCATGGCTTTAATGGCACTGACTCCCTCCGGATGAGGTGCAGTCATATGATACGCATCTGCGGTCATAGCAGCACCAGCCAGTTCAGCATAAATTTTGGCTCCTCTTGCTTTGGCATGCTCATACTCTTCAAGGATCAAAGCGCCGGCACCTTCACCCATGACAAAACCGTCTCTGTCCGCATCATACGGACGGCTTGCTGTAGCGAAATCATCATTTCTGGTGGACATTGCTTTCATAACCGAGAAACCACCCACAGAAGCAGGCGTAATAGCTGCTTCAGAACCGCCGCTCACAATCACTTTAGCTTTTCCAAGACGGATATAGTTGAACGCATCCATTAATGCGGTGTTTCCTGTTGCACAGGCTGAAATGGTTGTATAACTGATTCCCTGCAGTCCGAATTTCATAGAGATCATTCCTGAAGCCATATTGGCAATAAATTTAGGAACAAAGAAAGGATTGAATTTTGGCGTTCCGTCTCCGTCTGCAAAATTCATAACCTCAGTTTCAAATGTGATCATGCCGCCTTGTCCGGTTCCCCAGATCACGCCCGTATCGAATGGGTCCATTTTCTCGAATTCGAGCCCTGAATCCTGAATTGCTTCTGTAGAAGCATACATTGCATATTGTGAAAATAGGTCACTTCTTTTTATTTCATTATGGGTCAGGTATACTTTCGGATCAAAGTTTTTCACTTCACAGGCGAAGTGCACTTTAAATTTCTCTGAATCAAAATGGGTAATTATACCTGCTCCACTTACACCGTTAATGCTATTTTGCCAAAAATCTTCGACATTGTTTCCCAATGGCGTTACCGCACCCAGTCCTGTAATGACAACTCTTTTCATACTTAGTTATTAATTTTGAATAGATTAGAGGTTCCCCTGGCAATCAGTCTTGTTTTGTCTGCGTTCCATATTTCGCATTGTGCATTGACAAACTGCCTGCCTCTTTTTATAATTTTCGTTTCGGCTACAATATTATCATTTTCTTTTGCAGTTGAAAAATAATCGATCACATTATTGATGGTCGTTATGAAAGAATTTTCGTTCAGGGAGAACATGGTAGCCCCAATAATGTCATCAACGATGGCTGCTGTTACACCGCCATGAAGATTTCCAATGGGATTAAGCCACTCCGGTCTCACGGTATATTGGAATTCAAGATGTCCTTCTTCTGCAGAAACTACAATAGGGTTGAGCCATTTCATAAACGGAGATGGCGATTGGTCAAATTCCTTTCCAATGAATTGCTGCAGTTGTGTTAATCTGTCCATATTTCTCTTTTTACTTTTCTAAAATCATAGTTACACCCTGTCCGCGCGCAGCGCAAATAGAGATGAAGCCTTTCCCACTGCCCTTTTCGTGAAGGAGTTTTGCTAAGGTACCGATTATTCTTCCGCCGGTAGCTGCAAAAGGGTGTGCTACTGCGAGGCTTCCGCCTTTTACATTCAGTTTATCCCTGTCAATTTTCCCCAGTGCTTTTTCCAGTCCGAATTTTTTAGCAAGATCATCATTTTCCCATATCTTGATGGTGGCAAGGACCTGTGCGGCAAAAGCTTCATGGATTTCATAATAATCAAAATCTTCCAGACTCATTCCTGCCTTTTTAAGCATTCTGTCTGCTGCAAAAACAGGGGCAAGAAGTAGATTTTGTTTGTTTTCTACATATTCAATTCCTGCCACTTCTGAGAAAGTAATATAGGCTAAAACAGGAAGACCATTGGCATTGGCCCATTCTTCACTGGCCAGAAGTACGGCAGAAGCGCCGTCTGTAAAAGGAGTTGAATTTCCGGCAGTCAGAGTTCCGTTCTCTTTATCAAAAGCAGGCTTCAGCTGTGAAAGTTTTTCAAGGCTGGTGTCTCTGCGAAGATTATTGTCTTTATCTAAGCCGAAAGCGGGAATGATCATATCATCAAAAAATCCTTCATCATAAGCTTTGGCCATGTTTCTGTGACTTTTGAATGCTAATTCATCCTGCTCCTTACGGGAAATCTGGTAATATTTTGCTGTAATTTCCGTATGCCCACCCATCACCAGACCGGTTTTCGGTTCCTGTCCTCTGTAAGGAATAGGCATCCAGTCTTTCAACTTTGGGCTTAACAGTTGTTTAAGTTTTTTAAATACTGATTTTTCTTTATTGGCTTTTAACAAGGCTTTCCTTAATCTCGGTGCGGATTCAAACGGAATATTACTCATCGCTTCAACGCCACAGGCAATTCCACTTTCTATCTGTCCCAACGCAATTTTATTTCCAATGTATACGGCTGCCTCAATTCCGGTATCACAGGCTTGCTGAAGATCACATGCTGGAGTAGCAGGATCAAGCGCAGTATTCATCACTGTTTCTCTGATGAGGTTGCTTTCTGAAATATGTTTGATAACGGCGCCTCCAGCTACTTCGCCTAAGAGTTTTCCCTGTAAATGATATTTGTTAATCATTCCGTTGAGAGACGCTTCCAGAAGCTCCTGGTTATCCAGGTCTGCATAGGCTGTATTAATTCTGGCAAAAGGAATTCTGCTGTATCCTACAATGGCCACTTTTTTTGTTTCCATATTTAAAAGTTTTATGATGGAAGTATTTTTAGCTCTTTATTGATCATGAATAATATTCTGTCTAAAGCCAGGTTTAAGTATTTTTCATCTTCTGTTGTTTTAGAAAGAAGAATTCCGCCCTCAATGAGCATAATAAATAGTGACCCGTATGTGTCAGCATCGATATCCGGGTGTATTTCTCCTGTTTTCTGCCCCTCAATAATGACGGCTGTTATTTTTTTGATCCAGCCTTCAAACGATTGGGTCACCTGTTTCTTCAGGCTGGGGAAGGTATCATCAGCTTCGGTGGCGGCATTCATCAGAGGGCAGCCTCCATTTTCAAAGACTGCTTTCCAGTTTTTACGGTAAAAACTGACAAAAGCATTTAACTTATCAATCGTAGTTGGAAATTCCTCTCCTAAAGATCTGGCCATACTTTTAGACAGAAGACTGGAGTTGTATTTGTAAACTTCAAGCGCAACCTGATCCTTATTGTCAAAGTTTCCGTAGATACTGCCTTTGGTAAGGCCCGTAGCTTCAGTAATGTCAGATAAAGATGTAGACAGATAACCCTTGGTATTGAACAAAGAAGCTGTTTTCTCAATAATAAACTGTTTGGTCTTTTCTGCTTTTGACATTTTAAGTATTTAATATACTGCAAATATACATAAAATATACCGATTGGTATATTTTGTTTTGAAATTGTGTGCTTTACTTTAACAAATATGCTCCTGAAAAGGTTCTGCTACAAAAGGAACAAAAGTTTTAAGACACTTAAGTTGATCTAAAGTTTAAAATCATTGTGCTAAAGAAGATCACTTAAGTTTTTTGAAAATCTTTGATTTTCATAATCTATTGGAGTCTAATAAAAAAATCTGTGTAATCTGTGTGATCTGTGGGAAACACTTTTCTGCTTAATTTGAGAATTTCAGATAAAATGTTTTCACAAAAAAAATAAACCATTAAGATCTTTTAAGCAGTAAGATTAATCAAGAATCTGCCAGCGGATAGAAGCAGTTTACTTAAAAATATTGTTTGATATTCTTAACCTTCCTTAATCACTTAAAAAAATCTTAATGGTTCAATAAGAATTTTGCTGTTATTGAGCTAAAGTAGCACTCAAAGTAATTTCGAAATTGAAAGCTGCACTTACAGGACAACCTTCTTCTGCAATTTTAGCATATTTTTGGAATTCCTCTTCAGAAAGTCCCGGAACTTTTGCGGTAAGAGTCAGTTCAGATTTTGTGATTTTTCCAATGCTTGGATCTAGGGTGATCACAGAGGTTGTTTTTAATTCTTCAGGAGTAAAACCAGCCTGGGAAAGCTCGGCACTCAGTTTCATCGTAAAACATCCTGCATGTGCTGCCGCCAATAATTCTTCGGGATTTGTCCCTACTCCGTCTGCGAAACGGCTGTTGAAAGAATACTGGGTCTCGTTTAAAGTTGTGCTTTGAGTAGTTAAGTGTCCTTTACCTTCTTTGATGTTACCGTTCCAAACGGCTGTTGCGTTACGTCTCATAATGTTTGTTTTGTTGTTGTTTTAATATGTTGTTTTGATGATACAAAGATAGAGCGGTTGTAAGCCGGAATCAATGGATAAAAAGCCTTAAATATTGTACTTTTTTCCCGATAAGTAATTTTTGAAACTTTATCATGATAAAATCTATACTACATTCATAGTCCGAAATTAAAAAGTATTTTAAATGTCATATCTGAATTAAGTTCTACTGATGGCTTTGGATTTTTATAGTGGCTTCTAAAAATAACCGTCACCTCATATAATTTAGCTAAAGATACAAAAAGGCGTTTTGAAATTATCAACAGAATACATCTATTATTTAAAAGCATTATTGTTATTTATAATAGACATTAATTTAAATTCTAATTTGCTGTTTTTATTAAAAATAAAGAAAAAATAAAAATTATATATTAATTGATTGGTTTTTTATCAAATTTGTAAAAAGTTCTGTATTGAATAATAACTTTAATTTTTTCAAAGATTAGATGAGCAAGCTAGAAAATATTTTGAGAGAAATAACTCCATTATCTCCCGAGGACAGCTTTCTTGTGTTTGACCGGATAAAGGCTTCTTTTGATTTTCCGTATCATTATCATCCGGAGATCGAGATCAATTTTATCAGCAAAGGAAAGGGATACCGCCGTATGATCGGTGATCACACAGGGGAGATTGGCGATATCGAACTGGTGTTGGTGGGTCCCAATCTTCCGCACTGCTGGGCCAATCATAAATGCAAAAACAGGAAAACCCATGAAATCACAGTGCAGTTCAATCAGGATTTTTTTAATCAGTCCATGATGGATAAAAATATCCTGAAACCTATCAGCAACCTGATGAAGGACTCCATCCGGGGCATTTTATTTTCTCAGGAAACGGCAGAAAAGCTTAAAGACTCTTTTTTCAACTTATCCAAAATGAACAGTTTTGAATCTTTTATTGAGATCATGAAAATTCTTAATGAACTGGCCATTGCCGAAGACAAGACATTGTTATCCTCTTACAGTATAGAGCTTGAAACCTTTGCCGATAATGATAAAATGAAGATAGTTCATGATTTTGTGCATAAAAATTTTGAAAGCAAAATAACACTTCACGACGCTGCATCCCTTATCAATATGAGCAGCGTAACTTTCAACAGGTTTATCAAGAAAAGAACAGGCAAAACCTTTGTGAATTATCTGAATGAAATCAGGATCAGCTATGCGGCAAGATGGCTCATGGAGAAAAATCTGACGGTTTTTGAGACTGCATTTGAAGCCGGTTTTAATAATATCGCCAATTTCAATAAAGTTTTCAAGTCTATTAAAAAAACAACCCCTACAGAGTTTAAAGAGCTTTTTAAAGGAGTGAAAAAAATCGAGTAATCCTTTTTATTAAATAAATACATTTTAATCATAAGATCCGGATAGTTGTATCCGGATTTTTTTGATGTAATCAAATGTATTTTAATCAAAATATGCTGAAAAAGCACTACATATTAATTATAAATAATAAGTCTGATATCTACTTACCATACTGTAAATCAGGGTGTAATTTCGGTTTAACAAAAACGTATGAAAAAATAATATCGTTTTATGATAAAATAGCATTATATCTGACTGTGAACAAAATTTAGATTTGTTAATGTGAATTAAATCTTAACAAAACTTTAATTATTTGATGTGAATAGGATATAATGTTGCAGAAAAACGAAGATAAATCCTGTTTTAAAATCTAAACAATATTTAAGGCAATGTAGTTGATTCTCAAATAAATCTTAATAAAACTAACCTTATGAGAAAAACTGTTATACCGGTTTTATTAGCTATTTCTTTATCTGCCTACGCACAGGAAACAAAACAGGCAGATACTGCTAAAACAACCAAAATTGAAGAAGTGGTGGTGACCTCTTTGGGGATTAAAAGGCAGGCTCGCTCCCTTACTTACTCTAGCCAGCAAATAGGAGGAGATGAACTTACAGAAGTAAAAACGCCCAATCTTTTAAACTCTATTAACGGGAAAGTTTCCAATGTACAGATTAATAAAACCAATGGTGGTGTCGGAGGTTCCGTAAGAATCACCATGAGAGGTGACAAATCCACAAGAAATAGCCAACCTTTGTATGTTATTGATGGAGTTCCTATCGTCAATAATACAGGTATTACAGGAACAGGAGGTCCAAACGTAGATTATTTTTCAGGAATGCCAGACACTGGAGATGTTTTAAGCACAATAAATCCTGAAGATATAGAAAGCATCAACTTCTTGAAGGGTGCTTCTGCGGCGGCCTTGTATGGATCGCAAGGAAGTAATGGTGCAGTTTTGATTGTGACGAAAAAAGGAGTTGCAGGAAGGAGCAGTATTTCGTTTTCATCCAGCATTACTTTCGATGATGTTTACAATTTACCAAAATTACAAAACAGTTATTTACAGTCAACCCCTTATAATGCGGCTACCGGAGCTACAGGTACTTATGATAGCTGGGGGGCAAAAGGAGCTTCTAAAGATTATGTGAAAAATTTTTTCGATACAGGAATTACAAGGATCAATAGTTTGAGTTTCCAGGCAGGGAATGAAAAAACAACTAATTTTTTCTCATTGGGTAGTACTAATAATACCGGTGTAATCCCAACTTCTACATTTGATCAATATAATATTAACTATAGAAATTCCAGTAAATTTCTTAACGATAAACTGACATTGGATGCCAACGTAATGGCTTCTTTGCAGGATTCTAAAAATAGATTAACACCGGGTTCTTACTTCTCGCCAATTAGTAATTTATATTGGTTGCCAAGAGGAATCGATTTTGATCAATTCAGTGGAGATAACTATACCTATTTTAACAATACCCGTTTTTTACCTGCACAAAACTGGTGGGCAATCAGGCCGGATGGTGGTTTTGAGGATAGTGAAACCCAAAATCCTTATTGGATTCTCAACAAAAATCCTGTTACGACCAAAAATAAAAATTTCTACGGATCTGCAAGTTTAAGTTATGCCTTAAACAGCTGGTTAACTGCAAAATTAAGAGGGAATTATAATTATTATAATTCTGACACACAACGAAATATTTATGCGTTTTCTAATAATACTGTGAGTGGTATCAATGGAAAATTATCAAAAAACACCATTGAGAAAACCACAACGTATAGTGACTTTATCTTAGCGGGTAGCCCAAAAATCAGTGATAATTTAAGTTTTGATTTTACGGTTGGAACAAGTATTTCTGATCTTAAATATACAATTACCAATATAGAAAACAACAGATTATTTACTGCCAATCTTTTTACTTTAAATAACCTTGCTTGGAATGGTGAGGGGAATGGCTACAAAATTGACACCCCACATCGACAAGATCAGTCGGTTTTTGCAAGTGCCAATTTTGGATACAAAAGATTATTGTATTTAGATCTTACGTATAGAGTCGATTGGTCTTCTACATTATCAAAAGCCCCTAAAAATAATTTTGATTATTATTCCGCAGGTCTTAACTCTATTTTAAGCGATGTTTTCAAGCTTCCTGAAGCTATTAACTTTTGGAAAGTAAGAGCATCATATGCAACTGTGGGGAATGCTTTAGATCCTACATCTACCAACCCACAGCCTATTTTTAATGGTGGTGTAATTACAGGATCTTATAGCTCAGCACCTGTTGATATTGTAAACTTTCCACAATTTGCCTATCTGTTTCCACAACCGGAAATGAATAAAACGTTTGAAGCGGGAACAGAATTCAGGTTGTTTAATAATAGATTGAGTTTCGATTTTACGTACTATAATTCAAATGTATCCAATCAATATCTAAAAAATGTAAGTACAGGAGGCAGTATATATGGTACCAATCTGGCAGGAATTGACATCAGTGCAGGAAAAATTCAGAATACTGGTTTCGAATCCAGTTTGTCTTACAAAGTATTGGATTCTAAGAAATTTGGTTGGACGGTTGCTGTAAATGCTTCTGCAAATAAAAATAAAATAAAAGAAGTATTCCCAATCGGTTTCTATACAGGAAGTGGTGATGTAAAACCGTTTTTCTTGACTGGTGGTGGCTACAACGGAATTAAAGTAGGTGGTTCTTTCGGAGATATTTACGGAACTGCTTTCTTGAGAGATGCACAAGGAAGGATTGTAGTTACTGCAGAAGGAGTTCCGCAATTGGCTGCAGACAGACAAACGTATTTAGGGAATCCCAATCCTAAATTTATGTTAGGTTTTAATAACACATTTAATATCGGGAAAGTAAATATTAATTTCCTGATTGATGGTAAATTCGGGGGTAAAGTACTGGGGATTACACAGGCTTTGAATGACAAAAAAGGAGTAAGCCAAGTTTCTGCAGATGCCCGAGACAATGGAGGTGTTTCTATTGCCAATGCAGCCTATGCAAATGGAACGACATACACAGGAAAAACGGATGCAAGAGCATATTATGATGTAGTCGGAGGTTCAGGAGGCATTAATGAAGCGTATATGTATAATGCAACAAATGTAAGATTAAGACAGGCTTCTATTTCTTATCAATTCAGTATAAACGGTAAATATTTCAAAGATGCAACGCTAAGCTTGATTGGAACCAATTTATTCTTCCTATACAACAAAGCGCCATTCGATCCGGAACAGGTATCCGGTGTAAACCCGGGTGGAGTTGGGGTAGATATTCTTGGTATGCCGGTTACCCGTTCGATAGGTTTCTCAGTAAAAGCAAACTTTTAATACAATAATAATGAAAAATAAATATTTTAAAATATTAATGTTAGGTACAATAGGACTTTTACCCTTATTAAACTGTACCGGCAATTTTGAAGAAATAGATTCTGAATACAATGGGGTTTATGACGAGCAGCTTTTGGCAGATTTCGCGTTGCTTACCAATCCTTTAAGACAGATACAAAGCAATTTGCAAAATCCTCAAAACTGGATTTATCAATTGCAAACTAATTTAAATGCAGATATGTACAGTGGTTTTTTCAGTACAGCAACCCGTTATAATGGAGGAATAAACAATACCACATATTTTATGATGGATGGCTGGAACGAAAGAATTATGCTCAATCAATTGGAAGATGTTAATCAGCAATACAAAAATTTCAAGTTAAACGCTCCGAAATATTATCCGGGAATAGATTTTTCTCAATCTTTAGCAGTTCTTAATATTTCAAGAATTTTGGCAGCACAAAAAGTTTCAGATGCTCACGGGCCGGTAATTTATAGCAAATTTGAAACACCCGGAGCCAATGGTATTACAGATTTTGACTCTCAACAAGATGCTTATAATCATTTCGTTACCGATCTTAATGCAGCGATTGTTGCATTACAAAAACCAATTGGAGTAGAAGATAAAGCGGTAATTTCTAAATCAGACCTGGTTTTTGGGGGAAATACTGCTAATTGGGCAAAGCTGGCCAACTCTCTGAAACTGAGATATGCCATCAGAATCAGCTATGCAGATCCTGCAAAAGCAAAACAATATGCAGAAGAAGCACTTGCGTCATCTGCTGGATTAATCGATGATACTTCAGAAAATGCTTTGGTTTCTTATGGAAAGGCTTCTCCATTGTTTGATATTATTTATTCTTGGGGTGATTGTAAAATCGGAGCCCCTCTGATGGCATACATGAATGGTTATAATGATCCGAGAATTTCCTTATATGCACAGCCTGCAACCGATGCAGGTGTATTAAACCAATATGTGGGAGTAAGGCAAGGTGTGGATTTGAGTCCGGGTTACGGAAGCTACTCAAAGGCAGCTGCGATCTCTGCTAATGGAGATTACTTTTCTGGCTCCAATGGTAAAAACAAAATTTTTACTGCTGCTGAAGCATGGTTCTTGAAAGCAGAAGCTGCTATAAGAGGCTATGCAGGTGCTGGTGATGCAGGAACCAATTATAACAAAGGAATTTCTGTGTCTTTAGAAGAGTGGGGAAAGGCTGGAGGCTATGATGCTTATGTAAATAATTCTACCTCTACAGAAGCCCCTTATATAGATCCCAAAAATCATTCTAACGATATTTTGCCGGGAAACCCACAGCTAAGTACCATTACCATAAAATGGAATGCCACAGATTCTTTTGAAAGAAAATTAGAAAGAATTATGACCCAGAAATGGATTGCGCTTTATCCTGATGGTGCAGAAGCATGGGCAGAACAAAGAAGAACGGGTTATCCAATCATCTTCAAAAATGTATTGAATGATAGCCAGGGAACGATAAGCACTGATGCTATGATCAGAAGAATCCCTATCCCATCAAAATACCGTAACAGTACTTTGAACTATGCACAAGCTGTCCAATTACTGGGAGGCCCCGATACAGGCGGAACCAGGTTATGGTGGGATAAAAAATAATAATTTTAAGCAGATCAATTATAAAGATAAAGAGGCCGTCTCAAAAGTTAGATTTAATTTTTTCATTTCGGCAGGAGAAATATCGGATAAACACTTGTTTTAAAGATTCTTCAATTTTAGTTTCGTTTCAATTCGGAATGATGCTTTTGAGAGGCCTTCTTTTCTTTACTATTTTATTTGAATATGGGAAACAATAAGTCTGAAACTCGCTCAGTAAAACCGATCCTCTGGATCTCTACATTATATTTTGCAATGGGAATACCCTTTGTGACCATTAATGCGGTTTCCGGAATTATGTACAAGGATATGGGTGTTTCAGATTCCAAGATTACATTCTGGACAGCGCTTATTATGTTTTCCTGGACATTAAAACCTCTATGGAGTCCTTTTCTTGAGATCTATAAAACAAAAAAGTTCTTTGTTGTTGCAACTCAGTTTGCCATAGGAATTCTGTTCGCTTTGGTTGCATTAACGCTTCCTCTGCCGGATTTTTTCAAATATAGTATTGCTCTTTTTTCGGTCGTTGCATTCTGCGGAGCCACACATGATATAGCTGCAGACGGGACCTATATCAATTTTTTAACGAACAAAGAGCAAGCAAAATATATCGGATGGCAGGGCGCTTTTTACAATCTGGCTAAAATCATAAGCAGCGGAGTTCTGGTTTATTTTGCAGGAGTTTTGGAGAAAACCAAAGGAGTCACCAGTGCCTGGATGATCATCATGGGAATTTATGGTCTTTTGTTTTTTGCCCTGGCTTTGTACCATTATGCTGTTTTACCGAAAGAAAATAAGCAGGAAAAAGAAACCAGAAAAGCAGGAAATGTCCGTAAAGAGCTTTTGGAGGTGATCATCTCTTTCTTCAAAAAGAAAAATATCATGTGGGCGGTACTGTTTATTATCCTGTATCGTTTTGCAGAAGGATTTGCGATAAAAATCGCTCCCCTGTTTTTCAAAGCTCCGAGAACTTCAGGAGGTCTTGGATTATCCACATCGGATATTGGGCTTATTTATGGGACCTATGGTTCAGCAGCCTTTATTTTGGGATCTGTGTTGGCAGGCTACTTTATTGCTGCCAGAGGATTGAAAAAATCTTTAATCTGGTTATGCTCAGCCTTTAATATTCCATTTATAGTTTATGCATTACTGGCCTATTTCCAGCCGGCAGAACTTCTTCCGGTAGGAATTGCAGTTGTAGTTGAATATTTTGGCTACGGATTCGGTTTTGTAGGACTCATGCTTTATATTATGCAGCAGATCGCACCGGGCGAACATAAAACGGCTCACTATGCTTTTGCAACCGGGATTATGAATCTTGGGGTAATGATTCCCGGAATGTTCAGCGGGATGATCAGTGATTGGGTAGGTTACAAAATGTTTTTTATCTGGGTACTTATTGCTACCATACCTGCTTTTGTCGTGACCCTTTTGGTTCCGTTTTCATATCCTGAAAAACTAAAAGAACACTAAATCATTTTATTAAATACATTAAATAAAAAAGTAAAAATACTTTATGACATTTCAACCAGCAAAGATCCCTTGGCAGGATCGTCCGGAAGAGAGCCGGGATATAATGTGGCGTTACTCTGCAAATCCGATTATCAACAGATATGCAATACCTACGTCCAACAGCATTTTTAACAGTGCGGTGGTTCCTTTTGAAGATGGATTCGCAGGAGTTTTCCGTTGCGATAACAAAGCAGTGCAGATGAATATTTTTGCAGGTTTCAGTAAAGATGGGATCAATTGGGAGATCAATCATGACCCGATTGATATGAAAGCCGGAAATACAGAAATGATAGAATCGGATTATAAATATGATCCCCGTGTTGCCTTTATAGAAGACCGATACTGGATCACGTGGTGTAACGGATACCATGGACCTACTATAGGAATTGCCTATACTTTTGATTTTAAAGAATTCTTTCAGTGTGAAAATGCATTCCTTCCCTTCAACAGAAACGGGGTTCTTTTCCCTGAGAAAATAAACGGTAAATATGCCATGCTGAGCAGACCGAGCGATAACGGGCATACGCCTTTCGGAGATATCTACATCAGCTACAGCCCGGATATGAAATACTGGGGCGAGCACCGTTGCGTGATGAAAGTAGCACCGTTTGAAGACAGTGCATGGCAATGTACAAAAATAGGGGCAGGACCTGTTCCGATTAAAACGGATGAAGGGTGGCTGCTTTTTTATCACGGAGTGATCAATACCTGCAGAGGGTTCCGTTATTCTATGGGAGCATCACTGCTTGACCTTGAAGATCCGTCAAAAGTATTGTACAGAACGAAGCCTTATTTACTGGCTCCGGCAGAATTGTATGAACTTACGGGAGATATTCCGAATGTGGTTTTCCCGTGTGCTGCCCTTTCAGAAGGAGATAAGGTAACTGTATATTATGGAGCCGCGGATACCGTTGTGGCCATTGCGTTTGGATATATTTCTGAAATTATTGATTTTATGAAAAAGAATTCGCTGTAAGCGGATTCAAAATATAAATAATATACCGGTCACTGCTTGTTGAAATCATTGTTTCGGTTTTTATATTGTTAAATAAACTCCTATCTTGAGAAATTTTTAAGATTTCCCTATTATGATTATGAAAAAAGAACTGCTTATATTTTTATCAATGATCCTGTTTTCTCATGTGGGAAATGCCCAGCAACGGAAGGATGATGTTCTTTCATGGGTAGATCCTTTCATCGGAACAGGAGGACACGGCCATACATTTCCCGGAGCGACTACACCTTTTGGAATGATCCAGCTCAGTCCGGATCAGAATACTAAAAGCGGCGATTGGGACTGGTGTTCGGGATACCATTACAGCAGTAAAACCATTATGGGATTCAGTCATAATCATCTCAGCGGAACAGGTTGGGCAGATCTTGGAGATATTTTAGTGATGCCAACCGTCGGGAAAATAAAGATGCTTCCAGGTTCTGAGGACAAACCGGAAAGTGGCTACCGGTCGACATTCAGTCACGACAAAGAAACGGCTTCACCGGGATATTATTCCGTGATGTTGGACAGCTACGGAATTAAAGCCGAGCTGACCGCTTCTCCGAGAGTAGGTTTCCATAAATATACCTTCCCAAAGAGTGAAGAATCTAATGTCATCATTGATCCTACCAATAAAATTTTCGGGAATATTTACCATACGCTGGTAAGCATAGAAGGAAACAATAAGATCAAAGGATACTGCTACAGCAACGGCTGGGGCGGAAAACGTTTTGCTTATTTCGTGATGGAATTTTCAAAACCTTTTAAATCCTATGGAACTTATTCTGAAGGAAAAATAAAAGAGAACGAAAAAATAGCGCTAGCTAAAGATGCCAAAGCTTTCGTGAGATTTTCAACCCAGGAAAATGAAAGTATAGAGGTTAAAGTCTCCTTATCTCCTGTAAGTACGGAAGGTGCTCAGGAAAACTTTGATGCCGAAGCTAAGAACGTAGATTTTGCACAAGCTAAAGAAACGGCTCAGAATACCTGGAGAGATCTAATCAACAGATTCCAGGTGACCGGCGGTACGGACGACCAGAGAAAAATCTTCTATACTGGAGTGTACCACACCTTTATCGCTCCTAATCTGTATATGGATACCAATGGAGATTATGTTGCTGCACAGGAAAATATGAATACTAAATGGTTTACCAACTACAGTACCTATTCCTATTGGGACGGCTTCAGAGCAACCCATCCTTTGCTAACCATTATGGATCAGAAACATACAAAAGAATTTGCCAACTCGCTGATCAGCAGATACACAGACCGCAAAGATCACATGCCAATCTGGGAACTTTGTGGTTACGATAATTTTTGCATGCTTGGTTATCACAGTGTATCCGTAATCTGGGATGCCATTTCCAAAGGCGTACCGGGTATTGATCAGGAAAAAGCATTTGCAGCAATGAAAGATGCTTCTTTAACGGATAAAATGAGCAGCAGTGATGGCGGTGGCGGCCTTAATGATTATATCAAATTAGGGTACACACCATCTGAAAACGGGGCTTCAGTCTCTGCAACGCTGGAATATGCGTATGATGACTGGTGCATTCAGCAGCTTGCCGAGAAATTGGGTAAAAAAGAAGAGGCAGAAGTTTATAAGAAACGTTCTATGAATTTCCTGAATACCTTCAACAAAGAAAATAATCATTTCTGGCCAAGACAAAAGAACGGTGAATTCCTTGCTGATTTTACTTTAAACGACTGGAAAAAACTACAGCCACACTGGGTTTCCGGAAATATATGGGCATATGATTTCTTCGTTCCTCACCAGATTGATGAAATGATGAATTTATACGGAGGTAAAAAAGGATTTGAAGAAAAACTGGACAAAACCTTTACCGAAGAACTTAAAATGCTCGGTGAGCAGCATGTAGATATTTCAGGATTCATCGGTTCTCTGGGATTTGGTGATGAGCCGGGACATCATGTTCCTTACCTGTACAACTATGCGGGAGCTCCTTACAAAACCCAGAAAATGGTCAAATTCATCCGCGATAATATGTATGCGGCAAAACCGGACGGGATTGTCAATAACGAAGACTGCGGCCAGATGTCTGCATGGTATATTTTCTCATCATTAGGATTCTATCCTGTAACTCCAGGAAAACCAGTATACGCAATCGGAGCGCCACAGTTTCCGAAAGCATCTTTAAAGCTGGAAAATGGAAAAACCTTCACGGTGATTGCGGATAAAATTTCCGATAAAAACATCTACGTTCAGAAAATGTTCCTGAATGGGAAAGAATTCAAAAGCTGGGAAATCAATCACAGCGACATTATGAATGGAGGCGAGCTGAAATTTGTAATGGGAAGCAAGCCTGTAAAATAGATCAAACAATAACGAAATATAAAAGTATAATGGAAAGGAGAAAGTTTATAAAGACAAGTGCACTGGCAGGAGCGGGACTGATGTTTACTCAAAATGTTTTCGCAAAAACATTAAGCGTAGAAAATTTCCCTGTAGTCCGCGTTCCGAAAGATAAAAGACATTTTACGAGTGAAGCGGTAGAAAGTGCAATTGAAGCTTTTAAAAAGAAAGTGAAGAATAAAGAGCTGTCGTGGCTTTTTGAAAACTGCTTTCCCAATACTTTAGATACCACCGTTTTTTATAAAGAAATCAATGGAACTCCGGATACTTACGTTATTACGGGAGATATTGATGCCATGTGGCTTCGCGATAGTTCTGCACAGGTTTTTCCATACCTGCAGTTCTCAAAAAAGGATGAAAAACTTCATAAACTGATCTCCGGGGTCATTCACAAACAGACAGAATTCATCCTTAAAGATCCTTATGCCAATGCTTTCTATAACGACGAAAATAAAATAAGCAAGTGGAAAGAATATGATCATACGGATATGAAACCCGGCACCCACGAAAGAAAATGGGAGATCGATTCATTATGCTATCCAATTCGTTTGGCTTACCATTTCTGGAAGACGACGGGAGATACAAAACCCTTTGATAACAACTGGCTGCAGGGAATCAAGCTTACTCTGCAAACCTTTACAGAGCAGCAGAGAAAAACAGATCTGGGACCCTATAAATTTGAACGTACAACAGCCTGGGCAACAGACGGAATTCCAATGGGCGGTTACGGCTATCCGACAAAACCTGTAGGATTGATCAATTCTATGTTCCGTCCGAGTGATGATGCTACCATCTATGCTTTCCTTATCCCTTCCAATTTATTTGCAGTCGTGAGTTTACGTCAGGCAGCGGAAATGGTTTCACAGATCAAAAATGAAAAAATGTTAGCCCAGCAGCTAAATAGCCTGGCTGATGAGGTAGACGCCGCCATCAAGAAGTACGGAATCTACGATCACCTTCAATATGGAAAGATTTATGCGTTCGAAACGAATGGATTCGGGAGTTATAATTTAATGGATGATGCCAACTGTCCAAGCCTTCTGGGCCTTCCTTATCTGGGGGCTGTAAAAGCTGATGATCCGGTTTATGTAAATACCAGAAATTATGTTTGGTCACAGGATAACCCGTTCTTTTTCAAAGGAAAACTTGCAGAAGGAATCGGCGGCCCGCACATCGGTCTTGATATGATCTGGCCGATGAGTATCATCATGAAAGCGCTTACTTCCAATGACAAGAAGGAAATAAAATGGTGTATAGAAACCCTGCAGAAAACTCATGGAGGAACAGGATTTATGCATGAATCCTTCCACAAGGATAACGATAAGAAATTTACCAGGGAATGGTTTGCCTGGGCCAATACATTGTTTGGAGAACTATTATGGAAAACCTTTAATGAGAATCCTGACCTGCTGACTTAAGGTTGTTCCCGTATAAAACAAAATACAAAACGTAATGGAAAAGAACAAAACTTTTACGCCCGTAGAACAGTCATTTTTAAATGATGTTCCACGCAACAATAAGGTAAATGTTCCCTATATCGTTGTAGATAACTTTCCGAATTTAGGGATGCTTACAGCCCTGCGCTTTCTGGAGTGGGTTCATGAAAACCCGGCCGGAGTCATCAGTCTTCCCACGGGTAAAACGCCGGAATATTTTATTTTCTGGACCCAACATATTCTTGAAAACTGGGACAACGAAAGCATCCTTGAACTGAGGAAGAAACACGGATTGATGTTTCAGGATAAACCCTCACTGGCAGAACTTTATTTTGTTCAGATTGATGAATTTTATCCTATACAGTCATCACAGGCGAATAGCTTTTATCATTACGTCAACAAATATTATATTGAAGGTTTTGGACTGAAACGTGAAAATGCACTGCTCGTCAATTCCAATGAAATTCCTTTAGCAGAAGGTAAGGGTTTTGAAGAAATTTTCCCGGATCATAAAGTAAACCTTGAGCTGAGATACCGCGAAGCCCGGAATCCTCAGGAAAAACTACAGAAAGAATCTATTTTTTTAATTGATAACTGGTGCTCGGAATATGAGCAGAAGATCCGTGGGTTGGGTGGAATAGGTTTTTTTCTGGGCGGAATAGGTCCCGATGGCCATATCGCTTTCAATATCAAAGGTTCCGATCCTTACTCTACCACACGGCTTACATCCACCAATTTTGAAACCCAGGCTGTTGCAGCAGGAGATCTCGGAGGAATTGAAATTTCAAAGGAAAGGCTGGTGATCACCATTGGTCTGGAAACCATTACCCATAACAAAGATGCCGTAGCCATTATTTTCGCGGCAGGAGAAGCAAAGGCTCCTGTGATAAAAAATGCTCTTGAGCTTCCGCCATCCAACATATATCCGGCCTCTGTTCTTGCAGGGCTCCCGAATGGAAGATTCTATATCACGTTGGGAGCGGCAAGTATGCTGAATGATTATATTGATGATTACTACCATTCTGGCAGCTGGTCACAGGAAAAAACAGACAAAGCCATCATGTCCCTGACCCGGAAGCTGAATAAATATGCGGAACATCTAACATTGGATGATCTCAGAGAAGATCAGTATACACAGCTTATTCCCGGCCTTAGCGAACATACCGTTCAATCTGTCATTGATTCCATTAACGGGAAAATTAAAAAAGGAACAGAAAGGCTCAGCAGCGAAGTTTTTTACCATACCGGACCACATCACGATGATATTTCTTTAGGATTGCTGCCTTATATCCACTATCAGTCGCGTAATGAGACCAATGCATCCCATTATTCGGTTCTTACTTCAGGATTTACGGCGGTTACCAATAAGTTTCTGATAAAAATTCTGAATGACACTCTTTATTTTGTGAAGAAAGATGAAATAGAAATGCTTCAGTACCCCGATTTTTTTGAAGCAGGATATAAAAATAAAAAAGATAAAGACGTCTACCATTACCTGATCAATATTGCCTCCGGAAGTGCTTACGAAAGGTCGAGAGCCGTTTCCCACAGAATGGTAAGGAATATTGTTGAGCTCTGGAATCTCAAAAACAGACAGGATCTGGAAACCAGGATCAGTGAAATCATCACTGCCGTGAATTTCAGCTATGACGGACAAAATCCTGAGCCAAAGATCCAGACCTTAAAAGGTATGATCCGTGAATATGAAGAAGAGCTGGTATGGGCCCACTTCGGAGTGAGAACCAAAAATGTTCATCATCTGAGACTGGGATTTTATACCGGTGCGATTTTTACGGAGAAACCCAACCGGGAAAGAGATGTTATCCCGATCCTCAAACAGCTGCGGGAGATAGATCCTACCGTAATCAGCCTGGCATTTGACCCCGAAGGCAGCGGTCCCGACACCCATTACAAAGTTCTGCAGGCCATAGCCGAAGCTGTAAGGGAATGGGGCAAAGAAAAAGATCTTTCAAATATTAAAATCTGGGGGTACAGAAATGTTTGGTATCAGTTTAATGCAGCGGATGTCACCCATATTTTCCCTGTATCGCTGAATGCCATGAGTACGATGGATGAAAGCTTTACCAACAGCTACATGAGCCAGGTGGATGCTTCGTTCCCGAGTTACCGTTACGATGGAAAATTCAGTCACCTTTCCATTCAGACCTGGGTGGAGCAACTGAAAGATGTTCAGCTGGTTTTAGGAAAACCTTATTTCTACGACAATGAAAGTCCGCGTCTCAGGGCAACCCATGGTCTGCTCTTTTTCAAAGAAATGGATGTGGAAGAATTTTTGAAATCGGCCCGTGAGCTGGAAAAGTCAACGGAAGGAGCCTTCTAGTCTGTATTTATATTGCAAATTTAAATTTCAAGGAAGAAATTTCAGATCATACCAAAACAACTTAAAAAAAACATTATGAAAAAAGCCATTACTATGTTGATCGTAATGATCATTCATGCCATTCCTGTGCTGAATGCACAACAGCTTAATCCTACAGGAATATGCTATGTGGAGGTAAACAACAACAATATCCTGAATGCAGGTTCATACAAACTGCAGACATCAGGTAAATACTTGTTTAATGTCGTCAATATTTTTGCTGCCAACATTAATTATGATACAGGCAGAGGCAGGCCTTATCTGTACTGTAATAACAACGTTACAAAAGTGTTGACCAACGCAGATACTTACATAAAGCCCCTTCAGGCAAAAGGAATGAAGGTGGTACTGACTATTTTGGGGAACCATCAGGGGGCGGGTATTTGTAATTTTCCAACCCGTGAATCAGCCAGGGATTTTGCCCAGCAGCTTGCCCATACTGTAAATACTTATGGGTTAGACGGAATTGACTTTGACGATGAATATTCTGATTACGGACAAAACGGAACCGGCCAACCCAACGCAAGTTCTTTTGTGATGCTTGTACAGGAATTAAAAGCTTTACTGCCGGATAAAATGATCACTTTTTATTACTATGGCCCTGCTGCTTCAAGACTTTCATGGAACGGACTTAGAGTAGGGGATTATGTCAACTACAGCTGGAATGCTATGTACGGAACTTTTTCCGCCCCTAATGTTCCGCCTCTTACCAATGCACAGATCTCTCCGGCAGCTGTATGGCTGGGAAATACTTCCAATTCCACTACAACCAGCCTGGCTACCCAGACGAAGAACGGCGGATACGGAGTATTTATGTGGTACGATCTGCACGGAACCAATGAAACATCACAGCTTTCAGCCGGAACACAGACATTATATGGGGAACAGACTATCTTAAGCACTGCCTTACAGTCATGGACACAGGGAACCAATTGTGATGCCCCGATAGGATTATTTACCAGCAATCTTACAGGAACAAGTGCAAAATTAAACTGGTCAGCCGTAGGAACCAGCACTTATGATGTAGATTATAAACCGGCTACTTCTACTACATGGACGAATGTTGCAACAGCTACAACAGCTACATCTGTAACCATATCAGGATTAACAGCCAATACGGAATACGACTGGAGAATCAGAACTAACTGTAGCGTAAAGAGTACCTATATGTTTGCCCCGAGATTCAACAGCGGAACAGGAACAGCTCCTTCGGGATCGACCTCTCTTTCTTTGGATGGAAGCACGGAATCTGGTGCAGCGGGAACCATCAATTTAAGCGGATCTGCATTATCACTGGAGGGCTGGATAAAACCATCCTCTTTTAAATCGGCATCCCCTTATATTTCATCTCTTTTAGGAACGGAGGTAAGCGACAGCAATTCAGCATTTTTAAGATTAGGCGATGCCAATATTGCCAATAACAAACTGCAATTTGTGGTAAGCATCAATAATGTGCAGCAAAAACTGACCGCTGCTACAGCATTGAATGCCAATACATGGTATCATGTTGCAGCAACCTACGACGGTTCTGCCATGAAAATTTATATCAATGGAGTTCTTGATGCGACTAAATCCCAGACCGGAAGCGTTTCCTCCAGCGGAGCATTCAATGTAGGATATTTATACAATACATCAAGGAATTTCAATGGTAAAATAGATGAGGTGAGAGTTTGGAAAAGAGCATTAAGCCAGACAGAAATCAGCCAGAATATGTGTAATGTGACTCTTCCGGCAACTTCTCTTACAGCCTACTGGAAATTTAATGAAGGGAGTGGTTCTTCGGTTCAGGACAGTTCAGGAAACGGAATTACTCTGACATTAACGGGAGTGGATGCTTCCAACTGGGGAACAGATATACCTTGTCCAGCAGGAATTCAAAAAGTTTCAACAGCAAGAATCCAAAATGCAGGTCTTGAAGAAGTTACAGCAAAAAAGATAAAGTTATACCCGAATCCTGCAAGTAAATCTTTGCCATTTACAGTTTCAGTTCCCGACGAATATAATAAAGGAAAACTAACGGTATATAGCCTTACCGGGAATCCTCTGGAAACAAAAACAATCAATGCAGGAGATCAGCAGTATGATCTTTCAAGACTTAAAGAAGGCAATTATATCATTCAGTTTGAATCTCAAAATGGAAGCCTGAAACAAGCTGAAAAATTAATTATAAAATAAAAAATCATCATCATCGGGCTCCGGCCCGGTGATTTTACCGAAACTAAATTAATACTATGAAAAAAAAATCTATTCTTACCGCCCTGATCTTACTGGTCATTCACGGGGCATCCATACTTAAAGCCCAACAGCTCAATTCTTTGGGAGTCTGCTATGTGGAGGTGAACAACAATAATATGCTGAATGCTGGGTCGTATACTTTGCAGAACACAAACAGACAGCTTTTTGATGTAGCAATTATTTTTGCTGCCAATATTAATTATGATGTTTCCAAAAGCAGGGCCTATATTTCGAATAACAATAACGTCACAAAAGTCCTGAATGACGTTAATACCTACGTCCGCCCCTTACAGCTGAAAGGAATTAAGGTACTTCTGGATATCCTCGGAAATCATCAGGGAGCCGGAATTTCCAATTTCCCGAACCGGGAAGCTGCACGTGATTTTGCCCGGCAGCTAGCCCATACCGTTTACACCTATGGTTTGGATGGGGTGGATCTTGACGATGAATATGCAGGCTACGGAAATAACGGGACTGGGCAACCCAACAGCAGCTCTTTTGTAATGCTTTTGCAGGAGCTAAAGGCAGCAATGCCGGATAAGCTGATCACCTTTTATTATTTAGGACCGGCAACTTCAAGACAAAGCTACAACGGTGATGCAGCCGGAAATTATATCAATTACAGCTGGAATCCCTATTATGGAACTTACAGTGCGCCTTCCGTACCGCCCCTTACCAATTCCAAGCTTTCTGCAGCAGCTACATGGATACAGAATTCAAATCCTCAGTCCACTTCTGCTGCTACTCTTTCCACTTTGGCAACCAATACAATTAATGACGGTTATGGCGTTTTTATGTGGTACGATCTTAACGGAGTTAATAATGCTAGTTATTTAAGCACTGGGTCAAATATTCTGTACAACGAAAATACCCTGCTTACCGGACCGCTTTATTCCTGGGCCCAGGGAGATGCCTGTGACCCGCCTCTAGGACTTGAAGCGACTAATACCACCGGAACTTCAGCTAAATTAAACTGGACAGGCAATGCTTCCCAGACCTATAATATTGATTATAAACCAGCTAATTCAACTACTTGGACAAACATTGCAAGTAATTATTCCGGAAACAATATTATGGTTAATAACCTGACGCTGAATACGGATTATGACTGGAGAATACAGTCGAACTGCTCAGCAACTATAAAAAGTACCTATTTATTTGCTCCCCGTTTTAATTCCGGCAGTACATGTGGAACACCCTCTGGAATGAAGTCTGAAAGCTTTTTGGGAACAACCACCAAAGTATCATGGGATGTGGTAGCAAGTGCTTCCGGCTATAATTTACAGTATAAAACAGCTGCAGCAACAACCTGGACTGATGTTCAGAATATTTCCACAAACTCTTATACCTTACCGGGATTAACGGAGAATACAAATTATGTATGGAAAGTACAGGCTGTATGTGGTGGAACAACCACCAGCGTATATTCGGGAGAGTCAACATTCAACAGTGGATTTGCTCCCGTGCAGAGCCCTGGCGCAAGATCACTTTCTTTTAACGGAAGCACAAACTACCTGAATGCAGGGCAATTTAATCTTAGTGGAAACGCAGTGACATTTGAAGGTTGGGTTAAAGTAAATGCCTTCAAACCCAGTTTTCCCTATATCTCATCAGTAATTGGAATTGAAGTGGGAGATAGTAACTCTGCAATGCTGAGATTTGGAGATGGGAACCTGGCTAATAATAAGCTGCAATTTATCTTAAGCTTCGGATCTGCTCAGGTAAAACTTAACAGTGTTACAGCATTGACAACTAATATATGGAATCATGTAGCTGCAACCTACGATGGATCAGCAATGAAAATCTATATCAATGGGGTGCTTGATGCCAGTGTAGCTGCTTCCGGAAATTTTACAGCAAACGGAATTCTTTATCTGGCCAGAAATTATGATAATTCCCGTACCCTTAACGGATTCCTGGATGAATTCAGGGTTTGGAAAAGAGCATTGACCGCTTCAGAAATTCTTACCAATAACTGTAACGTTCCGGCCGGTTCTCCCAATCTTGAAGCCAACTGGAAAATGAACGAAGGCAGCGGAAACGGGGCTTTAGATGCTACAGCAAACACTCATTTTGCGACTCTGGTCAATATGTCAGCTTCCAACTGGCGAACAGATGTAGCCTGTGCTGCAGCGTTATCAACAAAAGATATTGCTTCAGAAAAAAATAACATGAACTACGCTTATCCAAATCCTGTTAAAAAAGGAAATGATATTCATTTTACCATTAAAGATAAATCTGCCAGTGAAATCACGTTATATGATATGGTAGGAAAATTAATAATGAACCAAAAAATTAATAAGAATGATGTGGTTATTAATACCGGGAACTTATCTGCAGGAACTTATATTTATAAGATCAATTCAAAAGACGGTAAGATGAAATCTTCGGGAAAGGTGATCATAGAATAAAATTTGAATCCTCAACAGGCGTATAAAAAGTAAAAATAAAATTAGGGGATTTAGGATGACAGGCGGGGAGTATAAAATACTTTCCTGTCTGTCCCTTTTAATGAAAAAGAATAATTTATACAGAATATAAAGAAAGAATATAATGCAGAATATAGTAGGAATAGACATTGGTGGCTCGCACATCACCATGGCGCAGGTTGATCCTGAAAAACGTGAAATTATCAGTTCTACCTATGTGAGAGAACATGTGGACTCCTTCGGGACACGCGAAACCATTTTTTCTTCCTGGATCTCAGCCATCGAAAAAGTGATCCATAACCTTGTCAGAAATGAACTTCTGATCGGTATAGCCATGCCGGGTCCTTTTGATTATGAAAATGGAATATCGCTGATGCAGCAGGGAAAATTTATTGATATTTATAAAGTCAATATTAAAGACGAATTAGCTCAAAGACTTTCAGTTTCCCCGGATCAGATTCATTTTGTGAATGATGCCGGAGCCTTTCTTGAAGGGGAAGTTTTTGGCGGTTGTGTGCAGGAATATAATAAGATTTTTGGAGTCACCCTCGGGACAGGTCTGGGAACAGCTTTCTATAATGGAGAAACAGCTTCAGATGAAGATTTATGGGATTCGCCTTTCAAAGATTCTATCTGTGAAGATTATCTGGCAACACGCTGGTTTGTCAATCAGTATGCTGCTTTGACTGGTGGAACTATATCCGGAACCAAAGATTTATTGGATCAGCCCGAGGAGATACAAACCAGAATGTTTAACGACTATGCAGATTCTTTTGCCGGGTTCATTATAAAATATGTAAAAGACTATAACCCTGAAGTGCTGGTCATTGGCGGAAATATCGCAAAAGTGTATCCTTACTTTAAAAAGAGGTTAAATCAGCATTTAGCAGAGCATAAAATCAATCTTCATATTAAAATTTCTGCTATTTTTGAAGATGCAGCTATTCTTGGTGCTGCAGGGTATGCTTTGAAAAAAGCCAGGATCAATTTAACAAAATGATATCATGAAGTCTTTATTCTCAAGTTTTTTTATTCTATTCAATATCTTAGCATTTGGCCAGGAAGTGTCTCTTGCCGATTATGTAAACCCTTTAATGGGAACCCAATCCAAACCTTCCTTGTCCAATGGAAATACTTATCCTGCCATAGGACTTCCCTGGGGAATGAATCTCTGGACTCCGCAAACTGGAAAAATGGGTGATGGATGGGCATATACCTACGATGCAGATAAAATAAAAGGTTTTAAACAAACCCACCAGCCGTCTCCCTGGATGAATGATTACGGTGCTTTCGCCATTATGCCGGGAGTCGGTAAACTAAAATTTAAGGAGGAAGAACGGGCAAGCTGGTTCAGCCATAAAGCAGAGAATGCAAAACCTTACAGCTACAGCGTTTATCTGGCGGATATCAATGTGACCACAGAGCTTACTCCCACAGAAAGAGCAGCTTTCTTCAAATTCGATTTTCCTAAAACAGACAGTGCCTATATCGTTATTGATGCCCTGAATAAAGGATCTTACATTAAAATTCTTCCCAAAGAAAGAAAAATCCTTGGGTACACCACTAAATATTCCAGAGGAAAATATAACAATTTCAAAAACTATTTTGTGGTCCAGTTTGATAAGGATTTTGATTTGACGACTACCTGGAAAGACAGTGTTTTTGTGAAAAACCAGCTGGAAATCACAAGTGATCATGCCGGGGCAATTGTCGGATTTAAATTAAAAAATAAAGAAAGCGTTTATGCAAGAACAGCTTCTTCATTCATCAGTTTCGAGCAGGCAGAACTGAATCTTAAAAGAGAAATTGCAGGCAGGAATTTTGAACAGGTAAAAGCAGACGCAAAAAATATCTGGAATAAAACACTGGGTAGAATTGAAGTAAAAGGCGGAACAGATCAGCAGATCAGAACATTTTATTCCTCCCTTTACAGAACATTATTTTTTCCTCAAAAGCTATATGAGATCGATGCTGAGAACAAAGTAAAACACTGGAGTCCCTACAACGGAAAAATCCTGGACGGAAAAATGTTTGCAGGAACCGGATTCTGGGATACCTTCCGCGCTCTTTATCCTTTCCTGAATCTTGTTTATCCAAGCATCAATGTTGAAATGCAGGAAGGTTTAGTCAATACTTTTAAGGAAGGAGGATTTCTTCCGGAGTGGAGCAGTCCTGGATATTCCGATATTATGATCGGGAACAATTCCGCTTCAGTGGTTGCCGATGCTTATATCAAGGGACTTCGCGGATATGATGTGGAAACACTTTGGCAGGCAGTGAAACATGGAGCCAATAACGAAGGCCCGATCGATGCTGTAGGCCGTAGAGGAGTGCAATATTACAATACTTTAGGCTATGTTCCTTATGATGTAAAGATCAATGAGAATGCTGCCAGAACCCTGGAATATGCTTATGATGATTTTGCCATTTATCAGTTAGGAAAAGCATTGGGAAAACCGGCTTCAGAAATTGATATTTATAAAAAAAGAGCGTATAACTATAAAAACATGTTTGATCCGCAGACAGGTCTGATGCGCGGTAAAAACAAAGACGGAAAATTCCAGTCACCATTCAATCCGTTTAAATGGGGGGATGCTTTTACAGAAGGGAACAGCTGGCATTATACATGGTCTGTTTTCCAGGATATTGACGGTTTATCCCAATTGATGGGTGGGAAAAAGAAATTTGAAGCCAAGCTGGATGAGGTATTCTCACTTCCACCGGTATTTGATGACAGCTATTACGGAAGCGTAATTCACGAGATCCGCGAAATGCAGATCATGAATATGGGACAGTATGCCCATGGAAACCAGCCGATCCAGCATATGATTTATTTGTACAATTATGCCGGAGCCCCGTACAAAACACAGTACTGGACAAGACAGGTGATGGATAAGCTATATTATGCAACACCGGATGGCTATTGCGGTGATGAAGATAATGGTCAGACTTCCGCCTGGTATGTATTTTCTGCCTTAGGATTCTATCCGGTGACCCCGGCTACAGACCAATATGTTTTGGGAGCGCCGCTTTTCAAAGAAGCAGTAATTCACTTAGAAAATGGTAAGAAAATTGAAATAAAGGCACCGGAAAACAGTGCTGAAAATCTATATGTAAAATCATTAAACGTAAATCTTCGGCCGTATTCGAAAAACTGGCTGAGCCACAAAGAACTGATGAATGGAGCTGTGTTGGAATTCCAGATGGATAATAAGCCTAATAAAGAAAGAGGCTCTCAGGAAAAAGATTTTCCCTATTCAATGTCGAAAGAATAATGATCAACAAACTTTATATTTGAAAATAATTTTAGAACAGGAATAAATTATGAGTGCAGAGAAAATAGAAATATTCGAAAAGGTAGAAAAAATGTTAGCGAGCCAGGGTTTTACTATTGCGGCAAAAGATGATACAAGACCTTGGGGCGGCTTTTTCGTGATCGATGAAGGTCAGGCTCAGGATTTTGCCAATCAGTATTTTGACGGAATCAATGTAGAAAGTCTGAAAATAGGAGGAAAGCTAAGTCCTAAGATCCTTTTGGTTGCTCCCAATACCCGTTTAAGCTGGCAGTACCATCATCGCAGAGCCGAAATCTGGCAGGTAGTGGAAGGAACAGTTGGGATCAAAACAAGCAATACCGATGAAGAAGGCGAGCTGAAAGAATACCATCCAAAAGATCAGATTAAACTTCAGCAAGGTGAAAGACACAGGCTGATCGGTTTAGACGGCTGGGGAGTAGTAGCGGAAATCTGGCAGCATACCGATGCTTCCAATCCTTCGAATGAAGATGATATTGTACGAGTACAGGACGATTTCGGAAGATAATTGCAAAAATAAAAAAAGACTGTCTTAACAACAGTCTTTTTTATTTGTATCAAATAACCTTTAAACCAAATTAATTTTTCCTTATTTGTGTTTTTAAGTTTTCAAAAAGTTCTTGAGGTTATCTGTACATCAATATTTTTGTTTCATCATTTTTGTTTCCAGTAACATTCCCCGTTGGTTAATTTTACTGGTACAAAGTAACAGCTTTCTAAAATAAAATCCCTTATAAAAAGCATCGATATATATCGATTAATCATAGAAGTTTATCTATAGAAGTGGGTTTTGTTAAATACTTTTTTTGAACATGAATTTAACAGATCATTTCGTTTTTAAAATAAGATGCTCAAATGTCGCAGCTTAATAAAAAAGAGACTGTTTTTAAAACAGTCTCTTGATTCATTAATCAACTTATTGATTCCTACTTTACACGCTTCAACTTTACGTTAAAAAATTAAAAAGTTACATCCAATCCCACATAAAAGTTAGCCTTCATGATAGGGGCATACACCATTCCGCCATCAAAATAATTTCCAAATGGATTTCTAAAATCAACAATGGCATTTTTCTGATAATATGACGTAAGGTTCTCACCTCCTAGATAAGCTCTGAGCTTTTTATTGAAATTCCTTGAGATTTGCGCATTCAGCACAGCATAAGAATCAGAGTATACAGGAAGCTGAAATTCTGCCGGATTGCCTGAAGTATCCGGGAGTCTTTGTTTTCCTACCCAATTCAGCGTGGTATCAAAACTCCAGAATCCTCCTTTGTTATTTTTATTTGTTGCATAGGCAAGATTCACAAAGCCTCTGTGTTTCGCCATAAACGGAACTTCTCTTCTGCCGTCCAGATAATCTGCCTGAACATCATAATATTTATAAGCCAGTCTTACATCAAAATTTTTGAAAGGCGTAAAATCCCACTGAGTCTGGAAAGAATTCGCAAAAGATTTTCCTTCTAAATTATAAAAAGTAAGCTGTTGTGGAGACTGGTCAAGATCAACAAGCACCTGGTCCTGGAAATCTGTTCTGAAAAAATCAGCGACGATGGAAGATTTTCTTCCGAAAAGCTTGAATTCCTGCTGTAGACTGGCTCCGTAGTTCCATGCGATCTCAGGTTTTAAACCATAAATATCTCCACCATTCTGCAAAATCTGGATACTTCTGTTTGATGCAAAATACTGTTGGTTTTCAGCAAAAACGTTAGCCGTCCTGAATCCTCTGCCTGCAGAAAGCCTTAAGATTGTCTGCGGCGTGAAATCATATTTAAAATTAAGTCTCGGAGTAAACTGAGTACCCGCAAGATTATGAAAATCCGCTCTGGCTCCTGCTACCAAAGTATATTTTAATCCTGTTAATGTATATTCTGCAAAAACCCCCGGAACGATTTCATTTCTCTTCATATCGTCTGTTAAATACGTTTCCTCGTAGCCGTCATATAGAAAACTGGCTCCTGCCTTGTACTTATGATTAGTATTTCCGATAATGCTTTCAAAAATTAAATTTGAATAATAAGTATGCTGTTTCCCGGCATAATTTCTCAATCCGAAAAAGCTGTCCTGCTGATGATATACATACTGATTCATCCATCCGAGGCTCTGGTAGGGCTTTCCTTTGAAGACATACCCTGTTTTATTCCAGACCTGGAATCTTGAAATATCAATACCCACACCATATGCACCCTGTTCGTCCTGAGGCAGTTTTTTATCAAAAGCAACCTGTCCGGCTGTTCTTTCGTCTCTGATAAAATTGATCCCGAAATGAGACCCGAATCCCGATTTTTCAAGATCATTATAATTAAGGAGATAAGCTGCGTTAATCTGGGTTCCCTTGGGTCTGTCCAGGAAAGTATCATGATTCATATCCGTGTCTCCAAATGTTCCGTTTCCGTGCAATAAGAATGTCTGTGACCATTTCTCATTGATAGGAGAGACACTGGTGATATTGGCTTCCGCTCTTCCGTTGAAATCAGCGAATATATTCAATGACGTTTCAGGTTCCTTGGCATTTTTCAGAAGCTCAGTATTGATCTGTCCTGTAATACTTTCATAGCCGTTCGTTACCGTACTTCCGCCTTTTGTCAGCTGGATGCTTTCGATCCATCTTCCGGGAATGAAATTTAGTCCGTAAGCCGAAGCAAGACCTCTGATTTCAGGAAGAAGCTCCTTGGTTAAACTGGTATATTTTTGGTCCAGGCCGAGCATTTTCAGCTGTTTGGTTCCCGTAACAGCATTACTGAAAGAAACATCTACGGTGGCATTGGTTTCAAAGCTTTCAGACAGGTTACAGCAAGCTGCTTTTAGTAATTCTTTTTTATCAATATTAAAAACAAGACCTGCCTCTTTTTTGCTCAATGCAGTTGCTGCTTTTGAACCGGTAACCGTTACTCCTTCAATGCTTTTCTCGTGCTGTTCATGAGTTTCATTAAGAGTTGCACCATGTTCTTCATGATCGTCGTGTTTTGCGCCCTCTTCATAGTGAACATTTGGGTTGGCTTCTCCAAACGGAATATCTCTGTCGTACAGACAACATCCGGGAAGACTTTTGTAAACAGCGTCGGAAGCTTTGTATTTTTCATTGTCATGACCGGCATCTGCAATCGCTTTTAAAACCTGATCCGGCGAGGTTTTTGAAGGATCAAAATTTAAGATTACCGTCTGTGTTTCAGCATTCCATTCTGCGGAATCTGCACCGGCATCTTTTGCGGTTTTTTCTATTCTGGCTTTACATGAAGCACAGTTTCCTTTTACATAAAACTCATTTCCTTTTTTAGAATGATGCAGATGAGCTTCTGCAATGGAAGGCTGAAGGTCTCTTTCATAATGGCAACACCCAGGAAGACTTTTATAAATTTCGTCAGGGGACTTGAATTTTTCATTATCATGACCGGCATCGGCTACTTTCTTTAAAATTTCGTCGGGAGAAATTTTGCTGTCGGTTTCCAGGGTTAAAGTCTGAAGATCAATAGAATAAACAGCGGTTTTGGCTCCTGCTTTTTTAGCGGTAGTTTCTATTCTGGATTTGCACATCTCACAGTTTCCTTTGACTTTGAACTGGGATTTTGAAAGGTTTTGAGCGGATATAAAGTGTACAGACACGATCATTAGACCAAGAATGAACTTGGAAATATATAATTTCATTTTGTTTAAAAGTTTAGATTAATTATAAACGGTCCCTTAAAATGCTTAACGGACTCACTGTTTGACAATTAACCTATTTTAGGCGGCTGCCAGATCTCTTTTAAACGGTCTGATAAATGAGGCGGTGAATATTGGAACTGCGGATTCTTATTCGCTTTGTAATAAGACGGTTCAAAATGTAAATTCTTTGAAAACGGAGTTTCTATATAAGTATAGCACGCAACACAGGTTGAGCAGCAGTCGTCATTACATGAAGACTTGGTTTGGCTGTCCTTACTCTCTTTTGAAGAGTGATTTTTGCAGCAGTCGCTTTTTTCAGACTTGGTTTTGCAGCAAGTATCCTGCATAGATTGCGAGTAGAAGCTGTCTTTAGGAACTAAAAAAATTCCTAGACAAAAAATAACTGTAAGAATGTGAAACAGCTTCATCTTTGCAAAAATACAAAAATTATGATAAAGGATCACCAACTTTTAAAGCACAGTTGTGCCATGGTTCTCCGTGTGCAGGGTTAAGTTTAGGTTTTTCACCTGTTGGAGGAGCGGCTGTTACAGGTCCCGGAACATTTTGCGCTGCGCTTTGAACAGGTTGTGGCATTGGAGCTGGCGCCGGCGCCGGCTTACTGTTTAAGGGCTGTCCTACCGGGATATCACATCTGTGGCCGGGCTGTCCGTGCGGAGGATTCATTCCCGGAGCCGTTTTAACCGGCTGTGCATTATTGTTGATTGCCACTTTGCCTGCTGACATAGAATTGGCATCTATTTTAATGGAATTATTGGGGTTTTGTCCGGGTGTTGTCTGGATGGTTGCCGGATTTACATTGAGCGGTTGTCCTACGGGAATATCGCATCTGTGGCCGGGTTGCCCGTGTGGAGGGTTTTTAATTCCCGGAACTACCGTGGCAGAAGCCGGATTTGGATTGGACTGTACACCTGCCTGCTCCATCAGGGCAGTTTGAGAAGTTGAATTAACGGCAATGCTGGGCTGCTGAACACCTGCTTCTTCTTTTATATAAGTAGGCTTTTCGTCCTTTTTGCATGAAACAGCTAATATTGAAATGGCAATAATGCCCAAGAATGTATTTTTCATATCCAATCGGTATGAAACAAAATTAGCAAAACATTTTTAATTGTTTTGCTAATTTTATATTTATAATTGGTATTTAGGCTTAATTTTTAACTAAAAGCCTAAATCCTTCACCATGAACGTTGATAATTTCCAATCCTTCATCATCTTTTAAGAGTTTACGGAGTTTGGCAATATACACATCCATACTTCTTGCGGTAAAGTAATTTTCCTTTTTCCAGATTTTTCTCAACGCCAGATCTCTCGGCATGAAATCGTTTCTGTGGATACAAAGAAGTTTTAACAGCTCATTTTCTTTTGGAGAAAGTTTGTATTCTTTATCACCAACTTTAAGCTGTCTCAGCATAGAGTCGAAGAAAATGTTACTGATCTTGAACTGCTCCTGCTCCTCATTTTCCAAAGTAGAGCTTCTCTGCAGGATCGCTTTGATCTTATACAAAAGAAGTTCTGTATCAAACGGCTTTGTAATATAGTCGTCCGCACCCAGTTGGTATCCTTTTAGGATATCTTCTCTCATATTTCTTGCTGTAAGGAATATGATAGGGGTGTTTTTATCGATTTTTTTTACGTCTTCGGCTAATGAAAATCCATCTTTTTTAGGCATCATCACGTCGAAAATACAGATGTCAAATTCATTTTCTGTAAATTCTTTCAAACCCTGCTCTCCATCTGTAGCAAGGGTTACCTCAAAGTTATTGATCGTTAAATAATCCTTCAGCACTGCTCCGAAACTCTGATCGTCTTCTACTAATAATATTCTGTTGCTCATGATTTTAATAATTAAAATTAATGATTAAAAATTAAGAATGAACCTCCTCACTCTATCTTCTATATTTGTTATTTGGTTTCTATTTTTAATGATAAATGATCTTGATCTCATTGATTTTTTATAGGATCTTCTCATTCATTACTCATTACTTATCATTGATGATTTAGCTCATCGGCAGTTTTATCGTAAACGTACTTCCTTTGTCTTTGTGAGAGTCTACAATTATCTGCCCTTTGTGCAGTTCTGCGATTTTCTTTACGTAAGAAAGCCCCAGTCCCTGTCCTTTTACATTGTGGATATTTCCGGTTTCTTCTCTGAAGAACTTTTCAAAGATTTTAGTTTTATTATGGGTCTCCATTCCCATTCCCTTATCGGAAATTTCTATGACGTACCAGTTTCCTTCATTACTTGTTTTTACTTTAATTTCAGGGGTTTCAGGAGAATATTTGTTGGCATTGTCCAGTAAGTTCACCAGCATATTCGAGATGTGGAACTCATCTATTTTAAAAGTATAGTTCGTTGCAGTAAATTCCTGTGTCAAAGAACCGTTTCTCTGCTGCACAATGAGATTAAAAGATTCTGTCGTTCTTTTGATCAGTTCACGTACATTGGTCTCCTTTAGGAATAGCTCTACCTCATTTCTTTCAAGCTTGGACATATTCAAAACGTTTTCCACCTGCTTTTTCATCCTTAAATTTTCCTGTTTGATCAGTTCCGAATAGTATTTTACTTTATCTGGATTGGTAGCAATCTTATCATTGGCTAAAGAGTCTGTGGCTACAGAAATTGTTGCCAGTGGTGTTTTAAACTCATGGGACATATTATTGATGAAGTCTGTTTTCACTTCAGCCAGTTTTTTCTGTCTCATCATATAATTGATGGAGATAATATAAATCCCAAGAATAGTCAGTAATGACAGGAAAGTTCCCAGAAGCATGGGCCAGTTGTTCATCGCCAGGGAATATTCTTTTTTAGGAAATACTAAAGCCAGACTGTATAAAGTCCGGTCTTTTTTATCTGTAAAAAGGGGATAGCTATAGGTATTGCTGTCTTTTTTCTCTTTATAAACCTTATTGACAACACTGGTAAGCTTGTTGTTCTTATCAATTACCCCGTATCCGAATTTTGCAGTGATGCCTTTTATTTTCAGTTCTTTAGCGATTACCGAATCAAGGACTTTAGTGTCTACTCTTTTATCGATGGGCAGATTGGTGCCAACCACTTTTACAAATTCTTTTATGGCATAATCCCCGTTTTCAATATCATTGTTAAGGTCTGTGGTAAGAAGCTCGCGGTTGGTGGTGTCTTTCTTTATTTTATAAGTTGCATCGTCTGTATACAGAGTTGTCAGCTTTACCGAATCACCTTTCTGAGAGATCGGAAGTTGTGTTTTTGATATGATGTTTTTAGAATAGATAATCTGACGCTGTGCGCCGGAATCTTCTACCTGCTGAATGGTTGTTAAAGAAGGCTGGTCTTTGCTGGCAAGGATATTATTTCTTAAATTAGTATAATCTTGGTTCAGGTATTTATCAGCTTCAATTTCTTCAATATTTTTTGAAGTGTTTTCTAAAGCAGCGTATACTTTATTGGAAAATTCCTGCTCAAGAGCACCATAATAACCTTTCAGCCAATAAAATTGGAGCGTAACAAATACAATCAGTGAGATTGTCATAAACACCGAAATTATTGGGATGAACTTATTATTCATTATTGGATTTTATATATTGAAAAAAATGAATGTTAAAATTAATTATTTTAAGACTTGATAAACAAAAAACGAGCCAAAAAATTGTTTAATTTCTCTTAAAAGGGAGTTTTTTAACAATTATTTATGAATTTACAATAACTTGTCATATGAAAAGTCCTGTAAATGGATAAAGGAGTAGCTTTAACAAAAATAATTACTTATGGAATCTAATATCATTTTTAACAAAGATTTTGATTCAAACAGTGTATATGTCATGAAAATATATGACGCTGACGTTTCAAAAGTGTGGGACTATTTTACCAAATCCGAATTATTGGATCAATGGTGGGCACCGAAGCCCTGGAAATGTGAAACTGTAAAACAGGATTTTAAAGAAGGTGGAGTCTGGCACTATGCCATGGTAGGACCTGAAGGTGAAAAAATGTATGGTCAGATGGCATATGGTGAAATTACAGAGCATAGAAGTTTTGATGGTGTAGATGCTTTCTGTGACGAAAAAGGAAACATTAATGAAGATTTTGCACAAGCAAAATGGCTGCTTGGATTTACAGGAGTAGAAGAAGGTACAAAAGTGACCATCAATATTTATTTTCCAGCTTCTGAAGCTATGAAGCAACAGCTGGAAATGGGTTTTGAAGAGGGTTTTAAAATGGGACTGGCGCAGCTTGAAGAAATTCTCAAATAAATATGAAAATTTTTAAAGGCCGGAATATGTTTATCTTTGGCTTTATAAAAAAAGACGGGATAACCCGTCTTTTTTTATTTATATATGCATTGTAACATTCATCATTTATTGCCTGATTGGCAAATTATTATCAGTACATCAAATCAGCTCCTCTTCCTGAAAATATTGTATAATTGCTTTTTTCATCAAAAGAGACTGTTCGTTTGGCTTTAGTTCCGGAAGCTCTTCCAGCTTGTCATACTGTGGCCATCCATCTTCATAATGAGTAAACTTATAGTAACCGAAAGGTTCCAGCAATCTGCACACTGCAATATGAATCAGGTTTACTTTGTCTTCTTTGGTGTATTTCTGCTGGCCACTTCCCAATTCCTGCAGTCCGATCAGAAATAAAAGTGTTTCAATCGGAGGATTTTTCTCAGTATCAAAATTGTCTATAAAAAACTGTTCTATCTTTTGCCAATATTCAGATTCGTTCATAGTATTCGTCATTTTTTTTCTTTAGCTTCTGCATCTTCTTCTCTTGCTTTTTCAAGAAGCTGCTGCAGTTTTTTTTCTTGTTTTTCTTTAAAAATTTCCCGCTTCTCTGCCTTTCGAATTTTATCCTTTTGTATTAAATAATACACATGGCTATTGCAGGAAATATTAATAATAACATGATTTTATTTTTAAAGGTGAAGAAAAGATTAAAATTATTTTTTATCTATTTTCAGCAAGAATGCATATTCCAGAGCGTCTTCCTTCAACGATTCAAACCTTCCGCTGGCTCCGCCGTGACCTGAGCTCATATCAGTTTTGAATAATAAAAGATGATCATCTGTTTTCAATTCTCTCAGTTTTGCAGTCCATTTTGCAGGTTCCCAGTATTGGACCTGAGAATCGTGAAGGCCTGTTGTAATCAATATATGTGGGTAGTCTTTCGCTTCAACATTATCGTAAGGCGAATATTCCTTCATGTACTCATAGTATTCCTTGTCATTAGGGTTTCCCCATTCATCATATTCTCCGGTTGTCAATGGAATAGTTTCATCCAGCATTGTTGTCACCACATCTACAAATGGAACCTGTGCTACAATTCCGTTAAAAAGCTTAGGCTCGTAATTCATAACGGCTCCTACCAGAAGTCCGCCTGCGCTTCCGCCCATTGCATACATGTGGTTTGATGATGTATAATTTTCCTTAATTAAGTGCTTTCCGGCATCAATAAAATCGAAGAATGTATTTTTCTTGAAAAGCATTTTACCGTCTTCATACCATTCTCTGCCCAGATATTCACCACCGCGGATATGAGCAATGGCGTAAATAAATCCTCTGTCTAAAATGGAAAGTCTTACATTAGAAAAACTTGCATCTACAGTATGTCCATAACTGCCATAACCGTATAACAGTAAAGGTGTGTCTGCAGATTTTTTGGTGTCTTTATGATAAACCAATGAAATCGGGATTCTTGTTTCTCCATCCCTCGATTCTGCCCAGATTCTTTCTGAAATATAATTTTCAGGAACAAATTTGCCACCAAGAACTTCCTGCTGTTTCAGGAGCTGAGTCGTTTTCTCCTTCATATTATACTCATAGGTTGAGCTTGGCTGCGTCAGTGACGTATAGCCATAACGGAGAACCTCAGTGTCAAACTCCATGTTGATCCCGATATAGGCCGTATATGTTGGGTCGGAAAAAGGAAGATAATAAGATTCCTGGGTTTTTTCATCGATGATTTTAATCTGGAGAAGCCCTTCTTCTCTTTCTTCAAGGACCAGATAATCCCTGAAAATTTCAAAACCTTCCAGCAGAACTTCAGCACGATGTGGAATAACATCTACCCAGTTTTCCATTCCACAGTTGTCAATTTTGGTCTTTACGATTTTAAAATTGATTGCATCATCTGCATTGGTGATGATATAAAATTCATCTTCAAAATGCTCTACCGAATATTCCAGATCATCAATTCTGGGCTGGATGATTTTCCATTCTGCAAAAACATTGTCAGAAGGAATGAACCTATGCTCGTCGGAAATTGTACTGGAGCTGGCAATGAAAATATACTCCATGGATTTTGTCTTGAAGACATTCACATCAAAAGTATCATCCTTTTCATGAAAAATCAAAACATCTTCCGCAGCATCAGTGCCCAGCTTATGTCTGTACACCTGGAAAGCCCGTAAACTTTCATCTTTTCTGATGTAAAATACATGCTCATTATCATTGGCCCAAACTGCTTTTCCTGTTGTGTTCAAAATCTGGTCAGAGAAGACTTCACCTGTTACAAGATTTTTAAAGCTAATGGTATAAATCCTGCGGCTTACGTTATCCGATGAAAAAGAAACCAATTCATTATTCGGGGAAACTGCAATGCTTCCCACTTCAAAATAGGTTTCGCCTTCTGCTAAAATATTAACATCAACAATAATTTCCTCTTCGTTATCCAGACTTTTATGCTTTCTGCAGAAGATAGGATATTCTTTTCCTTCTTCATAGCGTACAATATACCAGTATCCGTTAAAGAAATAGGGGAGAGATTCATCATCTTTTTTGTAGCGAGCCTTCATTTCTTCAAAAAGCTCTTCCTGAAAGGCCTCGGTGTCTTTCATCATAAACTCTTCATAGGCATTTTCCTCTTCAAGATATTGTATCACTTCCGGATTTTCCCTTTCATTAAGCCAAAAGTAATTGTCAATTCTTCTGTCGCCATGTATTTCTAGTATTTTCTCTATTTTTTTTGCCTGTGGAGCTTTCATTTAAATATTTTAAATTTATTTGGCCTGGTGTAATGTGCTATAGATTTTCATAATTTGAGAATAATTTATAGGACATTTCATTCAATATTAATTCTTGTTCAAATTTAGTTAAAAAAAAGCCATCTTTCCTGTATTGAAAAGACGGCTGTTTATATTGAGTATTAAAGTCTACTTATGAAGAGCTTTAATATACTTTTCAAGTGCCATTGTCATAGATGGGGTTTCCTTTGTAGGAGCCATAAGATCTACCTTTAAGCCTGCGTCTTCCGCTGCTGCTAAAGTAGTGTTTCCGAAAACACCGATCTTTGTTTCTTCCTGCTTGAAATCCGGGAAATTCTGCTGAAGAGATTTGATTCCCTGTGGGCTGAAAAAGATCAGCATATCATAATCTTTAGCATTGATATCCGTAAGGTCGCTGCATACCGTTCTGTACATGATTGCTCTTGTCCAGTCCACATTGGCCGTTTCCATCGTTTTTACGATATCCGGGCTTAAGACATCTGAAGACGGCAGAAGGTATTTTTCAGCAGGGAATTTCTTAAACAGAGGTAGAAGATCCGAGAAGTTTTTCTCCCCAAAACTAATTTTTCTCTTTCTATAAACAATATGTTTCTGAAGATAGTTGGCAATCGCCTCAGACTGGCAGATATATCTCATCGTATCCGGAACCGCAAAACGCAATTCTTCGGCAAGTCTGAAGTAATGGTCTATCGCATTTTTGCTGGTGAAAATAATCCCAGTAAACTGCGTCAGATCTATCTTCTGAGTTCTTAGTTCTTTGTTGTCAACTCCTTCGACGTGGATGAAAGGACGGAAATCAATCTTTATTTTTTCCTTCTTTGCTATATCCAGATATGGAGAAGACTCACTAGGCGCTGGTTGAGAAACCAATATAGACTTTATTCTCATCATTGACTTTTATTAAAAAAATAACAACTTCCAAAGCAACAATAAAGGTGCGATTTGGAGGGTGCAAATATACAAAAATTTATAATACCATTTTTCGGGAAGTATATTGTTTTTGTGAAACAAATAGAAGAAAATCTTGAAAACAGCAACAAACGCAAAGAAGTAGAAGTAATACGAAAATATTTTATTTCTGTCTATCGGGAAATAATAATGGGTTACACACAGGATTATTAACAAAAATGAAAGGATAAAGTAGAATTTTGTGGAGGTAAAATAAAAAATAGTCCATTTTCTGCCGTCACCTATGCTTTGGTAGAATAAAAAGCCCAACGCAGATTTCGAGGCATAAAAAAATATGACCGCAAGCAGTGTATATCCAAATTTATTAAGCTGATACCCGAAAAACTGCAGATCATTAATGTATTTCGGAACGATGGGAATATACTGTGAAACTAAAGCAGATAGTGTAAGTGCCGTTACGCAGGAAGTAATGATCCAGCTCGGAAGGTTATTGCTGGCATCAAAATATTTCTGGAGCAGAAAGTCTTTCAGGCTGGCATCTCTTTCGATGATATTCATCATGAAAACATACAGAAATATGCATCCTATTAATATAAAGATTACCCAGTCATTGTTCTCAGGTATTCTTACGTGGTTTATAAAGTTTTGTGATAACAGCAAAAGAATATTTTTTGCAAAATTATAGATTATTTTGTATAAAATAAAAAGGTTAAATAAACTATCTTTGCAAACTGAAATGAAAAAACTCGTCATCATCCCTACCTATAACGAAAAGGAAAATATAGAAAATATTATTTCCGCGGTTTTTGCATTGGAAGATGACTTTCATATTCTGGTGGTGGATGACTCTTCTCCGGACGGAACAGCAGAAATAGTTAGAGACCTGCAAAAAAAATTCCCACACCATCTCCATATGTCGGTAAGGCATGTAAAAGACGGTTTGGGGAAGGCATATATCCACGGATTTAAATGGGCTATCGAAAACAAATATGATTATATTTTTGAAATGGATGCCGATTTTTCACATAATCCAAATGATCTACCCAAACTTTTCGAAGCCTGTCTGAATGCAGACATGGCAATAGGATCACGCTATTCCAAAGGAGTCAATGTAGTGAACTGGCCAATGGGACGGGTTCTGCTTTCCTATTTTGCTTCCAAATACGTAAGGTTTATTTTGGGGCTCCCCATTCATGATACAACCGCAGGCTTTGTCTGTTTTTCCAGGAAAGTTCTCGAAGAGATTGGCTTGAATAATGTGAAGCTTAAAGGATACGGCTTCCAGATTGAAATGAAGTTCAGAGCTTTTAAAAAAGGTTTTAAAATTGTAGAAGTTCCTATTATATTTACAAACAGAATTTTAGGAGAAAGTAAAATGAACGGCGGCATTATTCATGAAGCTGTATTTGGAGTTTTAAATTTAAAATGGAAATCAATAATCAACAGATTATGAAAAAACTGGTCTTCATTTTCGTTACCCTGTGCATGTTCTCATGTGGCGACTATATCGACAAGCCTAAAAACCTGATCGAGCCTGAAAAGATGGCTGAAATCCTGGCTGATCTTGCTATTACGGATCAGGCAGTCATTATCTATCAAAACAAAAATTTAGAAGCAGGAACAAGGTTTATCCTTAAAACCCACAAGATAAAATCTGAGGATTTTGTAGAAAGCTTTAAATATTATGTTGTTAAAGACAAAATGAAAAATATTGCGGAAGACGCACAAAAAATAGTATTAAAAAAAGACCCCAAAGCGGATAAATATATACAAGATAAGCTGAAAAACAGTGGAAATGCGCCCGTTTTAAACAGGTAATTATGATGCGGAAACGTTTTCTGCCACCAAAGCAGAATCGTTAATAGCGGCGAATTAAAAGAATATACGAATGAAATTTTTTAATATAGAAAAAACCTCTGAAGGAAAAGCGAGAGCAGGAGAGATCACTACAGATCACGGCAAGATCCAGACGCCTATCTTTATGCCTGTAGGAACTGTTGCAAGTGTGAAAACAGTTCATCAGAGAGAATTAAAAGAAGACATTAAAGCCCAGATTATTCTGGGTAATACCTATCACCTGTACCTTCGTCCAACAATGGATATTATGCAGGAAGCAGGAGGACTGCACAAATTCATGAACTGGGATCTGCCGATCCTTACCGATTCAGGAGGTTTTCAGGTATTTTCGCTTTCCAAAAGCAGAAAAATGTCTGAAGAAGGCGTGAAGTTCAAATCTCATATCGACGGAAGTTATCATATGTTTACCCCGGAAAAGTCTATGGAAATCCAAAGACAGATCGGGGCAGATATTTTCATGGCTTTTGATGAATGTACGCCTTATCCGTGCGAATACAATCAGGCCAAAACATCTATGGAGCTTACACACCGTTGGCTGAAAAGATGTATTGAATGGACCGAGCAAAATAAAGAGATTTACGGTCATAAGCAAAGGCTTTTCCCGATTGTTCAGGGATCTACCTATTCAGATCTTAGAAAAATATCGGCAGAAGTTATTTCCGAAGCAGGAGCGGAAGGAAATGCTATTGGCGGGCTGTCTGTAGGGGAGCCGGAAGAGGAAATGTACAGAATTACAGACGAAGTGACGGATATTCTTCCTAAAGACAAACCAAGGTATCTTATGGGAGTAGGAACTCCATGGAATATCCTTGAGTCCATTGGTTTAGGTATCGATATGATGGACTGTGTAATGCCTACCAGAAATGCCAGAAATGCAATGCTTTTCACATGGCAGGGCGTAATGAATCTTAAAAATGAAAAATGGAAGCGTGACTTTTCTCCTCTCGACGAGTTTGGAACAAGTTATGTAGACAGAGAATATTCAAAAGCATATCTGCGTCATTTATTTGTGTCAAAAGAATATCTTGCAAAACAAATTGCGTCAGTACATAATCTGGCATTTTATCTGGATCTTGTGAAAGTAGCGAGAGAGCATATTGTGGCAGGTGATTTCTATGAATGGAAAAAATCTGTAGTGCCGGTTCTTAGACAAAGACTTTAAACAGAGAAGAATATGATCAAAATTATAGACAGATATATCATTAAGAAATACCTTGGAACATTCAGTTTCATGCTGATATTGCTGTCTATAGTTGTATTGGTGATTGATGTGCAGCAGAAGATTCCGAGGATAGAAAATGCAAAAGCATTGGACCCTAAGCTGGATCTAATGTACTTCCTGATCAATTTCTATCCATTCTGGATCATTAACCTGATAGTAACATTTCTTTCTATTCTGGTATTTATTTCCGTGATTTATTTCACATCCAGAATGGCAAATAATACTGAAATTGTTGCAGTCATCAGCAGTGGAGCCAGTTTCCACAGATTCGCAAAGCCTTACCTGTATACCTCACTTTTCATTGCACTGATATCACTTCTGGTGAATCATATGGTGCTTCCATGGGCTAATATCAAGAAAAATCAACTTGAGGCCTATACCTATAATGCGGCGAATAAAGAAAAGATCCTGGGGACGGGTCCTGCCTCTGCACAATTAAGCAAAATGGAATACATTTTCGTGAATTCCTGGAACAAAAGAGAAACGAGAGGTTCAGGCTTTGTATATCAGAAATTTGATAAAACCAGAAAGATGACTTACGAGCTTAAGGCATCGGAAGTATATTGGGATAAGGCTAAAAAACAATTTACACTTACCAACTATCTGGAAAAGACCATCAATAAAGATAACTCTGAAAAACTGGGCAGTGGTGCTGAAATAAAGAAAAGCTACGGGCATTCCCCGGAAGAGCTTTTCCCGAACGAGCTTCTGGGACAGAATAAAACTACTCCAGAGCTTATAAAATTCATTGACAGGGAAAAAGAAAAAGGAAATAGCAACCTGAATTCTTATCTTAATGAGTTTCATCAGAGAACTTCAATGCCTGTTTCCATTATTATTTTGACGTTTCTGGCGCTTTCGCTGGCATCCCAGAAAAAAAGAGGAGGTCTCGGAGTTAACCTTGCCATAGGGATTTCCCTTGCGTTTGTTTTTGTTTTCTCATTTGAAGCATTAAAAGTGGTTTCAGAGAACAAAAGCCTGTCGCCTGCTGTTGCCATGTGGCTGCCTAATATGGTTTTCTTCCCTCTTACACTATACCTGTATCTGAAAAGAGCCAATCAGTAAAGAAGCTTGATCTCTTTATGATAGAAGGCCTTTAAGCCATCTCTTTCAAGTTCTATCCAGAGCTCTCCCTTTTCGTCAGCATTCCTGATGATGCCATTTTGTCTCTCTTTTTCTATTTCGAAAACTGAGATCTCATCTTTACGGAATAAATTCCGGTTGAATTGATCAATGATTTCCTGTTCCGAAGGAATATTTTTCAGTTTTTCTGATAGATATTCGTGAAGATTTAAAGCAAAATCATCAAGGTTGTAAACCTGTCCGGTCTGCGTCAGAAGTGATCCTGCCTGCGATATTTCCTCAAAATGATCCTGCAGAACATTGAAGCCTGCCCCAATGATAAAATAATTATTTTGATTAATTTTTTTCTTTTCAATTAAAATTCCGACGATTTTTTTATTTTTAAGGATAATATCATTCGGCCACTTTATCTTTACATCATTATCAGTCAAATTGGCAAGGAAATCCCGGATAACCACTGCGGTATAGTAATTGAATATAAAATCTGAGAGCAGAACGCTCTGAGCCTTAACAGCCAGCGTATACGCAACATTTTTTCCGGCTGCCGCCGCCCAGGTATTTCCATATTGTCCGCGGCCTTTAGTTTGGTTGAATGTATATAAAGCGATAAAATCTGAATTTCCGTAAAGTAAAAACCGGGATATTTCGTCATTAGTAGAAGAACACTCTTTTAAATAAAATAATTGACCCATTTAAGAAAACTTTAAGACTTTAAAGGGCTAAAAATAAGGCTAAAGTAAAAGAAAAACAATAAATTTGCAGATTATAGATATTTTAATGAATAAAACAGCAGAAAAGCAGGCACTAATAGATAAAATTGTTGAAGCCATCCAGGACGTAAAAGGAGAAGATATAATGATTTTTGATCTTTCAAAAATTGAAAATTCTGTAGCGGAAACTTTTATAATTTGTAGCGGAAACTCCAATACTCAAGTTTCTGCATTGGCAGGAAGTGTAGAGAAAAAAGTAAGAAACGATCTTAAAGATAGACCTTGGCATGTAGAGGGTACCGAAAACTCAATGTGGGTTTTGGTAGATTATGTAACAGTGGTAGTGCATATTTTCCAGAAAGAAGTACGTGAATATTACGATATTGAAGAACTATGGGGAGATGCGGCAATTACCAAAATAGAATATGAATTTTAAATTTTAAAAAGTATAAATGAACAATAAAGGATTCAACTGGTTTTTTCCAATTGCAATCGTGGCTCTTTTGTTATTTTTCGGTTCCAATTTTTTAGGAGGCGACAGTGCAAAATCTATTGATGAGGATGCTTTCTTTAGGGAAATGCAGGCAGGAAAGGTCCAAAACGTTATCATATACAAAGACACAGAGAAAGCTGATGTTTTCCTGACAAAAGCAGCAAAGACAGCAATGGTCAGTAAAACGGCCAACCAAAGCAACCCTCTTTCTGCATTCGATATGGCTCCAAAAGCAGATTTTTCCGTAAAATATGGAGATCTTCAGCTTTTCCTTCAGAAATTTGATCAGATAAAAGCTGCAGACGCTAACATCAAAACCACAAAAGATTATGGGGCAGGCAAAAATCCTTTCATGGATATCCTGGTTTCAGCATTGATATGGATAGCGATCTTAGGTCTTTTCTACTTCCTCCTTTTCAGAAAGATGGGTGGAGGCGGAGGTCCTGGCGGACAGATCTTCTCAATAGGAAAATCTAAAGCGAAACTTTTTGACGAAAAAGAAAGAATCCAGGTGACATTTAAAGATGTTGCAGGTCTTGAAGGCGCTAAAGAAGAAGTACAGGAAGTAGTAGACTTCTTGAAAAATTCTGAAAAATATACAAAACTGGGAGGTAAGATTCCTAAAGGAGTTCTACTTGTAGGCCCTCCGGGGACCGGGAAAACATTATTGGCAAAAGCTGTTGCAGGCGAGGCCAAAGTACCGTTCTTCTCCCTTTCAGGTTCAGATTTCGTAGAAATGTTCGTAGGAGTAGGAGCTTCAAGAGTTAGAGACCTTTTTGCCCAGGCAAAAGCTAAATCCCCGGCTATCATCTTTATCGATGAGATCGACGCTATCGGACGTGCAAGAGGAAAAAATAATTTCTCAGGCGGAAACGACGAAAGAGAAAACACCCTGAACCAGCTTCTTACAGAAATGGACGGTTTCGGAACAGACGTTAACGTTATTGTAATGGCTGCTACCAACAGAGCGGATATCCTTGATAAAGCCCTGATGAGAGCCGGACGTTTTGACCGTTCGATCTATGTAGACCTTCCGGAATTGCATGAAAGAAGAGAGATATTTGATGTTCACTTGAAAAAAATCAAGCTGGATGACACCGTTGACAGAGATTTCTTAGCAAAACAAACCCCTGGATTCAGTGGAGCGGATATTGCGAATGTATGTAACGAAGCAGCATTAATTGCAGCAAGAAACAGTCATACTTCTGTTACAAAACAGGATTTCCTTGATGCTGTAGACAGAATCATCGGAGGTCTTGAGAAAAAGAATATGGCGATCAAACCTTCTGAAAAAAGAAGAGTTGCTTATCATGAAGCAGGTCATGCTACGATCTCCTGGCTGGTAGAACATGCAGCACCACTTTTAAAAGTAACAATTGTTCCGAGAGGACGTTCCTTAGGTGCAGCCTGGTATCTTCCGGAAGAAAGACAGCTGACCACTACTGAGCAAATGCTGGACGAATTGTGTGCAACATTAGGAGGCAGAGCAGCAGAGCAGGTTATTTTCAATAATATTTCTACAGGAGCATTATCTGATTTGGAATCAGTAACGAAAAGAACGCAGGCTATGGTTACTGTTTACGGACTAAGCCCTAATATTGGGAATATTTCCTACTATGACAGCTCAGGCCAGTCTGAATATTCTTTCGGTAAACCTTATTCCGAAGAGACGGCTACGAAAATTGATGCAGAGATCAAATCGATCATCGAAACTCAATATGAAAGAGCGGTAAGAATTCTTACTGAGAATAAAGATAAGCTTGATGCTTTGGCAAATAAACTTTTGGAAAAAGAAGTGATCTTCCGCGAAGATCTTGAAGATATATTCGGTAAAAGAGCATGGGATCCTGAGTTAACAGAAAGACCTGTTACCAGCACGATTTCTACTGTGAAACAACCCGATGAGCAGATCATTATCCAAGATAAAGAAGAAGAAAGTGAAATTCAGGCTCCGGAAAGCCCGACTCAGCTTTAAAATACTTCCAAAATATATTCAAATAAACCTGACATTCTTAGAATTGTCAGGTTTTTTCATATTTAAGGACTATTTTTAGAATCTATTGTAATTAATTTTCTATTTTTGTATAAAGTTGACTAAAAATAGATTAAGTTGAATTTATTCAAGAGGATTGTAAGCAAACTTACCAACCAGCCTGAGGAAGAAGAAAAACAGAGTCTGGAAAAGCTCGGGGATTCGCTGAAAAATGCGGATCTTGACTATAAGTTTGCGCAATTATTTACGCATTCAGGAGGTTTTTTTAATTACTGTGCAGATGAAGCGGAAGCTCTACAGACTTTAAACCAGATTGTGAAAATAGAAGGAATCAGTAATGTTTTCTGCTGGGACAAGGAGCTTCAAAACTTCTTGAACGTAGTGAAAATACCCTATACTTCTGAAATGGAGCATAGCAACGATGCTGCTTTCATTACCTGCGAATATCTTATTGCCTATGACGGCAGGATCATGCTTTCGCACAACAATATCCTGCATTACCACTCTTCAAGACTTCCGAGTAAAATCATTATCATGGCCAATGTATCACAAATTGTGAACAACCTTAATGATGCGATGGGAAAAATAAAAAGAAATGGGAATATCAAGAACCTTACTTCCATCAGTGGAGGTCAGTCAAGCTTAGATACTTCTTCCAATACGAATACAAAACTGTTTTTATTGCTGCTTGAAGATTAAGCATCAACTTATAAATTTTACATTTTGGACAAAAACCTTATTCAAAGAACCATTTCCGGACTTGTTTACGTTGCCGTTATCATTCTTTGCACAACACCGCTGGGTGCCCAGCTGATCAACAAGATCCATCCGGATTTTATCAGACAGGAATACCTGTATTACGGTCTGATAAGTCTTTTGCTGCTGGTAGGTACCTGGGAATGCGTTAAGATCATGAAGTTTGGGAAAGGCTATGAAAAATGGATTGTACTTCCGCTGGTCATTTTTATTTATTATATTTTTTCCAAAAGATATTTCAAGCATGATTTCTTTTTCGATTTCAGACTGAACGAAATACTGGCTATTTCCCTGATTGCTATTGCGGTAGTTACATTATTCAAATATTCCAATGAATTATATTATGACAGCGGAAAACTGATATTTACGGTAATCTATGTGGCATTGCCTTTCAGCTTTGCATTAGGTCTGCCCAAGTTTTCCAGCTTTGAAGGGACGTTCTCACTTGAGGTCCTTTTCCTGTTTATCCTGATCTGGAGCAGTGATACTTTTGCTTACCTTACCGGAAAGTTTTTCGGGAAACATAAAATGGCCCCTAAAATCTCCCCCAAAAAGACCTGGGAAGGCTATGCCGGAGGAGTTATCCTGACGCTGGTTTTATCTTACTTTGTAGAGCATTACCAACCGGAACTTCGCGGAAACTGGATGGTGGTAGGTTTCCTGGTTGCTGCATTCGCTCCGTTGGGTGACCTGGTAGAAAGCCAGCTTAAAAGAAATTTCGGGGTAAAAGACAGTGGAAACATCATTCCGGGGCATGGAGGTGTACTGGACAGACTGGACAGTTTTTTAATCTGCGTTCCTGTCGTATATTTGTACTTTATTTTAGAAAAATTTATTTAATGAAATTACATAAGGAATCAAAAGGAACGATTACCGTAGCAACGATACTGTTTATCATCATAAGTATATTGGCTATTTATTTTCTTAAAATATGGTCTTTGCTGATCATTATGCCATTATTGGTGGTTTATAGTTTGGTATTTTGGTTTTTCAGAGTTCCGGACCGTAATATACTTGAGCATAGAGAAAATGTGATTGCTCCGGTAGACGGAAAAGTGGTTATGATCAAAGAAGTGGATGAGACTGAATTTATTAAAGGAAAAGCCATCCAGGTTTCCATTTTCATGTCACCGCTGAATGTTCATATCTGCCGATATCCGGTTTCCGGAAAAGTGATCTATAAGAAATACCATCCCGGAAAATATCTTGTGGCATGGCACGAAAAGTCATCTACAGAGAATGAAAGAACTACGGTAGCTGTAGAAACAGCAACCAATCATCAGGTCGTATTCAGACAGATCGCGGGATATGTGGCAAGAAGGATTGTTTTCTACTGTAATGAGGGAGATCAGGCCAAAGCAGGACATGAGTTCGGTTTCATTAAATTCGGCTCAAGAATGGATGTTTTCCTGCCCTTGGATACCGAAATCATCTGCAAGATAGGAGACATTACAAAAGGAGGTCTGGATGTGATCGCCAAAATGAAAGATTAATATAGGATAAGTCAAAATATAAAAAAAGGAGAAATTAAGTTTTCTCCTTTTTTGTTTTCATATGAAGCTGACAGTTTGAAATTATTCTGATTCCTCCATAATCTCTTTGTGTATGAGTTTTACTACTCATGCGTAATATTGAGTAGGTTATGATGAGGGGGCTACGTGGGTTGTCAATAATTTTGTACCCGCGACAGCAATAGTTAATATTTTCAGTCAATAATAAAAACAAATGAAGAATGAATTTAAAAAGTATACATATTGGAAAGCTTATACATGAACGGGTTCGTGAAGTTGGGATGCCTGTCGGCAGAATTGAGAAGTTTATGAAATGCAGTGAGAACGAGATTGAAAGTATGTATCGGGAAAGCAGTATTGATACCTTTTTATTGTTAAGATGGAGCAAGTTACTGGAGTATGATTTTTTTAGGGTGTATAGCGGGCATTTGATTCTTTATGCCCCTCCCAGTAAGAGGCATGATATTTCTAGGCCAAAAGATAACTTGCCGGCTTTTAGAAAAAACATATATACTGAGGAAGTGAAGAGTTTTATAATAGAAAAGATTGTCAGCAAAAAGATGACAATGAATGACGTGGTCCTGAAATACAGAATACCTAAAACCACTCTTTCCAAGTGGATTAAAAAAGCATGAAAGATACAGGGCCGGATTATAAAAAAATATATACTGATATTATTGAGGAGAAATTCCCTGATAAAATGAATAATTTCAGGATCATGCAAAAAATTGAAACGATTAATACTGTTATAGATATTATAGCATTAAACAGAATGATTTTTGGTAAGCAAGAGCTTTTAGTGGAAAGTAAAAATCAAAAACTTCGCTCCTATGACCAAAGGTCCATTCTCAATATCCTTGAATATCAGAAAAAAAATAAACTTAATAATACGCAAACGGCGAACTATTTCCGAATGAGCCGGAATACGCTTTCCAAGTGGAAGCGTATTTTTAAAATATAAGTTTGTAATCAATCTGTGGGAGAATTATCTTTACTGTGTATTTTGTAATACAGTCACATTTTAAACGTTTTGGAATATGATAAACAGGATTTCTAAACTAATTAACAGTGAAAATGAAGTATATGATAATTATTTAGACCATAACTATATAAAGCTGATCAATCGTTATCTTTTATTTCTTTTTTTACTGTTTTTATTTTATTCGGTATTTTTCTTTGGAGATGGTGGGAGATCTACATTTCTTATCTGTATTACTTTTTTCTGGTTATTTTTAATATTTTTTATAGGAAAAATCAGTAAATTCAGAAGAGTTTTAAAAGCAACAATAATAATTGTTTTTATAGCTCTTACATTCATAATAAGTTTTTTCTATATATATACTTCTAGGAATGCAGGTGTTGAATATTTCTATTTTTCGCTTTTATTTGCATTGCCTTTCTATTTCAATTACAAAGAAGATTATTATCTTATATTGTTTATTGTGATCATTATTGCTCTAAACTTTGTCGGCTGTTTATATTTTGAATTGAATTTTTTACCAAGAAGCAAATATATCAAGGAGGCAGACTTTAAGATAATACAGTTGCTTAATATCATTTTTTGCTTTACGAAATTTCTCATAGATGCGTTCTTTATATACCAGAAAGATAAACTCATTAACGGTTTAATGAAGGAAACGGAGATTAAAGATTCAACCATCGAAGACCTGCTTAAGACCAATAATGAATTGATGAAACAGCAGATCACTAACAATAATCTTACTGAAGACAATATTGCCGAAATTTTAGAGCTGGCAGAAGTAGATTCACCTCTCTTTATTGAAAAATTTCAGATTTATTTTCCGGATTTTATGCCTAACCTTTTAAATATCAACTCAGGTCTTATTAGTTCCGAAATCCATATCTGTGCATTAATGAGACTGAATTTTGATACTAAAAAAATTGCTTCATGTACCAATAGCAGTGTGAGAGCGATTGAAAGCAGAAAATATAGAATCCGAAAAAAATTGGATATCCCCTCTGATATTAACATCAACAACTTTATACTTAAAATATAAGCCTGGTACCCTGAATTTTTCTACTCATGCATGATGTTATGTAGTCCTATTTTGATTGTACCAGATTGATTTAAATAACTTTGCATTTCGTTAAAGCAAAAGAATTTTCAGCTGTATTTTGTTGAGCTTAGTCTCTGTATTGGCTGGTCACAGGTACTGCTTTATATCATCAATGACATTCATAATAAAAGAAACAGGTAAGTCTTTTTCCATATCAATTAAAAGGATTTTAAATTTCTTTCTGCCATCCCGGATAAGTTCAGGGTAATCGAGTTTATCGCCGTGATAAAAGCTTACATAATGCTGCTTATACTTTTTGCTGTAATAAAGATAACACAGCATTTTCTTTTTGTATTTAAAGAATGGAAGTCCGAAGCTTAATGTTTCTGTTATATTTTCCGTATCAGATTCCAGAATTTTTTTGCGTAAAAACAAAAGAGCACTTCTTTCAGGTTCTTTAATTCTGTAGAAGTACTCTTGTATAGGATTCATTTAAGTGAAATTTAATTCAATAAACGATTAGTCGAAATTTTGAAGTTCCACCAGTTTGTGGTACATTCCTTTCTTAGCGATAAGGTCATGATGTGTTCCCTGTTCCACTACAATTCCTTTCTCCATTACTACAATCCAGTCTGCTTTTTGTATGGTTGAAAGGCGGTGGGCAATAACCAGTGATGTTCTGTTTTCCATCATTTTATCCAAAGCATCCTGAACAAATCTTTCAGATTCAGTATCCAGGGCAGAGGTGGCTTCATCCAGGATCATTACCGGTGGATTTTTCAATACGGCTCTGGCAATAGAAACCCTCTGTTTCTGTCCACCGGAAAGTTTATTCCCATCATCCCCGATATTGGAATCATAGCCTTCGGGAAGATTTGAAATAAAGGTATCGGCATTAGCAATTTTTGCCGCCTCAATAACTTCTTCTTTTGTGGCCTCAGGTTTACCCATCAGTATATTATTATAGATGGAATCATTGAACAATACAGACTCCTGGGTTACCATTCCCAGAAGCTGACGGTATTCTTTTAATTTTAAATGTTTAATATTGGTTCCGTCAATTAAAATTTCACCTTCATTCACATCATAGAATCTGGCCAGAAGGTTGGCAATCGTTGTTTTTCCGCTCCCGCTCTGTCCTACAAGTGCTATGGTTTTTCCTTTCGGAATGATCAGTGAGAAATTCTTAAGGATAACATTGTCTTTATCATAATAGAATCCAATGTTTTTGAATTCAATTTGGTTGCTAAGGGTAGAGATAGAAACCGGCTCTGCAATTTCTTCTACCTTTAAATCATAATCAAGAACTTCAGCTACTCTTTCCAAACTTGCCATACCTCCCTGGATAGAAGATATTGCACTGGAAAGCTTTTTGGCAGGATCCAGGATTTGGAAGAACATTCCGATGAAAACCAGGAAAGCCTGAGGTTTCATAGTCTGTTCCTCTAAAATCTGAGTTCCGGCATACCACGTAATAATAAGAATAGTAATGGAGCCAAGGAATTCGCTCATAGGAGAGGCCAATTCTCTTCTTCGGCTCATATCTATGGCGAAATTCTGCCAGTTGGTCGTTGTTTCGTTGAATCTGTTCTTAAGGATCTTATCCGCATTAAAGATTTTGATTACTTTAGAAGATTTTAAAGTTTCGTCTACCAGTGAAAATAGGTTTCCCAGTTCAGCCTGGGCAAAATGAGCCTGCTTTTTTAAGCTTTTCCCCGTCCAGGAGATCAATAATCCCATAACCGGGAAAACCACCAGTGAAAAGAGTGTCAGCTGAGGGGACAGTAAAAATAAGGCAATCAATGATGAGATAATCATGAACGGAGCATTGATGATATCTACCAGTACTCCCATAATTCCACCTTCTACACCTCCGATGTCATTGGAGATTCTGGACATCATGTCTCCCTTTCTCTGTTCTGTAAAGAAAGAAACCGGAAGCTGCAAAAATTTATTATACATCGCCGTACGAAGATCTCTGGTAATCCCCACACGGTAATTCACTAAAAGGAATGCGCCTACGTACCTGAAAATATTTCTTAATAAAAATGAAACTGCTGTAATCGCACACAGAACAGCAAGTACATAAACAGCACCATGCTGATCAATTTGTACCTGTACAAAATAATAAGCTTTATCTTTTATATAATTGAAATAATCGCCAAAGGCACCGCTCCATACCGGTTCTTTTCCTTGTTTTTCAATCGTACCGAACATCAGCCCCAAAATAGGAAGCATAGTTCCTACAGATAAGATATTGAGTAAGGAGTACAGTATATTGAAAAACATACTTCCGAAAAGGTATTTTTGATGCGGTTTCGCGAAATAAAGTATTCTTTGTAATGGTTTCATTCAATGAAAAATTGGATAGCAAAATTACGTAAAATTAAAGGAAAAGACGTTCTTAATCCTGTTTTACTTTAATTAATATGTTTCAGTAAATTGTTTTTTGTTACAAACGTTTGTTTAATTTTCAGTGATTAGAAGGGTTCAGGGCATGAAAAAACCGCCAGTCCGGCGGTTTTGTTTTTTATTATTTATTATTGAAATTTTACTTTGTTATTATATTTCGGAGCAAAATTCTGTGGTGTCAGTTTTTCCAAAGTTTTTCCAACATTGTTGATGATGGTTGTTAAATTATCAAAATCTACAACCTTTACATCATCACTTTCGTTATGGTAATGGGACGCTTTTGTCATGTCCACGGTAGAAAATGAGTGAGCAATAATCTTTTTCTTGACAAAGCTCACATTGTCCGATCTGTAGAATAATTTTTGTGCAGCATACGGATCGGAATTGATTTTTAATCCATTGGCCGCATACTTATTAAAAAGCTCATCAAAATCAGAAAATTCATCGCCTGTCATAAAAAGAGCATTCTTTCCGAACTGGGATTCTGTAGCCACCATTTCAAAATTGAAAAGTGCAGTCATATTATTATATACCTTATCTAAACCGGTATCTGTAGATATAGCTCTTGAACCCAGCATTCCTTTTTCTTCACCGTTGAAGGCCATGAAAACCATTGAGAATTCAGGCTTTTTATTTTTAAAATAGTCGGCAATGCCTGCTAAAGTGGTAATTCCGCTCGCATCATCATCTGCCCCGTTATAAATATTGTCACCGGTTTTATCACTGGTCCCGATATGGTCGAAATGCCCTGAAAATCCTAAGTATTTATCTGTTTTTCCTTTTTTGATGCCGCATACATTATAAGCTTTCTTTCCTTCATATTCGAAAGGAATCAGGTAAGAATTTCCCGTACAGTATTCAAGTTTGTTTTCTTTAAAAAGCGTTGCAATGTATTCTGCGGCCTTATCATTTTCCGGAGTTCCGATCTCGCGGCCTTTCATTTCATCTGAAGCAAGGGTTGCAAGTATGGTGGTTACTCTTTCTTTTGAAACTTCCTGTGCAAATGTAAATATTGAACAGAATGACAGGACCAGGTAGGTTAGTTTTTTCATTTTTTGATACAAATTTATAGGATCAGTCGTATTCTTAACGGAAATGTTGCATGAAATGATATAAAATATCTGGTGAGCATACATTTTTGAACCATTAAGAAGGTTAAAGGGGGTAAATATAATTAAGAAAATTATCTGCTTTTAAGTGAAGCTGAACTTAATATTCATAAAAGCCTATTCAATCTTAATGGTTTAAAAAATTGAATCAACCTTCAATCCGAATTAAATTCGTATTACCATCCGCTTGACCAACGGCGAAGCCCGCATCTTTGCTCCACTTAAAATAATAAAACTTAGATGTGAAACTTTGCGTTAAATAAAAAAAACAGCTCCTTTCGGAACTGTTCTCACTCAAAAAATCGTTGTAAGGCTATCGAAGTCGGTCTACAGATTTCACGAGCCTCTCATCTCTGCGGATATATGCGTTTGCAATAAACAGACATATTACCGCGATCAATGGGAAAACCGGCTCAATACCCTTCTCAGGAATCTGAATTCCTCCGGATAAGTTTAGTAACCAGTACGCCAATACACCAATCAACAAAACGTTTATAATGATGCTGAATGTATTCAGCAAAATTTGTCTTTTTCTGTTTTTAAAACTGAAAATACTCAATGCTCCTGCTAAAACAAGTACAATACAGCCAATATTAATCACCGGAATATTGCCGAAAACGTCAACATCCTGTCCCGTAATGAAAAGGAAAACAGCAGCCAAAACTGCCAAAAGGGTCCATATAGTCTGTATTCTCTGTAACATAGATTATTAAATACCTGGCAAAAATAACATAAATTTTGCACAATTCAAAAATAAGTGTAGATTTGCATTATACATATGTACTTGAAAACAAAAGTCACCGGACTTACTTTTCTTACTCACAATTAATTACATTTTTACATTAAGTATGTTTAACATAGAAACGTTAAGGTCAAAATCCGTAACGGAACTGACTAAAATCTTAAAAGATTTAGGCGTTAAAGTTGCTAGAAACAGCAATGATAATGATAAGATCTTTGCCGTTCTTGACTTTCAGGCTTCTAACCCTAAAGTTGCAAAAGATTATTTCAACGCCACAGAAACCAGTATGGATACTGAAGAAAAACCGGCAGATAAACCTGCAAAGGCTCCTGTAAAAAAAGCAGCGCCTAAAAGACAACCTGCCAAACCCAAAGCAGAAGCAAAAGCACCTACTGAAGAAAGCCCTAAAGCTGAAGAGAAAGTAGAAGAAAAGATGCCGGCTGCTGAAGAAATAAAGCAGGAAGAGCCTAAAGCTGAAACAGTTTCCGCTCCTGAAGAAAATAATTCAGCACAGGCTAGGAAAAAAAGAAAGAGAGTAACTGCCAACACAGGCAATACAGAAACTCCACAAGAAAGAGCAGAAGCTCCTAAAAATGCAGAACCTCAAGGATCTGCTCCATCAGAAGAAAAGCCTGCTACTCCCCAACCTCAGGCCAGATCCCAACAAAAAGGACACAACAATCCGCAAAACAGCGGAAACCAAAATAAGAACCCTAATCAACACCAAAACCAGGGTCAGAACCAAAATCCTAATCAGCACCAGAATCAGAATCCAAATCAAAATCAGCAAAGACAACATGCTGACAGAAATGAGGAGCATCATTCTGAGCACAGAAAAGAGTTTAGTTTTGACGGGATGGTTAGTATTGAAGGGGTTTTGGAAATCCTTCCGGATAACTACGGATTCCTTCGTTCATCTGATTTCAGTTATATCTCTTCTCCTGATGATGTGTATGTTTCTACAGCACAGATCAGAAATTTTGGTCTGAAAACCGGAGATACCGTTAAAGGAATTGTAAGACTTCCAAAAGAAGGTGAAAAATACTTTTCCTTGCTGAAACCTACAGAAGTGAACGGACGTGATCTTGCGTTCATCAAGGACCGTGTTGCCTTTGAATATTTGACTCCGCTTTTTCCTGAAGAGAAATTTAACCTTACAGGAAATGGATCTACACTTTCAACAAGAATTGTGGATCTTTTCGCACCTATCGGAAAAGGGCAGAGAGCGATGATCGTTGCCCAGCCTAAAACAGGTAAAACGATGTTGCTTAAGGATATTGCCAACTCTATTGCGGCCAATCATCCTGAAGTATATATGATGGTTCTTCTGATTGACGAACGTCCGGAAGAAGTTACCGATATGGAAAGAAGTGTAAATGCGGAAGTAATTGCCTCTACATTTGATGAAGCAGCAGATAAGCACGTAAAAGTAGCGAATCTTGTTTTAGCAAAAGCCCAGAGAATGGTTGAATGTGGACATGATGTAGTGATCTTGCTGGATTCAATTACGAGATTGGCAAGAGCTTATAACACCGTTACGCCGGCATCAGGTAAAGTTTTATCAGGTGGTGTGGATGCTAATGCACTTCACAAGCCGAAAAGATTTTTTGGAGCGGCCAGAAAGATTGAAGGAGGCGGTTCATTAACCATTATTGCTACAGCGCTTATTGATACAGGTTCTAAAATGGACGAAGTAATCTTCGAAGAATTTAAAGGAACAGGGAACATGGAACTTCAGTTGGATAGAAAAATTGCCAACAGAAGAATTTATCCTGCAATTGACCTTGTGTCTTCAAGTACGCGTAGAGATGACCTTCTCTTAGATGAAGTTACTTCTCAGAGAATGTGGATCTTCAGAAAATACCTTTCTGAAATGAATCCTGTAGAAGCAATGGAATTTGTAAATAAAAACATCAGAGGAACTTTAAATAACGAAGAATTCCTGATGTCTATGAATAAATAGATTAATTTAATTGTTAATAAAAAAGCACGGGGATCAGCGATCTTCGTGCTTTTTATTTGGATAGGAGAGTTTTTGAAAATCTTATAGCTTGAGTGTCTTAGAGTTTAGGTATTTAAGAAGCTTGAAATTGGGGACTGTTAAGGAAAGACAGCTGCTCATATTTTTATTAATAAGTACAACTTTGAGATGTATTTTATACTGCGATACCTCCATCTTCCGACTTTCTGCTTCCCTCCTATAAAAATTAATTCATTCTAAATCAATATATCAATGTTAAAGATTTATTAAAGTAATCCCCAATTGTTGATAATCGCTTAAATATTGGCTAAATTTGGATATAACATTAAAAATAAAAATTATGTCATTTGAATTACCTAAATTAGGATATGCATACGATGCATTAGAGCCAACTATTGATGCAAAGACTATGGAGATCCATTATACAAAACATCATCAGGCTTATATTGACAATCTAAATAAAGCAATCGAAGGAACTGAATTGGCAGGAAAAACGATCGAAGAGATCTGCCAGACTGGGACTGGCAAGCCGGCCGTAAGAAATAATGGAGGAGGACACTTTAACCACTCTTTATTCTGGGAAATTTTAACTCCGGGTGGAAGCAAAGAGCCTGTAGGAAATGTAAAAGCAGCCATTGAAAATTATGGAGGTCTAGAAAAATTCAAAACTGATTTTTCTGATGCGGCTAAAACCAGATTTGGTTCAGGATGGGCTTGGCTGATTAAAAATGCAGATGGATCCGTATCTGTTTCTTCTACTCCAAACCAGGATAACCCGTTAATGCCTGTTGCAGACGTGAAAGGAACTCCGGTTCTTGGATTAGATGTTTGGGAGCATGCTTATTATTTAAACTACCAAAACAGAAGACCTGATTATGTTTCAGCATTCTTTGATGTTGTAAACTGGGATAAAGTGGAGGAATTATTCAACAAATAATTTTCAGCTATTATAAAAATAAAAAGGTTCAGAAGAAATTCTGAACCTTTTTTATTGTAGATCAAATGTATAAACATTAGTGTTTATTTTATCTAACAGCATCGCTTCCGGAAAGTCCATTCATTCTTAGTCCGTATTTCCAGCTGACATAGGCAAAAACCTGATACAGCTTATACTCGAATTTTATTCCGTAGTTTTCTCTTGGGTCGTAATCTATACCTGACTCTATAATATTCCGGTATTTCCCTGAATTGTAGTAGGAATTCCATTCGGTAACCAGAAATGTATTTTTTGTTTTCAGGTAAGATTCTGAGTACTGGCTGATCGGTTTGGCTACAGCATTTAAAAAGTAATCAAACTGGGTATCAATCACAGTAAGCTCCCATTCTCCGTCTTCGTTCTTAGAAGGCTTCATTTCTGATTTTTCTTCTTCTTTCTTGGGACTGTTTTGGGAAAAACAGCTGAAAGGAATAAAGGCGAAGAAAAATAGTATAATAAGATTTTTCATAATGAACATTGTATATAAAATAAGCACTCAAAATGAGTGCCTAAGTCAATTTTTTTATGGTTCTTTCTGAAGAATAACAAATGCCGGGAAGTGATCACTGTATCCTCCTGTAAATCGGTCTCCATCCCAGGATCTGAAAGGATATCCTTTGTAATTTCCTTCTTTATTCACTAAATAAGGTGGAGCAAAGATTTCTGCTTTGTATACAGAATATTCTTTTGTCACCTGATCAGCTATTAAATTTTTGGAAACAATAATCTGGTCAAAAAGGTTCGGAGCATCCTGGTAAGCCAGTGAAGCGATCCCTTTTTTATATAAAGGATACATTAAATTAAGATATGGTGTAGTTTCACTCAGATCTTTGGGGCCTGCAACAGCTTTTAGATAATTTTTCAAACTTGCGCTCACAGGATCATCATTAAAGTCACCCATTGCAAAAAGTTTAGTGGAAGGGTCTGCTGCTCTTATACTGTCCATCTGCTGTTTCAGTAAAGCGGCAGCAGCATTTCTTTTAGGTAATGAAACAGCTTCGCCACCTCTTCTTGATGGCCAGTGATTCATGAAAAATGCAACTTTTTCATTGTCCAGGAAACCTGTTACTACCAAAATGTCCCTTGTATATTCTCTTTTACCATCATCACCGAAAACTTTTAGTTCTTTTTTCAATGAATTGGTCGGGGTAAATCTTCTTTTCTGATAAATTAATGCAACATCAATTCCTCTGTAATCATAAGAATTATAATGAATAATTCCGTAGTCATATTTGGCAAGAACAGGCTGTTTTACAAGGTCTTCAATGACCTGCCTGTTTTCAACTTCAATAAGTCCCACTACTGCAGGTGCTGTTTTCGTATACTGTGCACCCATTTCAGATATTACCTTGGCTTCGTTGGCAAGCTTGGCCTTATAAATTTTAGTATTATAATTTTTACTGCTGTTTGGCGTAAATTCGTCAGATCCGCTTTGATATCTTACTGCTTTTTTGCCTATTAAAGCACCGTCACTCCAGGGCCCGTCATGTTTCTCTGCTTCTAAAAACTTAATGGAATCCATTGGAATGCTTCGGTGGAAAGCCGGATTACGGATATCTTTTGTACCATCAATATAGTCTGCAGAACGGATGGTGTCCCAAAGGTTTTCAACATTCAAAAAGCCAACAGTAGCCACTTTCCTAAGTTTTCCCTGTTGTGCAAAAGCCATTATTGAAAAAATAACAGCGATAAAACTCATCAATCTCTTCATCCTCTAGAGTATTAAAATTATTTAAACCACAAATTTACCTTTTTTTAATTCACTCCATTTAAATATTTGTAAATTTAAAACAAGATAAAACAATTCTTTTATATAATGAATCTTAAAAGGTTGCAATGTTAAGAAAAAATATTGTTAAAAAAGTTGGAGATTCCAAATTTTGATTAAATTTGTGCCCCCAACTTTTAAACTGTTGAGAATTAAGAAGAAAAGTATTAAAAAAAATAATATACTCATGATTAAAAAACTATCATTAGTCTCTTTATTTACTTTACTTCCTGCTTCATTCTATTTTGCGCAGACTACTGTATTTGCGTATCTTAAGGATGCTGATGGAAAGCCTGTTGAAAGGGCAGAAGTAGATCTTAAAGGGAGCGAAAATGATGTAACGGCTGACAAAATTGGATACTTCCAGTTTGTAGACCTGCAGCCGGGCCATTATCAAATTATGATTACGAAACCAAACTTCGAAACCAAAATGATGGAGTTTGACGTAACCGATGAGAAAAGAAAGGATCTAGGGGTCATAACTCTATATTCTGCACTTACCAACGCAGATCAAGGATTAGCGATTATAGACAATGATGATGATGACAGCAACAGCAGCGGGCAAGCTTCTACAGTAGGATTATTACAATCTTCTCAGGATATTTTCAGCAGAATTGCTGCTTTTGATCTAGGATTTTACTGGTTCCGTCCGAGAGGAATTGATGGGAGAACAGGAGAATCTATGCTGAATGGTGTCTCAATGGTAAAATCTGATAATGGTAATGTTGACTTCAGCAATTGGGGTGGATTGAACGAGATCACGAGATATCCGGAGATCGCATCTAACCATTCTCCGTCTGAATACGCTTTTGGTGGAAACAGCTCTGTTGTTTATAAGAATACGAAAGCCAGTGAGTATAGAAAAGGATTCCAGTTTACACAGTCCTTGACTAACAGGAACTACAGAAACAGAACCTCTTTACGTTATACCTCAGGAATGAGTAAAAAAGGGTGGGCATTTACTGTAATGGGAGCCAGAAGATGGGCTGAGGAAGGAATTCAGGAAGGAACTTTCTACGATGCTTATGGTGCTTACCTGGGTATAGAAAAGAAATTCAGTGACAGCCATACGATAACATTCAATGCGATAGGTGCACCATATAGAAGATCTACAGCCAGTCCAAGTACTCAGGAAGTATATGACTACAGAGGTGTACATTACAACTCTTACTGGGGATGGCAGGATGGAGAAAAAAGGAGTGAAAGAGTTCGAAGAGGATTCCAGCCGCTTTTTCAGGTTCAGGATTTCTGGAAGATTAATAAAAATTCCAGCCTTTGGACAACTGCATCTTACCAGTTTGGAAAAGATAAAGGTTCGCGTTTGGACTGGAATGGGGTAACCAATCCGTCACCTACTTATTATAGAAACTTACCAAGTTACTATATCAACAGTATTATTTATAACTCCGTTAATAACACTGAGACTGATCCCATGCAGTATAACACGCTTTGGGATGCCTATAATACAAGTATGTCTAACTGGCAGAATGGAGATCCCAATGTTACTCAGATTAACTGGGGGCAGATCTATGCCAATAATCAAAAGAACGATGCTGCAGACCAGGCTGAAATGGCTCGTTTGTATGGATTATCAGGGAAACGTTCCAAGATATATCTTGTAGATGATGTAAGTGATGATAAGATCTTCAACGCAGGTACCCATTACACATATAACTTTAACGACCGTATAAAGTTTATCATGAACGTTTCTTATCAGAACTACAAATCTGAACTTTACCGTGAAATGAAAGACCTTTTAGGGGGTGATTATGCTATTGGTGTTGATCCGTTTAAAGAGTCTGCTAAACCTGGTTCTACAGGATTCTATAATACGTTGGATCCTAACGTTCAGTTGAGAGTGGGAGACCGTATGACTTATAATTATATCCTGAGAAGACAGGAAGCAAAAGTAAATCCGGGACTGAAATTCTCTACCGGTAATTTCGATGTATTTGTTTCTGCTATGGCAGGATATTCCACTTCAAACAGAGAAGGTCTTTTCAAGCATTATTTATATGAAAACTCTTACGGGAAAAGTAAAGATTACAATTTCTGGAACTTCGGTCTGAAAGGACAGATCGTTTATCGTATCAACGGACGTAATTTCTTAGTGTATAACGGAGCGATGTACAATCAGGCACCATTCCTGGAGGATTTGTTTATCAATCCTAGAATCAATGCCCTGGTTAATCCTAATATTAGGAGTACGGTTTACACGGCTAATGATTTAAGCTATGTTATCAATACACCTTTCCTTAAATTAAGAGCATCAGGATATATTGTAGATACACAGAATGAAACCAACGTACAGCGCTTCTTTGCAGACGGGATCCAGATGAGCAGCACCAATCCAGACGGATCTGTTTCTCAGGTACAGAGTGCATTCGTTACTCAGGTGATGTCTAATCTTGAGAAAAGAAATATGGGAGTGGAATTAGGTGTTGATCTAAAAGTTATTCCTACTTTATCTTTACAGGGACTTGCAAGTTTAGGACAGTATACGTACAGAAATAATCCGGAAGTTTATTTGGTTTCTGATGCATCAGGAAGCAGTGTGACTTCTTTCGGTAAAGCATATCTGAAAGATTATAAGCAGGGAGGTACTCCTCAGAGAGCTTTCTCATTAGGTTTCCGATATAACAATCCAAAATACTGGTGGGTAGGAGCCAACTGGAACTATTTCGATAATAATTATCTGGATCCGGCTCCGGCTTTAAGAACGAACAACTTTATTCAGAACCCATATTCAAGTACTCCTTATTTAGGTCTTACCGATGGTGATGTACGCGATATGCTGAAACCGGTAGAACTTCCTTCTGCATTTTTCCTGAATGCTAATGCAGGGAAATCATTCATGATCGGAAAGTATTATATACTGTTGACTGCTTCTGTAAATAATATCCTGAACAACAGAAGATTCATCACAGGAGGTTTCGAACAGACAAGAGAAACAAAAGCTATGGATTTCGCTTATGATTATTATAGCCCTAAACCCTCTTTCGGACCGAAATACTGGTATACTCAGGGGCGTTCGTACTTCGTTAACTTACAATTCAGATTCTAATAAATAAAAAAATAATAATGAATAATTTCACTAACTTTTTCAAAACGGCATTTGTGGCAGTAGGTGTACTGTCTGCAGTGTCTTCTTGTGTAAAGAATGATGATTGGGAAACTCCTCCAATCGCTTGTTCAAATAAATTTGAGGCGCCTACCATTTCAATGGCTGATTTTGCAGCTCAGGCTCCTGCAACTGGATACAAATTGATTACAACAGATCAGATTTTCGACGGTTATATCGTTTCTTCTGATGCTCAGGGAAATTTTTATAAAACGATTTCCTTCCAGGATAAAACGGTAAACCCTACTGTGGGTCTTCAGATCGAAGTAGATAAAGCAAGTAACTTTGCAGACTTTCCGGTAGGGGCACATATCAGAATTAATGCTAAAGGATTACGTTTAGGACTTGACAGAGGATCAATTAAACTTGGTTCTGAAGATCCGAATTTTGCCATTGGTAGAATTCCTCAGGCTCTTGTAGGAAGATATGTTTCCGGAGTTTGTGGTGGAAACGGATTGGATATCCAGACTATTATTCCAACAAAGCTTAATTCATTAAATGATGCAAAGCAGGCTAATCTAATCAATACTTTAGTAACGGTGTCTGATGTGCAGTTCAATATAAGTGAAATTTTCCCGGTACAGAAAAAATATCTTGATTATGATGCAGGAGGCCAAGGCTTGGATACAGACAGAAATATTGAAGATAAATTAGGTGGTACTGCAGTAATCAGAAACTCAGGATTCTTCAAGAGTGGAGGAGAGCTTTTACCGAAAGGAAGCGGAACTGTTACTTTTGTGGTAAGCAGATACAATACAACATGGCAGATGCTGATCAGAAGCTTGTCCGATATTAATTTCACTGGAACAAGAGTAGATTCAACGCCGCCTAAAGGAGGTACTGAGATCACTTATTCAGGTTCTTTCCTTGAAAACTTTGAAAGTTACTCGCTGACTCCTGCTAACCTTGAAGTGTATCCTAAATATGTAAATGATGCGGTATTAGGAAACAGATACTGGCAGTTAAAAACTTTCAACAACAATAAGTATATTCAGCTGGGAGCTAATTCAGGGTCTGGAAATTATTTGACCTATTTTGCGGTACCTGTTGATTTTACAGCTGCCAATACGTTGAAATTTGATGTAAATGTTGGATTCTGGAACGGTAATGCTTTAAAAGTATACTACACAACCAATTATACTCCACTTGGAGATATTACCGCAGCAACAAAAACAGATATTACATCTGCATTTACAATTCCACAAACCCCTGTTAGCGGTTACGGTACATTAACGCCTGCGGGAACTTATACTTTACCTGCCGGATTAACGGGTAATGGATTTATACTGTTTGAATATACTGGAGCATCAACTGGTGTTACAACGACTATTCAGTTAGATAATATTCAGGTTCAATAATTTAAATCTGATATTTTAAATACAGGCCGTCTTTCATTAGATGGCCTTTTTATGTTGTGATAAATGATAAGAGCAAATGCAAATGAAGAATTAATAAAAAAGCATGACATATCTGTAGCTTTTGATTTAATGATATTGAAAATGAATTTATTATGCTCAAAAAATATAATATCACAGATTGCCTAATCGGATTCCTTTTAAATATACTAAGGGGTGATCCGGAATATGATTGGAAAGCCACATTATGAAGAAGGTTTTAGATTGAATTATATAAAACAGTAAAAACAAAAAACCACCGCAGATGCAGTGGTTCATATTTTAAAATTATTCTGTTTAGAAAGCAACTTCATTCACTTCCTTGCCTCGCTGGAAGTTCATTACTTTCTGGCTTCCTTTGTAAGCAACACTAACAATGTTGATCTGCTTAGGAAAAGCACTTAAAAGAATAGTGTTTTTAATTTTTAAGGTATTGATATCGGAAACACCACCGGTCTCAAAATATACCCATACAGTTTCTCCGCTTACCTGACTTCCGGTGAAAGTTATAGTTTTTGGAGAGCCATTGACGAACACATCAAAATTATTATTTACATATTTTTTTACTTCTGCTTCAAATCCTGCTGTATTAGGATTGATTTTAATAGCATCAGAAATATGGTTAGTATTCATTTTTGTGGTAAACTTCAATGTTTTGCTTCCATCTATATAATCAACTTTGGTCATTGAAGAGAAAAAGTCTACATACATAAAACTCATTAACACAAAAAATGTTAAAATTCCTGATATATATAAAAGTTTTTTCATCTTAATTAATAGATTTACAATCATTCTTGCTAATTATAGGTCACAAATAATATGCCAATTAAAAATTTACGTTCACAGAATATTTATCATAGAATGCCTTGATGTGTGCAACAGCCTCGTCAGCAGTGTCTACCACACGGTATAAGTCTAAATCATCTTCGGCAATCATTCCTTCTTTTAACAGTGTTGCTTTGAACCAATCCAATAATCCGCCCCAGAATTCACTTCCTACCAGAACAATCGGAAACTTGCCTATTTTATTGGTCTGAATCAGGGTCATTGCTTCCGTAAGCTCGTCCAGAGTACCGAACCCGCCCGGCATTACTACGAATCCCTGGGAATATTTTACAAACATTACCTTTCTTACAAAAAAGTAATCGAAGTTCATAGAATAGGATTTATTAATATACGGATTGAAATGCTGTTCAAACGGCAGATCAATATTGAGTCCGATGGATCTTCCCTGTGCATTAAAAGCGCCTTTATTTCCAGCTTCCATGATCCCTGGGCCGCCTCCGGTAATGATTCCGAAGCCCAGTTTGGTGATCTTTTCAGCAATTTCAACAGCCATTTCATAATACCTGCTTTCAGGCTTCAGTCTTGCAGAACCAAATATAGAAACGCATGGTCCTATCTTGGCCAGCTTTTCATATCCGTCCACAAATTCAGCCATTACTTTGAAAACCATCCAACTGTCTTTGGTGATGGTTTCGTCCCAGGTTTTCTGTCTGAGACTGTTGTGAAGTTTTGTTTCGTTAATATCAAGTGCAGGATTTACTAAACTTTCATCCCTGGTTCCATCCATTTCCATTGCAAATTATTTAAAATATTTTTCGGCTTCTATTACAGATTCCGGTCTTCCCACATCTATCAGAATGCTGTCATGTACAAATCCGTGGATATGCTCAGTCTGCATCAGGTCAAGATACTCCTCCATAACAGAAAACTTGCCGGTTCTCTTTATTTTTTCAAAGATAGCAGGGTTGATGCAGTGAACGCCACTGAAGGCAAGAGCCTTAAAGCCTTTGTTGAATTCCGCAAGCCTCTGCTCTCCCGATTGTACATTAAGCCAGCCTCTCAAAACCATATCATCATTGAAAAGCAGCTTTCTGGAACTGTCTCTATCGGAAACCGCTAAAGTAGCGAAATCTTTTATCTTTTTATGATATTCAACGAGCGCATCAATATTGATATCCGTTAAAATATCAGCGTTCATGATTAGAAAATCTTCCCCGTGATCGAGGAATCTTCTAGCAAAAATCAAGCCGCCACCGGTTTCCAGCAGTTCGTCCCTTTCATCTGAGATTTCAATGCTGCAGCCGAAATTACTGTTTTTATTTAAAAATTCAACAATCTGATTTCCAAAATGATGGATATTGATCACAAAATCTTTTATTCCAAAGCCTTTAAGATAATTGATATTTCTTTCCAAAAGCGGTATGCCGTTTACCGGAGCCAGTGCTTTTGGATGGTGATCCGTAAATGGTTTTAGCCTTGTGCCTTTCCCGGCAGCGAAAATTAAAGCTTTCATATAATCTAGGTAATGAGTGATACGTAATGAGTAATTTCAGGAATTGATGAAAAGTAAAATATTACTTATTGCTCATTATCCATTACTCATATTCAGGTGGTGCTGTTCGTCATGGTGGAGGCTTATTTCTATTCCTTCAGGATATTTTTCCCTGATGAATTCAGCAATCTTGATCGCAGAATACACGGATCTGTGTTGTCCGCCTGTACATCCGAAATTGATCTGCAGGTCTTCAAAACCTCTTTCCAGATAATTGTCAATATTAATTGAAATAATGGATTTTACCAGCTCGAGAAACTTAGGCATTTCGGTTTTTGTTTCAAGGTATTCCTGAACTCCGATATCATTTCCTGTTTGGATTTTGTATTCTTCAATTCTTCCTGGATTTAAAATTCCTCTGCAGTCGAAGGTAAAACCTCCGCCGTTTCCTGAATGGTCTTTAGGAATTCCTCCTTTTTTGTAAGAAAAACTGTGTATGTCGATGTGTAACATTATTCTTTATTTTTATTTAAACCATTAAGGCTTATTTAGTTTTATTGATAACCGGTTATCTGTAAGCTGTCGGCTTGATCGGAGTCGAAAGCTAGCTATTTAAAATGTGATTAATTTTCAATTTTGATTCTTCCGAAGACAGTTGTTCTATTACTTTTTTCAGTTCCGGATAATCCTGCATCTGTTCCCAGGATGCGGCAAACTGCGTGATATTGTGAATTCCTTTTTCAAGGCTGACTATAAAATGCTGCTTCCTTTGGATTAGCCCTCTGAAGCCATAGGCTCCAAGTACCTGCAGAAATCTCATCATCTGAATTGGTTTTACCGAATTTTTTAGTTTAGTTTTGATTTCTTCATTTTCAAACTGCATGATATAATAGTCAAGCATTTCATTTTTAAAATCTTCCGGAAAGTTGGCCTTGGCCTGGAAGAGGAAAGAAATCACATCATACATCAATGGCCCTTCCATCGCAGATTGGTAATCGATGAACGAAACTTTACGATCTTCATTCACCATAATATTCCTTGCCTGAAAATCGCGGATCATCATTCCTTTGGGTTCAAGACTTTCAATAAGCTGGGCAATCTGTTTAAATTCTTTCAATAAAACAGATTTACGGTATTCGAGCTCCAGAATATCAGCTACAAAGTTTTTAAAATAATACAGATCATGAATCACGGGAAGCTCGTCATACCTTTCGTATTCAAACGTTTTTGAAAAATCAATTTTCGCCTGGGTCCGGATTTGGAGCTGGAAAAGCTTTTCTAATGTTTGCTTTACCAATGTTCTTACGTTATCGGAAAGTCCTTCTGTTGTAATAACATCTGAAAGAGTTTGTTCTCCTAGAAATTCCTGTATATACATCTTTTTGTCGTCTGAAACAGCAAAAATATTGGGTGTGTTGAGGTCAAGCTCTGAGAAGATTTCAGAATAATAAAGGAAGCTTTCGTTTTCCGCGGTATTTTCATTGCTGGTGACAATGTATTTTCTGGTGTTGGATTTAGCCAGGAAATTTATTCTCGCAGAACCACTTTGAGCCAGTGTAACGAACTCAGAAGATGGTTCACCCAGATAATTTTCAAAAAATCGTTTTGCGTTTTCGGAAGTCATAATATGGAAACAAATATACTAATTTAATGGGAGTTTGATTGTTTTGATTGTTTTGGCTGTTTGAGGGTTTGAGATATTAGAGCTGGAGTAGGATTATCAGAGGATTTGGAGCTCTGGATGGTGATTGAGACTTGATGTTAGTTAAGTTATTTTGTAAAATCTAACGTCTGATATCAAATATTTATTAACCTAAGTTTCAGTCTAATTTCTATCTTTGTATCATGTTAAAGGATTTTAAACCGGTTTTAAACATTTTGCTGAGGTTCATCGTCATCTACCTGGTGCTGCTTCTAGGGTATCAGTTTTATCTGAACAGCGGTAAAGAAAGTGGGCTGGATCCTTTTTCCCGGATGATTGCTGATCAGGTTGCTGCTGTTCAAAAGACTATAGGATTTCCTACATTGCTTTATGATGATGTAAAAAATGAACAGGTTTGGTTTTATGTAAAGAAAAACTATGTGACAAGAATGGTGGAGGGATGTAATGCTGTTTCCGTCATGATCTTGTTTATAGCTTTCGTTTTTGCATTTTATAAAGGTGCTAAAACATATATTTTCGCATTGGCTGGGCTTGTTTTGCTTTACATTATGAACCTTCTGCGAATCATGGGACTAAATATCGTTATGGTAGATCATCCGGAATATGGAAAAATATTCCATGATTTTATTTTTCCAGCAGTTATTTATGGGACTGTTGTGGTTCTGTGGCTGGTTTGGATTAAATTCTTTGCTTTGAAAAATGAAAATTCTTAACTGGCTTCTGGTGATAGCGGGAATCTGCGGTCTTATAAGCGTACGGATGCTTGAAGACAAAATTTTCTATGACCCTTTTCTCGAATATTTTCATGAAGCGATTAAAAATATTGCATTTCCCCGGTTTGAATGGGGGAAATTAATTGCAGGACATCTTTTCAGGTTTATGCTTAATCTTGCCTTTTCGTGCCTGATCATTCAATGTCTTTTTAAAAACCGCCAGTGGACGGCACAGGGAGCATTGCTGATTACCATTATTTTTGTGATTACTTTTCCGATTTATCTTTACTGTATACATGATAAGTTCGAGATAGGGTATCTTTTCTCTTTTTATATGAGAAGGTTTGTCATCCAGCCGCTGGCTTTGCTTTTGATTGTTCCGATGTTTTATTATAGAAAACAATTAATGGAAAGAGCAGATAAATAAATCTGACAAATTTATTACTACAGGCTAATCTGCAGTATGTTTATCCACACTGGTGACATTTTCAGGAGTCCACTGCACTCTTTTTACAAAATCTTTTTCGCGGACAGGGCAGTCTTTTATCTGGCATACAGGGCATGATACTGTTTTACAATCATCCATATGGAAATTAAATTCTACGCTTCTTTTTGTATTTTTAGCTAAAAGAATAATCATTTTTTCCATTTCATTGTGCGCTTCCCGAAGGCTGTAGTACCAAGGTAAGGTAATATGGGCATCAATATGGAGATTGGCTCCGAATTGCTGAATTTTCATATTGTGGACATCGATCCATTCTATTCTTCTGTTCTCTTCGAGTACTCTGATAATCTGGTTCAAAAGATCAGGATCCTGTTCATCCATAATACCGCTTAAAGATTTTCTTACGATTTTATAGCCTACGTAGATGATGTAAAGTCCAAAAATAAGGGCTACAACTGAATCCAGCCAGTAGATTTTAGTGAAGTAAACAATCATTAAGCTTATTACGACACCCAATGTCGTGATGGTATCGGATTGAAGATGCTTCCCTGATGATACAAGAACCAGCGAGTTTTCTGCCTGCCCTTTTTTAATGGAAATATATCCCAGGAGATAATTAACAATAGCGGTTGCAGCAATGATCCATATTCCCATATCTATTTTGCTCAGGGTTTTCCCTACAATAAGGCTGTTGACACCTTCATAGATGATCATAATACCGGCAATGGCGATTAAAGCCCCTTCGATACCGGATGTTACAAATTCTACTTTTCCGTGGCCGTATGGGTGGTCCTCGTCTCTAGGTTTTGCGGCAAGATGAAGGGAGTAGAGCCCCATAAATGCACTGATGACATTGACGATGCTTTCCATGGCATCAGAAAACACGGCATCGGAATTGGTGAGCTTCCAGGCAATAATCTTTCCTATGAATAAAATGACCCCGAAAGCGGCAATCAGCTTTTGGAATCCTATTTTGTCTTTGCGGGTAATGGTTTTTTTATTTTCCATAGTTTGATAAAAAAAAGAATCTCAATTCTGAGACTCTTTTTTATTTTGTTAGTTTAAACTAAGTTGTTGGCTGCTAAGTATTCTGCAATCTGTACAGCGTTCGTTGCGGCTCCTTTTCGCAGATTGTCTGCCACGATCCAGAGATTCAGCGTTTTGGGCTGTGAAAGATCCCGTCTTATCCTGCCGACGAAAACTTCGTCTTTCCCTTCGGAGTACAGCGGCATTGGATATTCGTTGTTTTTCACGTTGTCCATTACCACTACGCCTGGTGTCTCGGATAATATCTTTCTTACTTCGTCAAGGTCAAACTCGTTTTCAAATTCAATATTTACACTTTCTGAGTGTCCTCCCTGAACAGGAACTCTCACTGCAGTTGCTGTAAGATTGAATGTATCATCACCTAAAATTTTCTTAGGTTCTTTCATCAATTTGATCTCCTCTTTCGTGTAGTCATCATCACTGAATACGTCACAGTGAGGAAGAGCATTTTTGAAAATCTGATAAGGATATACTTTGGCAACGCTGTCATCTCCGCTTATTTCAGCATTGAGCTGATCCACGGCAGCTTTTCCTGTTCCTGTTACAGACTGGTAGGTAGAAACAACCACTCTTTTCAGGTCATATTTTTTATTCAGTGGCCCCAGAACCATTACTAACTGAATGGTAGAGCAGTTAGGATTGGCAATGATCTTATCTTCTTTGGTCAAAACATTAGCATTGATCTCCGGAACAACCAGTTTTTTGGTAGGGTCCATTCTCCATGCTGAAGAATTGTCAATCACTGTGGTGCCTGCTTCCGCAAAAAGAGGTGCAAATTCAAGAGAAGTGTCTCCTCCGGCAGAAAAAATAGCAATATCCGGTTTGGCAGCTATAGCGTCCTTCATGCTTACGATGGTAAATTCTTCCTGTTTATACTTCACCTTCTTACCTACAGATCTTTCGGATGCTACCGGAATTAATTCTGTTACAGGGAAGTTTCTCTCCTCCAAAACTTTAAGCATAACTTGTCCAACCATTCCTGTTGAACCGACTACAGCTACTTTCATTGATTTAATTAAAAAATTTAAGGTTAAACTATTACAAAGTTATAACTCATCATTGATAACTTATTATTTTATGTTTTAAGCCCCAAAGACTCTCGTCCAAGGGAATGCAAATGCAAATAGACCTGCAGCGATAAGACCCATGATCACAATACCTAAAGAAATTGTGTCATTGGATTTCACTTTTTTGTTGATGATGGTCATCAATACTGCTGCAATCAGCATAGAAAATGGGTGCTCCACATACTGGAATCTTAAATCGGCATTTTTCATTACTGATCCCATATCCAATCCTTTTGTGAAATTAATCACCAGCATGACGATCCCTATTAAAAACTGAACATGGAAGAAAATCATCGTAAAGAGAGTCGTCTTCTTTAAAAATTTGTTCACTTTACCACTGAAGCCAAACATTGTGGCTAAAAGGGCAATAATAAATAATGAGACCAAAAGAAGTTCAAGATACCCGAATCCTTTGTGTGCATTAAGCAAAATCTTGTAAAAATCCATATTCAATTTTTTGTACACAAATATAGCAAAAATCCCGGCGAAAAGCCGGGATTGATATTTATAAAATCTAATATTGTGATCTTATTAGAATCTGTAAGAAAGTGAAGCTGACCAAGTTCTTCCGAATCCGAAATAAACGTTGTTGCTAACATCCAAACCTTTGTAGAAGTTATTTGGATTTGCGTTGTAAGCATCTAATTGCTGTTGAGCAGTCTGCCCACCCGCAATATCTTTATAATCAGATATTGTTTTTTTGTTAGATGATCTTAAATCTGAAATGTATGTAGTGTCAAATAAGTTGTAAACATTTGCAGATAAAATCAATCTCTGTCCATTTTTCAGATCAAATGTATAAGATGCTCCAACATCAGTGAGGTTATAAGAAGGTGCTTTTAAAGAACCTTTTTCTGCTCTGGCTGCAGGAATTTGTCCATTTTCTCCAATGATAAAGCCACTGTTGATACTAAATGTTCCATAAAGGTTGTCATAATATCTCCAAGTTCCGTAAATATCAAGGTTTTTAACTGGTTTCACAGTAGCTCCAATAGCTGCTGTGGTTTGCGCAGCATCAGATACTTTAAGACCATCTAAAGCTAATGTAACCTCGTTTTTTCCGTTTGAGCCAACAATAGGAGCTCCGTTTTCATCAACTAAAAGACCTGTAGGATTGTTTTTATATTTCCAGTTTCCTATAGATAACATTCCGTTAAATTCTAAAAAGTTCAAAGGCTTGTAGAATAACTCTAGCTCAGCACCCATATGCACCTGCTTTACACCATTTAAGCTAACAGTTGCTCTTTCCAAACCATAAATAGTAAGGTTTGTAAGACGAACGAATCTATCATCCCATGAAGTATAATATAAGTTCAGATTAGCTCTAAGCTTAGAAGATCTAAAACCGTAACCAAATTCTGCAGAAGCAATTTTTTCATTCTGAAGATCCTTATTCACGACTTGCTGGTTGCCTGTCTGTCTACCATCTGAAACCGAGTAAGGATAAACTGCAAAGAAGTTTGGTTGTTTAGAATAATAACCAGCGTTCACAAATACGTTATGATTATCATTGATATTGTAATTAACACCTGCCTTTACATTATAACCAAACAGATATTTCATCTCTGTTTTTGTGTTTACCTTTTCTCCTAATTGTTCGGTAACACCATCTATAATCCAATTGTCAATTCTTGAGAATCCTTGTTCAGAAGCAGAACCCTGTACAAATGCGGAAAGATTATCCTTAGAATACTCTAATTGTCCAAAAACCCCACCCCAAAGAACTTCTCCGTTATAGTTTCTGTATACAATCTGGTCTTTATCTTTTATGGCTTTAATAAACGGGTTAGCAGAAGGTGTTGCATTGTAAACAAGGTTTACATCCATATTAGGATTATTCTTGTTGTCTTTTTCAATAAATTTGTTATTTCCCCAAAGATCAGTTAAAACTCCCGGGTGATAACCATAGTAGTATCTTCCATCTAAACCAACTGAAAAATTAAAATTATCATTGATTTTATGTTGGAAATTGGTAAGGAATCCGTACCAATCGTGAGAGTTTACTGAAGCTCTTCTTACTAGACCATTGCTTCTTTGTGCAATTCCTGGCGTTGCATTAACTTTATTGATCGGAGCAGCAGGATTTGATGGGTTCCATAATACTGATTGTCCTTGGTTCCACGCAACAATGTCATCAAAACGGATTAAACCATCTTGAGTTTTCGGAAGGCTGTTTATACTTGTTCCATTAATGGATCCGATAACTCCGGTCCCTCCTCCACGTCCCCAAGAAGCATAAACAACAGTTGATAATTTAGATTTTTCGCTCATTGTCCAATCCCAGTTGATGGATGCAACAGGCTTACTATAATAATTTACAGATTGAGAATATTGTCTTCCATTCAAATATCCCCAGTTAGAATTATATTTTCTGTTTGGCTCATCCCCAAAAACCTTATCCAATTTACCATCACCCATATCTAAATATGTAGCAATACTTCCGTTAAAGTTTTGGTTGTGCCATTGAGGAGCCCCAGTAAACGTGAATTGGAAATCATGCTTTTTATTTGGCTGCCATCCAAGAGCAAAATAATAGTTGTATGCTTCAAAATCAGAACCATCTATATATGTTGCACCAGCAGTTCTTGCCATTAAGAATGAAGTAGACCACCCGTTTGCAGATTTACCAGTATTGTATGAAAATAATGTTTTCAGGTATCCGTCATTACCAAGACCTAAAGTTACATTACCCTCTTTCTTTTTATCAGCAGCTCTTGTAATAACGTTAATGGTTCCTCCAATAGATGCAATAGCTAATTTAGATGATCCTAAACCTCTTTGAACCTGCATAGCAGAAGTAACATCTGATAAACCAAGCCAGTTTGACCAGTATACTGTTCCTCCTTCCATATCGTTTACAGGAACACCGTTAATCATTACTGCGGTGTTATTAGTATCAAAACCACGAATGTTAACACGGCCATCACCGAAACCACCACCACCTTTTGTAGCATAGATAGAAGGAGTAGAATTTAAGATTTCCGGGAATTCTTGATTTCCTAATCGTTGTACAATTTGTGCTTCCTTAATGGTTGAAACTGCTACCGGTGTTTTTCTATCTTTAGCAATATCAGCAACACCAGTGATTACAACTTGTTCAATGTCATTGGATTTGGTTTTCACCGTATCCTGAACTTCTTGAGCATAATAAACACTTGCTGTAGATAATGTAATTACTACAGATAGCATCGATTTGTTGATTAATTTCATAATCGTTAGTAATAGTTAGATTTAATTTTCTGCAAAATTCGCGAAATAAAATTTAACTAATATTAACTGTATGTTAATTTTTACTCAATCTTAATAAGATTTAACTTATTGATTTTCAGATTTATAAATAAAAATTGAATTTTTACATGAAAAAAATCATATTATTGAGTTTTTAACAAATAGGGGCTGTTTTTATTAAAAATATAACGCTATTTCACGGCTTTGAGACTCAAATCAATATTTTCAGCCGAATGGGTAAGGGCACCGGCAGAGATATAAGTGACCCCGGTAGATGCAATTTCTTTTAACATATCACGGGTAATTCCACCTGAGGCTTCAGACTCACAAGAGCCGTTAATCATTTCTACTGCCTGCTTCATCATAGATACGCTCATATTGTCGAGCATGATTCTGTCTACTTTTGCTTTGATGGCTTCTTTTACCTCTTCAAGGTTTCTTGTCTCAACTTCGATCTTTAATTTTTTCTTAGCACTTTTAACATAATCTTTTGCCATTTTTACGGCATTCGTAATACTCCCATTATAATCGATGTGGTTATCTTTCAGCATGATCATGTCATAGAGTCCATATCTGTGATTGGTTCCGCCACCTATAGCAACGGCCCATTTTTCACATACTCTGAAGTTAGGAGTTGTTTTTCGGGTATCTAAAAGTTTTGTTTTTGTTCCTATCAATCGTGAATCCCAGTCGTGGGTAAGGGTAGCAATACCGCTCATTCTCTGCATGCAGTTCAGAATAAGTCTTTCGGTGGAAAGAATAGATCTTGCGCTGCCGGTTACTATTAAAGCTACATCACCAACTTTCGCTGCTTTTCCGTCTTTAATGAAAATTTCAACTTTCAGATCTTTATCAAAAGTTTTAAAAATAATTTCCGCCAACTCAACACCTGCCAAAATACAGTCCTGCTTTACCAGAAGTTTGGCACTCTGCTTCAGGTCCTTTGGAATTGTGGAAAGGGTAGAGTGATCACCATCCTGAATGTCTTCTTCCAGGGCGTTTTTGATGAATGTTTTTAATACTTTATCTGTAGCGTAAGCTGGTCTTTTCATTATGTATGTTTTAAGCTAAGTCTTTATTATAAAATGCCCCTTTATTTTCAGTCATTTCCATAGATTGGGTAATGATGAGGTGGGCAACGGTTGTCAGGTTTCTTAATTCAGATAGTTGTGGCGAAAGAATAGAATAGTGGTAAATCTCGTCCACGGCTGCTGCGATTTCCTGATGCTTCTGTAAAGCCATGTTCAGACGTCTGTTGCTTCTTACGATACCTACCAGATCGCTCATCATTTCCTGAAGCTGTTTTCTGAGGTAGCTTATGATCACCATTTCGTCCATGATCTTCATTCCTTCCTCATTCCATTCCGGAACGGCTTTAAGATCATCGAAGTTGAAGTTATTTTCATTGAGGAGAGCAACTGTTTTTATAGCGGCATTATGTCCGAAAACCAAGCCTTCCAATAATGAGTTTGATGCAAGTCTGTTCGCACCATGCAATCCGGAATTGGTACATTCTCCTACTGCAAAAAGATTACGGATGGAAGACTGACCGTCCCTGTCGACTTCAATACCGCCCATCAGATAATGGCATGCCGGTACTATAGGAATCAATTGGATAAAAGGATCAATTCCTTCTTCTTTACATTTTTTATAAATATTCGGGAAATGTTCCAGGAATTTTTCATGATCCATATCGCGGCAGTCAAGACCGGCAAATTCATCACCGGAGATCTTCATTTCATTATCAATGGCTCGGGCTACAATATCTCTTGAGGCTAATTCTTCACGCACATCATATTTATGCATGAACTTTTCACCGTTTTTGGTTCTTAATTTGGCACCATCTCCCCGGACTGCTTCAGAAATCAGGAAAAGCATTCCGTTAATCTTGCTGTACAGTGCCGTTGGATGGAACTGATAGTACTGCATATTGGAAACTTTGCCCTTTGCGCGGGCTACAAAAGCAATTCCGTCACCGGTAGCAATAGTAGGATTTGTTGTGTTTTTATAAACATGTCCCGCACCTCCTGTAGCAACCAGTGTTATTTTGGAAGTGATCTTTTTGATCTTTTTTGATTTTTCATCAAGAATATAGGCGCCGTAACAGTTGATATCACCTTCGCTTACTTCCTTTCCTGGAACATGATGCTGGGTGATGATATCAATAACATAATGATGGTCGAGGATCTCAATATTCGGGCTGCTGTTGGCTGTTGCCAGAAGAGCTCTTTCGATCTCGAATCCGGTAATATCTTTATGGTGTACGATTCGGTTTTCCGTGTGGCCGCCTTCTCTTCCCAAGGCAAACTCTCCATTTTTCATATCGAAATTAGCACCCCATTCTACAATTTCGTTGAATCTTGTGGGAGCTTCCCTTACGACCATTTCTACCACGTCTCGTTTGTTTTCCCCATCTCCGGCACGCATGGTGTCTTCGATATGCTTTTCGAAATTATCGTTTTTAAAGTCGGTGACTACGGCCAGTCCGCCCTGTGCGTATTTGGTATTGCTTTCGTCTTCGTCGGATTTTGTTACGATGATGATCTTGGCATCAGGGAGTTGTTCAGAAACTTTAATGGCATAGGAAAGTCCCGAGATGCCGGAACCAATTACTAATACATCCGCTTTTATCATATGCTTGCTTTAGGTACGATCGTTTAAATATTAAATAAATTTAAACAATTTTTCGTTTGGTTTTCTTACTTTTTTCATGTGTTGAAAATGATCTTCCTGAGAACGGTAGCCTAAAGCCAGAGTGACAGTTACTTTTTCTGTTTCAGAATTGATGTTGAGAATTTCCTCTATCATCTCCTGCCGGAAGCCTTCCATAGGGCAGGAATCTATATTTTCAATAGCGGCGGTATACATTAGATTGGCAAGTACGATATAAGACTGCTTTTCTGCCCAGTTGAAAATTTCATCCTGTGTTTTTTGGGTAATATGTTGGTTAATACTTTTTCTGAAAAGGTCGAGTTTCTCAACAGGAGTTTCCCTTACCTCAGAAATATGATTAAAATAACCGTGAATATAGCTTTCCTCAATAGTTTTCTTCGAAATGATAACAATAAGGTGTGAACAGGTGGAAATCTGTGAAGGATTATAAAAAGCCGGAATTAATTTCTGCTTCATTTCCTCGCTTTCCACTACCAGTATTTTGTATGGCTGAAGCCCAAGTGAACTGGCAGACAACTTTCCTGACTCTAGAATATTGTGCAGGATGTCCTGGGGAATAATCTCATGATTAAATTTCTTCACAGAATATCTTCTGCTTAAAGCTTCCAAATAATTCATAGGGCAAATTTAAGAATAGAATGCGAATAAAGTGCGCTTATAATGAAATATATCCTTTTATAAAAATAAAAAGATCACTCCAAATTTGGAGTGATCCCGGTATTTAAAAAATAATCAATTTTAATTTACTCTCTGTTTTTTACCATAATCCAGCCTGAGAATTTGATTGGAGTATTCTTGCTGTTATTTTCATTCCATGTGATAGAATACCAGTAATTTCCTGTCGGAACTTTTTTGCTTCCATTAGTGGTGCCGTCCCAGACATATCTGTTGGACTTATCAGCCTGGAAAAGCTTGTATCCATATCGGTCGAAAATTCCGATTTCCAGATTCTTTTTATTGGAAAGTGCTGAATAATCAATAGCGTCGTTTACGCCGTCTCCATTTGGAGTGATCACGTTGATAATATTAGGAACCGTGATGTCGATCTGAATAGGCTCACAATCATAGTTGTCCTTTACATAAATCTTAGCTTCACCTCTGGGAACATTTGAAAATATATTGGAATCCTGCCATTGTATATTATCCATTGAATATTGGTAAGGCGGTGTTCCTCCGTTAACAAAGGCAGTTACGGTGCTTCCTGAAATATCAATATTGGTAACAACGGGCTGTTCTGAAGCATATACCTTTACGGTCTGCAGTGTAATACAGTCTCCGGTTTTTAATTTTACCCAGTAAGTTCCTACACCTACATTGGTGATGGCCTGTGTCGTTGCTCCTGTGCTCCATTGGTAACCATTGAATCCAGGGCCTGCATCCAGTGTGGTTTTGTCCTCAATACAGATGATTTTGTCCTTTAATACGCTGGATGAAACCGGAGATAAGACGGTGAGGGTAACTTTTGCAATAGAATAACATCCCTGCGCATTGAATACTTTTATATAAATGACTCCGGATGGAGCAGTATATGCTAAGAAATTTAAAATTTCATTCGTTCCGTTTTCAGCATCTGTAAGGGATGGATAATATTTTTTTATTGCTCCCGTCAATACTGTTACTGGTGCATTGCTTAAATTGAATGTTCCCAGTGAAGGATTGGTTTCAAGGAAGCATGTTCTTAATGATGCATCGGTAACGACCACAACCGGATTGAGATTCAGGGTAACTTTTGCTACACTCACACATCCCTGGGGAGTGGTCACTTTTGCAAATAATATGGCCGCTCCTGATGCGTAAGCTGTAGGGTTGGGAATCTGGTTGATCCCTGCATTCAGGTCTGACATTGTATTGTAAAATTCCATTGTACAACCAGGAACTGTTGTTAAAGCAGCTGTGGTAAGGTCAAATGTTGCAGTACCTGCATTATTGTTGTTACATCCCGTAAGCGAAGCATCAGTGGCTGCAAACGGAGTGGGGTTCAGCTGTATGACTCCGTCTCCATTATCGCAGAGTGTAGAACTAGGATCTTTAATGACTACTTTAATTGTAGTGTTGCCAGAATACGGGAAATTTGAAGGATTGGCAATAGGTGTTGAACTTCCTAAAACATAATAGGTGAATATGTAATTTGCCGGATTATTGACAAATTGAGCATTGAAAGACGTTAGGTCCACAGTTCCGGTACCGGTTGCAGGATTGGTACATACAAATGGAGTTACTGTAGCATTCAGAATGGGAACTTTGTCTACAAACACTTTTACATTTTTGATAGAATGTCTTGCGCTGGCACCTCCTGTAGCTGCCGAAAATCCAAAGTATCCCTGTGACATTCCAATGGCAGCGCCCGAAGGAGCGAATGACTGGTCTGCAATAAGAACCCCGTCAATTTTTATTTTAATGATCCAGTTCGTAGGGTTGGTAAGGTCTGTTTCCCCGTTTACTTCTACGTGTTTATAGTTTGGTCCTACGAATGGCTGAGTAGGGTTGAGGTCCGGAGAATGAAATGTGCTGCCGGGCGTTGTGTTATATTCAATATTGTTTCCGGCTGTATTGTTGGTGCCATAAAGAACGTGTACTTTACTCATCTGTCCTTCCGTGGTATTATTGAAAATATCAAATCCTACCATCAGTCCGGAAGCATTTCCGGGAATTCCAAGTCCACCACCGGATACGAATCCTGTCGGCGGATTGGCAAGATACCAGAAAGTAAATCCGTCTCCTCTTCCGAATTGTGTTGTTCCGTTTCCGTCAATTCTAAAGTCAAATTCTACCTTCCATTTGTCACAATAACTTAATGTGATAGGGGTAGCCAGTTTTATAGCGCCATACAGGTTTCCGTTATCGGTTGTAAGCCTGATGAAATCTGTATCAACAGCCGCATTTGAAACAAGGTCCCAGCCCGTTGTGTTGACAGGGTTTCCTGCAAGCTGATATGTTTGTGAAAACAGCTGACCTGAAAAGCATAGAAAAATAGTTAAATAATAAAGGAGTAGTTTTCTTTTCATATGAAGCGATTAGTTTTTGAGGTTATTCCTGTAAATATATTTATTTTATTTTCTAATATATAATGTATAATTGTCAAATGATTAACAAAAATTGTCAATTTTATAAGTAATTTTTAAAATTTATATGAAATGGTTAAAAATAAAATATATCTTATTTATTAAGTTAAGATATGATAAGCCTTGATCCCCAAGCCCAATCCTATTAAAAAAATCACTCCGGTGAAGGAGTGATTTTGTATGAAAAGCTATTATTCTCTGTTTTTTACCAATACCCAGCCTGAATATTTCGTAGGAGTATTGTTTTTATCATTTTCATTCCATGAAATAGAATACCAGTAAGTCCCTGTGAGGATCTTTTTGCCGAAGGCAGTTCCATCCCATTTGAAGTTTCTTGTTTTATCAGCTTCATAAAGTTTATTGCCATATCTGTCATATACTATAAAAACCAGATTTTTCTTATAGGCCAATGCGGAATAATCAATAAAGTCATTCACGTTATCGCCGTTCGGTGTAATGGCATTGATCAGATTGGGAACAGTGATCTGAACTTCAACGGGTGAACAGTTGTAAAAGTCTTTGACAAAAACTTTTACCTCTCCTCTGTGCAAGCCTGTAAATATATTTGAATCCTGCCAATCGATACCGTTTAAAGAATATTTATATGGTGGAGTGCCTCCTGAAACATTCACAGTTACCGTTGTATTATGAATATCAATGCTTGAAATAACAGGGTTTGCCGAAGCAATAACCTTCACGGTCTGCAATGTAATACAGTTTCCAGTTTTTAGCTTTACCCAATAAAGACCGACACCTACTCCCTGTATAGAAGGAGTGGTTGCTCCGGTAATCCATTCGTAGCCATCAAAGCCCGGACCTGCATCCAGATCAGTTCTTCCGTCAATGCAGATAATTTTATCTTTTAAAACGTTTGATTTCACTGGTGAAAGTACAACGAGGTTAACTTTTGCTATAGCGAAACATGCGTTTGAGTCTGTTACCTTTACATAGACTGCAGTACTCACAGACATATATTGAGATGGATTGACAATCTCATTGGTTCCGCTTAATGCATCTGCCACGCTTAAATAATATTTCTTTGTAAACCCGCTCGTCAGTGTCGTCACATTGGCTGAAGTAAGGTCAAATATGGCAGTCGTAATATTATCCTGCAGAAAGCATGACTGTAGCGTGGCTTCTTTTACCGGAGTTTCAGGATAGAATGTTAAGGTAATTTTTGCCGTACCGGTACATCCCTGCGGCGTAGTCACTTTTACATAGACTATTCCGGGTGCGGAAGTGTAAGAATTGGGATTCGTGATTTCATTGATTCCGGCATTCAGATCATTCAGTGTTTTATAATATTTTTTAGTGGCGCCAAGTACATTTGTTACATCTGCAGTATTAAGGTTGAATAACCCTGTTCCTGCTTTATTGTTGTTACATGCTGTTAAAGTTTTATCGGTAAGTGTAAGAGGAGCCAGAACCAGCTGTATTTTTCCGTCCGGATTATCACATAATATTCCTGCATTGTCCTTTACAATCACAGTAACCGTAGTATTGGCATTGAATTGGAAATTAGTGGGATTTGTAATAGGTGTTGAGCCTTGCAAGTACGTGAATGTATAATTGGAAGGGTTACTAACGAATTGAGAATTGAAAGTTGTCAAATTTACAGATGCAAACCCTGTAGTCGGATTTGGACAGAAAGTCTGTGTCGCTGTACTTTGTAAAATAGGAACTTTATCGGTGTAGATTTTTACATTTTTAATAGAATGTCTTGACCTTGCCCCTCCTGTAGAAGCCGAAAATCCAAAATATCCAATGGTCATAGCAGCTGCTGTGCCCGACGGGGCAAAAGACTGGTTACAGATGGTCGTACCGTCAAGTGTTATTTTTACAATCCAATTCGTAGGAATAGCCGGATCTACCTGAGCTGTTACTTCAACATGCTTATAAGTTGTTCCCTGAAAAGGTTGGGTGGTATTCAGGTCTGGTGAGTGAAAAGAGCTCCCCGGAACATTGAAGAATTCTACATTGTTGCTATCTGTTGTATTGGCAACCTGCCCGTAAGCAACATGTATCTTACTCATTGTAGCGGTAGTGGTGTTGTTGTAAGTATCAAAACCTACAATAAAACCGACTGCATTTTGGGAAACTCCAAGGCCGGAACCCAATACACTTGCAACAGGCGGGTTCGCCAGATACCAAAATGCAATTCCGTCTCCGTTGGAAGTTTGGTTAGAGTCCATTCTGAAGTCGAATTCCACTCTCCATTTATCACAATATTTTAAATTAATCTGATCATTCAGTCTTATAGATCCGGATTGGTTATTGGTATCCGGAGTAAGCTGGACAAAATCGCCTAGTACCTGGGTTGGAGCAACCATGGACCATCCTGTAGTATTTACAGGGTTTCCGGTTAACTGGTAAGTTTGAGAAAACACTCCCCCTGACAAAAAAAACAGAAAGAGAGAAATGTAAGACAGTAAAGATTTATTCATTGAAGTGGAATTACTTTATTTTAGACGTTGTAAATATATTAAATCCTAACCGATTAATATGTATTTAATGTTAATTTAACTGAAAATATTAATGATTTATCAATGAATTGTAAAATGAATAGGCGAATAGAGAATTATAAAGATGTTAATTTAGATTTTTAAAAAAGAGAATTGCTTTCCAGCCCTTCAAAATAAGTATCGACTTCCAGATCAGGTGAGCTTGCAGCTGCTACGGCAAGTTTATCGCAGAGCTCATTTTCAAAGTGCCCTGCATGGCCTTTTACCCAATGCATTTTTGGGTTGTGTTTGTTGTACATTTCAATAAATCTTTTCCAGAGATCGGGGTTTTTTACATTTTTCCATCCTCTTTTAATCCATCCTGCAATCCAGTTTTGGTTCACGGCATCAGCTACATATTTGCTGTCTGTGTAAATATGAATATCGTTCTCCGAAGACTTTAGTTTTTCCATAGCGGAAATAACAGCCAATAGCTCCATTCTGTTATTGGTGGTTTTTCTGAATCCTTTGGAGAATGTCTTCTGATAATTTTTTTCAGGAACACGCATAAGAATTCCATAGCCTCCTTTGCCGGGGTTTCCGCTGCATGCACCGTCGGTGTATATTTCTATTCTCAAAAGTTAAGTCTATATAAAAACTGGTATTCTGTAAAAACTAAGTTTGAAGAATGCCAAGCTGTTGTTAATTTAAAATAGTATGTTTCTAGAATGGGAAATCGTCATCATCATCAAGATCATTCATTGAAGATCCTGAAAGCTTTGAACTGTCTGGTAAATCAAATGCAGCTCCAGGTTGAATAGTAGTTCTTATTTTATCAAAACCACTAGGCTCGTTAGATCCGAAATTAGAAGGATAACCTCCCATACCACCGTCTAATGCTGCTTCAATATCCCCGAATTTTGCAAAATGTTTTAAGAATGATAATCTGACATCGGCTGTAGCACCATTTCTATGCTTTGCGATGATCAGTTCAGCCTGATTTTCCGTTGGAGTTTCCTGGCCTTCTTCATCATTGTCCCAAACGGCAATTTTATAATATTCAGGTCTGAAAATAAAAGATACAATATCCGCATCCTGCTCAATCGCTCCGGATTCCCTAAGGTCAGAAAGCTGAGGCCTTTTTCCTGGGCGTGCCTCCACACTTCTTGATAACTGTGAAAGGGCAATAACAGGTACATTCAGTTCTTTGGCAATAGCCTTTAATGAACGCGAGATCATGGAAATTTCCTGTTCACGGTTTCCGACTCCTTTACCTCCACCTCCTGCAGTCATCAGCTGAAGGTAATCCACCATGATCAGCCTTACACCATGCTGCATCACCAGTCTTCGGCACTTTGCGCGGAAGTCGAATATGGAAAGAGAGGGGGTTTCGTCAATAAAAAGTGGGGCATTTTCAAGCTCGGATACGTTGGAGAACAGCCTCTGCCATTCTTCATCATCCAAAGTTCCCTTTCTCAGTTTTTCAGAAGAAATTCTCGTTTCTGAAGCAATCATCCTCGTAATAAGCTGTACAGATGCCATTTCCAGGGAGAAAAGCACCATCGGAATCTTATGGCCAACGGCAATATTTCTGGCCATCGACAGAAGGAATGCTGTTTTACCCATCGCCGGACGGGCTGCAATAATGATGAGGTCAGAATTTTGCCAGCCTCCCGTTTCTTTGTCAATATCCCTGAATCCGGAAGGAACTCCTGAAAGCCCTTCCTTATCTTTCAAAGATTTAATAGTATCGATAGCCTGCTTTACCAATGAATTGGCGGTGTCGAACCCTTTTTTGATCGTACCGTTGGTAATTTCAAAGAAAGATTGTTCAGCCTTATCTAAAAGTTCGAATACATCGGTAGATTCTTTATAGGATGAATCGATCACGTTGGCAGAAACATTAATCAGACTTCTTAAGATATATTTTTCAAGAATAACTCGGACATGATATTCAATGTGAGCGGAGGAGCTTACTCCCATGGTAAGATCAATAATATAATGATCGCCTCCGGCCTGGCTTAATTTATCCTCTTTTTTTAATTCCTGGATAATGGTCATAAGGTCTACAGGATGGTTGCCTTCGTAAAGTTTTAGAATTGTGGCAAAAATAACCTGATGTCTGGGATCATAAAATACTTCAGGAGTAAGGAGGTCAATAGAATGGTCAAGACCTTTTTTGTCTATCAAAAAAGTTCCTATAACCAGTCTTTCAAAATCTACAGCATTGGGTGGCATTTTTCCATCCGCAATAGACAGTTCTCTTGCAAAATTTCCGTGCGTAAGGGATGATAATGTTTCTTTCTGCGCCATGATGCAAAGATAGCTTATTTAAAAAAAATAATTAAAAAATAGTAACTAACAAGTTATCAGCAATCCTGCTGTAACCTATAGCAGTAGAACTCAAAATAAATGTTAGTAAAAATGTGGGGATCAAAAATAGAAAAATTTCAATAAGTACTATCCATCAGAATGAAAATAGTTAATGATTTTTTATTGAATAATGAAATTGAATGGTTGGTTAATAATGAAATACAAAAAAAGACTGCCACAACTGGCAGTCTTTTTTTGTATAGCTAAAAATAATCTTATTCTTTATTCTTCAACAGTATCCATCCTGAATATTTCGTCTCAGTATTGTTCTTGTCGTTTTCGTTCCATGAGATCGTATACCAGTAAGTGCCGGTAGGGATTTTCTTGCCGGAAGCTGTTCCGTCCCATTTATAATCTCTCATTTTATTAGCTTCATAAAGCTTATTGCCATATCTGTCATAGACAATGAAAACAAGATTTTTCTTATAAGACAGGGCAGAGTAGTCGATCTCATCATTGATCTTATCCCCGTTTGGAGTGATCGCATTGATCAGATTAGGTACAGTAATGGTGATCTGAACAGGGGTACAGTTATAAAAATCCTTTAAGAATATTTTATTATCCCCTCTAGGAAGCCCGCTGAATGTGTTAGTCGACTGCCAGTTGGTACCGTCTATTGAATACATATAAGGAGGAGTTCCACCTGAAGCGTTCACTGTTATAGTATTGTTGCTGATATCTACACTGGAGATTACCGGTTGCGAAGAGGCAAAAATAGTTACAGTCTGAAGTGTAAAACATTTCCCGGTTTTCAGCTTTACCCAATAAACTCCTATTCCTGCGTTATTGATAGATTGTGTGGTAGCGCCGGTGCTCCATTCGTATCCATCGAATCCAGGCCCTGCATCCAGTGTTGTTTTTCCTTCCGCACAAATCGTTTTGTCTTTCAGCACGGCAGATTTTACCGGAGGAAGAACTTTCAGTGTGATTTTGGCAATAGAATAACACTGATTGGCATTGGTAACTCTTACATACACTTCAGTACTTGTCGTAAGGTAAGCGGTCGAATTACCAATAGGATTAGTTTCGGCTTTAGCGTCGTTTAAGGTCTTATAGAATTTTTTTGTCTGTCCTGCTACAGCGCCTACATTAGCTGTTGTCAGGTCAAATTTAGCCTGCATGATATCATTTTCAATATAACATTCTTCCAGTAGTGCATCCCTTAGGGCAACAACCGGATGATATGTTAATGTTATTGTTGCTATAGCTGTACATCCGAATGCGGAAATCAGCTTAACATATATTGTTGTAGGAGCAGAAACGTAATCGGTAGGATTGGTGATTTCGTTAGTGTCAGCATTCAGGTCAGCAAGAGTAGGGTAGTATTTCTTAGTAATAGGGCCGGTAAATACATCTGCTGTTGTCAGGTCAAATTTTCCTGTTCCTTCGCCATTATTGTTACATGCAAAAATACTGGCATTTTTCCCGGTAATGCTGGCGTTTACAAATTTGAATTTACCACTGATAAAACATTTGTTGACGGCGCTATTCGGGTTGTTTGGGTCAAAATAACGGATTCTGTAGTAATAAGTGGTCGTTCCGTTTACTGTAGCAATGGTAAGAGGATCTTCTCCTGTTACAACATCGTTGGTATTGTCATGGTAAGTAACCAGGAAATTGGGATTATTTCCATTGATAATACCAGGTGTAAGCGTAGTGAAGTTAAATTGTGATGGCAGTCCGCATACCATAACCGTTGAAGGATCTGTCGGGTTAGCCGCAGGAATTCCTGGCGGGATAAAAGGATTAGGAGCAAGAACCGGATCATTGAACGCAGAGCTTAAGGTAGCTGTACCGCCCCAGATCAGCTTGAACCCGTCGTCAGAACTTTCGAAATTGTCAACAATAAGATAATAGGTTTCTCCAGCCTGTACCTGCATATAAGGACTCCATTCTCCCTGGTTTCCTGCCGTTCCGGTACCATTGGGGGCTCCTGGAGGCGGGATAGTCATGCTGAGTCCGGTATCCCCATTGGGTACCCTTCCTGCATAATTACACCTGATTGGCGTTACAAAGGTGTTGTTGGTGTTCAGAGATGTGCACCCGTTGGTGGTAGGACCGTATACTGCAAAATCGTAATCATCTGAATTAACGTTTGGATCGATAGTGAATGATAGAGTTCCTGATGTTGCTATCGTAAAAGTATACCATACTGAGTAATTTTCATCTCTGCCCAGGCATCCGTTTGCTGACAGCTCCTCTTCTATATTTCCATGCCCTGAGGGCGTGTATGAGATATCCGAGTTTCCACAGAGCGGAATGGCTGTAACACAGTCGGACTGTGCGTAAAATACCTGAGCTATAAATAAAATTAAAAGAAGTAATGTTTTTTTCATGTTTAAAATGATTTTGTGAAACAAGATTTGAGTAAATAAAGTTATCAGCATTTATGTTAAAAAACCGCCCCGTAGAGCGGTTTTATTTTAACAAGAGTTATTCTCTATTTTTTACCATTACCCATCCTGAGAACTTGAATGGCGTATTCTTTTTATCATTTTCATTCCAAGTGACAGAGTACCAGTATGTTCCCGTAGGAATTTTTTTGCCGGCAACTGTTCCGTCCCATTTATATCCATTGGACTTATCTGCCTGGTGGATCTTGGTTCCGTATCTGTCAAAGATGCTGAATATAAGTCCATTTTTGCCAGATAATGCTGAATAGTCTATTACATCATTTACACCGTCTCCGTTTGGAGTGATCACATTGATAAGATTAGGCACCACAACTGTTATCTCAATAGGTTCGCAGTCGTAAGCATCTTTTACATATACAGTATGGTCTCCTCTTGAAACATTGGTGAAGACATTAGAGTCCTGCCAGTTGATGTTGTCCATAGAATATTTGTATTCAGGTGCTCCGGCAATAACATTTACAGTTATAGTAGTGTTGGAAATATCAATGCTTGAAACAACCGGTTGTTCAGAAGCATATACTTTTACGGCCTGTAGTGTGATACAGTCGCCGGTTTTTAATTTAACCCAATATGTTCCTACCCCTACATTATTGATAGCTTGCGTAGTTGCTCCCGTGCTCCACTCGTAACCATTGAATCCAGGCCCCGCATCCAGTGTTGTTTTATCCTCAACACAGATGATCTTGTCCTGAAGAACATTCGAATAAACAGGAGAAAGTACAGTTAATGTTACTTTTGCAATAGAATAACATCCCTGTGCATTAAATACTTTTACATAAATGACTCCGGCTGGAGCAGTATAGGCTAAGAAACTCAGAATTTCATTGGTTCCGTTTACCGCATCTGTTAGAGACGGATAGTATTTTTTGACTGCCCCTACTACAGTTGTTACTGTGGCATTGCTTAGATTGAATGTTCCAAGTGAAGGATTTGTTTCAAGGAAACAAGATCTTAAAGAAGCATCAGTGACAGCTACCAGGGGATGAAACTTCAGGGTGATTTGCGCTGTTGCCGTACATCCGAATTCATTGGTTGCTTTTACATAGATTTTTCCTTCAGCAGAAACAAACTGATAGATAGCAGGACTGGTGATCTCATTCGTTCCAGCGTTCAGATCAAACAAGGTCGGATAATACTGGAGAGTATGAGTGGGACCGGCTCCTATAGCGGCAGTGGTAAGATCGAACATGGCTGTTCCGGAACCGTTGTTGCTGCAACTTGTAAGCGTGGCATTGGTTAATGTAAATCCGCCGTCCCTGAATTTGAATTTTCCTGTAATAAAACAGCCATTCATGGGGTTTGTAGGATTCGCAGGATCCTGATATACGATCCTGTAGTAGTAAACTGATGTAAGGTTTACAACCTCTGAAGTAACAGGATTTCCTCCTGTAATGGCATCATTCGTATTTTTATGGTAAGATACTTTGAAATTTGGACTGTTGCCATTGATGATTCCTGCGCTTAGAGTAGCAAAATTGAATGGAGTGGCAAGTGAACATACCGTTACTTCATTCGGGTCTGCAGGATTAGCTGCAGGAAGTCCTGGAGTAACAAACGGAAACGGAGCCAAGGTAGGATCGTTGAATGCAGAGCTTAAACTTGCAGTACCTGTCCACGTTAGCGAGAATCCATCTGGTGAACTTCTATAGTTATCTACCACAAGATAATAAGTCTCACCAGCCTGTACGACCATATGTGGACTCCATTCAGCTTGATTTCCGGCACTTCCATTGGTGTTTGGCGGTGGTGGTGGCGGTATCGTCAGAAGTAAACCTGTATTTCCCTGAGATGAACCTGTACCATTGAAGTTACATCTTAGTGGCGTTACAAAAATGTTATTGTTATTTAAAGAAGTACATCCGTTTGTAGTAGGACCATAAACAGCAAAGTCATAGTCATCAGTATCAATGGTCGGATTAATCACAAATGCTAATGTTCCTGATGTTGACGCTGTGAAGCTGTACCATACAGAAAAGTGTTCGTTATCCGTATCACTCAGGCAGGAATTGACACCAATACCTTCCAGGACATTCCCTGGTCCCGAAGGGGTGTAAGAGATGTCCGAGTTTCCACAAATAGATATTGCACTAATACAATCTGATTGGGCATATAAGATGCGTGAGCAGATGATTAGGAAAACGAGTAATGCTTTTTTCATAAAGGGGGATTTAAAAAAGACAAATATAAAAAATTATTAAAGTTAAATTAAAGTTTTTGTGATATATTTAATAGAATCAATATATTATTGTCTAATAATTCATTTTTCTCAGCTTGGGATTTGTGCTCCCTACAAGAAGGGCTACCAACACCGTCATAGTTCCCCCGAAGACTACAGACCGCACCACACCGAGTAGTTTTGCCATGAGTCCGCTTTCAAACTGCCCCATTTCATTGCTGGACATGATGAATATAGAATTGACGCTCAGTACGCGTCCTCTGATATTGTCAGGAGTTTTCAGCTGTACTATAGTTCCTCTGATTACCACCGAAATTCCGTCAAGCATTCCGCTCATGACAAGGAACATAAATGAGAGCCAATACAGTTTGGATAAGCCAAAACCAATGATGCAAAGTCCAAATCCGGCAACAACGGCAAGAAGAATTTTTCCCTGATTTTTCCTTAACGGAATAACCGCCAGAAGAGTGATGATGCACATAGAACCTATATCTGAAGCAGCATTCAAAAGACCGAAACCTTCTGCTCCTGCATCTAAAATATCAGTGGCAAATACCGGAATCATAGCAACGGCCCCACCAAACAGAACGGCAAACATATCAAGGCATAATGCCCCTAAAATTTCTTTCGTCTTAAAGATATAGGAAATACCCTCACGCATGCTTTCCACCACATTTACATTCGCCTTTATATACTCGGAATGCTGTTGTTTCAGCTGCCAGAAGAACAGAGAAGCGATAAATATTAAAGAGATAATAACTATTAATGTCCATTTTACACCGAAAAATCCTATAAGAAGTCCTCCCGCAGCATGCCCGCATACAGAAGAGATCAAAAATGTAGCCTGGTTCAGGGTTACTGCATTCGGAAGATTTTCCTTCTTTACTATTTTAGGAATCATTGAAGGAACGATAGGCCCAATAAAGGCTCTTGCAATTCCGGTGAAAAATATAACGGTGTATATAAAATAAGTGATTTCATGTCCGTTAAAATGCATTTCGACATTGAAAAATGCAGGGATCAGCAGCAGGCCAATCAGGAAAATATATGCATAATTGCAGATCAGGAGCAGCTTTTTTTTCTCATTCATATCAATGACATGGCCCGCATATAAAGCACAGCTTACCGCAGGAATTACTTCCGAAAGTCCGATAAGGCCTATTGAAAAAGGATCTTTTGTCAACTGGTACACCCACCATCCCAATAAAGTCGCGAGCATTCTGAAGGCTAAAACAATAAAAAATCTTCCCGTAAGAAGATTCCTGAATTCAACATTTTGCAATGTTTTTAACGGTGTAAAGGAAATCATGCACAAAAATAGCCTTAAATATTTATTTAAGGCTGCTTATATACTGTTTTTCTGAATGATAAATCAAATAGGTACCGAAAGATAAAATCTATTTAGTCAGCTCTCAATGCACTGATCACGATGGCTGCAACACCGGCTGCGCCAATAACAGTAGCGCCTGCTGTTACTCTTGCTTTAGATCTGTCTTTTACGGCAGCTACATTGGATTTCGGGATAATTACCTCTGTACTGTCCTTTTTGCCTGCAGTTCCTATAAGGTTGTCACCATCTATGTTTCGGAATAGCATTTTCTGTTTGGCAGAACCATCTTTCATGGTAACAACATACATTTTTCCAGCCTGAAGATTAGAATAATTGTTTTTTGAAATGTCCTCGCTGTACTTTGTTGTAGCGCAGGATGAAATGACAAATAAGGATGTTAGTAAAGATGACTTTAAAAGTACAGATGCTTTCATTATTATTTTTATTTTTTCAAATTTATAATTTTTTTCGAATATATGTTTTGGGAATTGAAAAAATATCTCTAAAGTTTGTAAATTTCCAACAGATCTGCAATTTTTCTGTCATTGGCAAGTCTTGGTGTTTTATTCTGGCCTCCCAGTTTGCCCTGCGATTTTGCATACTCATGGAAAGCATTCCTTTTAAGTGGGGTAATATGCAGTGGCTGAAGGATATTTCCGGTAATAAGATCATCGTAGTACGTATTTCTCTCCCGAAGCTGGCGGTCCAGTTCATTTCTGAACAATTCTAAATTTTCCGGCTCCCTTTCAAATTCTATCAGCCATTCATGATATGGAAGACCCTCCGTAGGATTTACCTGTGGGGCAAGATGGAATTCTGTGATCTGTGATGTATATTTTTCTACAGTAGCCTTCATTGCTTCCTCTACCTCAAAGGCAATCACATGTTCTCCAAAAGCAGAGGTGAAATGTTTGGTTCTGCCACTCACCAGGATTCTGTATGGATCTTTATCAATAAACCTTACAACATCACCTATTGAATAAGCCCATAAACCTGAATTCGTAGAGAGGATCAGTGCGTAATCTTTATTAAGCTCTACATCTTTTAATGTTAATCTTCTTGCAGCAGGCTTGCCATACTCTTCCAGAGGAATGAATTCATAAAAAATTCCATGATCCGTTAAAAGAAGCAGGCCCTCCTTAGTGTAGTCATCCTGAAAAGCAAAAAAGCCTTCAGATGCCGGAAACGTCTGGATGATATCCACTTTTCCACCCAGCAGGTCATTCATTTTATCCCGGTACGGCTCATAGTTGACACCTCCCGTTACAAGAAGCTGGAGGTTGGGGAAAAGCTGCTTGATCTTTTTACCGTGTTTTTCAGTAAGCTTTTCAAAATACATGATCAGCCATGGCGGAATTCCGGAGATCAGCGTCATATTTTCGTGTTCTGTTTCTTCAATAATCTTATCTACCTTCGCTTCCCAATCCTCCATAATATTGGTGCTCCAGCTTGGAAGGCGGTTCTTTTGAAGATAGGCTGGGATATGGTGAGCCACAATTCCGGAAAGCCGTCCCGTTTTAATACCGAAAACTTCCTCCATTTCAGGACTTCCCTGCAGAAAGATCATTTTTCCGTTCACAAAATCAGCATTGTTTTTCTGGGCGATATAATGGAACAGTGCACTCTGTGCACCTGCAATCTGAAAAGGCATTCCCTCCTTTGAGATGGGAATATATTTCGAACCGGAGGTTGTGCCTGATGTCTTTGCAAAATATTCAGGAGTTTCCGTCCAGAGAATATTGGCCTGTCCTTTTTTTACCCTCTCAATATAAGGTTTCAGATCTTCATAATCCGAAACAGGAACTCTGTCCTGGAATTCTTTGATGGACTGAATGTTTTCAAAGTCATGTTCCCTTCCGAAAAGAGTTTTCTGAGCTGTTTTCACCAAAGCCAGCAAAAGGGCCTCCTGATTTTTTACTGAGTTTTTTTTGAATTCCCCGGTTTTCTGAACATGCTTTTTTGCCCAGACAAGTGCCACATTTTTCTTGAAGAAATTTAACATGCCTCAAATTTATAAATAAGTATAGAATATAAAATTATTTTTCAGCCATATATGCCACAAAAAAAACCGGCGAATGAGTTCACCGGTTCTTCGAAATTTGATTATGAAAATAACAACTATATGTTAAAGTTTACTTGTTTTCTTTGTACCTCTTATCTGGAGTGCCGTCTTTTTTAAGTTTTTGGTTTTCCTTATACCTCTTGTCAGGGGTTCCGTCCTTTTTCATTTTTGCTGCAGGTTTTGCAGTTTTAGCTTCAGGAGCTTTTACTGTTTTTGCTGTCTGATGATGAGGGGCAGCAGGTGTTGCCGGAGCAGTCTGTTGAGCAGTTGCAAAGCCTAGTCCTAGAGCCAGGGACATTGCTGTTAATAATTTTTTCATAGGTGTACGGTTTGTTTTTCCTTGAGTAAAGATATACAAAAAGCAGGCTGGAAATCCAGAATTTTCAACCTTAACTAAAGTTTATTACTGCTTAAAAAAAACTTAATGAAAGCTTTTAAAAGAAAAAAAGCCTGCTTCATAAAGCAGGCTTTCATGTGTATGAATAGTTGGGTTAACGTGTACAGTTGGCAGTCCAGGTTTTACCGTCCTTGTTGTATAGAATTTTCAATTCATTATTGTCAATTCTAATATAAGTTGTGGCATTGGAACCAACCATTACAAGCGTATGGTCTCCTTGCTGTTGAAATTCTACTCCGTTAAGATCCGGAATGCCGTTCGAGAATGCGAAATTATATTTCGTACCGCTCGCGATTTTGGTTACAAATACACTTCCGTTATCTGTGCTGTTGTTGGTAGATCCATCATTATAAGAAATGCTTCCCTTATATGTTCCTGCGAAGAAATCGTTGTTTACTGGATCATCATCATCACTACAAGATGCAAAAGATAATGCGGTAACAAAGACCAACATAAAAATTCCTAAGATTTTAATTGCTTTTTTCATAATTTTATTTCTTTAAAAAGTTTGATAGGTTGAAATTTTCAAACACTATGCCATGCCAGAATATCCGTATTTTTTTAACTTTTAATTAGATAAATTGGTAAAAAATTAAGATTTGGGTAGGTGTTGCGTATTTTGATTGTGTTTTTAGTAATCCCTGATTTCTGAGGGAAGAAAAAAATATCCTTATCTTTGTTGTAAGCAAACGGTTTCGGAACACTCCCGAAATCGCTTTTGTCGTTTATACTATTACTATTTATGCAGCTAAAACCTATTCACGAAAAGTTTCTTCCCGACCTGCTTCAAAAAGAATTTGGAAAAGAGATCTTTACCCAGTTAGAGAAAAGCCAGCATATTTCCGTGAAAGGAAGTGCAGGATCTTCGGTTTCTATTTTTGTTGCCGAACTTTTTCTAACTCAGAAGAAGACCATTCTTTATCTGGTGGATGATAAAGAAGATGCCCTGTATGCCAATACTGAAATGGAAGATCTGCTTGGAAAGGACAAAGTGCTGTACTTTCCGGCAACACATCTTGAACCTTATCAGGTAGAAAAGACACAGAATGCAAATCTTGTACTTCGGACTGAAGTTCTGAATAAAATCAATTCCGGGAAAGCTCCTAAAGTTATTGTGGCTTATGCGGGCTCTTTGTCTGAAAAGGTTTTGAAAAAAGAAGACTTTAAGGCGATCTCCCATCACATAAAAGTAGGTGATCAGCTGGATTTTGATTTTGTAGATGAGCTGTTGAATCATTATAACTTCCAGCAGGCAGATTTTGTTTCCGAACCGGGAGAGTTTTCGGTAAGAGGAGGAATCGTTGATGTGTTTTCGTATTCCTATGAAAAGCCTTACCGTCTTACTTTCTTTGGAAATGAAGTGGAGAATATTAAAACCTTTGATATAGAAACACAGCTTTCCATAGATAAGGTGAAAGACTTTCAGTTGGTTTCCAATATGAATTTTTCAGTAACCGGAACCCGGGTTTCGCTGCTGGAGCTGCTGCCTAAAGAAAGCTTTGTTGTTTCCAGAAATGGTGCCGTTGGAATGCAGAAGATCAGAAACTTCTATGAGAAAGCACTGGAAAAATATGATACTTTGAATAAAGATATTGCTCACAAGGCACCACAGGACCTCTTTATTTCAGATCAGGATTTTCTGTTTGATTTTAAAAAATTTAAAACAATTGATTTTGCCGGAATTCCTATTGAAGGGCTTAAAGAAATCACTGAAATAAAAGTTGAGCAGGTTCCGCAGCCTTCCTTTCACAGAAACTTTGAACTGCTGATAGAAGACATTGAAGAAAGACAGGCCGAAGGTTTTGATACCTGGATCTCTTTCTCTACAGAAAAACAAAAAGAAAGACTGGAATCTATATTTGAAGAGCTTGAGCACGAACTTCCTTTTAAAAGTTTCAAATCCGAGCTGCATGAAGGTTTTGTAGATAATGGCCACAAGCTCTTAGTATATACCGACCATCAGATTTTTGACCGTTATCAAAGATATAAAGCAAAAAACACCTTTGCAAAATCCGAACAGCTTACCCTGAAGGATCTGATGTCTCTGAAAATAGGCGATTATATTGCCCACATCGACCACGGAATCGGTAAATTCATGGGGCTTGTCAAAGTAAATAATGATGGAAAAATCCAGGAATGCTTCAAATTGACTTACAAAAACGGAGACTTATTATATGTAAGTATTCACTCCCTGCATAAAATTTCAAAATATAACGGTCCGGACGGAAAAGAAATTGTGCTGAGTAAGCTGGGATCTCCGGCCTGGAAATCATTAAAACAGAAAACAAAGGCAAAAGTAAAACAGATTGCTTTTGACCTTATAAGATTATACGCTGAAAGGAAAACGGCAAAAGGATTTTCCTATACTCCGGATTCCTATCTGCAGAATGAGCTGGAAGCCAGTTTTATTTACGAAGATACTCCGGACCAGGAAAAAGCAACCATAGATGTAAAACGGGATATGGAAGCTGATACAGTAATGGACAGGCTGGTTTGTGGTGACGTAGGTTTCGGAAAAACTGAAGTAGCAATCCGTGCCGCATTTAAAGCGGCAACAGATGGGAAACAGGTCGCTGTATTGGTTCCTACAACGATTCTGGCGTTTCAGCATTACAGAAGCTTTAAAGAAAGACTGAAAGATTTTCCGGTGAACGTTTCTTATGTCAACAGATTCAGAACAGCCAAACAGAAAGCAGAGGCTTTAGACGGCCTTAAAAACGGGAAGGTGGATATTATAATAGGAACCCATCAGCTGGTAAGCAGTTCCGTAAAGTTCAAAGATCTTGGACTGCTGATCATTGATGAGGAACATAAATTCGGGGTTTCGGTGAAAGATAAGCTGAAAACACTGAAAAGCAATGTAGATACCCTTACGCTAACGGCTACTCCCATCCCGAGAACACTGCAGTTCTCCCTGATGGCGGCTAGAGATCTTTCAGTGATCAAAACACCACCGCCTAACAGGCAGCCTGTTGATACACAGCTGATAGGTTTTAATGAGGAAACCATCAGGGATGCTGTTTCTTATGAGATTCAGAGGGACGGGCAGGTATATTTTATCAATAACAGGATTGAAAACCTTAAAGATATTGCCGGACTTATCCAGAGGCTGGTTCCGGATGCAAGAGTTATTACAGGGCACGGGCAGATGGAGGGCAAGCAGCTGGAAAAGAATGTGCTCGATTTCATGGAAGGCAAATATGATGTTCTTGTTTCTACAACGATTGTTGAAAGTGGAGTGGATGTTCCTAATGCGAACACCATATTCATTAATGATGCCCAAAGGTTCGGAATGGCAGATCTTCACCAGATGAGGGGAAGGGTAGGGCGTAGCAACAGAAAGGCTTTCTGCTATTTAATCACGCCTCCTTATGATATGATAACCTCTGATGCCAGAAAGCGTCTTGAGGCTATTGAGCAGTTTTCAGACCTTGGAAGCGGTTTCCAGATTGCTATGAAGGATCTTGAAATCCGTGGAGCGGGAGATCTTCTCGGGGCTGAACAGAGTGGCTTTATTAATGAAATGGGCTTTGAGACCTACCAGAAACTGATGCAGGAAGCATTGGAAGAATTAAAGGATGATGCGGATTTTGAAAACCTGTTCGATAATGAGGAAGACAGACAGAAGCTGTTCAAATCTGTAAAAGATGTCAATATTGATACTGACCTTGAACTAATGCTTCCGGATTTTTATATCTCCAATACGGAAGAAAGGTTATTGCTGTATCAGAAGCTTGCAGAGATTGATAATGAAAAGGAGCTCTATAAATTTGAGCTTGAGCTGATCGACCGTTTCGGAGCTTTGCCAAAAGAAGCGGTGAATCTATTGAAGAGTGTTGCCTTGAAATGGCTTGCTGCAGACATAGGATTTGAAAAGATCGTCATGAAAAATGGTGTGTTTTTAGGATATTTTCCTGCAAATCCCCAGGATAAGTTCTATCAGACAGACAGGTTCAGGCATATTATCAGTTATTTAACCCAAAATCCAAAGGAAGCTCAGCTTAAAGAGAAGATCGGGAAAGATGGAAATCTGCTGATGATGAGAAAGGAAAAAGTGAAAAATGTAGATGAGGTTAATGTACTTTTGAAAACGATTATCGGACATAATTAAAAGGGAAATACCTCATTTTAATAATCAAAAAACAAGGAAGACCTGAAAATTTACTTTTTAAGGTCTTTTTTTATTGAAAAAAAACATGATTTTTACACGAAAAAAATAGGGTATCATGCGGATTTAGAAGCATTTGAAGTCACAATATGATGATAAAAAATAATGCTGAATCATCGGCTGACATTGGGTTTAACTGATGCAATCTCATCAGGACCGGTTTTAAAAGTATTTTTTGTAGTAATAATTCTACTTTTTAGTACATTAAATTCTACAGCATAATCGCTTTATTAGTACGGGTTTACGGGTTTGTAAATGGTTTTTTATGATTTAAATTCATACCTTTGCAGCCCTTATTATGAAAAGAATTATTTATTGCGCAGCCGGGCTTTTATCGCTTTGTGTGAACGCGCAGGTGGGAATTGGGACATCTGCTCCTAAATCTACTCTCGATGTCAACGGGAAAACCACCTTAAGAAAAGAACTTAGAGTAGGCGGCACATCCGCCCAGGTTGGAAATGCAGGACTGAACGGCCAGGTTTTGGTGTCACAGGGAGAAGGTCTGCCCCCAGCCTGGAAATCGTTGAATGTTTCCTTTATGGAGGAAGGACAGTACAAACTGATCAATTCATACCTGTCATCCGATCAGGCTGGTATTACAGAACTTTCAAATGGTATTGCAGCAGATAATGTTTACAAGAACAATGTTGGGGATGATATTACCGATGTCACGAAAGGGAAATGGTCAAAAATTGCCGGACTTGAAAACAATTTTATTATCAAAAACGGAAGAAACAGGCTTACCTATCAGTTTCAGACAGGTATTGAAATGAAGGCTCCATCTGCAACAACTTCCCAGTCTGTCACTTTTACCTGTGGGGTTTTCAGAAATGGCAAATTGGTAGCGGTACGTCCGGATAAGATCGTTTCGAACAATAATACAGAGAAGCTGGGGATTCAGGATTATATTTTCACCCTTAATTATACAGAGCAGAATGTTCCGCTAGGCGCACAGAAGCTTGAGGTGGCCTGTAGAAAAATCAATTCCTCAAATCTAAGTTCACAGTTTACAATTGGGCGTAATGTATCCGATACCAATACGGTTTCCAATGCATTTACTCTTGAGTCTATTATGAAGATTGATGTTATTGAATACGTAACTTATAAAAGCAATTAATTGTGATGAAAAATATTATTTCGATCCTGTTTTTTATGACAGGGCTATCTCTTTCTGCTCAAGTGGGAATTAAAACGGATTCACCAAAAGCGAAGCTTGATGTAAACGGTGATATGAATCTAAGGAATAAAATCGTTGTTCTTAACGTTACAGATAATACTCTGTCTCAGGGTAATAATGACCAGATTCTTGTTTCTCAGGGAGAAGGTTATCCTCCGATATGGAAGTCACTGCGTATTCCTGAATATGAGCCGAATAAGTTTTATCTTATCTTCAATAACTCCTTTTCAGACAGAACCGGAGTAAAATTTACCAATAGTGAACAATCCAGTATTACTGCCAAAAATACGGCTTTTACTAAAGGAGCAGACATTTCAAGCCTCCCGGGATTTAAGAAAATCACAGGCCTGTCACAGCCTATCAGTGTATTCAGTACGGAAAGTAAAACGTATTTTCAGTTTGAAACTGTGGTACAGGCTAATCTTCCTGTAAACGGGACACCCGATATTTCCATAGATTATGCATGCGGTATTTTTGTGGATAATAAGCTGGTTAATCTCAGACAGAGAAACCTAAAGGCAAGTAGTGCCGGAAGTACCTTTATTACTCACAATCAGATCGGGATAGTAACCAATCTTTCCAAAGGACAGCACGATGTAAGTGTTGCCTGCTCAAGGCTAGGATCTTACAGAACAGCAAGTGATGTTGTATTGGCTATAGGAATAAATGCAGATACCAACATTAACAGTTTTATTACTCAGTCTTCCCTGAAAGTTGATGTGTATGAGGTTCCTCAGGTATTTAATCCAATTATAAATTAATCCAGGCATGAAAAAAATTATTATCATAAAGTCTTTATTTTTTGCAGTATGGGCAACTGCGCAAGTAGGAGTGAACACGCCAAATCCTGTGAACATGCTGGATATAAACGGCGACTTAAATGTTACAAGAGAAATCAGAACCGGTGGAACGAATCTGCTGAGAGGATCTGCCGGATCTGCGGGAACTATTCTTCATAACAATTCAGAGCTGAATGTGAATGACTGGAAAAGTATAAAAATTGCCGATGGGCAGGGAAGTATGTCTGTGTTTTCATTGAATACCGTTGCAGATCAGACTGGAGCAAGCTTTTCTAATCCTAACGGTTCCACCTCTCCTTATTCGGAAGGGACAACGATTACCTCTGAATGGACGGTTCTTCCGGGAACTGTTGACACTTTTTCCATTACCAATGCTGTGAATAAAGTGGCGTTTACCTTTCAGACCACCGCCCAAAAAACGGGAAACTCGAATGCTTCAACAGGTTTTGCATGCGGTATCTTCGTAGACAATTCACTCAGAGCAGTGAGGACAGATGTTTTAATAGGCTCGGAAGGAAGTTATAAGATTTTCAACCTTAACGCAACACTTACCAACCTTACACCTAAAAATAATTATAACGTGAAGGTGGCCTGTACAAAAAGAAACCTTAATTCAGGAACATTGGGAATAGGAAGGGCAGTAAACACAGATTACCTGAACAATGAAATGGCTCAGTCTGTTTTAACGACATCTGTCCTGCAGCCTTATTAATTTCATGATATATCATAAATAAAGACCTGAAGACACTATGTTTTTAGGTTTTTTTTGTAAAAAGATATAGATTGTTATGAATTTGTTGAATAAGTAAATGTTTTCGTCAAAAAAATGAATTATATTTGTCAACTCACTAAAATATTTTTTCATGGGAAAAAACTACCTTTTTAAAATCATTGCCGGGGTATTTTTCGGACTAATGGTTTCATGTGACAATTCTTCTTCAGATCAATTCGAGCCCAGTGCCAATACAGGAAACAATGGGAATACACCACCCCCTCCAGCAAGAGTTCTGGAAAAGATTACGTTAAATGGTGCTATCCAGGAAGAATATACAGTCAACGGTACTGCTTTTCAGAAAGGCATGCTTAGAGATGGGAATACCAGTAATTATTATACGGGCACTGTAACCTACATCAGCAATAAAATTGGAAAAATAAAGTTCCTTGGAAGTCTGGCAGGAAGCATGACTTATGATTTTAGCGTAAGTGAAGACAGTAAAGGCAATGTTTACAGTGCAACGTGTACCGGTACCGCTGCTACTGCAATAGACTCTTTTGTAAGTGATTACATATTTACTTATGATGCCAGCGGTAAAAAACTTGTGAAAATCCTTGAAAAAAGAAAGGTGGCTGGAAATACAGCATACAGCTTATTCACGGAAAGCACCTTTACCTATATGGGAGATAATATTTTTAAAGCTGAATGTGCGAAAGGAACACTGACAGCAACCGGAGCGCCTAATATGGCTACTGCAAAAATGACTGTTTACAGCTATCAGAACTATGACTCTAAAATTAACCCGTTCTCTACGCTTCCTAAAACATTCTTTACTGCCTGGAGTCTTGTCCGCCCTGAGAATTTTTATAGAATTTCTCCGAATAACCCGACCTCGGTATATGTGATGCCGCCATCTCCCGCACCGGCAGTAAATACACTTATGACCTATCTTTACGATGGTTATAACTATCCCATTTCGGATAAAGATCAAGTTCTTAAATATACTTACAGAACTCTGTAAAGCCCAATTGGTTATCAGTTTTACTGGAATATAAATAAAAACATAACTTTTGTTCAAAAAAAAGTTATATTTGTCAAAAAATAAACAATTACCTGGAAATGAAACAGCTTTTCTACTTTATTTTATTAATAGCAGGATTTTCATCAATACATTCCTGTAAAGACATGCTAGACGAAGACGGAGATCCTTTATTGGACCTGAATGAAACAGGAGGGCTTATTGGTCCAAGAGCATTATACAGAGAAATTACAGATAAGGATACATTAGCAGAATATCACTACAGTGGACTTTTGGTAACGAAAGTAATCACAGACAGTGCTTCAATCACCAATATTGCATACAGCGGCGACAAAGTAAGCCAAATTGACTTCAATGGATTTTTGGATCTGGATGGAAACGGAAAGCTTGATAAAGATAGCGTTTCTTACAGCCAGTTATTTACTTATGGGCCTAATGATAAACTGGTAGTTATTTCTGAAAACCGTTCTGTTTTCAGAAGACCTCCACCGGTGCCACCGGCAACTAATCCTGGTCCACAGACTCTGTTAAGAAAAACAAAAACCCATTATGAGCTAAAGTATAACGGTTCTACTGCTAAACTGGATTCTATTATTATGAAAAATGGTCCTGATGTTTCAGGAACGCAGTTTGCATTTATCAGTTATTCTAAAACCGGGTATACTTATTTGGGAGATAATGTATCTAGGGTAGTAAGAAATTATGGACCTATGGCCGCAGGGGTATTTGGAAGACCTACCACCAGATTTGCATACGATTTTGTTAATTACGATACTGAGATCAGTCCATTTACACTGCTTCCTTCAGCATACAAAATTTCAAGGCTTTTATCAACTGAAATTAATGATAAGGAAAGTCATATCTTATCCCCGAACAACCCTAAGAAAAGATCGGTAACAGATCTTATACCTCCTATTCCGTCCCCGATTAACTGGACAACCAACTACAACTACGATCCGCAGACTTATATGACAAAAGGATTTGGTGTAAACTACATTTATAAACCTTTTTAAAAGAATCTTTACAATATATAAGCCCAATCTTTTGTAAGATTGGGCTTTTTATTTTTTATCCCTTAATTTTGCAAAAAATTTCTGAATGAAATATTTAATAGTCGGACTTGGAAATAAAGGTCCTGAATACGAAAATACACGCCACAATATAGGATTCAAAGTAGCTGAGAAAATAGCTGAAACATTGGAAGCTTCATTTAATACGACCAATTTCGGCTGGATGGCAGAGGGGAAATATAAAGGAAGAAAGGTTCTCATTCTAAAGCCGGATACCTATATGAATCTTTCGGGAAACGCTGTGAGATACTGGATGCAGAAAGAAAATATCCCATTGGAAAATGTGCTGATCATTACAGATGATCTGGCCCTTCCGTTCGGGACCTTACGGATGAAGATGAAAGGTTCTGATGCCGGCCACAACGGACTGAAAAGTATTAATGAAACACTTAATACCCAGAATTATGCAAGGCTGAGGTTCGGGATTTCTGCAGACTTTTCCGAAGGCCGCCAGGTAGATTATGTGCTGGGGACCTGGAATGAGGAAGAATCTGAAAAGCTGAGCGAAAGAATTGAAAAATTTTCTAAGGCCAGTCTGTCTTTTGTATTTGCCGGAATTAACAATACAATGTCAGCATTCAACGGAAAATAGGAATAACTAAAATACAACAAAAGACCATCGGATGTTCCGATGGTCTTTTGTTGTATTTTAAAAATCAATTTCCAATCTAACTATAACATGATTTTTTATTTATATGTAATAAAAATGTACAGATTTCTATTTCTTAAAGCCAGGTAACAACTCCGGTTTCAACATCATAATTGGCTCCGACTATTTTGATTTTACCTTCGTCTTCAAGCTTTTTAAGTGTTGAACTTTGCGTACGGATATCTTCGATGGCATTTTTTACGTTTTGCTGATTCAGTCTTTCCAAAAGTGAACCGTTTTTTGATGAACGTTCTTCGCCTTCTTCAATGATTTCATTAATGATGGGATCGAAATGATTGATTAAGTGGTTGAGATTATCCATTCCCATCCCCTGAATTTGTGCAGCATCCAGACCACCTTTTAATGCACCGCATTTAGTGTGTCCTAAAACGACAACAAGCTTGGAACCTGCAACGTTACAGCCAAATTCCATTGAGCCTAAAATATCCTGATTGACAAAATTACCGGCAATTCTGATACTGAAAATATCTCCTAATCCCTGATCAAAGATAAGTTCCGCAGAAGTACGGCTGTCTATACAGCTTAAAACTACTGCAAAAGGCCACTGGCCTTCACGTGTTGCATTAACTTGTTCTAAAAGATCTCTGTTTGCTTTTAGGTTGTTCACAAACCTTTGGTTTCCGTCTTTTAGAAAATTTAATGCTTTTTCAGGATTAATGGTAGATTGGGTTTCGTATGTATGTGCTTTCATATGATTGATTTATTCTTTTAAATTAAAAATTACTGTAATGAGCTTACATAGCTCTTCTGTGGGTGATAAGGATGTGAGAGTCTTCATCTGTTTCATAATCCTTGTATGAAGTTTTGAAGCCTAAAAGTTCCACATTAATATCTTCTTCTTTGGCCCGGATATTGGCGAAATCCTGGATCATTTCCAGTACGTCTGTAGCAATGTATGAAGTTCCCCTTGCATCGATGGTCACAGTAGAATTAGGCTTCACATTTTTTAATGTTTTTTTGATGGCTGCCTTATTCAGGAAAGAAACTTCTTCAGCAAGCTTAATATTGATTTCATCGGCATCATTCAGCTTTTCTCTGCTCAGATAATAAGCACGCTTCATATTTCCCTGTAGGATATAGAATACGGAAATAGCCAGGCCAATACCCACTCCTTTAAGAAGATCGGTTGCTACAACAGCTACAACAGTAGCGACAAAAGGAATGAACTGGAATTTACCCAAATGCCAGAAATGCTTGAATGTAGCAGGTTTTGCCAGTTTATATCCTACAAGAATCAATACTGCAGCAAGTGTAGCAAGCGGTATTAAATTCAGTATGAATGGAATAGTAAGCACACATACCAATAAAAGGACACCGTGGATCATAGCTGAAAGTTTTGAAGTGGCACCGGCGTTGGCATTGGCAGAACTCCTTACCACTACAGATGTCATTGGCAGTCCTCCGATAAATGAACTTATTAAATTTCCGATTCCCTGTGCTTTAAGCTCAAGATTGGTGTCGGTAATTCTTCTCTGCTTATCTAACCTATCTGAGGCTTCAATACAAAGCAGGGTTTCAATAGAAGCTACAATGGCAATAGTTGCTCCTACTATCCATACCTTAGGATTGGTGAACCCATTAAAATCAGGTATCGTAACAAGATTTTTGAAATCATCCAAGGACTGCGGAACCGGTAATGAAACCAAATGCTGAGTATTGATCGCCAAAGAGCTGCCGGACAGTTTGAATGCTTCATTCAGAAGTATTCCTGCCACTACTGCAACCAATGCTCCGGGAAGCATTTTCATTCTTTTTAAAGCTGGAATTCTATCCCATGCAATAAGGATACCTACAGAAACCAGCGTTACCAGGATAGCTCCCACGTGTATGGCTCCGAATAATTCTGTAAAGTATCCGAGATTTAAACCATTGTCAAAAATAGATTCATGACCTTCGTAATCTTGATCGAATCCCATGGCATGAGGGATTTGTTTCAAAATAATAATGATACCGATAGCGGCAAGCATTCCCTCAATGACATTATTCGGGAAGTAATTGGATATACTTCCGGCTCTGATGAATCCCAGGATTAGCTGGATAAGTCCGGCAATGATTCCTGCACAAAGGAAAAGCTCAAAAGCTCCCAGATCTGTAATAGCTGTTAGAACAATAGCTGTAAGACCGGCTGCAGGACCAGATACCGATATATTTGAATTACTGAGAAATCCCACTACTATTCCCCCTACAATTCCGGCAATTACACCCGACAAAGGTGGTGCCCCTGATGCTAAAGCGATTCCGAGACATAATGGAAGTGCGACTAAGAATACAACGAGTCCTGAAGGGAAATTCTCCTTGATTCCTCCTATAAATGATGTTTTTTTCATGATGTTTTGAAAAATACTATAACTGATTGATCTGTCTTCAGATAATCAATTATAAAAGATTGGAAATTTAATTTTAAAGCACAGGTATACGATATCAGCGTTGATATGAATACTATGAAATCTAATGATACTTAAAAATTAAGCTTCCGGAGGCGGAGAAAATATGGTAAGTAGTGGCGACAGATGAAAGGAATCATCTATCAGCTCAAAAGATACGCCCTGAAGATCAGGTTCTGAAAACTTCACGTAATCGAATACGTCCAAAGTTTTCGGAAGGGTCTTTTCGTAAACAATAAAGGATGATGGGTGAGAATGTGGTTCTTCTTCATTGATGATTACATTGGTCCTTGCTATATCCCAGCCTGCAACCGCAGCAATGCCCGGCAGTGCTGTGAAGTTTAGGAAGAAGGTCAATACAATAATACTCCAGAATTTCATCTTACATTCATTTTAGAAAAACTAATCTGTTTTTCTGCTCATTACCCAATCAGAACTTGTAAGGTTGTAGATTTTTTGGATGTCTTTCAGAATTTTCTCGAAATCAATTTCCAAATCAATGATCTTACCTGTTCTAAGGTCAAATACCCAGCCATGTACAATAGGATATTCATCTATGATGTATCTTTCCTGTACGCAGGCCATTTTAATCACGTTGATGCACTGCTCCTGAACATTCAGTTCTACAAGCTTGTCATAACGTTTTCCTTCATCTTCGATAGCGTCTAATTCAGTCTGGTGCAATCTGTAAACATCACGGATATTCCTTAACCAAGGGTTTAATAACCCAAGATCCTGAGGGGTCATCGCTGCTTTTACTCCGCCACAGTTGTAGTGTCCACATACGATAATGTGTTTTACTTTAAGGTGTTCTACAGCATATTGAATGACGGCTGTGGAGCTCATGTCTAAAGTATTTACAACATTAGCAATGTTTCTGTGGACAAAAACTTCTCCAGGTTTTGCACCCATAATCTCTTCCGCTGTAGCTCTGCTGTCTGAACATCCGATATATAAATAATCAGGATTCTGAGTTTTTGCCAGCTCGTGAAAGAATTCCGGGTCTTGTGAAATTTTAGACTCTACCCATTTTCTATTGTTTTCGAAAATAATTTCGTACGACTGTGACATAATTTTAAAAATTAAAAAAGGTTTATAATTATTTATTTCGTTTAAATTATTTTCAAATTCAATAGATTAAATCAATAATTATGCAAAAATATAATTTTTGCCGAAAAAGCAGCTACTTTTAACAAAATTTAATATTAAAATATGCTTAAAATCATGTTTAAAATGGCTGCTACATGGTGTTTCCATACAATTTCTTTAGAAAAAATGATTATTCACACTTCAAGAAACTTTGATAAAATTACAAACTATAAATGATAAAAATTAAAATTGAGGATTAAAATATTCTTAATTCTATAAAAAAACCGCCTCATTTTTGAGGCGGTTCAAATTTTAAACAGTTGTTATCTGTTATTGTTTAATAATTTTCACTATTGTTTCAGAATTATTGATTCTTACTAAATAAATTCCGGATATTAAAGATGAAAGATCTGTTCTTTCGTTTTCAAACTTACCTGATTTTATCAGCTGACCGGATAGGTTGTAAATCTGATAATAATATTCTTTAGCGATATCATTTCCTTTGATATACAGCATATTCTTCACAGGATTCGGGAAGAACTCAAGTTTGTTCTGAGCTACTTTTTCCTCGATCACTGATTTTGCAAGAACATTGTTTGCCTTAGCTAAAGCATTTGGCGCAACTGGGATGGTGAAGGGTTCATACCTTCCTATTTCATTTCCATTGGCATCGTATTTAATTTCAGCACAACGGCAGGACATAGCTGCCTGCGGACGGAAACCGAAAGTTGGCGTTAAGAAATAATAAGGATTGGAAGTTGTTTTAAATAGCATCCCTAAAGAGCTTCCACCACTACCTTGGCTGGCGGATGTCCAGATACCAGAATACTGGAAAGCCTTTAAACCTGAGGTGCCATTAAGATAATCGCTCATCGCATTACCTCCGTTAAAACCTCTTATACCCGTATTAGGAAATAAACCTATATTGTATTCTGGTCTATTTAATATAAATCCATAAGCTACGGCCCCTTTTCCTGAATAATAGGCATATAGAGTACCGCCGATATAGTTATATTTAGCCGGGTCATAATTTTCATACTTCACCAGTGCATTGATATCTCCCGGATCTATACCATAAGCAGTATTAAATTGCTTATTATAGAACCAAGGTGTATTTCCTTTTGAAATAAAATTACCAAGGATAATTCCAGTGGAAACGCTTTCAAGATCTACTATTCTCCAGCCTGCAGGACATGGATCGTATGCAGATTTTTCGGTAGCATGCCCCCATCTTTCCGGCATGTTTCCATTCTCATCAGAAACCCAGTCTAATTTTGCTGTATCGGTTTGATATAGATAATTTAGTGGGTTGTTAACAGAATACTTTACTATTTTCTTCAGTTTATCTGCTTTTGAATCGGATGTGGAAACATTAGCGGCAGCTGAATAGGTAGGATAAGCCTGAGTATAAGAAGTTAAATAATCTGATTCAGGCATATTAGCTGTATAAGGTATTGCCCCGGTAGTAGCATTGGCAGGGTTATTTTGTCTGAATACATTATATGCAGCGTAATTGGTCCCATAGTTATAATAAGACGGTCCCGGATTGTAAAACACTGGCAATGGATCTTTTCTGCCCCATTGATAGTGTAAACCTCCACTTTCACTGATTTGAGCTAATCTGGCTAGTACGGCAGGATTTCCTGTAGGAAAGCTAGCTGTAGTAGGAGCAGCCAGACCTGATGCAAATACGGAACCGGAAGGTTCATAAATATGCTCATTCACCAGCTTATCTTTGGCTCCGAGATCCCTGTCCATAAAGGTCGTTTTCATAGGTACACCTGCACTGGTCATTGGATCTACAAACTGCTCGTTAGCAGGAATAACCCCTCCATTCCCAGCGTTTTCAGGATCTACATCATACTTTGTGATTATAGATCTTGGTGCCCATATATGCCAGCTCCATAATACCGGATCATTATGCTTGTTTGCTGACCAGGTTCCACTACCCATGTGGAACGCAACCACAGCATTACCATATGTTTTTGAATTTAAGGTAACTCTTAATATGGCGCTCTCTATAGGGCCGTCTCCACCTATAATTTCCATTGTTTTGATCAGACCCGTATTGGTGGTCCAGACTACGGATGAGGTTTTCGTGCCGTCTGCCGGGAAAGAGAAGTCCGTACTTAAATGGAGTTTATACATTGCATATGCCTTTCTTAAAGGGATATCAATAATCCTGTCATTATCCCTGTTTGGATCTATATTATTTCCGTTTGGATTGGGTGTTACCAGGTCAGAATTGGTATATTCTACATAACTGTTTGGAAGTTTGGTCCATGATTTTAAAGTTTCAGTAGAATAAATCTCGCTTCCTGAATAAACATATTGAGTGTCAAATTCCTGCGACATAGAGGCGGCGTTAGGGTCATAAATACAACGAACACCACCGCTGCCTGTATAAGCACTGCTTGAGAATCTGTGCCATCCCGGTCTTGGCTTGGATCCGCTCAAAGGATCTGATATTAAAGCCAGTCCGGCAGCTCCGAATGAAGGATAACGTACGCCATTGATAACTTCAGAGGCAGTCATGAATGTAGAAGTTAATAAACCTCCATCAGCACTTTGGTCCTGGAAATTAAGAACCGGTGTGATCCATCCAGTTCCGTATTTTAATGGACCTGTTCCATTTGGATATGATTCATAATTTCCATTAATAGGGAATTTGCCCAGATTCATTCCTGAAACCCCTGAAAAATCGAATCCAAACTGAGGATAAACCTTTATGCCCGGATAGTCTGCATTTAATGTAGTAGCATTGAATTCCGGGTTAACGGTATTTCCGGTATGTTTTCCCCAAGGGCTGTATCTGTTTTCATCCGGCATTGGAGTTCCGGAATTTCTTCCTCCTGAAAAATAACTTGAAGGGACTCTCCAGTTACACGGACATGGGTCATATGATGATTTCAATGCGTATCTGGTACTGGCTTCCCCAACAACAGCATCGTCTATATCGGAATAGTTACCCTGACGTGTATCTCCCCAAAGATCCCACGCGATTATATTTTCACGGTAAGGAGGTTCATATTTCTTATATTTTTGTTTCGAGAACCATGTAGTAATTCCTACTGATGTCCAGCTGTTATCACCGTTCTGTTTTAAAAAGTCTTCACCATCATTTGATAATGTCTGGTCTTTTGTAGCAACAAAAATTGGTGTTGCAATAAAGCTGATAGGGTTTTGAATGGAAAACCGGATGTTTCCGTTTGGCGTATCTGTCCCTGTATTGATTTGGGTAGAATATTTATTACCTCTTACTTTTATGAATTTAGACTGGAATGCCGGATCATTATAATTTAGATTAATCTCTCCGCTAATAGGGTATAAGCTTAAGTCTTTAAGTCCGAATGGCGGGAACGGGTCTTTTCTTCCCCACTGATACTGAAGTCCGGCGGATTTATGCCAGTCGTTTCCAACGAAACTTGCATTGGTAGCACCCAGGTTTCTGTCCATCCATTTCCAGTTTGTCACGGTATTTCCATCTTTATTCTTTTCAAATCCATGATGGTAGGTACTTCCATTGATTCCCGGATCATCGGTAACCCATACGTGCCATGACCAGTAGATTTTGTCATTTACTTTGTATGATATTACTGCATTACCTTCTTTTACTTTGTTGACCACTACCTTGATCCTGGCATTTTCTCCTGTCCCTTCTAAAGCAACGGATTTTATAAGTCCTGGTTCATCTTCCCAATATAGTCCTGCCTTTGCAAGTCCCTGCTCAGGAATAGGTGTATAGTTGCCACTGTCATCCTTCATAAAATCTCCACCTTTGGACCACATTTCGTGAGCTTTTTTCACAGGAATATAAAGACCGTCCACATTAGTATTGTTTTTTGGATCCTTACCTGTGAAGATATAACTGTTCGGAGCTTTGGTCCAGTCTGCATAATCAGATTGAGCGCCGGCATTTATAGTAAAGCAGGTAACAGGACAATCCTCCGTGGTTGGATTTCCGAAAATTCCTACATATTTTATAAATTTGTTGATCTCACTTTCTATATCCATCAAAGGTCTGGACGGACCATTCCAGCCAGTGATCACTTTTCGGTTTCTAATAGCTCCAACACCATACAGCGAAGCCTGGGAAGTATTACTTAATGAAAAGTTCTCAGAACCCGGCCCTCTTTGTTTGTTATTAAGTGGAGGGTAGCCAAAATCATCAGTAGTATTATAGTTGCTTATGGCAGTAAGGGAAACGTATTGTCCATTAGCTTTATAAACTCTTAATCCAGTAATCTTACTGATTACAATAACTACCGGCTGCTGATTGGCGAAAACATCACCCAGCTTTTCATTGATGTAATTATAAAGATTGTAGTATCTGTTAAGAAGAGAATTAGGATTGGTAAAGTCTAAATATCCTCTTCCCCAGTCTTCTCCTCCTTCTTCCGGAGGTAAGAACCAGTTACTGAAGTTAATAAAGAAACTTTCATTAGAAAATTTTCCTGCAAACATATAAACAGGATCGTGATAAGAGAACTCAAAGGGACTTGTATCACTATTCTGATAAATATATTTTTGGGAACTTGCAATAGTAGCAAGATTATTAGGGTTTGTAATATTAACAACGGGTGAATTGGCGTTGGCATTATCCAATGCTGCATTTCCCTGGAAAGATAAAACAATATCATCCAGTTTTCTTGCCAAATGCTGGGAAGTCACCCTGTCTTTTACTCCCGAAACGGTTCCGTTAGAGTTGTATAAAACGGTTCCGTTTTTTTTAGGCGTGAATAGAATAGTGTATTGATTTTCATCCAGGTCGCAATTGGCGTAAGCATAATTCGATTGTTTGTAATGGCTTACAGTTTTGTCCCAAATGACGGACTGCCAGTTGGTAATGGTGGCGTCTGAGCTTAATTCAACCTTAACGGAGTGCGTATTCAAAGCCGATTGAGGTAATTCAAAATTGGCTGTAAGCTCTTCATTATATTCATAGTTGCCGGCGAAAGTCTTACACCATAAAGAGACCCAGTTGTTTTGGGCGTCTTTGTACTTGATGGTAACTTTTACATCTCCGGCGGTATTGGGTTTCTGGAAGTTTCCTTTAATAACCACTAACCCCTTTTCATTCACATTTTGTGGAATGACGATAAGAGGATCCAGATCATAGGCACTCGGTGGGAGAGGTGCCCTGTATTTGAATCCAATACTGGTCTCATGATGTCCGGGGACGGGAATTGCCCTCGGGAAAGCATGAGACGATGCAATACAAAATACTGCAGCAAAAATCTTTAGTGTCGATTTTTTTTTCATACGTATAAAATTAAAAGTGTTTTTGTGCGAAATAGGATACTAGGCTTAATAAGCTGTAGTGAATAACTAAAAACAGCAATATTCCAATCCCAACCTGGTTATTGGTAAATGGAGCTTTGCAATAAATAAAATATTTACCGTTTCTTATATTAAAGACTAGGTTGGTGATTTAGATCAGATTCGTGAAAACCGGTTTCAGGAATGATAAAAATGGGGCAATATAGAAAACTGCGCCATGCTTAGAAAGTGAATTTTTTTCCATGTTGTTGTGTTTTAAAGTTATATTGTGTTTTTTTGAAAAAGAATTTAAAATTTTAAGCTTGCTCAAATCTTAAAAACTTTTTAACAAAAGTCGATAAAAAAATATTTCCCTACAATAGGGAAATTAATTTTTAAGGAAAATGTTATATAGATTTATAAATTTATAACAAGGATTTTTTATATTTTATTATTGATATAAGCTTCTGTAGCACTTTCTGTCGGGTAAATTGTTCCGGGATTTCCAACTACCACAGAATTGGCAGGAACATCAAAATTAACATACGAATTGGGTGCAATTAAAACATTGTTTCCGATAGTAATTCCACCTACAATTACGGCATTGGCTCCTATCCATACTTCATCACAAATTGTAGGGAAACCTTGAAGCTTACCTCTGTTTTGTTGGCCGATCGTAACGCCTTGCGCAATATTGCAGTTTTTCCCGATTTTAGCTTTAGGATTGATCACTAAGCTTCCCCAGTGGCCTAAGTAAAACCCTTCTCCAATTTCCGTTTCGGGATAAATCTGATAGCCGTATTTTATTTGATAATGTCTGAGGACAAACTTCCAGAATATTCCTAAAACAGGCTTTTTATTATATTTCTGAGCTTTTCTTAGGATATAAATAAAATGCAGATTCGGATTGATACATTTTTTCAAGATATCAAATGAAGAGAGCCATTTTCCGCTTTCCCTGTAAAAATCCTTTTGTATGACAGTATAATCCATTTTAAGCTTTTTTATAATTCATCAATGATTTCCTGAAGCTGTGCCACAGATTTCTGCAGTACAAAAGGCAGATCAGTCATTGCAATTTCTTTTTCATAATGGGCTGCAAGTTCATGGTTGGTAAGAAGCTTCTTCATTCCCTCATAAATTCCATCCTCTGAATTTGGAATAATGACACCCAATTTCCCTTCCTGGAGAAGATCTTTTATTCCTGAAACATCTGTAGAAACAATCGGTTTGTTCAAAATCAAAGCTTCCGCGATAATGGTAGGGAAACCTTCATGTCTTGAAGACATCACATAAAAATCTGCCCTTTTCAGATAAGGGTAGGGATTACTTCTGAAGCCTAGCATTTTTACAGTTTCCTGAAGACCCAATTGGTTAAGCTTGGTCTGAATATTCTCAAAATCAAAACCATCACCAATAATGATAATCTGGTGTTTAAGTCCCTCGTCGATCAGTTTTTTATGTACTTCCAGAAGCCTGTCGTAGCCTTTCTGCGGATAAACCGTCCCAATGGTGATAAAAGTAGGAAGACTACTGGAAAAAGGATAATCATCAATTGCTGTATTTGCCTTGTTGAGAGTATCATTTTTATCTATCGGGTTATAAATTTTAATAACCGCCTGCTTTTCCATATCAGTTTTTGCCACCTTCTGCATTTCCTCTTTCAGTTTATTGGAAATAACCAGTATCCTGTCAAAGCGGAAAAGCTGTCTGATCACATCCGGCGTATATTCTTTCAGATTAAAAATGTCGTTTTGTATCCAGATAATTTTTTTTGAATCCTTTTGAGGACTGGAAAGAAGTTCTCTGTACATTCCGTGAATAGCTGCTATTTCCACGTCGTACTTTTTATTTTTCAGAATAAACCGGTAAAGAAGAGCCGGAAACCAGAGAAATAGCTTCTGATAAAGCACTCTGAAGGCTTTCACAGGGATTTCGTGAGGTCTGTTGGTGGTAATCATCTCGCCCTTAAGAAGATATTGCAGATTGACCCATGACGGAACCTCCTTGATATACATTCCTGTATAAAGATTGATCAGCAGATCTATTTCATATTTATCTTCAGGAAGGTTTTTGAGAAAGTTGATGAGAACTTTTTCTGCACCGCCATGCCGGAGAGAGCCTATACGAATAAGAACTTTCTTTTTTTGTGACATTTATTTTTTTACGGGTTTATAATTGTGAGGGAGATTTTTGATGAGGTATTTTTCTAAAGCAGATCGGTCAGCTTCCAGCTCTAAAGGGTAAACCGTGTTGTTGTCTAATAATTTTTCGCCATACTGCTCAATGGTACAGATAAATTTTGCAGGAGCTCCTGCATACACTGAATTATCAGGAATGGAACTGCTGACAACACTTAATGAACCTACAATACAATTGCTTCCGATAGAAACCCCGGGTAAAAGAATAGTGCCTTTTCCAATAAAAGTATTGTTGCCGATTTTTATTCTTCCGAAAGTTCTCCCGTTTTTATATTTCTCAATTCTTTTGGTTACCCGGCCATCTCCACCGTGATTGATGAAAGAAACACCCTCTGCAATCGTTACATTATCACCCATTTCTATAAGAAAACATTCTGAGCCAAAGTTTGGAATACCTTGAACATACAGATTGTCACCAACTTTCATTCCTCGATGAATGGCTACTTTTATAGCAGCATTTTTCACTAAGTCTTCATACAGGGAACGGATTTTCAATATGATTCTAAATAGGAGCATCATTATTGTGAATTTGTTTTTTATTTTTACAAAGAAAAAGAATTTCTATGATAAAAGTTTCCAAAATAGAATATTATTTGCCCGCCAAGGTTCTGACCAATGAGGATCTTGAGAAAGAATTTCCTGACTGGAGCTCTGATAGAATTCATGAAAAAATAGGGATCAGACAGCGCCATATTTCTTCAGACAACGAAACTGTTCTTGAGCTTGCCGTAAAATCTTCAGAAAAACTTTTCGCGAACTATGACAGGAATAAGGTCGATTTTATTCTCTTTTGTACCCAGAGTCCGGATTATTTTCTTCCCACTACCGCCTGTATTCTTCAGGATAGACTGGGCCTTAGAAGGAATATCGGAGCAATGGATTTTAATCTTGGGTGCTCCGGATTCATTTATGGACTGGCTTTTGCTAAAGGATTGGTAGCAGCCGGTATTGCGAAAAGTATTTTACTGATCACATCAGAAACCTATACAAAGCATATCAATCCAAAAGATAAAGCCAACCGAAGCATATTCGGGGACGCATCAGCTTCTGTAATTGTAGAGAAGGATGAAAATGCTAAGGATTATCAGTTCTGCCTGGGTACAGACGGGAGTGGTGCCGAAAATCTTATTGTAAAGAAAGGAGCTTTCAAAAAAGATTTTGTACTTAATCCTGAAAATGATTTTGATCCGGAGAATCTTTACATGAACGGACCCGAAATTTTTAATTTTACCATCGAAAATATTCCGGGACTGGTAAAGGAAACTTTGGAAACAAATGGGCTGACGATAGAAGATATTGATCATTTTGTTTTCCATCAGGCCAATTCTTTTATGCTGAATTATTTAAGGAAGAAAACTAAAATACCGGCAGAAAAGTTTTATATCGATATGGAAAACACTGGAAATACTGTTTCGGCAACCATTCCAATTGCCCTGAAAGATATGATGGAAAAGGGAATGCTGAAAAAAGGAGACAGGGTATTGATGGCAGGTTTTGGAGTAGGATATTCCTGGGGAGCAACCGTGCTGGAAATTTGAAATAGAATATAATGTAGTAAAATAAAATATATGAAGACATCCGTTTTTTTAGAGAAATTGCAAGAAGAATTAGAAGAAAAGGAAACATTAACAATCGAAACAAACTTAAAACAGCTGGAAAGCTATGATTCCATCAGCCTGCTTTCTGTAATTGCATTTGTTGATGAGAGTTTCGATAAGAAAATTGATTCAAATTATTTTAAAGATATAGAAACTGTTTCTGATCTTATGAATATTATCGGTAAAGAAAACTTCGAAGATTAGTGAATCAGTTTTCTTTAAAAGACAAAATAATTCTTATTACAGGAGCTTCTTCCGGTATTGGGAGAAGCTGTTCTGTAGAATGCAGCAAGAGCGGAGCAGATCTTATCCTTATTGCCAGAAACGAAGAAGAGCTGCAGAAAACAGTATCTCTGCTGACTCCGGATAGCAAAGCTGAAACCATTATTGCAGATATCACCAGAGCTGAAAATCTTGAAGAACTGATCGCTGAAAAAGTATCGGTTTTAGGTAAAATCTCAGGATTCATTCACTGTGCGGGGATAGAAAAAACACTTCCTCTGAAAAAACATACTCCCCAGCTTTATGCAGATATTTTTGCAGTCAATGTCATGTCAGGTTTTGAAATTGCCAAAATTTTATCCCTCAAAAAATATAAAAGTGAAGTTGCCAGTTTTGTCTTCATTTCTTCAGTAGCAGGAATGGTGGGCGAAATAGGAAAATCAGCTTATTCAGCAAGTAAAGGTGCCGTGATCGCAGGCGCCCGGTCCATGGCTATGGAGCTTTCAAGAAGTGGAATAAGGGTGAACAGCATAAGCCCGGCTATGGTAAATACTCCGTTGCTCGAAAAAATGTTTGAAAACGTTGGTGAGGAGGCTGCAGAAGAGATCATTAAAAAACATCCGTTGGGAATAGGGCAGCCTGAAGATGTAGCCAACGCCTGTATTTTCCTGCTTTCGGATGCCTCAAAATGGATTACAGGCTCGAATCTTGTCGTGGACGGAGGATATTCCGCCCATTAATTTTTTTGTAGAGATCTTCAAGAATTCCTTCCACTGCACTAAAGATTTTCTGATTGTCAAACTGGTCTTCTATAGTTTCCAGGTTTTTTCTGATCCTGGCAATAAGCTCCGGATCTGTAAGAAAAGTCTTCATGGCAGCATACATCTCATTCGTTTCATAATTGATGAGGTAACCGGTTTCTCGGTCTTTGATCATCACTCCTACATCTCCTGTATCGGTAGCAATAATAGGTTTCTGAAGGATTAAAGCTTCAGCGATTACCAGCGGCCAGGCTTCGGATTCGGAAGGCAGAATAAAATAGTCCGCATTTTTCACATAAGGATAGGGATTCATCTTATTACCACTCAAAATAAACGTATCCTGAACATTATTTATCCGGATCTGCTCGGTAAGGTTTTTCATTTCTTCACCGCTGCCTATAACGATAATATTATGATGGTAGCCTTCATCAATTAATCTTTTGTGGGCATCAATAAGTTTATGGTATCCTTTTCTGTCGTGAAGACGTCCTACGGAAACAAAAACAGGGCCCTGAGGAAGAGGTTCTATTTTTTCCTGTGCTTTTCTCTTGATTTCGTCAATAGGAATGGCATTGATCACTACACTTTCTTCAGGATACTTCAGTTCCGGATAATAGGTATGCATCAGATCTTTGATTTTCTGCGAACAGTAAATCATATGGTCAAACTGTGAGAAACTATCCAGAATATCAGGAACCAGCGGCTGTAATTTAGGTAGATTAATTTCAGAGTGAAACCATCCTAATTTCTTAGAGGCTTTGTTGCTGGAATTGATAACAGATGAAAATGCTGAATAAGTAGGAGCGATCTCTATATCGAATTTTTTGTTTCCTAAAAGACGGTCAGAGATTGTATGGCTTTTCAGTGCGCGGGAAAGTTTTAACCTTCTGCGAATCAATTGGATTTTTTGGATCAAAGGATTTTTGGATAAATCTTCTTTTCCGTCAGCAAAATATATCTTTTTAACATGTTTAGGGAATTCATCCCTTAGCTCACCCTGATTCAGATTCAGACATACGGTTATATCAAATTTTTCAGGACTGAGATTATTAAGAATACTGAGGATTACTTTTTCCACGCCGCCCATTTCCATGGAACGGTGTCTGAAAAGGACTTTTATTTTATGATTTTCTGCTGGCATTACCTGAAAAGTTTTTGTAAAGTAATAGAGATTTTTCTTTTTATCCTATATGGAACCGAATTCTGGTATTCCAATAGTTTGAAAATTTCCTGCTGTCCGGTATAAGTTTCCGGAATTTCCATCCCGTTTATGCTTTTAATATTCCTTCGTTTCATCGCATTGAAAACCACCTGGGCAAAATATTCGTAAGATTTTGCTTTATTCTCGTTTTGTGAAATTCCGCCTGTATGGGTTCTGTAAAGATAATTGGTGTCGTCGATGAAATAAACATCGCCTTTTTCATACATCTTTAAATAGAGATCCTGATCCTCAGAAATCTTCAGCGCAGCATTCATTTTCTCAGTCTGTTCATAAATATCTTTTCTGAACGTCACAAAATGAGCAATCTGAATAGGATAATTAAAAAAATACGGATCTTTATTCTGAACCTGCATGGCAGATTTAAACGGAGCGATAGGCTTCAGATCCTTATCACAGCTCATAAATCGCGAATAGGCCAATACTACGTTCTTTTTCTGCACGAATACATTTACTGCCTTTTCAATAGCATTAGGAAGAATAGCATCGTCAGGGTCTACAAAGCCGCAGATGTCTCCCGAAGCAAGATCAATAAGTTTACTTTTGGTAACTCCCACGCCGGAATTTTGTTCATTTTCGAAGAATTTAAACCGTTCGTCACCGGCAATGATGGCTTTTATCTGTGTCTTTTCTTCATCAGACGAGGCATCGTCCAGAATGATGGCTTCCCAATTTTTGTAGGTCTGGGCAAGTAATGAGCTGTAACAGTCTTTGAACAGCATAGCATTATTGTAATGGGCAATAAGTATTGAGAATTTCATCTGAATTTAAAGGGAATTGAATACTAAATCCTGCTTGTTAACAACTTGCGTATTGGCAGGAACATCTTTGAATATGGTACATCCTGCTCCTATAATGCAGTTGTCACCTATTGTAACACCTTTCAGTACTGTAACATTACTTCCCAGCCAGCAGTTGCTGCCTATTTTTATGGGAGCTTTAGTAAATTTAGAAGAATGGAGCTTGAAGGTAGGAGAAGTGTCATAGGTATGGTTATGATCATAAAGTCTGACATTTTCACCAAACAATGTATTTTCACCAATTGAAATATGTTCAAGGCAGTTGATCGAGCAGAAGTTATTCATAAAAAAATGGTCACCTATTTCTAAGTTGGCATCTTTCATCATCAGGATACAAGTGTAATTTCTGAATTCCACAGACTTTCCGATGCTCATGCTTTTTATATCCTTATCCAGGATAAAGCGTCCACCCACGCCCAATCTGATATTTTCAAAAAATACTTTAGGGTTTTTTTTCAGAATAGAAAGCTGCTGCCTTCTGTATATTTTTTCGAAAAAATTGTAGAACATACAGGAGTTTTTAATTTTTTTATTTCACTTGGGCCTCACAAATATAATCTGTTTTTACATAATTGAGAAAAAAATATTTATTTTTGCGGTATTAAATACAACACAGTGAGTGAAATAACAAGGGTTCTCAAGACATTTATAGGGTATTTGAAAAGACCCGATCTTTATCCGGAACTGGGCCGGAAAATAATTAAAAATACAGTCAACAGAGGCAATGCTTTCAAAGGGAAGGAAAAAACAAATTCCTGGGCTGCCGGAAAAGCTGTTTCCCAGGCAGAGGCTGTTTCAAAATTGTTTGGGTTTGATATAGATGCTTTTCGTAAAGATTATGCAGAAGTATTAAAAACTGCAGAACAAAAGGAAAAGGCATGTCCTGTAAAAATGGGTGGTCCCGGTGCTTTGGAGCTGATGTATTATGCATGTGAATTTTCCAATGCAAAGCATGTCGTGGAAACTGGTGTAGCATATGGATGGTCATCGCTGGCCTCACTTCTGTCTCTTACAAAAAGAGACGGAACACTGTATAGTTCAGATATGCCATACCTGGCACAGGATGGAGATCAATATGTAGGCTATGTGGTACCGCAAAACCTTAAAAAAAATTGGAAATTATTCCGTTTTGCAGATAAAGAATCGCTGCCTAAGATTTTTGCTGAAAACTCAGTTTTTGATGTCCTTCATTACGATTCTGATAAGAGTTACAATGGGAGAATGTGGGCCTATGATGAGCTGTATAAGCATCTGAAAAAAGGAGGCGTTTTCATCAGTGACGATATTGGTGACAATTCTGCTTACCAGGATTTCTGTGAAAAAAACAGTATAGAAACAACGGTAGTGGAATATGAAGGGAAGTATATCGGGGTTTTTGTCAAATAGTTTTAGAGAAGATTAATTGTTCGGGGATGTCCGGCCGTATTTTCATGACGGGCGGGAAAGTGTTTAAAGGTCTTCTAATGTTTTTATCCTTAACTAATATTATTATAAAACTGTTGAACAGTTCTTGTGAATGAAGATAAGCCAGATTACCTTTACCAGATTCCTTGCAGCTATAGCTATAGTTATTTCTCATTTTAATAAAGATATGTTTGTTTATAAAACAGATTATATTTCAAATATCTTTTTAAAGGCGAATGTTGGGGTAAGCTACTTTTTTATTCTTTCTGGATTTATTATGATCGTAGCCTATCATAAAAAAGAGAAAATAGAGTATATTGAATATTATAAAAACAGGTTTGCAAGGATCTATCCGTTATATGTAGTGGGACTGCTGCTCTACCTGGTCACCAGATATTCAAATTTCAGCATTATCAATGTTTTTTTATATCTGTTCGGGCTGCAGAGCTGGATTCCGGGTAAGGCAATGATCCTGAATTTTCCGGGATGGTCTATTTCTGTGGAATTTCTTTTTTATCTGATTTTCCCGGCGCTGTATAATTATTTTTACTCCAAAAAAAATAAAAGCATTTGGGTGGCAGGTATCGTGCTGTGGATTATTACCCAGGTATTCTCCCATCTCTATGAAGCTTCACCATCCTACAAAGGTCCACATACGGAAAGCCATGAATTTCTATATTATTTCCCGCTGATGCATGTAAGTGAATTTTTGGTGGGAAACCTTGCCGGATTATTCTTTGTGAATAATTTTAAGCAGAAAAATTATGATATTCCTGTCATTCTGGTCTTTGCATCTGTAATGCTTTCACTCATCTTTGTTCCTCTTTTTTATCATAACGGACTTATGGCAGTGCTTTTTATTCCGCTGATTCTTTTAATTTCCTGGAATAACGGGCTGGTGACAAAAATTTTGGCGTTAAAACCATTGGAATATTTGGGTGAAGCGAGTTATGCGGTATATATTACCCATATCCCTATTCTGTATATTCTGAGGGAAATTCTGAAACGACAAAATTATAAATTTGATATTAACAGTGTGTTCTGGATTTATCTGGCTGTACTTATCATTACCTCGATGCTGTTCTATCAATTTATTGAAAAACCACTTAGAGATTATCTTAAAAAATTAAATCTCAGATAAAATCTTTATTTTTGCAGCAAAACAAACACAATGAAAAAAAATACGAATGTTCCCAAAGCATGTAGAGTATACAGATACACTAAAGATCCGGAAGCCTTTAAAAGAAATAATACGGAACTGGCAGCATTGAGAACTGGTACATTCATATTTTTAATAAAATAAAAGAATTCATGTACAAAACGTTTTCAGAACTGAAAAAAGGCCTCCGAAGAGATATCCCACATCTTAAAAAGATCAAGGTGGCATTACTGGGCGATACTGCTACACAGTTTCTCAATGTTGCTTTGAAAGGGACCGCTATGAACGAAGGCTTTGAACTTGAAATTTTTGAAGCTGATTTCGGTCAGATTTCACGGCAGATCTTAGATCCTACCTCGGAATATTATGAGTTCAACGCAGATTATACCATCATCTTTGAGTCTTCTCATAAATTATTGAACCAATATTATAAGTCCTACGATACACAGACTGCTTTTGCGGAAACCAAGATTTCTTATATTGAGGATCTTTACCGCACGATTCAGAACAGAACTAAAAGCAGGGTGATTTACTGTAATTTTCCGGCGATCAATAATCAGATCTTTGGTAACTTTTCCAATAAGGTAGAGTCATCCTTTGTTTTTCAGCTGAATAAACTCAATTACTTGCTTTCGGCGGAACTGGCGATCAAGAATGATAATTTTTTTATTGCAGATCTACTTTCGATCCAGAATAAGTGGGGAAGAGATTTTATGTTCTCTCCGAACATTTATGTGAACACAGAAATGGTACTTTCTCTGGATGCCCTTCCAATTGTTGCCCACCATATTAACAATATTATTTCCTCTCTTGAAGGAAAGTTTAAGAAATGTCTGATTCTGGATCTGGACAATACCACATGGGGCGGAATTATTGGTGATGACGGCCTGGAAAAGATCCAGATAGGGAGTTTGGGAATAGGAAAAGCATTCACTGAGTTTCAGTACTGGATCAAAGCACTTCAGAGAAGAGGTGTAATCCTGGCTGTTTGCAGCAAGAATGATGAAGATAAAGCTAAAGAGCCTTTTGAAAAGCATCCCGATATGGTCCTTAAACTGGATGATATTGCTGTTTTTGTGGCTAATTGGGACAATAAAGCGGATAATATCAGGAAAATCCAAAGTATTCTTAATATCGGATTTGATTCCATGGTGTTTCTTGATGACAATCCGTTTGAAAGAAATATCGTACGCGAAAACCTTCCTGAAGTCTGCGTTCCCGAATTGCCTGAAGATCCGGCAGAATATCTGGAATATTTATACGGACTGAACCTTTTTGAAACATCCAGCTTCTCGGAGAATGATGCGGAACGGACCAAACAATACCAGGTTGAAGCACAGAGAGCGGTTGATCTGGACAGCTTTACCAATGTGAAAGATTTCCTGAAAAGCATGAATATGGTTTCAGATGTGAAATCTTTCAACAGCTTTTCAAAACCTAGAGTTTCACAGCTGACACAGCGTTCCAATCAGTTTAATTTAAGAACGGTGAGATACACGGAACAGGATATCGACAGCTTGATCAATTCCGGGAATCATTACACCATTTCCTTCACACTGGAAGATAAATATGGCGATAATGGATTGATCTGTGTAATTGTTTTGGAAAAGAAAGATCCGGAAACTCTTTTTATAGATACGTGGCTGATGAGCTGCCGTGTATTGAAGAGAGGAATGGAAGATTTTACGCTCAATACTATTGTGGAAACCGCAAGAAAACATGGATTTAAAAAGGTTGTGGGAGAATATCTTCCTACGGCAAAAAACCAGATGGTAAAAGATCATTATGAAAGATTAGGATTTACCGAGCATAATGGACAGTGGATTCTAAATGTCGACGAATATCAGTCAAAAGAAGTATATATTATTAATAAAAATTAAATAAAACATGGATAAGAACGAAATTTTGTCTAAGCTTACCAATGTCTTCCGTGACGAATTGGATAATGAAGATATTGTATTAAACGCAGAAACTACAGCCGAAGATGTTGAAGAATGGGATTCCCTTTCCCACATTCAGTTAATTGTTGCGGTGGAAAAAGCTTTTGGAATCCGTTTTACCTCTTCTGAAATTCAGGGATGGAATAATGTAGGTGAAATGGCTGATTCTATAGCTTCAAAACTATAATGAAATTTCATCATGTTGGAGTTGCCTGTAAAAATATACAGGCAGAGCTCCAGAATATACGAACGCTCCATAAAATTATTGAAGAAACTCCTGTGGTTTTTGATGTCAATCAGCAAGCGGAGCTTTGCATGGTAACCGTGGAAGATGGTTTAAACATTGAGTTGGTTTCCGGAAAACCTGTAGAAAATCTTTTGAAAAAGAGAATTTCATATTACCATATTTGCTATGAAGTTGAAGATATTGAAAAAACAATAGAACATCTTACCCAAAACGGAGGCATGCTTATTTCTCCTCCTAAAGAAGCTATTCTTTTTAATAACCGGAAAGTGGCTTTCCTGATGCTTTCTTATGGAATTGTTGAACTTTTAAACAGTAACTAATGCAGTTTACATCATTAGTATTCATCCTCTTTTTCTCAGTTGTATTTGCTGTGTATTGGTGGGTTTTAGGTAAAAAGCTTAAAGCTCAGAATATATTTTTATTATTGGCCAGCTATGTATTTTATGCAAATTGGGACTGGAGATTTTTAATACTTTTGATCATAAGCTCGGGGGTTAGTTATTATTTGGGATTAAAAATCTCTGAGAGTAAAACTCCTGGAAGAAAGAAATTTTTAGTTAATCTCGGGCTTCTTTTCTCCATTGGAACCCTGTTTTACTTTAAATATTTTAATTTTTTCATAGATTCTTTTGCACAGCTGTTCAATATTAAAAGTACACTTACTTTAACAATAATTCTTCCTTTGGGAATCAGTTTTTATACCTTTAGGATGATAAGCTATCTGCTTGATATCAAGAATAATAAATTGAAGGCAGAGACAGATGTGCTTGCATTTTTTAATTATATCGCTTTTTTTCCGAGTATGACTTCCGGACCTATTGATAAGGCCGGTTTGCTATTACCACAACTGAAGAAAGATAGGGTTTTTACATTAGAAAACGGTTCAGATGCTGCCCGGCAGATTCTTTTGGGGGCATTTAAAAAATTAGTTGTTGCTAACAGTATCAGCCCCATTACTCAGGAAATATTTCAGAACTATGATCATCTTTCAGGCAGTACTGTTGCTTATGGAATGATTTTATTCCTTTTTGAGATGTATGCGGATTTTTCCGGATATTCTGATATGGCAATTGGCTTTGCCAAGCTTTTGGGATTCAAGATCACGAAAAACTTTGCCTTTCCGCTATTTGCGCAGAATATTGCTGAATATTGGAGAAAATGGCATATTTCACTCACTTCCTGGTTGACGGAATATGTTTTTACTCCCTTGGTCATTCAGTTCAGAGATTATGAAAAGAAGGGACTGATTGCTGCCATTATTTTAAACTTTATATTAATCGGAGCCTGGCATGGACCAAGATTTACGTTTATACTGTTTGGACTGCTGCACGGGCTTTATTATGTCCCATTGATTTTAAAAGATAAACTGAACAAGAAGAAAAAGTTTTCAAAGACTGTTCCTACCTTTCAGGAATTTGGAAATATTTTGCTGACGATGACGATGGTTTGTTTTGCCTTGGTCCTTTTCGTTGCCCCAACACTTAGTGATGCATTGGGAATGTATAGAAGAATTTTCAGTTTATCCGTTTTTTCAGTTCCGGAGTATATAAAAATTAAAATTTTAGGATTAATAGGAATTATAATATTGATGGACTGGCTGAATAAAGATAAAGAACACGGTCTTGAAATCAGCAGGTTTAAGCCTGTTACGAGAAGAGTTTTTTACGTATGTCTTATTTTCATGATTTTATATTTCGGTGTATTTGGTAATAGTAGTTTCATCTATGAACAGTTCTGATATGAAAAAGTTTTTATTTAAAATATCCTTTTATATTGTTGCAATTGTTGCCGTTCTATTGTTGCTGGGAAGTTATGCAGATGGTAATACGGATGATAATTACAGACATTTTACAGGTCCTAAACCTTCCAATATAATTATGGGAGATTCCCGCGGTTCCCAGGCTTTGGTACCGGATGTTCTGGACAGGAAATTTAAGGACAGGAAATTTGATAATTTTTCTCTCAATCTTACTGAGTCACCTTACGGCCAGATCTATCTTGAAGCGGTAAAGAAAAAGCTTCATCCTGATACAAAGGATGGCATCTTCATCCTGACTGTTAATCCCTGGAATGTATCTACAGGTAAAGATGTAAAAGATGCTAAAGAATATACTGAGAATACTTCCGCATTGGCAGATATGCATTTTTATGAAATGGCACCTAATTATGAGTATCTTTTAAAGCATTATCCTAAAAGCTGGTTTAATATCTACAAAGACAGGGAAGCAGGGGGAAGGTCCAATACCTATCTGCATAAAAATGGTTGGATGGAAGTAACGGTTGATATCAATCCTGCTGATTTAAGGAAACGAGAGGCCAGTAAAATAATCCAGTACAAAGAATTTGCAAGCACCCAAAAAATATCACAATACAGACTGGATGCCCTGCAAGACATCATTCAATACCTTGAGACTAAAGGGACTGTTTATATTGTCAGAATTCCAGGATTTAAGGGAGTTATGGATATAGAAAATGCATTTTCTCCGGATTTTAATGAAATAATAGGATCTATCGCTAAGAAAAATAATGTGAAATTTCTTGACTTTTCTTCACAATATGATAAGTATGTCTATACAGACGGAAATCATATGTACAAAGAATCCGGTAAAATATTTACTGCTCAGATAGCCGATTCTATTCTTCTGGATAAGAAAAAAAATAACTGATATCCTATCCTATTTTGAATAAAGGCTGGAAGAGTGAAGATGGATGCCGGAAGTTACTGTAGGCTTCCTGCTTAAAACAGGTTTTTCCGGAAATTAATATTAAATAAGCCTGAACGGATACTTGGGTAATCTGTAACCAGATATTTAGCAATCATTCCCCATTTTTTGAAAGTCGGTGCAATGGCGATCTCAAAACTGCGAAGCATTCTATTGATGTGAATTTTTACATGTTGTGGAACGGTTTTCTCATTTTCAGCCCATTTATTTAATTCTCTCCAAAGCATAACACGCGTTTTGGCAGGATTTATTTTCCCTGAATCTACTTTAGTAATTCTGTTGTTCTCATGTACGCCTCTTAAGGCAATAGCTTCATCATTAATACCTGTATAAAGCTTAAGGTAATAAGCGAATCTTATCACGATCTCCGAGTCTTGGTGAAGTCGGAGAGAGGTTTCGAAAAATCTGTCCATTTTAGACAATGAGGATTTCCTTAGAGTTAAAGTATCTAGGTGAATAAGCCCGAAAGTTCCGCGTAAACTTATCAGTCCCTGATAAACATCTTCGGGATTGGTTTTTTTATATACGGTATCCAGTTTATCTTTATAAATAGGGTAGTACTGTTCTCTGGCCTTTTCTGAATAATATTTTACCCCGATTGCCCCATACACACCTTCTACATCAGGATTTTTAAAAAGCTCTCTTTCCGCATCGAATCTGTTGGGCAAATAATAGTCATCCGCATCCAGAAAGGCGATAAAATCTCCTGTTGCTTTTTCCATTCCTAAATTTCTGGAAGCTCCCGCACCATGATTTCCTTTGTCAGGATGCTGGAAAAGCTTAATCCTGTCATATTTTGCGGCGAGTTCCCGGCAAACATGAAGAGCATTATCCGGAGACTTGTCTTCAACTAAAACAACTTCATATACTTCTTCGAACTGAAGAGCTGATTCTACAGCCTGTGAGACATATTCTTCAGCATTATAAACGGGAATGATTACGGATATTTTCATTATTATCGGTTAAGATACGTAAAACGGTATTGTGTTTTTAATATTTGAGGGTTTTTGATTACCTCTAAAAAGATACAAAAATATTTATTTAATCCTGTTTTTAAGGATAAATCAAATGATTTATAAGTTAAATAAATCTTTCTTTTACAGTCTGAAGGCAATGGATTGGAATCTGCCCATTCATGTAATGATTTCCATAAAAGAAACTGTCTCTGATTATACTGCAGTGAATATCTTATAATTTTTGTAATCCTGTTATGATCATGGACCCCTCTTATGGCAATAGCTTTATCTATAATTCCGGATTTTAAATAACCGTGATAGGCCAGTTTGATGATAAAATCAGAATCCTGATGTACACGAAGATTTTCGTTGAAGCGCAGATTGTTCTTCACCAGCACTGATTTTCTGAGGGTAAGTGTATTCAGATGGAAGAATGTTCCAAAGACTTGAGAAGTCAGCCCTAATAATCCCTTCAAAACAGTTTCACCTTCCGCAGGAAAATTAACGGTGGTCAATGAGACATCTTTAAACTTATCCTGAAACTCTTTTCTGCCTTTTTCAGATAAATATTCTACGCCGATAGCTCCGAAAACGCCTTCGGTTTTTTGTTCTTTAAAAGCTTCTTTTTCCACATCAAAACGAGTGGGAAGATAATAATCATCAGCATCCAGAAAAGATATGAACTCACAGCCGGCTTTTTCAAGGCCTAAATTTCTTGTGGCTCCAGCTCCATGATTTCCTTTGTCCGGATGTTGATATAATTGAATCCTTGAATCTTTTAAGATCAGTTTTTGGCAGACTTCTAATGAATTGTCGGTGGATTTATCCTCAACCAATAGAATTTCTTTTACTTCTTCAAACTGTAAAGCAGAATCTACCGCTTTCCCCAAAAACTCGGATGCATTGTAAACAGGTATAATTACAGAGATATTCATGCCTTGCTGTATATGGCTTTTAACTTTTCACTGACCATAAGGGGATCGTGATTCTTTTTGATTCTTTCCAGAGAATTGGCTGATTTTTCAGGCAGCTGTTCCGGGTTGGTAAAAATACTCTCCAAAATATTTTCAAGCTGTACTTTCAAGGTTCTTTTTAGTTCTTCACGCTGTTCATCCGTAAAGTAAAGGGCTTGTTTCAAACGGTTTTGGGGAAGATGAATAAGCCAGCCGCAGTCTTCATTATTGATTTCCGGCAAGGCACGTATATCTGTTGTAATCACGGGAACGCCGGCTGCCTGCATCTCCAGAACAGAAAACCCATAGGTATCCGACCAGGTGGGCAAAAGACCAATATGAGACTGCTTAATCAGTTCCAGCACTTTTTCATTAGGGATATTTTCAAAAATTTCAATCCAGTCTTCTTTTTTCAACATTTCTTTAGTTTCCAGCGCTTCTTTTTCAGTTACCTTGGTTACATAATTGTCTGTTTTAAATGACGAAACAATACTAAGCCTGAAATTGTATTTCTGTCTTAATTTCTTTAAAACCTCTATCATTTCAGGGCCTCCCTTTAGGTGAAACTGTGTTCCTACGAAAATAAGATTAAAGATTTCTGTGTTTTGGTAAATCTCCTGTGAATTTCTCGGAATAATTTCCTGAGAAGGGTGGATTACTGAAAGCTTTGATTTTATGATTTCCTGAAATTCAGGGTAATTTTTTAGAAGCTCCAGCTGAATATTGGCAGCTGCATTTGAAATTGAGATAATTCCCAGGCAGTTCCTTTTGCCAATCTGTTTGAGAGCATTTTCTGTTTTCTCATTGCGAATGTGCTGAGGTTCGGTTTTCTGATGATCATTTTTGGTTTCAGGAAAACGTGGTACCAGGGTTTCAAAAGAAGTCACCCATTTCTGGGAAGAATAATTGATGTCATTATAAAGGTGAAGAATATCAATTTTAGGTTTCTGATAAAAGAAATATCTTCCTTCAATATCCGTCTTTTTTCTTAATAAGATTTTTTTTACGGTAGACAGTGAATGAAAAAGATTGTTGTTCTTTCTTAAAAAAACATATTCACATCCAGAAACTTTATTTAAAATATTTCTTTTAATGGGATAGTCATTTTGTGTCAGTCCTATTTTCATTACTGTAAATGATTTTTATTGTTCTGAAACCAAAGCGCAAGAATCAACAGATTCCAATGTTGGTGATGTCTGTTAAGCTTTTTCTGCACTTCGTTAAAATCTAAAAAATTAAATATATAGCTTTCCTTATTTTCAAGAAGTTCTTTACTTAGATCCTGAAGTTCAGTTTCTTTGAACCATTCTTTTACAGAAGCTCCAAAGCCGTTCTTTTTGCGGACTGCAATTTCTTCTGTCCAGGCTTTGGAATAAGCCTTTCTCAATATAATTTTATCTTCTGTAGAATTAACTTTGTATTGCCATGGCATTTGAATACAGAATTCCGCAAAATCAATATCCAGAAAAGGGATCCTTACCTCTACAGAATTATACATGGAAGTTCTGTCGCCTTTCAATAGCATATTGGCCGGAACATACTTCTCCAAATCGATTCGCATCAGATCATTAAAATCTGTATTAGTAGGCTTAAAGCTGAATTCCTGTCCTGGAATTTCCTCGGTAATTCCCAGTTGTCTGATTTCAGAAACGGTAAAGTAATTCCGGACCTTATTCTGATGGTAATCTATAGTGTCGCGATATTCTGCCCTTATGCGTCTTTCGGAACCCATATCCCTGAATTTACCGGCTAAAAGAATCATCTTTGAAAGATAGTCCGGGTAAAAGCCTTTTTGGGAAAGGTTGATGTTGTATTTATAAAAAGTATAGCCTCCAAAAAGCTCGTCGCCTACATCACCGGAAAGGATCACCTTAAGATCTTTCGCTGCTTCTTTGAAAATGAGATGGGTAGGGAGTAGGGAAGAGTCCATTAGCGGCTCATCCATATAGGAGTAAACTTCCTGTAAAGTTTCGGAAATCTTCTGTTTTTTATCTAAAAGAATATGATGATCGGTTTTATATTTATCTGCAATAGCCTGTGCATAAGGCATCTCGTTAAGATCTCCACTTTCGTAACCGTACACCAATGTTTTTATATTTTCTTTATATTTTGAGGCAACGGCAACAATGGTACTGGAATCCAAACCTCCTGAAAGGAAAGAACCTACGGGAACATCAGCTACCATCTGTTTTTTTATAGCATTATCTAAAAGATATTTAAATTTTTCAATACTCTCATCCATACTCAGTTTGGAAGTTTCGGTAGGAATGGTCCAGTAAGGTTTTATATCTATTTTTCCTTCTTTATAGACCAGCGTATGAGCAGGTTTGAGGTTGAAAATATTCTTGTAAATGGTTTTATGAGGATGAATGTAACCGTTTTTTAAATAATAGGCGATCTGTGCTTTATCAATCTCAGGTTTTATTAATCCTGATGCAAGAATGGCTTTAATTTCGGAAGCGAAAATGAACTCACCGTTTTTTCCGACAGCATAATAAAATGGCTTCTCTCCGAAACGGTCTCTTGCGCAGAACAATTCCTGTTTTTCTTCATCCCAGATTGCAAAAGCAAACATTCCCGGAAGATCATGGATCAGATTTTTCTCTTTTTTCTGATACATGGCAAGCACCACTTCGGTATCTGAACTTCCGTGATAAGAATAATCAGAATACTGATCTTTTATGGCCTGATAACCGTAAATTTCGCCATTCAGCACGATACATTCTTTTTTTGTACTGGAAAACATGGGTTGTTTTCCGTTTTCAGACAGATCTATAATCGAAAGTCGGCGATGGCCTAAAGCCGCATTATCATAAAATTCATGGTGTGAAGAATCCGGACCACGATATGCGATGGCATCTGTCATCCTTTGAATTTCACTTTGATAGTTTCTGGCATTATGGGTTATGATTCCGGCTATTCCGCACATTTGTTTTACTTTTTTTGATATTGAGAGGGAAGATATAAGGTAAATCTACCTGCTTTTATCACTTTATACTGTTCAGGATGATTTACAAATTTTAAAGGTACGAATTCTTTCGGGCTGAAAGGATAGTCGTTACTTTCAAGATAAATATAATCGTCCGGGGTTTTCCCCACTTTTTTAATGATATAATGCATATAATCTTTTAATGGGAAGTAATAAAAGATAGGAGGATGAGCATCAAGAATATACAGATATCCTATCAGGTGATTGCTGGAATAAATTACGTTGGACTGATTCTGCAGGTAAGGACGCAAATCTTCAAGGTCTTTTTTCCTTTGTTTATCCAGATACAGATCGTAGCCGTTCACTTTTACCTTTTCTGTCTGCTCCGTAAATATGAAATCTTTCCAGCCTTTTGTTTTAAGAGTATCCGGAAAACTATAGATCATAAAAGAAACTGCAAGAAGGTAGCCTGAAATCCAAAGTATATTTTTGTACAGTCTTATCAGGCATATGAATATAAGGACGAAATAATAATATTTGTAAGCAGGAAGCCGCAAATGAAACCAGGTTTGGGAACCAAATGCCAGACAATAAGGAATGATCAGAATTAGCAGAACCAGGTATTTGTTTTCTCTGGATTCTGTTTTGCTGGTCCAGAACCTTACAACAAGGAGGTGGGTGAACACAATAAAAGCAAAAATATAATACTCGCTTGAGCATATAAATAATCCTAAAGTAATGATCCCTATAACTGCTAAAACTTTATCCAGAATTTTAACGGAATTCTCCGAAAATCTGGATTTCCATAATAAGAAATAAGTTATTGCAGCAGGTAATACTGCATTCAGGAAAAGATAAATGCACCAGAATACCATGAAGGTTTTAGAGTGCTGCTTTTTATGAAAGCCAAGATAGTCTTTAAGGAATCTGAACTGATAAATAAAATTATCCAGAGTATCGAGAAAAGTGAAATATACAATGATTCCGGTAATAAAACCTGCCAGGAACCAGATGGTATTAGCTTTCCAGCGCTTCAGGTCACACAGAATGATAAAAACAAATATAGGGGCTATAACAATGCTGTGAGAATTCCCGTTGAACAAAACAAAGGATAGAACAAATCCGGCTAAAACCTGAATAACCTGTTTTTTGGTCATCAATGAGATCAATATCAGTGAAACGCCGGTATTGACCAATATGGTATTGCCAATATACTGATGAATAATAAGGTTACTGATAGACCAGCTTTCAAATCCGAGAAAAATACCTAAAAGGCTTACCATAAAAATGTTGCCTTTTAAATTAAGGTATCTGAAGACGGAGAAGCAAAGCAAAAAATTGCTCAGCACCAACGTGGTTATAGAGATAATCCTGAAATGGTAAATATTCGGGGTATAGAGAAATTTAAATATTCTGAAAAAATTGGTTCTGTCAAAACTTAGGCTCTCTCCTTTATTTTTATAATATGACAAATAATAAGCTTCATCATTAAAAATAAATCCCTTGTCAAGATTGGCATAGGTAAGATATGCCAATAATACGGCCCCAGCCGCAAATACAAAATAAATAAGTATCTGAAGGGGATTGGGAAGTGATTTATTCATACCGGCTATTTTTTACATTCAAAAATAAAGGCGGAAGCAATATTCTTACTCATCGGGTGATACTGTAAAATTACATCCAGAAATTTAATAGGGAAGGTAAGGCACATCACAATGATTAGTAAAATATTGTGCAGAGGTTTAATACCAAAAGAAAATAACATGACAATCCATTCCTGTAAAGGCCAGAGCATTCCTCCTGTAGGGCTTATGGAGTGGATTTTAAGGTTTTTAAAGGCAGCGAACTGTACTTTGATCCCCTCATAGGTATATCTTTGGAAGTCATATGGAGAGGCGTGAAAAGCCTGCATAAAAGGAATCTCGCATAAGAGTTCTCCGCCAGGCTTCAAAACCCTGTGGATCTCTGCAATTACCGCCTGAGGATCCGGAACGTGCTCCAGAACAGCAATATTGATGATCTGATCTATAGAATTATCTTTAAAAGGAAGCTTGGTAATATCGCAAACGACATTTACCGGATTGTAGGGGATAAGATCAACATTGATGATATCATCTCTTAGGTCCGTATATCCGCTTCCTAGATTGACAACAACTTTATCAGTATTTTTGGTTTTTTTAAGAACCCTACTTAAGAAAAAATATCTTGAAGGATATAAAGGAGCAATGATATAAATGAGAAGTTCATATAACCATACATATTTTTTGAAAAATGTTTTGATCTTGTCTAAAGAATCAGAAACAATGTCTTCATCGAATTCAAGAAATACAAATTTTCCGTTTTTGTATTCATAATTAAACTTAGCGGTATCAATAATTGATTCTATTTTGTCTTTCATCTGTGTTTAACGTTTAAGGGATATATAATATTGGGGATACTGATAATTTTAAGTGTTGACCGTTTTTTCGATAATGGTATACGGCCTGTTTCTCACCTCATTATAAATTCTGTAAATATATTCTCCAATAATTCCTAAACTGATCAGCAGGATAGAATTGAAGAAAAGAATAATAATGATAATAGTGGTATAACCAGCTACTTCAATCTCATTTGTAAAATATCTTATGATTGTAAAAAGGCTGAATACTATTGAGATCAGCAAACCGATATTTCCTAATATACTAATGATTTGAAGAGGAAGGGATGAAAAAGAAAAAATTCCGTCTTTAGCAATGTTAATAAGTTTTTTTAAAGAATAGCCAGATTCGCCCTCTATTCTTCCACTTCTGTCATATTCCAGACCGATCTGTTTAAAGCCCACCCAGGCCCTTATTCCTCTCAGATAAGGATTCTGTTCATTAAGGGTTAGCATTTTATCTTTTACATTCTTTGTCATGACACAGAAGTCGCCGGAATCTAAGGGTATTTTTGTTTCACTTATCGAATCAAGGAGTCTGTAAAATCCCGTATAGGCCAATTTTTTTAATCTGCTTTCCTTTCTTTTTTTTCTAATGCCATAGGCAACTTCATACCCCAGATCTAGTTGGGTGAAAAAACGGGGAAGCAAGGATGGGGGATCCTGTAAATCATCATCAATAATAGCAATATAATCGCCAGTAGCATAATGGAGACCTGTTTTTACAGCGATCTGGTGGCCAAAGTTTCTTGAAAGTTTAATTCCTTTGATATAGGGGTACTTCCTGGAAAGCTCTTCTACCACTTCGAAACTATTATCCGGGCTTCCGTCTTCTACCAGAACAACTTCCAAATCCCAGCCGGACTCCTTTTTTTGGATGTCAACGGCTTCTATGGTTTTGTGAAGAAATTTGGCCGAACGATAAACCGGTATTACGAGGGTTATTTTTCGATTCATTGTGTAATAAAGTTTAAAAATACATAAAATAATTATATTTTTAAAAACGTAGGTCCTTCCTGACTTACTTCTGCTTTTATTTTATTCAGAATATCGGCCTCTCCGGATATTTTTTTATATTTTTCCATCAGCTGCTTTGAAACACTAAGTTTACCCAGTGCCGAATTTTTAAAGATACTTTGGATCAAAGCTTTTTTTTCTAATTTCAGTGCATCCGGAAGATTGGGATTCATGATTTTGGTTTCAAGAGTCAGATCTTTATATCGGGTATAATCTACTTTATCAAGAAACTGTTTACCATCATGTACTACCTTGCTGCCCGGGGCGAGAATCACTTTCTTTTTGTGAAAATGTAGCCTGTTCACATATTCGTTATCTTCACCGTAATGAAAGAAATAAGGGTTGAATCCTCCAACGGTTTCTATCGTTTTTTTAGGCAATAGCCAGTGTGCGGCATTCACAAAACTGATTTCATAGTAAGGTTTCAGTGTCTGGAAATACAGATCAGATATCAGTCTGGTCTTTTCCCAGTTATGAGCAATATATTTATCTAAAAATATATCAAGCTTCTTTTCTGTTCCATCTACATGGACAGGACTTATGATTCCAACTTCTTCTTGATGGGGATGATCATGATATATTTCCAGAAGTTTTTCAATGCTGTCTTCATAGAGCCATGCATCCTGATTCATAAGGTAAAAAAAATCTGCTCCTTTTTGGTAGGCTGCTTCTATACCGGTATTATTTGCTTTCCCGAATCCAAGATTCTGCTCAGACTGTATGAAATGTACTTCAGGAAAATGTTTTTTTATATAATCCTGAGTTCCGTCCGAAGAGCCGTTGTCCACAACGATGCACTGTAACGGAACTGATGACTGTCTTAAACTGGTAAAACATCTTTCGGCCCATTTCATGGCATTGTAGGTAACGATAATAACGTGAATACTGAGCATGGCGGTTCTAAATATACTTTCGGGTTATAGATTCCAGATATTCCTGGGGATGTATTCCTGAGAAAAATGTCTGTGTATCTTCATCAAAATCTACTTTATAAAAATCTCCTTCATCTACCTGTGAATAGAGCGCTGTATTTCCTGTTTCTTTTTCAATGGAAGAGATAATCTCTTTCAGGTCATAATAATAAGGAAAGGCAAAGTTGACTGTTCTGTTGCTAAAACCTAAACAGTGGGAATCCAGAAATTTTGAAATATCCTCAATATCTAAAAGAAGTCTTCTTGCTTTAAGATGCAGGGAAAATTCCTTTTTGTCTGCAATCTGTGTTTTAAGAAAATTAAAAAGGGTATTCGGATTTCCTCCTTTACCTACCACATTTCCTACCCTAAGGATAAGGAAGCTGTCAGCATTGTTTTCGATATAATTTTCCACTGACTTTTTGTGTATTACATAAGCACTGTCCTGTTTAGATTGGTCATGAATGCTTAATGTAGAGAAATAGACCAATTTTTTTTCTTTATTTTCTTCATATACAGATTTTAAAAGAGAAAACTCTCTTTCAAATTCTGCAGCTCTTGTTTCCAGTGAGTTTGACACTCCGGAAGCAAAGAAAACCGTGTCGTTTCTGTCATAAGATTTTACAGCATTGGCTATCATACCATTTCCGATAATCATACGTTGTGTTTTTTCATTAAATGTGTTATATAAGGGGAGCAAAATTTCATATTATGACTTGTGAATCAAATGGCTTTATCTTAAAAAATCAAAGATATGAAAATAGTATTTCATTTTTATCCTGGTTATAAAACGATCAGGAAAAGAGAGTTTCATCAGATAGTCTTTATACTTCCTGTGGCAGTAATTGATGTATTCTTTACTCAGTTCAGTATTTAAATTTAATCCGGAAACTGCATTTTTCACAAAAGAATACCTCTTGAATATAACAAAAACCTCTTCACGGGTCAATGGATTTTCTTCTTCGGCAGTGAACTTTGAAAATTTATTAAATCCGATATTCTGCTGTGGATGAATCCTGTATTCTCCCAGAACCGAATCTTCTATCCAAACCGAATTGGTATCGGCAGCCAAAAGAAGAAGTTCATAATCGTGGATAATTGTTTCATTTACTCTTTTTAACGGCAGATGTTTTTTTAGAAAGGTATTACGGACCGCCATACTCATTCCGGGGAATACATTTCCCTGATATAGCAAACGTTTGACTATTTCCTGGAGGGCTCTGAAATGTTCGGGGTTAAAGTTTTCGATGTCCCAATAATTCAGGTTTTCCTTGTTATCCAGGGATTCACCGAAAAGTTTAATATTGTGGCATACCGTATTGATCTTCTTATGTTTTTCAAAAATTTCTGTGATCACTTCCGTTTTATTGTCATACCAGCGGTCATCCTGATCGCATAGTAATACAATATCACCGGAACATAAGCTCATGGCTTTTTCAAAATTACGTACATACCCCAGATTCTCCATATTCTGATATACCTTGATGATCTCTGGGTATTGTTCTGCATAGCCGGAAAGTATTGGCAATGTATTATCTGTAGAGCCATCATCACAGATAATGATTTCAGAAACCGACAGAGCCTGGTTCAGAATACTGTCCAGCTGTTCGGCAATATAAGCTTCGCCATTATAGGTACATAGTGCTACAGATGAGGTCATAGTATATAGATTTCTCAGTTTTTTTTCTGAAAAAGAGTGTAATAATATCTTTTCAGGGCAAGATATCCCGAAACAACTTTACCACCGGTTGCTTTATTGAATTCATGCTTCAGCTGTGAAAGCTGGGTCATATGAACGTCAATCATATGATAGGCAAGCCTGTCGTGAAGCTCATCTCCATATAATTTTTTTAATATGGGAAGGAGGCTTGTTCTTTGACGCAGAACTTTATAAGGATCGGAAGATAAACTTTTTTTATCGTCTTCTTTACGGTAATGGGCCAGTGGTTCATCAATCAGAAGTACCTCAGGATTGTTTCTGGTAATATACATCCACATCAGCCAGTCTTCATTAATACTTAAGGAAGTATCAAACGTAAATCCTTCAAGAAGTTTTCTGGAAATCAGAGCACAGTGTATGGGAATTGTAAATTTAAGGTTCCACCCGAACACGATATTTTCAAAGGTGGCAAAATCTTTTTCAATGCGGTTGTATCCCGGAAAATGAGTTTTGTTTTTGTAAATCGTAAACTGGCTTAGAATCAATGGATATTTTTTTGCACCGGCAAGGCTTTTTGCAAACTTTTCACGGTGTAAAGTGTCATCAGAATCCAGGAACTGTATATAGTCTCCTGAAGCCTGTTGAAGCCCTGCATTCCTTGCGGAGGAAATTCCCCCATTCTCTTTACTGATGTATTGAAAACGTCTGTCTTTTTCTACCCATCTTTGGGCAATTTCTTCAGTATTGTCACCGGAACCATCATTCACAATAATGCACTCCCAGCCAGTAAAGGTCTGATCTGCCAAAGACTGCAGACATTCATCAAGATAGGCTGCCTGATTGTAACAAGGAACGATTATGGAGATTGCAGTATTGCTCATTACAGGTATTTATAAAATTTGCATAAACCCAGCATGTTGCCCAGCTTTACCCATCGGGAGTTTTTGATTTGCTTTTTCAGATTGGTATTGTGGGTGACTTCCTTATCGTATTTTCTGCGGAGTACATAACTTTCTAAAAATTGCTCTTCTATATTAATCCCTCTCCGTTCGGCCATCTTTATAAGGGCCACCCAATGCCAGAAAGCCGCCTGGTCTTCACTTTTGTTGGAGATTCCTCCTTTATGCACCCTGTAGAGATAAAGGTCTTCGTCTATGTATTTTACGGGAGCTACCTCACACATCTTCATGTACCAGTCTTTATCTTCGGCAATTTTGAGATAAGGGTCTATCCCTGATGTTTTATTGTAAACAGATTTTTTTAACGTGGCAAAACTGGTGATCTCAGCATTAAAGTTCAGGTATTTTTTATCTAAGGCGGTAATTTGAGCTGCCTTGTGAACTCTTACCTTGTTTAACTGGTCATCACAGTAAACAAAATTGGAATATACCAAACCTACCTCCGGATTCTGTATGTGTACATTAAATACCGTTTCGAGTGCAGTACTGATCAGTGCGTCATCAGGATCCAGGAAACCACATATTTCGGAACCGCTTAGTTCAATAAGTTTTCTTTTCGTAAATCCTATTCCTTTATTGCTGTCATTGGTTAAAATCTTAAAGCGGGAATCTTTTTCAGTTATATTTCTGATAAGTTCCAGAGAATCGTCTGTAGAAGCATCATCTAAAATTATAGCTTCCCAGTCTGTAAGGGTTTGGGAAAGTAAACTGTCAAAACATTCTTTGAAAAAACGTCCGTTATTATAATTGGCGATTAAAACAGTTATTTTAGTCATTGCTGCTTTCTTTTGATAATATTTTTTTCAGGGCTTCTAGATAACCGAATCCATTTTTACGGTCCGGTTCCAGGATATTTCCTTCTGCCCACTCATTCCAGGATTTTACCACTAAAAATTTTTCGGGATAATTTTTATCTTTCAGAAAAGTTGTTGCTTTTTCTACCTGTTTTTCAAAAAGTGCCGGGCTGTTATTACCTAAAATAATACCGCGGTTACCACTTCTCGGGGTATTATCCCAATTGGAAATAAGACATGGGAAAGTATCAACATCCGTTTCATCAAAATGAAGATCATTAATTACATCCGGTGCATTCTGAATATCCACAGGTTTTTGAAAGTCAGTTGTTTTAAGTCCCAAAAGACCTTTAATTCTGTTGGTGTAATACTGTTTTGCAGTAATTAAAGGCTTTTTATTCATGTACGGGCGCCATGCTCGTAAAAAGGCATTTGATATCTTCCCCTGATATCCTAATGTCTTATATCCGTAATCGTCTTCTGTTTTGTTGCTCCCTATTAAATAAAGATCATCAAATCCATTTTCCTTGGCGAGACTTCTGAATTTTTCAAGATAGTCCGGAGCCTTTTCATGGATGTTGATTGGATCATAAACGATGAAAACAGGTTTATTATCTACTTTAATATATCTTTCATCTTTGAAGAAAGGCAGAAGATATTGGAAATGGGCTGTTAAATCTTCATCGGTAGGATATACCTGCTCAGCTAGTATTTTATTTTTTAAGCCATGCCAGATTCCCGACCAGGTTTCGTTAGCCCAGCAGAAACAGAATGGAAAGTCCGGTTTTCTGGATTCCAGTACTTCATTGGCAATACGCTCAAGCAGCTGTACTCCGTTTCCAAACCAATAATGGTAATAAATAAAACCGTGTACTCCATAATCGCGTGCCATCTGGGCCTGCTGTTCTCTCACTTCGGGAACGCGCAGATCATAATATCCCAGATCTGCAGGGCAGATAGGCTGCTCATGTCCTTCAAATAAAGGTTTCGCCTTTCCTACATTGGTCCATTCTGTAAATCCTTTTCCCCACCATTCATCATTTTCAGGGATGGGATGGTACTGAGGAAGGTAAAATGCAAGCGTTTTTATTTGTTTCATAAATTATTTTTCTAGTGTTTTTATCAGTTTGGCAGGTATTCCTGCAATCACAGAGTTCTTTGGAAAACTTTTGTTAACAACAGAATTAGCTCCTATGATAGAGTTTTCACCAATAGTAACCCCGGGTAATATGCAGACTCCTTCTCCGATCCATACATTGTCTTCAATAATTACCGGACCTTTGGAAGACAGAGGTCTTTCAGCAGGAACCCAGTCCAGATCTTCAGCACTGATATTTCCATGATAATGGTCCGAAATGTATATCCTGCTTGCCATAAGCACATTATTGCCAATACTGATCTTATCAATGGCTCCGATGTGAACATCAGAATTAAAATTCACATTGTTTCCAATATGAATTTCCGGCTGAAAAGATTTTCCGTAAAAACGGTCCCAGGTCTCAAGCCTTAAGTTGAATAATGAGCTGAAATTATCACCTATGCTAATATATTGAGGATTTTTGATCCAATATGTTTCTGGAAGGCTTGATTGCTTTCCGAAAGCTTTGAAATGAGTTTTTGCCCAATTGTTATTCTGCTGCTGTTTATATTTTTTATAAGCTTCAGAATGCAAAATTCCGAATAAAAATTTAATGATATGTTTTTTTATAAAGCTCATATTTTTCAGGTCTACTTTTCCAGTGATGAATAATACTCGTGAATCAGGCTGTTGATATTTCTTTGTTCTGCTTCTTCGAGTTCATAATAGAACGGAAGTCTCAAAAGGCAGTCTGTAAAATGATCTGAGTTCGGAATATCAATAGGAGAGTTATCTTTTAAAAAGAATTCGCTTTTGTTCAGACTCAGATAGTGGAACACAGGATGAATATCTTTTGTTTTTAAGAACTGAATGAGGTTGGATCTTTCTTCATAGCTTCTGCAGATGATAAAGAACATATGTGCATTATTGGTCGCATAAGCCGGTATTTCCGGCAGTGTTATAAATCCTTTATCTTGTAACGGTAATAGATTGCTGTAATACTCATTCCAGATCGTGATTCTTTTTTCCTGGATGGTACCCAGGTTTTCAAGCTGTGCATATAAAAAAGCAGAGAGTATTTCTGACGGGAGAAATGATGATCCAAGATCTACCCAGCCGTATTTATTGACTTCCCCTCTGAAAAATGCACTTCTGTTAGTCCCTTTTTCACGGATAATCTCAGCACGTACATTATATTCAGGATTATTGATAACGAGCATTCCCCCTTCTCCACAAATGATATTCTTGGTTTCGTGAAATGAGAAAGCAGCGAAATCTCCAATGGAGCCTAATGCTTTTTTGGTGCCGTCGGAAAAAGTATAATAACTGTCAATAGCCTGTGCAGCATCTTCTACAACGAAAAGGTTGTGCTTTTTGGCCAGTTCCATGATTTTTTCCATATCACAGGCAATACCCGCATAATGTACAGGAACGATTACTTTTGTTTTTTCAGTAATATACTTTTCTATTTCTGCAGGATCTATATTGGGATTATCGGGATATGAATCTACGAAAACTATTCTGGCGCCACGCAAAACGAAAGCATTGGCAGATGAAACGAAGGTATAGCTGGGAACAATTACTTCATCTCCGGGCTGAATATCACATAAAATAGCAGCCATTTCCAATGCATCGGTACATGATGTGGTAAGCAGTACTTTTTGAAAGCCAAATTTTTCTTCAAAAAAGGAATGGCACTTCTTTGTGAAAATTCCGTCCCCGGAAATCTTACCGCTTTTTACCGCTTCTTCAATATATTTAAGTTCGTTTCCTACTATAAATGGCTTATTAAATGGGATCATAGTGTTTTAAATTTTGAATCTTTAATTTTTATAAATCTTTTTTCAATATAGGTGAAAGAAATGTAACTGATGAAAACAGTTAAAGCCGGAATACCAATATATATTCCGATATTAAATGCAAATATATTATTATAAAATGCTAATATCTTATAAAAAATAGGGAATAGCAAAAACATCACAAAAGGATGGTACATATAAATTCCATAAGAAATGTTTCCCAGATATGAAAAATATTTGTTTCTAAAGTTAAGTGGGTTATACTGATTGATGCTTATTAGGATCAACAGTAGAAATATAAACCCTAAAATAAGATTCTGAATATACAGTTTGAAAACAGGAACTGTAATGAAGAATCCTATCAACAGCAGTGCAGCTATATAGATAAATCTACTCTTTGTATATTTTGTTATAAAATCAGAATATTCTGAATAAAAATAACCTCCCAATGAACCAATGGCCATATATTCAAATGGAATAATAGCGGCTATTGTACTAAATATAGAATTGTAAAACTTAAAATTAATCATCATGAAGGTTATCAAAATAGCTCCAAAAACAACTGCGATAATTTTCCGGCTAAAAAAAGAAACGATGAGAGGCCATATTATATAAAATTGTTCTTCTACCCCTACAGACCAGGATTGGGATGCTCCTACAATAACTTTTCCTTGGTGTAAAGCAACATTAGGGAGAAATAAAGCATAAAGAAGTATCGTTTTTAAATCATAATCCGATAAGCTAATAACTAAACTATAGTAAGAGGAAGTGTTGGAAAATAGTGTAAAAGAATTGACTAAAATGGGTATTAAAATAAAAGATATAAGAAAGATAATATAGTATAAAGGCCATATTCTGAATATCCTTCTCAGATAGAATTTTTTAAAATCTATGCGGTTGTTTTTCTTTTTTTCTGATAACAAAAGATACGTGATCAGAAAACCACTGAGTACAAAGAATAGATGTACACCGTTCTTACCTAAGTGTTCGATGAAATAGGCTGTATATTTTGAATCAAATAAGGAAGCTAATTTGTCCCGATATTTGAATAACTCAATATGGTGCATAATGACAGAAAAAGCAGCAATTGCTCTTAATTCATTTAATCCACCAAAAAAAATGTGTTTTTTTGAGTCCATCTACTTATCGTATAAATTTTACAGGATTTCCTACATATAATCCCGGTTCATCAATGTCTTTGATAACAACACCGCCGCCTCCGATCTGGGTTTTGGCAGTCATTGTAATATTATCTATAATAGTGGAATTAATACCTATAATGCACTGTTCTTTCACGTTTACAAAACCTGCAATAGCAACAGATGGAGACAGAAAAGAATGTTTTCCTATCACTGTGTCATGAGCCACTGTGCATGAAATATTCATTAATACATTATCTTCAATCGTTACATTCTGGTCAATAACACAGCCGGGATATATGACCGATCCCTGTCCAATGGATGCAGACTGATCTCTATAACAGGAGGAATGAATAAATGTATGAAACGGAACTTTTCCTTCAAGGCTTTGAAACAGTTCTTTTTTTGCATCAAGATGCTTATAGCCAATGGCGATTAGAATTACATCAAATTCATTTTGCTGATATTTTGTAATTACATCTTGGTTTCCTCCAATAACTGGAATTTGATCAATAATAGTATTCAGCGGCTGAAACTCATCAAAGAAAGCAACCACCTTATCGCTGGAATCATGATGGATATGATACGCAATCTGCTGTCCTAAATGTCCCGATCCTATGATGGCAATTCGTTTCATGATGTTTATAGATTTATATTGATACTGTGTGGTAAATTACATCAATTTTATCATTCTAAAATTATTTTATGATCAGATTTGTAAATCAGATAGCCGGATCTATCATTGCTAGAGTGAGCGGGTTTAAGAATGTCTGATAAAATTTCTTTTTTGACAATATAATCTACATTATCACTATTGATAACAGGAAGAAGAAACTCTGTTTCCTCCGATAAAAAGTAAACACCGGAATAAGCTATTGACTGCACGCTTTCAGGTAAAATATACTGACCTAGTGCTATATCCAGTACGGCCTGCAAATAATCATATCCTGTGGATAGCTGAACAAGATCGGAGCCAATAAAATCTCCTCCCATTCTGCTTCCTATTTCTATTGGGTAAACTTTTCCGTCTTCAGTAATCATAAGTTCTATATGAGATGCTCCATTTTCAACTTTTGTAGCGTTCAGTATATGATAACTGACCTCATGGATTTTATTTTTAATTTCTTCAGAAAATGCACTTGGCTGATGGTGTGCCAACTCTACAAAATAAGGTTCTTCCGTTATTTCTTTATCTGTTATGGTAATTATAAGGTGCTTACCTTTGTAGCTAATTGTTTCTATACTTACTTCTTTTCCCTTGATAAATTCCTCCGCTACACAGGTTTTAGAAAAAGAAACATGTACTGCATTTTCTATTGCTTTTTTGCATTCTTCTGGAGAGGTTGCTTTTATCACACCCAAGCTTCCTGATCTGTCAGAGGGCTTTATAATAATAGGGTAAGTGAACGATTCAAAGTCTGTTATGTTGAATTCGGAAACAGTAACAGATTGAGGGGATTCTATATTATTTTCTTTAAAGCATTTCCTCATTAAGGATTTATTGGTGGTCAGCAATGAACATTCAATACTGTTTCCGGGTAATCCCAAATTGCTGGCTATATAAGCTATACTGGGAATACAGATGTCCGTAGCTATCGTAAGAATTCCATGTATTCCTATTTTTTTACATTCTTCGAGAATAATTTCCTTTTCTAAAACAGAAATATCATAAAAATAATCAGCAATATCTTTACAAACAGCTTTGCCGTCGTCCCATGCAAAACAATGAACTTCCAGTCCGTTTTCTTTTGCTTTTTGAACGAGAGGCAATTGTAAATAGCTAGCTCCTAAGATTGCGATTTTTTTCATTGTTTATTTTTTAAATTTGAGATGATGTTTAGAAAATGTTATAATCTTTCAATTTCCTTAATGTCTATAGAATATTTCTTATTAAGCCATGTTACAATACCCACATCCATCCAAGGCTTTTCCATTTGTCTTTTTAAGAATCCTTTTTCCCAGTGATTAGGCAGAGTATCAATTTTTTTGACTTTTATTATAAACTTGGCATTTTTTAAACCTACTCCATTCATCTTAGCCCAAAATGCTGTAAAGTCTCTGATTCCCCTTTTTAGATTTTCCTGGTTAATATTGTTGTCTGCAGTACGGAAGCACCACTTGATCCATGTGGGCCCCTTAAGATAGTTTCCGGCGGTACCGTCTTTGTCAATAATAGGCAGCCAAACTTCGCGGCCTGTTTTATCAACGTAAACAACGGAAATAATATGATTGTATGCATTAAAATGATAATCCATAAAAACAGCATGATGGGTAATTCCCAGATAGGTTTTTGATGGTTTTTCTACTGCATCTGAGGTTTTGGCCATTTCTTTTCCTAAAAATGTGTTTTCAAAACCTCCTTTTTTCTGTATCGAATTATAAGAAACAATCACCTGCAGCAATATGATGATGTACAGACCTGTTTTGATAAGAGAAATTTTAAGGTCTTTAAGGGTATAATTCTGAAGGATTTTTAATTGATCTTCATCAGGAGGAGTTACTGGAGGGGTATAGCCACAGTTTTCTTCTGTACAGCGTTCTGTATTTCTGTTTTTGGCTATATATTGGTAGACTGCCCTTCCGGTGTGATAAATTCCGGGGATACGTAAGGTCCAGCTTAGCGGTTTTAAGTAAGTAATGGCATTTAAAACCTGAATATAGGTATCCAGTCCTTTATACACTTTCCCATTTCGTACTGAATGAATGTCATCCAGAAGAGTAGCTGTGGGTATATTCTTCAATAACTCATTTTGTTCTGCATAATACTGTACCGTTTTGAAATCAATTCTTTTTGCAACATCAAAATGTTGTATTGTTATCTTGGTACGGTTACACAGAGGGCAGTCTCCATCATAGTAAAAGATGAGTTTTGCCGGTTTTTCGGAGCTTTTAAATAATTTTTCCCACCAGGAAACGGGAACCATCAGAAGGTAAATGGCACACATTCCCAATCCGAACCAGGGAATGGGATAACAAATCAATATACCCAGATGTAAGCCTAATCCGATGAGGAGTAGGGGGATCCGCCATTTCTTTCTAAAAAAAGTAAAAATGAAAATTAATTCAAAACCCATGGTTAAGTACCCAAGGAAAAGCATCAGGTATTTCTGATCCAGTATAGTGGGAATAGAGATATAATTGGTAAACGGAATACTGCTGGGATACCACATTCCCAACCCTACTGTCCAGTATGCCGATGTAAATTTATAAAATATGGAATCGAAATACACAAAACCCATTCCAACAAAAACAGGTATAAGGTAAGCTAAAACACTTACTTTTTTAGGAGGGTTATATTGGAACCTGGTATTTGAATATTTATATTTCAGCAGAAGGCGGTCCAGGGAAAGATTCCTGGATATAGGAAGAAACATCAGGAGGAAATTCATTCCGAGATAAGCATAAAACATATGGTATTCATAAGTATTTATGCTTCCCAACAGAATAATGGTCATTAAATAATTAATGATGGTTGCCAATCTTGTAAAAAGTCCGAGCGTGACAAAAATAATGGCAATCATCCATATTTTTATAGGAATTCCAAAGTCGATTTCGGCAGGTCTTATAAAAGGAATCTTGTCAAAGATCAGATGTTTGAAATAATTGAACTGGACGACTTCACAGAATAACACCAATGTGTAGGCAATTCTGAAAATGGAAAGCCCAAGCCCGGAAATTTTTTTATTATAAAGTCTATTGATCATTCTGTCCTAAAATTTTTGTAAAAATTTCTTCTGCATATTCATATGATGAAAATTCCTGAACCTGCTGTACCGCATTTTTTGAAAAAGCTGCATATTGGTTTTTATCCAGATCAAATATTTTTTTGATCCCTTCTGCCAGCTGGCGGCTGTCTTTCATAGGGATTTTATATCCGTTGTAATCGTCAATGACCATATTGGTTAATACTCCTGTGTTGAAGCCTACAACGGGAGTTCCACAGGCTAAAGCTTCCGAAACCATCATTGGGCCGGAATCTTCAATAGAAGAGTTGACAAAAACGTCCGTTGCCTGATACAATAATGATAACAGTCTGTAATCCTTGATATAATCTATTTTCTGCTTCTTAAAAGTAACCCTGTCGAATTCTTTATTTATACTGTTGGAAACAACTAAAAGATTTATTTTATTTTTCAGATCTTCCGGAAGCTCCTGATCCAGGATTTCTAAAGCTTCAAGAAGATATTTAAAACCTTTACGGGGATCTTCCATGTTCTGTGCTCCGGTAAGGATATAAAAATTATCCTCCGATAAAGAGAAAATATTTTTAGCGATATTTTTGTTCTTATCGTTGAGCAGGGTAGTATCTATCAGGCTGTTGATATTGTAGATGATCTCCTGCTCCCTGTAGATTTTTGATTTTTTTGCCTGTTCCAGGGTTAAACCCGATCCCGCAATAATTTGAAAAGAAGCTTTTTGGGCATTTTGATATTTTCTTTCCAGATTATCCTTTGCCACGTGTTTTTGAGATTCATCGGGAATTGCCGGACAGTGATCACAATTGTTCATATAGCCTTCACATCCCCAGGAAAAATGACATCCTCCTGTAAAATGGTTCATATCCACTGTGATATTGTATATTTTTGCCCGCGTGGCTTTTTGAATGTTGAAAAGATCCGTACTGTTAAGAAAATCAATGGTCATACCGGTAAAAATATAATCCGGGACGAAGCCCACAGATTTTAACAGACTTTCCACATTGATATGTTCTGTAATTTCATCTTTGCTCAAAAAAGAATACTTACTTTCTGTTATCAATGCTTTTTTTACTACAGCCTGAGGCTGTGTCAATTTTGTTTTTATTTTCCGTATTGCCCTCTCTGTTAAAGATAAATTTTTAGTAACAGGAGGATGCTGTATAGGAATATAAGGTTTTATAAAATCATCCGCTTTCGTTTTATTCTTTACACACATCACCACTTCATGTCCCATATTTTTTAAAATATGAGCTACTTTGTACATGGCTTCATAGGCGCCGTTTACATCGCCTGTAGATAAAACTAATATCTTTTTCATAAGTACTTACATCCATAGTACAGGAGGATGAATGATGCCATTATCAGTATCTCCCGTAAGAAAGTTTTCATGCCCTGTTTCAACGATACTGATCTGGATGCCTCCCTTTATATAATCATAAAGTTCGACCCCCGGAGTATCTAATGCTACAGAAAGTATATACGTGTTGGGGATAAGCTTGTTGCCCTCGATCTGTATAGACAGGCTGTTCTCATGCATATCGTCAAATGTTTTTCTTGTAATGAAAATAACATTTTCAAACTTGTCTAAGATGGCAATATTGACGCGTACTCCCTTAGTAACGCTTCTGTTGATATAGTCTATATTGATGTTAATATCATCGGTATGACTGAACTCCATGGTCTCAATATTCTTATTATTGAAAATTTTGACATTGTGAATCTGAGCCTTTTTACTCAGGTCTTCAATGTATTTGAATTCAGAGTTTGGAGATAATTCATGGATGATATAGTTTTCCAGAACCTGATTGATACTTCCTTGGTCTGCAAGCATACCGTTCTTCATAAGAATACCGCTATTACATAACTGTTTTACGGCAGCCATATTATGGCTTACAAATAAAATGGTCCTTCCCTCTCCTCTGGTAACATCGCCCATTTTTCCAATACATTTTTTCTGGAAATCCGCATCTCCTACGGCCAAAACCTCGTCAACGATCAGGATTTCAGATTCAAGGTGTGCGGCAACTGCGAATGCAAGACGCACATACATCCCCGAAGAATATCTTTTTACCGGAGTGTCTATATATCTTTCCACTCCTGAGAAAGCAACGATCTCGTCAAATTTTCTGGTAATCTCTTTTCGAGTCATTCCGAGAATAGCACCGTTGAGAAAGACATTTTCACGCCCCGTCATTTCAGGGTGAAAACCTGTACCAACTTCCAGTAAAGAAGCAATTCTGCCGTTGGTGTGTATTCTTCCGGTGGTAGGCTTGGTTACCTTACTCAGGATTTTCAGCAGGGTAGATTTTCCGGCCCCGTTTCTTCCGATGATTCCTACAGCACTGCCTTGCTCGATTTCAAAATCGATATCACGGAGTGACCATACATATTCAGAATTTCCTTTTGTTGCTCTGTCGTTGGTTTCTCCGATTTTTAAATATGGATCTTCCTTACCTCTTACTTTGTGCCAAAACCTGTTCAGGTCGTGAGAAAGCGTACCTGTTCCCACTTGTCCGAGACGGTATTGTTTTGATATATTTTCTGCTTTTAAAGCCAGCATAGTTTAATTGGAATTTAAAATTAATAAAAGATGGTGTTCCTAAACGGTGTCCATGAAAGTTTTTTCAACCTTATTAAAAACAACAACGCCTATCATCAGAAGGACCAAAATGATCACTGAGCTGACTCCCAGCATTGCAGGTGAAAAATCTCCGGAACCGATCCATGCATATTTAAAACATTCAAAAATGCCTGTCAGTGGATTATAGTAAGCCAGTTTTCTGAAAATACCCTGTAAGGCAGATACCGGATAAATTACCGGAGTTGCGTACATATACAGGCTTATCCCGAATCCCAACAACATGCTGAGGTCTTTGTATTTGGTAGTAAGTGAAGAAAAAATCATTCCAACTCCTAAAGCGAAAAAAGCCATCAGGATGATAAGGAATGGTGTGGCAAGAACCCAGATGTTAGGATGAACTTCTCCTTTGGTAAGGTAATATATCCAGGCCAGGATGAATAAAAGGAATTGTACTGTAAACCGCATCAGATTGGATATTACTATTGACAAAGGGGTTACGAGTCTTGGAAAATAAACTTTTCCAAAAATACCCGCATTCCCGGCAAATGTATTAGACGTTGCAATAAGTGAGGTCGAAAAATAATTCCAGAGGGTAACTCCTGCAAGGTAAAATAAGAGGGGAGGTCCATCTGTGGGAAGTTTAGCTATTTTACCAAAAACTACAAGATATACAACCGTAGTCAAAATAGGGTTAATAAAAAACCAAACCGGGCCTAATACAGTTTGTTTAAAGCTGGAAACAAAGTCTCTTTTAATGAACATATAGACTAAATCTTTATATCTCCAGACCTCTTTAAGTTTTAAGTCCAATAAAGAATGATCGGCATCAATCGTTTCTGTCCACTTCTGCTGTGGTTCATTCATTTGTGTAAGTTTTTGCAAATTTAAAATATTTAATTCTTATTTAGTATTTTTAATTAGTGAATAATTATTCACATAAATCCGAAAACAACAACTAATATATTAATATTTGTTATTATGAACAAAAAACTATTAGCCATAAAGCTAATAGTTCTTGAAATTTATAATAAGAATCTTATTTGTTGACGGATTGTTTAGGATATTCATTGTGAAGCATCTTGCCTGAAATAGGTTTTAAACGCATTACAGATATTCTTTAATTTAAAATTCGTTAACAGCTTTGATAATAGCCTGTATTTCTTCCTCTTCCAAAACAGAAGAAATCGGAAGGCTCAGTACTTCATCATGCATTTTCTCTGTAATAGGGAATGAAAGGTGGCTGTATTCTTTGTATGCTTCCTGCTTGTGAGGCGGAATAGGATAGTGGATAATGGTACTGATACCTTTTTCCGTTAAATAAGCCTGAAGCTCATCTCTCTTTTCTGTTCTTATGACGAAAACATGCCATACGTGTTCTTTTTCGTCTGCAGGATTTTCAGGAAGGATGATCTTTGGATTGTTGATCTCTGCGATGAATCTTTTGGCGATTTCTCGTCGGGTACCATTTTCGTGGCCGATATACTTCAGCTTCACATCCAAAACAGCGGCCTGAATTTCATCCAGCCTGGAGTTTAATCCTTTATAAATGTTAATATATTTCTGGTTTGAACCGTAGTTGGCTATAGCACGTATGGCATCGAATACTTCTTTGTTATTCGTGGTTACGGCTCCTGCATCACCTAAAGCTCCAAGGTTTTTCCCGGGATAGAAGCTGAAACCTGCAGCATCACCAAGGTTTCCTGATTTAATACCGTTCCACTCTGCGCCTATTGCCTGTGCATTGTCTTCTACGATCTTTAGATTGTACTTTGATGCGATATTTTTAAGCTCTTCAGAAAAAACAATTCTTCCCTGAAGATGAACAATGAGGATGGCTTTCGTTTTCGGTGTTATTTTTTCTTCAATTTTTGAAACATCAATATTATACGTATTGACATCCGGTTCTACAAATACAGGAATAAGCCCATTGTCTGATAAAGCCAGAACTGAAGCGATATATGTGTTGGCCGGAACAAGCACTTCGTCGCCCGGTTTCATTACCCCTAGTTCTATATAAGCACGGAAGATAAGACGAAGGGCATCCAGCCCGTTGGCTACACCTAAAGCATATTCTGAACCGATATATGAGGCAAGGTTGGTTTCAAAATTTTTAAGCTCATTTCCCAACAAATACCAACCACTACGGAATACACTTAAAAGTTTGTTCTCAATTTCTTCCTGATGCTGTAAATTGATCTTCTGAAGATCAAGAAATTTTATCATAATGCTATTTTTTAACGCTCAATTATTTTTTCTTAAACACACTGCTCCCCAGGAATATCCTACTCCAAAACCGACAAGCATTACATTTTTGGGACCTCTTGCCGTAAGTGAATTTTTAAAAGCAATAGGAATGGTAGAAGATACGGTATTGCCGTAATCCAGCATGTCGATGACGAAATTTTCCTGAGGAATTTTAATTCTTTTTCTTAAGAAATCGAGCATGAATGTATTGGCCTGATGAAATATAAAAGTATCAATGTCGCTTTTTTCAAATCCGTTTAATTTTAAATTTTCTTCTACAAGGCCGGGAATGGCTTTTGAAGTGAAATCAAAGATCTTAGGACCATTCATATGAAGATAATTATCCCTGTCTTCCGGATCGCCAGTATTTTTATTTCTGACAGCACCATTTTTAACAATCAGGTTTTTGGCACCTTCTCCATCCGTTCCTACGGAGAACTTCAGAATTTCATAGTCCCCGTCTTCGGAGATAAGGGTTGCAGCAGCTGCGTCCCCAAAAAGGCTGATATTTCCTTTGTCATCTTCATGAATGTGCTTTGAATAGGTTTCTGCCGTTATCAGAACAACATTCTTCATCATCTTAGAATCAATAAGGGCATTAGCCAGAGATAGTCCGTAAATGTATCCTGAACATCCCTGGTTGATGTCTATGGCTCCGCAAGTTGTATTTAAGCCGGCCTGAGCCTGTACAAGGCAGGCTGTTGCGGGAAGGAAATAATCCGGACTCTGCGTGCATACGATCAGATAATCTATCGCAGACTTATCAATTTGATGTTCTTCAACAAGTTTATTAAGAGCTTTAACAGCAATATCTGAAGTGAATTCATCCTCTCCGGTAATATTCCTGTTTCTGATCCCTATTTTTTCAAGAATTTTATCACTTTCCCAGTCAGGAAATTTTTTTGAAATCTCCTCATTGGAAATGACCTTCTCAGGAATATATGTTGAAATATGTTTTATAAAAGCCATTATTTAATATTTACTGTTTTTTCTCAACAATAAAAGAATATAGTTCGTTGATATCTTTAAAGGAGGTAATCTGTTCAGGCTCAATATCTACACCATATTCGTCTTCTATCATTACTTTGATCACCATTGCGGTAAGCGAGTCCCAGTAGCTTTCTTGGCTATATGCTGTTTCAGGTTCTATAACTGTATCTGTATTTTCCAGCTGTGACTGGAAATTCTTTATAAATTCATTTATTGACATAAGTTTATATTTTAAATTTTTTCAGAATATCTGGAAGTATCGTATTAAAAGTGTCTCTTTTTAATAAGTAATAATTATTTTCGTCGTCGCTTCTTATCAGCTCCGGCTGAAAGAGTTTGTGATAACTGTTGACTGAAGCATTTTGTTTTCTTACTTCAAACTGCAGGATGTCAAAATTTAATTCGTTCAGCACAAAGTCTTTCACCGCAATATCTACTTTTATTGAATTTTTGATGTTGGAATAGTCCGGTTTGGAAACCCAGCTGCCAATTTCGGGAAGTCCGGAATCTATTTTATAAACCCTGTAGGTTGCATAATCTTCATTGTTTTCATCAACTGCAATAAAATAAAACTCTTTTTTCTGCTGTTCCCGTTTTTTATAATCCGAGATCCATTGTTTCTGAGCTTCTACATCCTGAGAAGTTTTTGAGATAAATCTGGATTTTTTTTCATTATTCCTGATGGATACTATAAATGAAGCATCATCAGCCTCAACAAATCTTAGTTTAATTCCTTTATATTCAATTACCATCGTATATTATTTATATTTAGTACCGCCACCATCCAGGTGAAGTGTAGGATAGCTTATTTCTTCTTCGCTGCTTCCTTAAAGCTTTCATAGTCCCTGAAGTAATCTTCTTCGTCATATACTTCCGAAGCCAGACACAGCAGAACTGCATTATGGGAAAACTGAATATCTCGCCATACCAGTTTGGGGATATATAAACCTTTTGTAGGATGGTCTAAAGTAAAAGTTTCCTTATGACCATCTTTATCCTCAGTATTAAAGGTAATAGTTCCTGAAACAGCAAATATGAACTGCTGCAGCGCCTTATGGGCATGTCCTCCCCTCGTTACATCATGAGGCGTGTAATACGTCCAGTAGACACGTTTTATTTCAAAAGGAACATTTTTCTGAGTCTCTGCTATAGTAATATAACCCAAATGGGATGATCCTATTTTATCGAATGTAATAATTTGCGGTTTATTGTATTCCATTAATGTTATAAAATTCTTTAAGCCCTCAAAGTTAATTATAAAATTACTATCGGAGTACAGCCTGTTAATATTATGTAATTATGTATGGAAATTTACATCAAATAAGTCTTTCGGATTAAAGAAAATATAAGATTTTTTACATTAAAAAACTATCGGCTATAAAGCCAATAGTTGTTATAAAGTTCAGAATATGATAATGTTACTTTCTGACAAGTTTCTTAAGGTATTCGCCGTAGCCGCTTTTGCCATATTTTTCAGCAGTTTCAAGCAATTTTTCTTCGTTGATGAATTTATTATGGAATGCAATTTCTTCAATACAGCCTATTTTGAAGCCCTGTCTTTTTTCAATAACACTTACAAATTCAGAAGCATCATTCAGGGAGTCAAAAGTTCCGGTATCAAGCCAGGCTGTACCTCTGTCCAAAACGCCTACTTCAAGTTTTCCTTTGCTTAAATAAACATTATTGACATCCGTAATTTCAAGTTCTCCTCTCGCAGAAGGCTGAATGTTTTTTGAGATTTCCACTACTTCATTATCGTAAAAATATAAGCCGGGAACTGCATAATTCGATTTAGGATTTAAAGGTTTTTCCTCAATAGATATAGCTTTAAAATCATTGTCAAATTCTACAACTCCATACCTCTCTGGATCGGAAACGTGATAAGCGAAAACCACTCCGCCATCCGGATTGGTTTTATTCTTCAGCAAAGTGCCCATTTCAGAGCCATAGAAAATATTATCTCCCAAAACCAATGCAACGGGATCATTGCCAATAAATGTATCCCCTAAAATAAAGGCCTGGGCAAGCCCGTCCGGACTCGGCTGTACAACATATTCTATATTACATCCAATCTGGGATCCATCACCTAAAAGTTTGATAAATCCTGGTTGGTCATGAGGGGTTGTAATGATCAGGATATCTTTAATTCCAGCAAGCAACAAAGTTGAAAGAGGGTAATATATCATTGGTTTGTCGTAAACAGGCATCAACTGTTTACTTACTGCAATGGTAAGAGGGTAAAGTCGTGTCCCGGATCCTCCGGCTAATATAATGCCTTTCATCTTTTGTGTGTTAATTATATTGATTTTCGTAGTATTTCTTATAATCGCCACTGGTAACATTTTCTAACCACTCTTTATTTTCAAGATACCAATCGATAGTTTTTGAAAGTCCTTCCTCAAAAGTCACAGATGGTTTCCAGCCTAGATCTTTATTAAGTTTAGTCGCATCAATAGCATAACGCTTATCGTGTCCCGGTCTGTCTTTTACGAAAGTGATTAATTTTTCAGAATGACCTTCCGGTTTTCCTAACTTCGAATCCATTTGCTTGATCAATTCTTTCACCAAATCAATATTCTGCCACTCGTTGAATCCTCCAATATTATAAGTTTCACCGGTCTTAGCTTCATTAAAAATCTGATGAATACCTTTTGCATGATCGATTACAAATAGCCAGTCTCTTGTGTATTTTCCGTCACCATAAATTGGCAATGGTCTTTCATTAATAATGTTTGAAATGCACAGAGGAATTAATTTTTCAGGAAAATGATTTGGGCCATAATTGTTGGAACAGTTAGATATGATGAATGGCATTCCGTAAGTATTTCCATAAGCTCTTACCAGGTGGTCAGACGCTGCTTTTGAAGCTGAATACGGAGATTGTGGATCATAAGCTGTAGTTTCCAAAAAGAATCCTGTTTCGCCAAGACTTCCATATACTTCGTCCGTAGAAACATGATAAAATAAATTATTTCTTTTCTCATCAGGAAATCTGCCATGCGTGTGATCCGGATTGAGAGTCCAGAATTCCTTACATAGATTAAGAAGATTGGCAGTTCCGTTCACATTGGTATTAATAAATGCCATTGGGTCTGTAATGCTTCTGTCTACGTGGCTTTCTGCCGCTAAGTGCACTACAGCGTCAGGGTTGTATTTTTCGAATACTTTTCTTAATTCTTCAGGTTTTGTAATGTCTGCCTTTTCGAAAACGTAATTAGGCTCGTTTTCAATGTCCTTAAGGTTTTCCAGATTTCCGGCGTAAGTAAGGGCGTCAAGATTGATGATCGTTGTTTCCGGATTATTTTTTACGAACTCTCTTACAACGTGAGAACCTATAAATCCGGCTCCTCCGGTAATAATTATATTTTTCATCTATTTATTTTCTATGGTCTTTCTTCCTATACTTTTATAATGAAACCCATTCTGTTGTGGGATTTCTAACGGATACATATTTCTTCCGTCAAAAATGACTTTGTTTTTCATTTTCTTAGCCATCAGTTCAAAATTCGGATTTTTAAACTCAGGCCATTCCGTAGCAATGAATAAAGCATCTGCATCTTCAAGAGCATCATACATTCCCTTCGCATAATGGATCTTATCACCAAGAAGTTTCTTTACATTACTTTCTGCTACCGCATCATACGCAGCAATTTCTGCGCCTTTCTCTAATAAAAGAGCAATATTGTCCAAAGAAGATGCTTCACGGATATCATCTGTGTTAGCTTTAAATGCCAGACCCCACATGGCAATTTTCTTTCCGCTGATATTTCCTCCGAAGTATTTTTCAATCTCTGAAACCAGAATTACTTTTTGTGAAGTATTTACTTTTTCAGTAGCCTCAAGGATCTGGAAATTGAAATCCTCCTGGATTCCGGATTTGATAAGGGCTTTTACATCTTTAGGGAAGCAGCTTCCGCCATATCCGATACCTGGAAATAAAAAACGGTGTCCTATTCTGTCATCACTTCCCATCCCAAGTCTCACTTTATCTACATCAGCACCTACTTTCTCACAGTAATTGGCAATTTCATTCATAAAAGTGATTTTTACGGCAAGGAATGAGTTGGCGGCATATTTCGTAAGCTCCGATGATTTTTCATCCATAAAGATGATCGGAATTCCTGTATTGGTAAATGGCTGATAAATCTGAGCCATAATAGTTTTTGCTTTTTCAGAGCTGGCACCCACAACGACCCTTGAAGGATTCATGGAGTCTTCCACGGCAAACCCTTCTCTTAAAAATTCGGGATTGGAAACTACATCAAAAGGGATGTTCGTTTTAGAAGCAATTACTTCTCTTACTTTATCCGCGGTTCCTACGGGAACAGTACTTTTATTTACAATGACCTTATATTCTGTCATCATTTCTCCAATATTATTGGCAACCTGGATGACATATGAAAGATCTGCAGAGCCGTCTTCTCCCGGTGGTGTTGGCAGTGCGAGGTATATGACTTCGCTTTTGTCTAAGGCTTCTTTAAGATTGGTAGTGAAAAATAATCTTTCGGATTGAATGTTTCTAAGAAACATCTCTTCAAGGTTCGGCTCATAGATGGGAACAATGCCGTTTTTCATACCTTCTACTTTCTTTTCATCAATATCAACACAGTATACTGAATTGCCAAGTTCTGCCAGGGTAGTACCTGTAACCAGCCCTACATAACCTGTTCCTACAATTGTTATATTCAAAATGTATGTTTTTAAATTTCAGGACAAAAATAATAAAAATACTTTCACCTGCCTGTTTAATTTACCTTAATCGAAATTTTAAGGTATTTACTTGATAATTAAGTAGATTTTGCTTTTTTAGAAAAAATGCGTATATTTGCAGTGGATTTACAGGAAAAATGGGAAGGCTTCGGAAGAAAGCCTTTTTTCGTACTGGTAAATCAAGATAATTAATGTATGGAGTTTAGAAAAAGAATTGAAGAATTATTAAATGAATTCCTTGAGACCAGAAAGGATTTATTTCTTGTTGATCTGAAATTTTCTGCAGGAGATGATATTACTGTGATCTTGGATGGTGATAATGGGGTGACTCTTCAGGACTGCCTTGATGCAAGCCGTGCGATAGAGTTTAACATGGATCGTGAGGAACATGATTTCAGCCTTCAGGTAATGTCTGCGGGACTAAGTGAGCCGCTCGCCGCTCCGAGACAGTTCAGGAAGAATATCGGAAGAGAAATAGAAGTATTGCTGAATGATTCTTCCAAAATTGAAGGTGAGCTGGCAAAAGTGGATGAGGAAAAGATCACACTTATTTTACGCTACCGAAAGCCGAAAGAAGTCGGAAAAGGGAAAGTGGATGTGGAGGAGGAAAAAGAAATTCCTTACTCTGAGATAAAAAAAGCGTTAGTAATAATTAAATTTTAAAAGAAAAAAAAATAGATGGATAATATAGCGTTGATTGAATCCTTTGGTGATTTTAAAGACGAAAAAGGGATCAGTAAGATTGATCTTATGGCAATTATTGAAGATTCATTGAAGACCCTTTTGAGAAAAAGATTCGATTCAGATGATCATTTTGATGTAATTGTGAACCCTGATAAAGGAGATTTTCAGATATTTTTAAATAAAACGATTGTTGAGGACGAAATGTCTGAAGATGACGATCTGGAAATTGAGCTTTCTGAAGCTAAGAAGATTGACCCTACTTTTGAAGTAGGTGAAGATTTTACAATGGAAATCCCTGTTGCCCAACTGGGTAGAAGAAATATTCTTACCTTGAAGCAGATCCTGGCCACAAAACTTCAGGAACATAATAATGCAATGCTTTATGAGCAGTTCAGAGATAAAATTGGGGAAATTGTTATTGGAGAGATTCACCACATCCGTCACAAACATGTGATCTTATTGGATGATGAGGAGAACGAATTTATTTTGCCAAAAGAAAATCAGATTCCATCCGACTTCTTTAAAAAAGGCGAAAATATCAGAGCTATTGTTGAGACAGTAGATTTTAAAGGTTCAAAACCACAGATTATTATTTCCAGAACTGCACCTAAATTCCTAGAGAAATTACTGGAACTGGAAATTCCTGAAATCCAGGACGGAACAATCATGCTTAAGAAAGTAGTAAGAATTCCTGGTGAGAAGGCAAAGATTGCAGTAGATGCTTATGATGACAGAATAGATCCTGTAGGTGCTTGTGTGGGAGTGAAAGGATCCAGAATTCATGGGGTTGTAAGAGAGTTGAGAAATGAAAACATCGACGTGATTCAGTGGTCTAAAAACCCTGAAATCATGGTGAAAAGAGCTTTAGGAAATGTTACCATCAACAAAATTGATATCAACGAGGATGCAAACTATGCACTGGTTTATACTCCGGTTGAAGAGATTTCCAAAGTGATCGGAAAACAAGGACAGAATATCAGGCTGGCTTCTTGGTTATCCGGATATGAAATAGATGTTTATAGAGAATCCAGCGAGGATGACGATGTTGATTTGAGAGAATTTAATGACGATATTGAGCAGTGGATTTTAGATGAATTTAAGAAAGTAGGTCTTACTACTGCGAAATCAGTATTGGATAAGGATACCGAAAGCCTTCTGAATATGGTAGATCTTGAAGAAGAAACCATCGAAGATGTAAAACGTATTCTGAGAGAAGAATTTGAAGATTAAGATTTTAATGAATTTTAATAAACAGTAAAAAAGAATACTTTAATTTTAAGAATTAAAAAAAATAGTAAATAATATAGATGCCAAAAATAAGATTAAATAAAGCGGTTAAGGAATTCAATATTTCGATGTCCAGATTAGTAGAGTTTTTACAGTCAAAGGATTTCGAAGTTGAAAACAATCCTAACGCTCAATTAGAAGAAGCGGCATATTCTGCATTGGAGGCTGAGTTTGCCAAAGACGGCGAACAGAGAAAGGCTTCCCATGAGGTGGTGATCACTAAAGTTCCGGAAGAAAAACTGGAAATTGAAGAAAAGAAAACCCCTGAAGTAATAAGAGCTAAAGCAAATAAACCGGAAACTAAAATTTTAGGTAAAATAGATCTTGAATCTAAAACTACTGAAGTTGAAGAAACTCCTGCGGCGCCAGCACCCGTAGCAGTACCGGTTGAAGAAAAGAAAGAAGAAGTTGTGGCTGAGCCGGAAGTTAAAGCAGCTCCTGAAAAACAGGAATTCAAAGTTCTGGATAAAATCGATCTGTCCCAAATAGAATCTAGAAATAGACCTGTAAAAAAAGATAAACCCAAAATGGAGGAGAAAAAAGAAGAGGAAAAACCGGCAGAACCTGTGAAAGAAACTCCAAAGCAGCCTGAGCCTGCTGAAAATAAGGCAGAGCCTCAAAAACCAGCTGAGCCTGAATCTCAGGAACCTCAGAAAATAGAAACTGTTTATCAGAAGCTTGACGGTCCTAAGATCGTTGGTGAAAAAATTGATTTAACACAGTTTGCACCAAAACCGGGTTCTGGTGCTAAAAAGAAAAGAAAGAGAATTGAGAAACCCGGAGGACCAAATCAACAAGGTCAAGGGAATAATCAAAACTCAGGAAATAATAACAATAACCAAGGAGGTCAGGGTAATCGGCCGCAAGGTCAGGGAGGCCCAGGAGGAAACCGTCCACCAGGACAGGGAGGTCCGGGAGGGAACCGTCCGCCAGGTCAAGGAGGTCCGGGAGGTAACCGTTTTGGAAATAACCAAGGAAACCGTCCACCAGGTCAGGGAGGCGGATTCAAAAAAGGTCCAGGCGGAAACAACAACAGACCAGGGCAGAGAACTATGCCTGTTGAGCTTACCGACGAACAGGTTAAAAATCAGATCAAGGAAACTCTTGAAAAATTAACCAATAAAGGAGGTAAATCCAAATCTGCTAAACACAGAAAAGATAAAAGAACCTACCGTAGAGAACAAGATGAACGTCAGCAGGAAATTGATGCTCAGGACAGATCATTAAAAGTTACCGAATTCATCACAGTAGGTGAATTGGCAAGTTTAATGAATGTTTCCCCAACAGAAGTTATTTCTGCTTGTTTCTCTTTAGGTGTAATGGTAACAATGAACCAAAGACTGGAAGCTGATACTTTGTTATTGGTTGCAGATGAATTTGGTTATAAAATAGAATTCTCAGATGCTGACCTTGAAGAGGTGGAATCTGAAGAGGATATGGATACTGAGGAGGATCTTTCTCCAAGAGCACCAATCGTAACGGTAATGGGTCACGTTGACCACGGTAAAACGTCTTTACTTGACTACATCAGAAAAACTAACGTTATTGCTGGTGAGTCAGGAGGAATTACTCAGCACATTGGAGCCTACAACGTAAAATTGGAGAACGGACAAAGAATTACATTCTTAGATACGCCGGGTCACGAAGCATTTACCGCGATGAGAGCCAGAGGTGCTCAGATCACCGATATTGCAATTATTGTAATTGCTGCTGATGATGATGTGATGCCTCAAACGAGAGAAGCAATTTCTCACGCACAGGCTGCAGGAGTGCCAATGATCATTGCCTTGAACAAAGTGGACAGACCAAATGCTAATCCTGATAATATCCGTCAACAACTTTCTGGGATGAATATCCTGGTAGAAGAATGGGGTGGAAATGTTCAGGCGCAAGAAATTTCTGCGAAATTTGGTAACAACATGGATGTTCTTTTGGAAAAAGTATTACTTCAGGCAGAAATGCTTGATCTGAAGGCTAATCCTGACAGAGCGGCTCAAGGAGTTGTTATTGAGGCTTCACTGGACAAAGGAAGAGGATACGTAGCTACTATGTTGGTACAGACCGGAACCCTAAGAGTTGGAGATTATGTAGTGGCAGGTAAGAACCACGGTAAGGTAAAAGCTATGCTTGATGAAAGAGGCAGAAACCTTAAAGAAGCCGGTCCTTCAATTCCTGTTACTATTTTAGGTCTTGATGGAGCACCAACGGCAGGTGATAAATTTAAGGTATATGCAGATGAAAGCGAAGCTAAAATAATAGCCAATAAGAGAGAGCAGTTACAAAGGGAACTTTCAATCAGAACTAAGAAGCATACTACACTTGAAGAACTTGGAAGAAGAATTGCTTTAGGTGAATTTAAAGAATTGAATATTATTCTTAAGGGTGACGTGGATGGTTCAGTAGAAGCATTATCTGATCAGTTACAGAGATTATCTACAGCAGAAATCAACGTTAATATCTTACATAAAGGGGTTGGACAGATCACTGAATCAGATGTTAACTTAGCAACTGCTTCTGACGCAATTATTATCGGATTTAATGTTAGAGCCGGTGCTAATGCTAAAGAATTAGCAGATAAAGAAGAAATAGAGATCAGAACCTATTCAGTAATTTATGCTGCTATTGATGAGGTTAAAGAAGCGATGGAAGGCATGCTTTCTCCTGAGATCAAAGAACAGGTAATCGGTAATGTTGAGATCAGAGAGGTATTTAAAATCTCTAAAGTAGGTACCATTGCAGGATGTATGGTTCTTTCAGGTAAAGTAACCAGGCAGTCTAAAGTAAGGGTATTAAGAGATGGTATCGTTAAATTTGACGGAGAGCTGGAAAGCTTGAAGCGTTTCAAAGATGATGTAAGAGAAGTAACCAAAGGTTACGAGTGTGGATTGAACCTGAAAGGTTATAACGACATTGAAGTCGGAGATATTCTTGAAGTTTACGAACAGGTAGCTGTTAAGAAGAAGCTGAAATAATAGTTAATTAATCATAAAATTTTAACCACTTTTTTCGAAAAGTGGTTTTTTTTAGGCAATTATGGAATTTTTTTATTGATATAATTGATATAGATGAATTAAGGTTAACTAGTATATGGTGGACTAAGTAGTAATTTAACAAATTAAATCTTTTAAATAATAAATTTGATGAATGCTATTTGTAAAATAATAGTGAGTTATGAATACTATTGAAATCGTATCTTTAGCTCTTATAATCTATTATTAAAAGAAATTGAAGAAATTATTTTATAATTATAAATGCATGAAAACCACTTTTTTATAATTTTTTTTTGGATATATTATTAATAATTTAATTTATAATTATTCTAAATAATATTTTTTATATTGGTAATAATTTGTTAAAAAAAATAACAAGCATGAAAAAATAATATTTATACAAATAAAGCTGATATAATTATTTAAACTATGCTATTTCGCTAAATCTTTAAAAACACTATTAAGAAAAAAGCAAATTTTTATATACATGAAAGACTTGCGAGTGTTAATATTTATTAACATATTTGCGAATTAAATATATTAAAATTTGTTAATATGAATGTTAAACTACGTGTATTAAGTGCAGGTGCCTTGTTCTTTCTTGGACAAGCTGCTTACGCACAGCAGAAGCCTGGAGATACAACAACTACGGAAACAGCAATTGAAGAAGTAGTTGTAATTGGTTATAGCCAGGTTCCAAAGGAAACTTATGTGGGTACTGCATCTAAAGTAGATGCTAAGTCGATTGATTCAAAAAACGTATCTAGTGTTAGCCAGGCACTTGCAGGAGAAGCTGCTGGTGTTAGAGTTATTAACACTTCAGGACAACCTGGTACAGATGCAACAATTCGTATCAGAGGTTTTGGATCCGTTAGTGGAAACAGAAGTCCACTATATGTATTAGATGGAATGCCATATACAGGGAATGTTAGTGCAATCAACCCTGAGGATATTGAAAATATGGTGATCCTTAAGGATGCTACTGCAACCTCTATCTATGGAGCAAGAGGTGCTAATGGTGTTGTAGTTATTAATACTAAAAAAGGAAGATCTAATAAATCTGTTATCCAGCTTGAATCTAAAGTAGGTTTCAACATGGCATTGCTTCCAAGATATGAAACAATAAAATCTCCAGAGGAGTATATTGGATTAAGCTGGCAAGCTATGAGAAACCGTGGTAGATTATTAGGCAATGCTGATCCAACTGCATACGCAAATAATAACCTTTTTGGTAATGCGGGTATTAGCCCAAATTATAATATGTGGGGAGTTTCAGCTGCTCAGTTGATTGATCCAACTACAGGACAGGTTAGACCTGGAACTAATAGATTATACGATCCGGAAAACTGGGAAGACTATGCTTTTCAAACTTCTGCAAGAACAGAAAATAATTTAAGTATTAGTGGAGGTACAGGTAAAACAACATACTATACTAATATTGGTTACCTAAGTGATAAAGGGTATTCTATAAATTCTGACTTTGAAAGATATACCGGAAGATTAAACCTAAGCCACCAGGCAAGACCTTGGTTGAAAGGGGATTTTAACTTAGGATATGCCTATTCAAAAGCAAACAGAAATGGACAAAGCAGTGACTCAGGAAGTATCTTCTGGTTCGTAGATAACATCCCTTCAATTTATCCTTTATTCTTACGTGATGCAGCAGGAAATAAAGTTCCTGATCCTCATTTTGGAGGGAATCAGTTTGATTATGGTGAAGGAGGAAGAGGTTTTGGAGCATTAACAAATGCAATAGCAGATGCAACTAACAATCTTAACAAATTCTACAAGCACGAGATCAATGCTAACATGTTCTTGAAAGCTGACATCACTAAATTCTTAAGCTTTGAAACAAGAATTGGGGGTCAGTATTATAACAATAGTAATGATCAGGTAGATAATCCTTTCTATGGTAATGCAGCTAGTCAAAATGGGTATATCTATAAAACTAAAACAGAATTGATGTCTTATAACTGGTTACAGTTGTTAAGATTCAGTAAAAAGTTTGGTGATCATAATATTATGGCTTTTGTTGCTCATGAAAATAACAGCTGGGAACAGAAGTTCATGTCGGCAGGAAGACCAAATATTATCGATATGATTCCTGAATTAAATTTAGGAATTGGTGAATCTTTATCAAGCTCATATCTGAACAGCTATGCTCTTGAGAGTTTCTTTGGTCAATTAACATATGATTACAAAGGGAAATATTTCTTTAACGGAACAGTAAGAAGAGATGGATCTTCAAGATTCTTGAATGACAAATGGGATACATTTGCTTCTGCAGGTTTAGGATGGTTAGTAACCAAAGAAAATTTCTTATCAGATAACAAAATCATCACTAACTTAAAGTTAAAAGGAAGTTTTGGTACGGTAGGGGATCAGGCCGGAGTAGGTTACTATCCTGGATATAATGTATATAACCCTGGAAACTTTATGGGGCTTCCTGGAGCTACATATGACAGAAGTGGTTACCCTGAGTTAACTTGGGAGAAAGCTAAAATCTTCCAGGCAGGTGTGGAATTAGGATTGTTTAAAAACAGAGCAATTGAACTTGACGTTGATTACTACCACAGAACTACTGATAACCTGATTTTTGATAACAGACTTGCTCCATCTACAGGTAATGCAATTTTGAAAGTTAATGATGGAAACCTAGTAAACCAAGGTATTGAGTTTACTTTAAAAGCTCATATCATTAATAAAGAAGATATGTTCCTTGACTTTGGTGTAAATGGAGAGCTCTTACGTAATAAACTTACAAGAATGCCAATGGATGCTGGTTCAGGACAAAGAAAAATTCTTGATTTATCTGAAGCAGGCTTTGGTAGAGCTGAAGGAAAGTCTCTTTATGATTATTATATGAGAGAATATGCAGGAGTTAATTCTGCGACTGGTGCTGCTCAGTGGTATGTAAACTATACCGATAATAACGGAAATGGAACTTTTGATGTTGGTGAGCAAATTACATCACTTTATGAATACCAATCTCAAAATCCTAATGCAGATATAAGAACGGGTGTTACTGAAGTGTATTCTCAGGCGACTCAGAAATTCTTAGATAAATCTGCTATACCAGATGTAAGAGGAGCATTTAATCTTGATTTCGGATATAAATCATTTACATTAGGCGTACAGTTTTTATACAGCTTAGGAGGTTATTCATATGATGGACTATATGCTGGATTAATGGGTAACGGTGTAATCGGAACTAACAACTGGCATAAAGATATTTTAAACAGATGGCAAAATCCTGGAGATATTACTGATGTTCCAAGAATGTCTTCAAACTATGCAGCTGACGTTAATACTGCATCAAGATCAAGCAGATTCTTGGTTAAGTCAGATTATCTTGCTCTTAATAACGTTCGTTTAGGTTATAATCTTCCTCAAGATTTTGTAAAATCAATCGGTATTACAGGTTTCAACTTATTTGTGAGCGGGGATAACCTATGGATTGCAAGTAAGAGAAAAGGGTTTAATCCAAGTGTTTCAGAAACTGGAAGTAGTAGTACTTACGCTTATGCACCATTATCAACTATTACATTTGGAGCAAAAATTAACTTCTAACAAGAAAATAAAATGAAAAAGATATTATTATTAAGTATAGCATTAGCGACCCTAACTGTTTCATGTCGCGAAGAATTTCTTGAAAGTACACCAACTGAGACTGTAGGAGATGCACCTGTACAAACGAAATTAAACGGTTTGTATTTGATGATGATCAATACAGGAACTGGGGGAACTGATTTGGATCATGATGATTTTGGTCAGAAAGGGTATGATATTTATAGTGACCTACTTTCACAGGATATGGCACTTGAAGCAACAAGCTACGGGTGGTATGTAAATATAGCTAATATGGCAGCTCAGGCTGACTTTACCAATACAGTAAACTATAAGCCATGGAGATATTATTACAGAGTTATTGCAGGAGCAAATGATGTAATTGATGGACTTGGTGGAACAGACTCTGTGCCAGCTAGTGATGAGGATAAGTACGCTATGGGACAAGCAAAAGCTCTTCGTGCTTATGCTTACTTCTACCTAATGCAGTTGTACACGAAAGGATATAATCCATCGGAAGCTGCAATACCAGTATATACAAAGTCACAAATGCCAGCAGCTCCTAAATCTTCTCAACAGCAAGTATATGATCTTATTATAAGTGACTTGAATAAGGCTGTTGAATATTTGGAAGGTTTCGAAAGAGCGAATAAAGGAATGATTGATCAGGGTGTTGCCAAAGGTCTTTTAGCTTATGCTTATGCTGCTACAGGACAATCAGCACAGGCTGCTACCGTATCTAAAGATATTATTGCTAATTATGGATACCCTGTAACTTCTAAAACTCAGGCTGTAAGAATGGTTCAGGCTCCAGGTGCAACGCCTAGTGGTGGTGGATTTAACTCTTTAGAGACTCCAAGTTGGATGTGGGGCTTCGATATCGAGGTTGTTAATGGTTTAGACCTAGTAAGCTGGTGGGGGCAGGTAGATGTTTTCACATATAGTTATGCTTCTGTTGGAACTAGAAAAGGAATGGATCTAGGGTTATATAATAGCATGAGAGCTGATGATATCAGAAGAAATCAATTTGTTGTAACAAATCCTGCACAAAACTATCCAGGGAATAAATTCTTTGATCCAAACAGAGTTGTACAAGGACAAAGACAGATTACTTCAGACTATATCTATATGAGAGTTGATGAGTTCTACTTACTAGCAGCAGAATCACTAGCTAAATCAGGCCAGGAAGCTGAAGCTAAAACAATTCTGAAGAATTATTTGACAAATAGAATGACAGATGTTTCATATATTGATGCATTAAGCGGAACTGCTTTACAGAATGAGATTTATAAAAATACTCGTTTAGAATTCTGGGGTGAAGGTAAATCTTACTTAGCATTCAAGAGAAATAAAGCTACAGTTACAAGAGGATCAAACCACTTGTTCTATGTAGGTCAGTCATTCCCTTATAATGATGACAGGGTATCTTTAAAAATTCCACAAGAGGAAATTTTAAATAATCCTAACTTCTAATAAATATAAAGAGGCTGTCTAAAAGACAGTCTCTTTTTTATTTAAGTAAAAAGCAGTCTCAAAATTGAGACCGCTTTTTTTTTATTAAATTTGCCATACAAAAATGAATAATGAAGTACATCCTTTTTATAATAATCTTCTTAGGTTTTGTGGCGAAGGCCCAGGTCGTTAATAAAACAGATATTAAAAGCCCGCAAAAAGAAGAAGACACCCTTGTCATAGACACCGGTAAAAAAGATTCACTGAAAATCTTTAAGCCTACTATTAATGATTATCAGTATCAGACCCAGTTTTCTGAGAAGAAGGTTTTTGATACCGTACTGACTTTTGATAAGACCCATATCTTTTCACAATATAACAATACAGATAATTTTGGTCGAGCTCAGGTAGCCAATATAGGAGCAGGATTCAATCCTTTGGTGTATGAAGTGAATCCGGAGCAGAACCTAGCCTTACTTCCTTCCAACAAGTCATATATGATCATCGGAGCTGATGATGTAAAATATTATGATGTAAAAACACCTACTGCCGCCTTTATTTACCATACTGCCATGAAAAATGGTGCCGCATTGAAATCTACCTATACCCAGAATATTGGGAAAAGATTTAATTTTGCTCTTGAGTATATGGGACTTCGTTCCCAGGGATTTTATAGAAATTCATTAGCGTCGAATAACAATACTTTATTTTCCGGACATTATGTTTCCAAGAGTGGAAATTATGAATTGTTTGCTCATTATCTTCACCAGAATGTCAACAATCAGGAAAGTGGAGGAATCACAGAAGATGAGCTTTTTCAGAATGGTGACAGCAACTATAAGAACAGGCAAAATGCTCAGGTTAATCTGGCTTCATCAAGTTCTCAGTATTCATACAGAAGATACTATCTGAGTCATCAGTTTACACCGTTCAATTCAGAAAAATTTCCATTCAGTATAAGACATACATTGTCTCATCAGGGTAATAAATATTTTTACAATCAGGGAGCAGTAGAACCTTACTGGTATGATAACGTTTCAGAATTAACCAACGGTTTTCCTCTTACCACAAAAAAATATTCAGATAACTTCAGCAATACATTAAGTCTTGTTTTCAATAATGAAAAATTCAAGCTTGATGGTGGAGTACGTTATCAGATGCTGAAATTTGGAGTGAGAGACATTGCGACTGTAAATGGAGTTGCTCTTCCTGGCGAATTTAAAGAAAATAGAATTGGAGCGGTAGGAAATCTTCAGGTGAAACTTTGGGATAAGTTCCAGCTGAAATCCTTTTTAGAATTTTCCAATGGAAGCCAGTTCGGGAGTTATCTAAGAACTGCCAATAACATAAAGTTTGAGCCGGTGAAAGATTATTTTGTGAATGCAAAAGTAAATTTTCAAAGTGCTTATCCGTCATTTAATTATCTTTTAAATACTTCCGTTTACAATAAATACAACTACTATCTGGAGAATGCAAAGAATCAGACTGTAACAGAGATTGGGGGAAGTGTTAATCTAAAATGGTTCAAAACAGAAATTTTTGCCAACTATTTCAGAATAGATAATTACACCTATTTCAATGCTGATGGAGCGCCGGAACAAAGTGGCAATTCATTAAACATTTCCCAAATCGGGGGAGATGCTACATTTAGTTATGGTAAATTTCATCTTAATACAAGGCTTCATTTCCAAAATGCTTTGACGAATAAAGAACTTCTTCCAATGCCTAGTTTTATAGGAAGAGCCAATTTCTTCTTCCAAAGTCAGGCATTTAAAAAAGCGGCGGAAATTCAGGCAGGTTTGAAGGTATATTATTTCTCAAAATTTGCCTCAAGAGATTACTTCCCGATTTTAAACGAATATATTCTGCCAGATGCCAATTCATTTTCTATCGGAGGACAGCCTATTGTAGATCTGTATATTAATATGAAGGTTAAAAAAATGTTCTTCTATGTAGAAGGCCAGCAGATAGGAACGGTAATTTCCAATAATAAAGCTTACGCATTTCCACACTATCCGGTTTACGATTTTAGATTGAATATTGGTATTGTGTGGTATTTGTTCAACTAAAAGCAAAAACAACGTTGAAAACAATAAATAAGATATCATTTAATGATATAGAAAGCATTCCACAACTGGTAAAAGATTTCCTGAATCAGAAAATTGAAGGCTTTGAAAAAAATACCTTTTCTTTAGATCACTTTAAAGATCAGATTCATCTCAAACAGAATTCTTTTACACAGGATCAGAGAAATATTCTTTCTGATGTACTGGAAAAGCAGCTTTCGGAACTTACCCTTTCTTCAAAACAGAAAGAGAACCTGGAAAACCTAAAGTTGCCCAATACATTTACTATTACCACGGGACATCAGCTGAACCTTTTTTCGGGACCTGTTTTTTTCGTCTATAAAATTTTACAGACCATTAAAACCTGTACTTATCTTAAGGAAAATTTCCCGGATTTTAATTTTGTTCCAATATATTGGATGGCTTCTGAAGATCATGATTTTGCAGAGATCAACCATTTTAAAACAGAACACAATTATTACGAAATCAACGAGAAGTCCGGTGGACCGGTAGGCAGGATAACGATCAGCGATACATTCTTTATTTCTGAATTTGAAAAAGAATTTAAAGATTCCGTATTCGGAACAGAGCTGATTTTAATGATGAAAGAAGCTTATAAGCCTGGGAATACATTGACAGAAGCTATTAAAATTTTAGTGAACAGACTTTTTTCTGAATTTGGACTGTTGATTATTGATGGTGATTCCAAAGAACTTAAAAGCCAGATCAAAGATATTTTCAAAGATGAGCTGCTGGATTTCAGCTTACAAAAGAATTCAAAAGAAAAAGTAAGTTTTCTGACAGAAAAGTACGGAAAAGTACAGGTTAATCCCCGTGATATCAATCTTTTTTATCTTTCTGAAACCAGAGACAGAATCGATTTTGACGGTGAAAAATATATTGCAGTAGACACCAATAAAAGATTTACGCAGGAAGAAATACTTCATGAGCTGGAAAGCCATCCTGAGAAATTCAGCCCGAATGCTTTAATGCGTCCGGTTTATCAGGAAAAAGTACTTCCTAACCTTGCTTACATCGGGGGAAATGCGGAAATCATGTATTGGCTGGAACTTAAAGACTATTTTACAGCAGTCAATATTCCTTTTCCTGTTTTAATTCCAAGGAACTCCATGCTTTTCATTAAAGAAAAAACAGTTGGGAAAATTGAAAAACTGGATCTGAATATCGAAGATTTTTTTGGGAATTTCACTGCTATTACCAATCAGAAAATCCTAAAAGACAGCAATGTATTATCAATATTGGAAGAAAAAGAAATACTTTTAGAAAAAAGCTTTTCCGAACTCAAAACGATAGCAGAAACTACAGAACGCTCTTTTGGGAACATGGTAAAAGCAGAAGAAGTAAGACAGCTGAAATCATTTAAAAGAATGAAAAAACGTCTTTTGCATGCAGAAAAAATAAAGCAAGGGGAGCTGCTCGAAAGACTGGAAAACCTGTTTTTAGATGTTCATCCTTCAAAAACATGGCAGGAAAGAGTCTTTAATTTTAGCGTATTCTTTTCAGACTATGGTTATTCATGGCTTGAAAATTGTTGGGAAGAAATGGTGGTTCAAGAATCCAAATTAATAATTGTTGCCATTTAATTTTAAAGAAGTATTTTTGTAAATTATAATTATCGAGTATGATAAAAAGGTTTTTTATTTTGTCCAGTTTATGTATGGTTTTGGGGGTATCTGCCCAGAACTCGCACACCGTTGTAAAAGGAGACAATCCTTATAATATTGCAAAAAAATACGGGATTACTGTAGATGAACTGCTAAAGCTGAACCCAAAATTCAAAGACGGTAAGCTGGCTATAGGAGACGTGGTTATGGTAAAAGCTGAAAAGCATACTGCTCCGGCTGCCAAACCTGCAGTCGTGGAAAAAGCAAAACCAGGTCATGCAAATGCTCAGGTTGGAAAAATTATTCTTCAGCCTAAACAAACGATTTACGGAATTACAAAACAATACCGTATTTCTGAAACCGATTTAAGAAAGCTGAATCCGGAACTTGACGCCCATATGAAAATAGGGGATGAGATCACTTTACCTCTTGAAAGTATCAAAAAGTATGGCGGAGAACAGCAGGCGGTTCCTGCGGCTGTAGTTACTAAATCTACAGAAACTCATACAGAGACATCCGCGGCAGTTACAACACCTGCAGAAGGAGAAGCGTATGTGATCCAGTCAAAAGATAATTATTACAGAATTACAAAACAGTTTGGAATTAGCCAGCAGGAACTTTTTGTCTTGAATCCGGGATTGGAAGAAAAAGGCCTTAAGCCGGGCGAAACCATCAAAATAAAAAGAACAAATACGGATGCAGCTGTGGTTTCCGAACCCGTAAATCCGAAAACAAAAATAGATTCAGGAAGCGAAAAATCTACAGTAACTGTAACTGCTGTGGCAGATGATTACGTTACCTACACCGTTCAGCAGGGAGATACTGTATTCTCTATCGTTAATAAATTCGGTGTTTCAATCGATGAGCTGATTGCTCTGAATCCCGATCTTTCCAAAGGACTGAAAACCGGAATGGTCTTAAAGATCAAAAAGCAGGATCCGGCTTACGTGAAAAAGAGTGGAGATGCATTGAGCGTTGTTTTAATGCTTCCTTTCGGATACAGTACCAACGAAACCCAGTACAGAGCAATGGCGCTGGATTTCCTTACCGGAGCTAAACTGGCGATTGAAAGAAATGCAAGAGGCGGTCAGAAGCTTGATATCAAAATTGTGGATTCAGGAAACGAAGCCTCATTTAAAAATTCAATGGCGCAGATCAATCCTGATAATACAGACCTTATCATCGGCCCATTCTTTAAATCCAATGTGATTGATGTTCTTGATTTTACCAAAAATCAGAAAATACCGGTTGTAGCACCTTTTGCGAATTCTCCCGAACTCTACAATTATAATAACCTGATCATCGTTGAAACCAATGACCAGACCTATGCAGATAAAATTGTTGAAGAAGTAAAAGCGGTATATTCGGATCAGAAAATATATGTAGTGGCAGACAGCAAAAAAGAAATTGCAAACTACATTAAAGGAGGTCTTGAAAAAGCAGTTAAAAATCCAAATATAATGGTAGTGAACTCTCCCGCAGAAATTCAGTTGGATCAGAATATGATGACAGGACAATCCGCTCCGGTTATTGCAATCCTGGCCAGCGATAACGATGCTGCCGGAGAAGCTTTTGCCAATAAAACAATTGCTCTTTCCAAAGAAGTACAGGGAGTAAAAGCATTCAGCATGTACTATTCTCCCGTTTTCGAGAAGAAAGTAGATGAGCTGAGCCAGGCAAGCCTTGTATATCTGATGGACAGAAAGATTAATGCAGATGGTAGTTTCGAGAAAGAAATCTTAGCTGCTTATAAAAGTAAATACTGCAAAATACCTCCAAAATATGCCATCGTAGGCTTTGATGTCGTGAATGACATGCTGACCAGAGAAAATAAAAAAGGAGAAATCTTTAAGCAGATGAATAAAGTTCAGACCCAGCTTGCTACCAAGTTTGAATTTGTAAAATCTAAAGCAAACGGGGCCTATGTAAACACCGGTTACCGAGTGATAAGATTAGTTCCTTAACCGATTTATGCCTTTTTAAAAGGATATTTTTAACATTATCTTTATATTTGCATAATATTTAATTCAATACATGAAAGCACTTGTATTTCCTGGGCAGGGTTCTCAGTTCGTAGGAATGGGAAAAGAATTGTACGATTCTAGAAAAGACATAAAGGACTTAATGGAATCTGCCAATGAAATTTTAGGTTTCGATATTCTTTCCTTGATGTTCAATGGTACGGATGGAGATCTTAAGAAAACAGAGGTTACCCAGCCTTCAATCTTTATACATTCAGTAGCTGCTTTAAAAGCAGTGAACGGTCTTGGAGCCGAAATGGTTGCAGGACATTCTTTAGGAGAATTTTCAGCTTTAGTCGCCAATGGAGTTTTATCCTTTGATGACGGCCTGAAATTAGTATTCGAGAGAGCAAAAGCAATGCAGGAAGCCTGTGATGCCAATCCAAGCTCTATGGCTGCAATTTTAGGTCTTGAAGACGCTAAAGTTGAGGAGATCTGTGCACAGATCAGCGGTATTGTGGTACCTGCCAATTACAACTGTCCCGGACAATTGGTAATTTCAGGAGAAACGCCTGCTGTAGAAGAAGCATGCATAAAGCTTAAAGAAGCAGGAGCAAAAAGAGCTTTGTTACTTCCTGTAAATGGAGCCTTCCATTCTCCATTAATGCAACCAGCGCAAGAAAGGCTGGCAGCAGCCATTGAAAAAACAAAATTCAGAAAAGCAACTATTCCGGTTTACCAGAATATTACGACTACAGCCGTGATTAATCCTGAGGAGATCAAGCAAAACCTGATCGCTCAGCTTACAGGTCCTGTAAAATGGACGCAGTCTGTTCAGAATATGATCAAAGACGGAGCCTCTAATTTCGTAGAAGTTGGTCCTGGAAAAACCCTACAGGGATTGATCAAGAAAATTGACGCTTCTGTAGATGTTGCTTCTGCAATCTAATTAAAAAAATATGAGCGGAATATTTTCACCGGGAAAGCTTATGCTTACTTCAGAATATTTCGCGATAGACGGAGCTCTTGTCCTGGCGGTACCAACCAAGCTTGGACAAGAGTTTTTTTTTGATGAAAAAGACGACGAAAAATCCTTGATCTTTTGGGAAGCCCATCATCAAAACAAGTTATGGCTGAAGGCCGTCATTGATTATAAAAAATGGCAGATCCTCGAAACCAATCTTTCTTCAAGCGCTGAATTTATTCTGAGAACCCTTCAAAATGTTCAGCAGCTTTCTAAATCTAAATTTAAGAACGATCATACTTATTATCTGAAGACTAATCTTCAGTTCCCTGCAGACTACGGGCTGGGTAGCAGTTCTACTTTAATGAACAATCTTTCAGAGTGGGCGGATATTGATCCTTTCCATCTCAACAGCATAAGTCTGGGCGGAAGCGGCTATGATATTGCGGTTGCAAAAGAGAAATCTGCTGTTCTTTTCAGAAGTAAACCTGAAGTAAGCTATGAAAAAGCAGACTTTAATCCACCATTTAAAAATGAGCTGATTTTTATTCATCTAAATCAGAAGCAGGACAGCCGTGAAGGGATCAATTTTTACAAGTCAAAACAAAAGTCACAGATACTCGTTGAAGAATTTTCGGATATCACAAGAAAAGTTTTGTTATGCGATGAATTGGAAAAATTTTCTGAACTGATGATGATTCATGAGCAAAAAATTTCAAAATTCCTTGAAATACCCACAGTTAAGCAGAGGTTTTTTTCAGACTGTCCCGTTTTTGTCAAAAGTTTGGGAGCCTGGGGCGGAGATTTTGTAATGAGTGCCAAATTTCACGGCTATGAGGACTATTTTTGGGGAAAAGGTTTCAATACTGTTTTCGAATGGTGTGATATAATTGATTTATAATCAATAATTTACAATCCTGTTTTTTTATTTGTCATTCTGACTTATATCATTATATTTAAACCACCTTTAACAAATAATTAATATTAATTTTGTTGAGCCCAATAAAGAAATAGAAAATATAAGTAAAATGAAACACGCTAAAATCATCCAGGATTTAGAAAAATTAGGGATTAAAGGGAATTATGAAGTCGTCTATAACCCGTCTTACGAAGAGTTATATCAGGCTGAGGTAGCTCCTGAAAATCAAGGCTTTGAGAAAGCTGAACTTACGGAATCTGGTGCAATATCAGTAAAAACCGGAATTTTCACAGGTCGTTCACCTAAAGACAGATACATAGTTCAGGATGATGTTACAAGAGACACAATTTTCTGGGATGGGAAAGTAAACCTTCCTACTACAGCAGAAAATTTTGATGCTTGTAAAGGATTAGTGCTGAACCAGCTTTCTGAAGCTAAAAAAATCTATGTCGTTGATGCTTTTTGTGGTACCAATACAGATACCAGATTAAAAGTAAGATTTATTGTAGAAGTAGCGTGGCAGGCGCATTTCGTTACTAATATGTTTATCCGCCCGTCTCACTATGAGCTCGAAAACTTTGGAGAGCCGGATTTCACAGTAATCAATGGTTCCAAAACCACCAACCCGAACTGGGAAGCTCAGGGACTGAATTCTGAGAACTTCATTATGTTCAACCTTACTGAAAAACTACAGATCATCGGAGGTACTTGGTACGGAGGTGAAATGAAGAAAGGGATGTTTGCCATGATGAATTATTACCTTCCATTAAAAGGAATGGCTTCAATGCACTGTTCTGCCAATGTAGGTGAAGAAGGCGATGTAGCTCTTTTCTTCGGTCTTTCCGGGACTGGAAAAACAACTTTATCTGCAGATCCTAAGAGATTCCTGATTGGTGATGATGAGCACGGTTGGGACAATAATGGTGTATTCAACTATGAAGGAGGATGTTATGCTAAAGTTATTGACCTTTCAGAAGAAAAAGAACCGGATATTTTCAGAGCAATCAAAAGGGATGCACTTCTTGAAAACGTAGTGGTAAACAACGGAATTGCTGACTATAAAGACGGATCTATCACAGAAAATACAAGAGTATCTTACCCGATTTATCATATCAACAAAATTGTTCTTCCTTCTAAGGCAGGACATGCTAAAAAGATCGTTTATCTTTCTGCCGATGCATTTGGAGTATTGCCTCCGGTTTCTATTTTAGATGAAAACCAGGCACAATACCACTTCCTTTGCGGGTACACTTCCAAACTGGCGGGTACAGAAAGAGGAATTACTGAACCGGAACCATCTTTCTCTCCTGCGTTCGGAGAAGCTTTCCTTACCCTTCACCCAACCATGTATTCTAAAACATTGATCGGAAAAATGAAGGAGCACGGAGCTAAAGCTTACTTGGTAAATACGGGATGGAACGGAACTGGAAAGAGAATTTCCCTTAAAGATACCAGAGCAATCATTGATGCAATCATTGACGGTTCTATTGAAAATGCTCCTAAAACTCAGGTTCCGATTATGAACCTTGAAATTCCTACACAGCTTCCAAATGTTTCTGAGGGCATCCTGGATCCTAGAGAAACATACAGCAGTGCTGCAGAATGGGAAGAAAAAGCAAGAGATCTTGCGACAAGATATATCAAAAACTTTGAACAGTACTGCGATACTGAAGAAGGGAAGAAGTTAATTGCTTCAGGACCACAGCTTCAGCAGCAGACTACTTAATACAGCAAAAGCCTCATCACCCGATGAGGCTTTTTATTTTAATGATATCAGAAATGTAATGCTGAGCGCCGAAGCATCTTATCCAAAAACATTGCAATTCTGTTTATTATTTCAAGCTTAAAATCGCCAGTCTGTACCCATCCATTCCAAAGCCGGACAATACTGCATCCGTATTAGCTGCCGTAACAGATTTCTGACGGAATTCCTCTCTTTTGTAAATATTACTGATATGAACCTCTATTTTCAGTTTTCTGATGTTTTTCAGGCAATCCGAGATAGCATACGAATAATGAGTATAGGCTCCGGGATTAATTACCAAAGCATCAAAGTCATCTTCCTGTAACCTGTTGATAATCTCTCCTTCAATGTTGGACTGATAATAGCTTAATTCATGAGATGGAAATTCAGTTTTTAATTTTTCCAAATAATCCTCCATAGAAATATTTCCATAGATTTCAGGTTCTCTTGTTCCCAGTAAATTAAGGTTCGGGCCGTTTATAATTAAAACTTTCATGTTATAAATTTAAATAGTTTAGTTTGATTATAGAACTTTTTTTTGTACTAATTATCCATTTTGATTCTTTGTATTATATGTAATGATATTTGTCATGTTTAAATATTTCGTAATTCTATAACTCTTTGAAATTCTAAGTTTTGAATAAAAATTAAGTTAATTTTTGGAAATATTTCATAATAAAATTTAAAGTCTACTTGTTTTGTAGACTAATTGTTTTTAGATTTGCAAACATATTTCGATCGGCTTATAAAGAAAGATGGAGGGAACTGACCCTGTGAAATCTTAACAACCTGCCTTGAGCAAGGTGTTACATTCAGCCTATAAAGGAAAAATAAGCACTTGGTTTATCGTATTGAGCGATGCCCTTTGCTGTCTTTTCTGCAAAGGGCGATTTTTTAATATATGATAAATAAAATTGATTATGATTAGTAAGAATTTAATTAATTCTAAAGTTTGGATTCCACCTGTTGCTGTATTTTTCTTAGGAATAATGGGCGTACAGGCTCAGACCCAAACTAAAAAAGATACGGTTAACGAAAAGGAAATCGATGAAGTGGTTGTCATTGCTTATGGTAAGGCTAAAAGAACAAGTTATACCGGTTCAGTAGCTACCATATCCAGTGATAAAATCAATAACAGACCGGTTACCAATATTACAAAAGCGCTGGAGGGGCAGGTTCCGGGAATTCAGGCAGTAAGTGCCTCCGGACAGCCGGGTTCTACTGCTTCTGTGAGAATAAGAGGGGTTGGCTCCATAAGTGCTTCAAGTGATCCGTTGTATGTGGTAGACGGAATTCCTTTTGACGGAAACATCAATTCCATCAGCCCCAATGATATTGAATCCATCAGTGTTTTGAAAGATGCAACGGCAAGTTCATTATATGGTTCAAGAGGAGCTAACGGGATTATTATCATCACAACAAAATCTGGTAAGAAAGGAGAATCAAGAATCAATTTTAATATCAGTCAGGGATTTTCCAGCAGAGCGGTAAAGGATTATAAGCAGGTAAACACGGATCAATATTTTCAGCTGTATTGGGAAGCATTGAGAAACGGGTATAAGTCGGGACAGATTACTTCTCAGCAGGCAGCACAGATGGCGAGTGATAACCTGACAACTGCTTTGGGAATCAATCCTTACGGAGCCGGTTTTCCCAACCCTGTAGGGACAGACGGAAAGCTTGTTCTCGGAGCAAAAGCATTGTGGAATGATGACTGGAGAGATATTCTTCAAAGAACAGCTTCCAGAAGCCAGGTGGATTTTGATATCAGTGGAGGCAGCGAGAAAAGCAATTATTTCTTTTCATTAGGGTATCTTGATGACAAAGGAATTGCTATTGAATCTGGATTTCAAAAATTTTCCACCAGGTTAAAAATTAATTCGGAAGTAAAAAAATGGCTGAATGCAGGTGCTAATTTAAGCTATACCAACAGTATTCAGAATGCGCCGCCGTCTTCAGATTCGAGAACTGACAATATCATTAATGCGGCCAGGGTAATTCCGTCTTTCTATCCATATTATGAAAGAAATGCAGATGGAAGCTATGTGCTGGATGCTGGAGGAAATAGAATTTATGATTTCGGGAAATACAGGCCTACAAGTGCATTGCAGAACCAGAATGCAGCGGCAACATTGCCTCTGGACAAGAACGAGAATAAAGAAGACAATTTCTCAGGAAAAGGATTTTTAGATTTTACTTTCCTTCCGGAACTGAAATTTAAAACCAGCTTTTCTGTTGATTTGGTGAATTATAATGGTCATTACTATTCAAATCCTCTTATCGGAGAAGGCAGTGAGATCGGTGGTTCTGTAACGAAATCAAACAGTAGAACATTATCTTATACAACCAGTAATATTCTGACTTTCGATAAAAAATTCGGGAAGCATCACCTTAATGTTTTAGGAGGACAGGAGTTCTATAAATATGATTACCAGACGATATCCGGTTCCAGAAGCCAGTTTTCGCTTCCTTATTATTATGAGCCTGATGCAGCAGCTCTGTTGGGAAGCTTTAGTGGCAACAGCGACAAATTCTCTTTGTTGAGTTTCCTGGGAAGAGCAGAATATGATTTTAACAATACTTACTTTTTATCAGTATCCGGAAGGGCAGACGGCTCTTCAAGGTTCTTTGCAGATAACCGATGGGGGAAATTCTGGTCAGTTGGAGGTTCATGGAAAGTTTCAAATGAAAATTTCATCAAGGATTTAAATATATTCAACCAGTTGACACTGCGAGCAAGTTATGGAGGTCAGGGGAATGATAAATTAAGAAGACCTAACGGATCCTCTCTTTACTATGCTTATCAGGAATTGTATAAATTTTATAATAATCTTGGCGAGCCGGGAACTGTTCTGGAAAAAGTACAGACCAATGATGTGAAATGGGAAACCAATCTTAATTTAAACGTAGGTCTTGAATTTGCCGTTCTTAATAACAGAGTGAAGGGGAATGTAGAATATTTTAAACGTAAGAGCCAGGACCTTTTGTTTAATATGCCGGTTGCCCCATCTCTGGGAATCAGTGATTTTCCTTTTAACGTTGGAACAATACAGAACACCGGTTTTGAATTTTCACTCTTCACAACACCGGTTAAAAATGATAATTTCCAATGGAATGTGGATGTTAACCTGAGTACCCTGACCAATAAAATAACAAAGCTTCCTAAAGGATCCTTCATTACAGGAACAAAACGTCTTGAAGTAGGCGGTTCTATTTATGATTTCTTTATTCCTGAATGGATGGGAGTAGATCCATCCAACGGAAAGCCTCTCTGGAGATACATTTACCAGGATGCGAATGGAAATACAGTGGACGGAACCACTTCCGAGTATGCCAAAGCAACCAAAACGGTGCAGGGATCCGCACTGCCTAAAGTAATGGGAGGGGTTAACACAAGTATTGCTTATAAAAACTTTGATCTTTCAGGATTGCTGACATTCAGTATCGGTGGGAAAATCCTTGATACGGATTATACATCATTAATGTCTAACGGAAGCGCCGGGGGACGCGCATGGAGTGCAGAAATGCTGAACAGATGGACTCCGGAAAACCCCAATACCGATGTTCCTGCGTTAAGTACAACAACGAATAACTGGACTTCCACTTCTTCAAGATTCTTATATTCCGGAACCTATGCCAGACTTAAAAATGTGAGCCTGGGCTATACACTTCCTTCCGATTATTTTGAAAAACTGGGATTGAAGAAATTCAGGATTTATGTTCAGGCCGAAAACCTTCTCACTTTCTACAAGCATAAAGGAATGGATCCGGAACAGGCACTGGATGGAACCACCTATTACAGATATCCTGCCATGAGAACGATAACGTTCGGTCTTCAGGCGACTCTTTAACCTATTAAAATTGAAACAATGAAACAATTAAAATACATATCTTTTGCCCTGATCGCAGCATGGTCACTGACAAGCTGTGAAAACGAACTGGAAACGGCTCCTACAGATCAGGCTAACGGTGCAGAGGTTTTCAAAACGGCCGAAAGCGCAGAAACGGTAATCAATGGTGCCTGGGCAAAACTGAATGATGACGGGCCCACTTATGCCAATATCGGTTACTCAACAGTCTTGAGGACAAGTGATGCCATGGGAAGTGATGTGGCGGTTTTGACCAATAAATATGGGTTTCCGTCTGCCTATGCTTTTACGGAAATGATCAACAATACAGCTTCGAGACCACAGTTCATATGGTCGACATTATATTCAACCATAAATAATATGAATAATGTGATTACCCGTATTGACCAGACCGAAGGGAGCCAGGAGAAAAAGAACCAGGTGAAAGGGCAGGCTAAAGCATTGCGGGCCTTCTGTTATCTGAACCTAGCCAGCTTTTACCAGTTCAGCTATTTAAAAGACAAAACAACCCTTACAGCACCTATCTACACAGAGCCTTCAACCATCAGCTCAGTTCCGAAGAAGAGAGCAAGTCTGGAGGAAATTTATACCCTGATTAAAAGCGATCTTACGGAAGCAGATAATTTATTAGCCAATTATACCAGAAATAATAAAGATAAGATCAACAAAGCTGTGGTAAACGGACTTTTAGCCAGAACTTATCTGAATACCGGAGAGTGGAGTAAAGCGGTTGCGGCTGCAAAGGTTGCCAGAACAGGTTATCCGCTAATGACAGCTGAAAAATATAAGGAGGGTTTCAATGACATCAGCAATGGTGAATGGATCTGGGGACATGGACAGACTCAGGAACAGTCAGGGGCAAGCTATGCTTTCCACTATCTGGATGTATCTTCTTCGGGAAGTTATTACTACAGTTTCATGGCGGATCCGTTTTTCAAAAATTTATTTGATACCAATGATATCAGATCCCAGCTGTTTCAGTGGGATGGACTTCCAGGCAGAGAAGGTCTGCTGAGGTATTCCAAATTTAAATTTAAAACCGGTCTCATTGCAGATATTGTATTGATGAGAGCCGCAGAGATGTACCTGATTGAAGCCGAAGCAGAGGCAAGAAACGGAAATATTACCAATGCCGTTACAGTTTTAAATGAATTGAAAACAACTAGAAATGCCAATCCTTACACTGGAACTCTTGCCCAGAATGATGTAGTAAAAGAAATCCTGATTGAAAGAAGAAAAGAACTTTTCGGGGAAGGATTCTCTCTTTCAGATATTATCAGAACACAGGGAACCGTAGTAAGAAAACCGTATGTAGATGTCAGCGGCCAGCCGATAAAAGTACAGATTACCACTCCGGACGGAACGGTAAAAACGGTGAATGGTAGAGGACATTCTGTCTTTAATTTCCCTGATCAGTCTGCTTTTGCACCGAACAGTAAGTATTATCTGTTTAGTATTCCGCAGAAGGAGGTGGAGAATAATCCGAATTTGTAGTTTATTTAGATTTGATTTTTTAAAAGCCGTAATGTTCAAACATTACGGCTTTTCTATTAAACTAATTGGTATTAATAACTTGAAGGAGTTTTGGATAGTCACCATCTTGTCCAAAATTTTCTGTATTTGCATTAGTTCCGACGATATGTTTTTGATGACAATCAAAGCATATTTTTGCTATCCCAATAATTGCTTTTTGTTTTTTGAAAATCAAAATATCCCGATAAATAGGAACACATGCATATTCAATATTTTCACTTACAGTCTTTTCAATAAATATTTCATTGATTTTTTTAAAGCTTTGAGTTTTTATTACTGATTTTTTGAAACCAATTTTTTCCAGACTTTTTATAAACTCCGTATCATTTATATCCTTGGGAGTCTTGTTAATAAGTATGTCAAGTTTTAACTGATCTTTTTTTGAGCGATTCTGACTACTATCTAAAATCATAACTGCATTTTCATCAATACTAATATGATAATGATCTATCGCATCATAATCAAAGTATAGTTTTCCATGCTTTGGAATGAATTTTTGTTCAACAGGTTTATTTGATTGCTGTCTATTTATACTGCTATGTTCTTTTTTACAACCTAAAAAGAAGCTAAGAATGGCTAATAGCAGAAGCCTCAACTTTAATATTGTTTCATCTTTCCATCTAAGTTTTATCATGATTTTTATTTTTTATAAAACTCCCTGTAAAAATTCGTTTTATAGGTTTCAGAAGAAGTAATATGACTTTCAATCTTATTTTCAATTTTAGTAAAAATAGAATTACCATTATTATCGCATTCTATTTTATTGAAATTATCCTTCTCTGAATTGAATGTTAGCGTTGATTTATGTACAATTACATAATTCTCAAAATAGCAATCACTCATTTTTGACTTTGAAGAAGCATATAATTCGTAAATGGTTTCTAAATCTTCTCGTGTAAATCTTATATATAATTTTATATTTTTCTCTAAATTATTTTTAGAGTATTTCTTGTATTCATATATTCCTGTTGAGCTGTTGTAAAGACGTTCTTCCTGAGCAATTCCTGAGTCATAATCTGCCGTATGATATATAAAGTATTTATTTACTTTATTTTGAGCTGTACAAGCTTGGAAAATATTAAAGAAAATTATTATGTATATATAATTCTTCATAACTGATGAGAATAATTACTCCCAAAAATAAAGAAAATATACCGCTCTTTCAAAAAACACTGCAATGTCAAGAATATATTAAATACCCCATATAAATCTCCCGTTTTAGAAAAAAACTTTACCTTTGTCCATATGAACCTGTTAAGATGGATACTCGCATTCTATTTCATGGCATTATCACTGATGCCCTGCGAAGATGTGCACCGTCCTTCAGGGCCTTCAGAAATCAAACTATCATTCAATATTCAGGAATCCCATTCAAAAGATAAAGGAGATATCTGTTCACCAATGTGTACATGCAGTTGCTGTCAAATGACGGTATCTTCTTTCAAAATGGATCCATTGTTTGAAATTCCGAGTCATGTTCAGGCTTACTTTTCAAAGAAAATTCTTTTCCAGAAAAACAATTTTGCTTACCAGATGTACGACCATATCTGGCAACCTCCTAAAATTTAATTTTTATTGATTATTAGAAAGTTAGGCTTTCTATCTATTGAACTTTGCAATACCATTGCAGAGGTCTCCGTGATATTTTTGCAACGGCATTATCGTCGTATGCAGTTATTACCAATAAAAAATTAAATACAGATCGTGTTAGATAAAATCATAAAATTCAGTATCAAAAACAAGGTGGTAGTGGGTATCATGACCCTGCTTCTCATTATCTGGGGAGTATGGAGTGCTACAAGGCTACCCATAGATGCGGTTCCTGATATTACCAATAATCAGGTGCAGATCATCACAGTATGTCCTACACTTGCAGGACAGGAAGTGGAGCAGCTTGTTACCTTTCCCATAGAGCAGAGTATTGCCAATGTTCCGGATATTCAGGAAACCAGAAGTATTTCAAGATTCGGGCTTTCCGTGATCACTGTGGTATTCAAAGAAAATGTAGACGTTTATTTTGCCAGACAGCTGATCAATGAACAGTTGAAGCTGGCCGTAGAAGAAATCCCCAAAGGAGTGGGAACGCCGGAACTTGCCCCTGTAAGTACAGGTCTTGGGGAAGTGTATCAGTATATTCTCCATCCGAAAAAAGGCAGCGAAAAAAAATATTCTGCCAAAGAGCTTCGCACCATGCAGGACTGGATTGTCAAAAGACAGCTGAACGGAACGCCGGGCGTTGCAGAAATCAACAGCTTCGGAGGAGAATTGAAACAATATGAAGTAGGGGTAAATCCTGACCGCCTTAAAGCAATGGGCGTAAGCATTTCCGATATCTTTACAGCCCTAGAAAAAAACAATCAGAATACCGGTGGGGCTTATATAGACAAAAAACCGAATGCCTATTTCATCCGTGGAATCGGTTTTGTAACCTCATTGGAGGACATTAAAAATATTTCTGTTAAAAATGAAACAGGAAGCGTTCCGATTTTTATAAAAGATGTTGCAGATTTGCATCTTGGAAGTGCAGTACGTTACGGAGCACTGACCTACAATGGTAAAGTAGATGCGGTAGGCGGTGTTGTCATGATGTTGAAAGGAGCTAACAGTAACGATGTTGTCGGCCGCATTAAAGCTAAAATTCCGACTATTCAGAAATCACTTCCCGATGATGTGGTGATAGAACCATTCTTAGACAGAACAGATCTTGTAGGAAGAGCCATCAATACCGTAGAAAAAAATCTTATTGAAGGTGCGCTGATAGTTATTTTCGTCCTGGTGGTTTTCCTTGGCAACCTGAGAGCAGGATTGATTGTAGCGTCTGCCATTCCATTATCCCTTCTTTTTGCTTTGGGAATGATGAATGTTTTTGGAGTCAGTGCTAATTTGATGAGCCTCGGGGCCATAGATTTCGGATTGATTGTGGATGGCGCCGTAATCATTGTTGAAGCCACTTTACATCACTTAGGTGTAAGAAAATCGGTACGGAATCTTACCCAAAATGAAATGGACGAGGAAGTTTTCCTCTCCGCATCAAAGATCAGAAGCAGTGCGGCTTTTGGAGAAATTATTATCCTTATCGTTTATATCCCGATCCTTACACTGGCCGGAGTAGAAGGAAAAATGTTTACCCCGATGGCCAAAACAGTAGGATTTGCCATTTTAGGAGCGTTAATCCTTTCACTGACTTATATTCCGATGATGAGCGCCCTGTTCTTGTCCAAAAAGATTTCGCACAAAGAAACCTTTTCAGATAAGATGATGAACTTCCTGCAAAAGATCTATCAGCCGATGCTGCAGAAAGCTGTTAAAGTAAAATATATCATTGTTTCGGTCACGATTTTCATTTTCGTCATCAGCGCCTTTGTTTTCAAAAATATGGGAGGCGAATTTATCCCGCAGCTGCAGGAAGGGGATTATGCATTCCACTGTATCCTGCCGCAGGGAAGTTCACTCAGCCAGAGTATCGAAACCTCCATGCAGGCTTCAAGACTTATCAAACAGTTTGATGAGGTGAAAATGGTTGTGGGAAAAACCGGTTCTGCTGAGGTTCCTACCGATCCTATGCCTCCCGAAGCCTCCGATCTGATTGTCGTTTTAAAACCACAAAAAGAATGGAAATCAAAAAAATCATACACAGAACTTGCTGATGAGATTAGTGAAAAATTAGAAACTATTCCCGGAGTGTTCTTTGAAAAGAACCAGCCGATTCAGATGCGTTTCAATGAGCTGATGACGGGGATCAGACAGGATGTTGCCGTTAAAATTTTCGGTGAAAACCTGGATTCGCTGTCTATTTATGCAGATAAAGTAGGAAAGATCATCCAGGCCGTTGACGGTGCGACGGCTCCGCAGATTGAAAGAATAAGCGGACTTCCCCAAATCAACGTAGAATACGACAGAACGAGAATGGCCAATTATGGTTTAAATATAGAAGACGTAAACAATGCTGTAAGTACAGCCTTTGCTGGAAAAGCAGCCGGACAGGTTTTTGAAAACGAAAGGCGTTTTGATCTTGTAGTCCGTCTCGACAGCCTTCACAGAACGAATATCGATGATGTGAATAATTTAATGATCTCTACCGGGACAGGAACACAGATTCCGCTTTCCCAGGTGGCCAATGTCAGCTATAAACTGGGTCCTGCACAGATCAGCCGTGAAGAAGGAAAAAGAAGAATTGTGATCGGTTTCAATGTTAAAGACCGTGATGTACAAAGTGTGGTGAAAGATATTCAGGCGAAATTAGATAAACAGATCAAGTTACCTTCCGGATATTATTTTACCTATGGCGGACAGTTTGAAAATCTGCAGGAAGCCAGCAAGCGTCTGATGATTGCTGTTCCGGTTTCCCTGTTTCTGATTTTTATGCTGCTCTATTTTACCTTCCACTCGTTTAAGCAGGCTGCCTTAATCTTTACAGCAATTCCGATGAGTGCCATCGGAGGTATATTCGCTCTTCTTTTAAGAGATATGCCGTTCAGTATCAGCGCCGGAATCGGGTTTATTGCTCTTTTCGGAGTCGCAGTTCTTAACGGAATTGTTTTGATTGGAACTTTTAACCAGCTGGAAAAAGAGGGCGAGACGGATGTATTGAAGAGAGTATATGAAGGAACAAAAACCAGACTAAGACCCGTTCTGATGACCGCAACGGTAGCTTCCTTAGGATTCCTGCCGATGGCAATTTCTACAGGAGCAGGAGCAGAGGTACAGAAACCCTTGGCAACCGTAGTTATCGGAGGATTGGTAACCGCTACATTTCTTACCTTATTTGTCCTGCCGATGCTGTATATCATTTTTAATACAAAGATTCCGCGAAAGATGAATAGAATTAAACCCATCACAACAGTTATTGTTCTTGGATTGCTGATGTTCGGACAGACATTCAATGCGCAGACCAGACAGATTTCCGTAGATCAGGCAGTAGAAATGGCCGCCGAAAATAATCTGGTTTTAAAATCAAAGGATCTGAATATAAAATCTGCCGAAGCTTTGAAAGGAACGGTAAAAGAACTTCCCAAATTAAACTTTGAAGCTCAGTTGGGGCAGTATAACAGTCCGAAATTCGACCAGTCATTTGCCATTTCGCAGAGTATTCCTTTTCCCACGCTGTTTAAGGCGAGGAGAGAATTGATCACTGAAAATATAAAAAGCAGGCAGATCGATAAAGAAGTTTCGGCAAACGAACTTACAAAGCAGGTTCGGTCCTATTATTATCAGATCGAATACCTTCAGTACAATAAATTCAAACTGAAAGATCTTGACAGTCTTTATCAGGATTTTATCAGGATCGCGACCGTAAGATTTAAAGCAGGAGATATCAAGAAGATTGAAATTAACACGGCAGAAACTCAGAAAGGAGAAATTAGCCTGCTGCTGAAACAGAATGAAGTGTATTTAAATAATGCCTATAAAAATCTAAAGACATTACTGAATAGTTCCGAGAATTTCGAAGTTCCGTTTAAAAGTGATTACGAACCCCTGAAGACAGAAAATATTCTGGACAGTTCATCGGTAGCCAACAATCCTATGGTTAAAGCTTTTTATCATGAAATGGAAATTGCCGAAAAGAATAAAAATGTGGAAAAATCACAGGGACTTCCTGAATTCAGTCTTGGTTTGACGAGTCAGTCACTGATAGGTTTACACACCAAAAACGGACAGGAGAAATTCTATAATGCCGGAGACCGTTTCAATTCGTTTTCTGTAGGCGTTGCCATTCCATTGACGTTTGGAGCAACAAAAGCTAGAATGCAGTCTCTGGAATATGAAAAATACGCCGCTGAAACCAATGCGAAGATGCAGCAGAAGCAACTTTCGACACAGCTTGAAAATGCTTTCGGGCAGTATCAGCAGGATATACAGCAGTATGAATATTATGTAAATCAGGCCATTCCGAACGCGGAAAAAATTGTTAAAGCGGCTCAGTTAGGCTACAAAACAGGAGAAATCTCTTACGTAGAATATCTTTTTGCCCTGCAGACCGCCACCAACATTCAGTTGAAATATTTAGAATCCATTCAGCAGGTCAATCAATCTGTCGTTACCATTAATTCAATCATCAATAAATAACATGAAAATAAAGCACAATATCATATATCTGATCGTCACGACACTTTTACTTATAAGCTGCGGAAAAAAAGAAACGCCGGCAGAAACCCCCGAAGTAAAGACTGAAAAAGCTGAAGCCGGTCATGAAGAAGCACTGCAGACTATCGCTTCATTAACGGAAGCACAGATCAAATCGGTCGGAATATCTTTAGGTCCCATAGAAATGAAGGAACTTACATCCACTGTGAAAGCCAACGGACTTCTGAGAGTTCCCAATAATAATAAAGCCACCATCACCTCTCTGTACGGCGGAGTCATCAAAACCCTGAATGTACAGGTAGGAAGCATCGTAAAAAAAGGACAGGTAATCGCAACCATTGCGAACCCTGAATTTATCCGGCTACAGGAAGAATATCTGACAACGAACAGCAGAATTACCTATGCAGAACAGGAATACAGAAGACAACGCGAGCTTTTTGACAATGATGCAGGTGCCAAGAAAAACCTGCAGAGTTCAGATGCCGAGCTTAAAACCCTGAGAACGAAAAAAGCTTCCCTTCTGAGACAGCTTCAGATGATGGGAATCAGTCCGGGAAAAGTAAATAATGGGAATATGAGATCCGGATTGGTCATTACCGCACCAATCAGCGGAACCGTCAGCAGTATTTCAGCACAGATCGGAAGCTATGTAGATGTTTCATCACCTGTGGCAGAGATTATTGATAATAATTCTATCCACCTTGATTTGCAGGTCTTTGAAAAAGATCTTCCTAAAATGAGAGTAGGGCAGATTGTGCATTTCAAGTTGACCAATAATCCTGAAACAGAATATGATGCTATGGTTTACAGTGTAGGATCTTCTTTTGAAAACGAAAGCAAAACCGTTTCAGTACATGGCACAGTGACCGGAAATAAAGCGGGTCTGATCGACGGAATGAATATCACCGGAATTGTCAGTCTTGATAAAAACACAACACCTGCCGTTCCTAATGAAGCTATCGTAGAGGCAGACGGAAAATATTATGTCTTCATCCGTACAGATAAAAAGCCGGAGGAGCATGAAGAGGAAGAAGGTGGAGACGATCACAAAAATGAGAAAGGAGAACCTGTCCAACATCAAAGAACCTTGAATTTTGAAAAAGTAGAAGTGATAAAAGGGACATCAGATATGGGCTATACAGCCATTACGCCTGTGCAAGGAATTCCTGCTGATGCCAGAATTGTAGTGAAAGGTGCTTTTTTCATTAATGCTAAACTTTCCAATTCCGGGGGGCATGAGCATTAAAATAAGGAAATGCTCATCGATTTATAGAAACCGGCCTGAAGAACTACCGATTTTTATGCCTAAATTAGAGGGGTTTACGGTACGTTTTCAGAGGTCAGAATAAAAAAACATTCTAATATATTATTATTCAGTTATGCTGTTAAATAAAAAAATATCTATCTGGTATTTCATCCGTGAAATAAAAAATCAAATTCTGTATATGGGAATATTTGCCGTGTCCATAGGATTATTAGATCTTCTCCCATGGTTCCGGAAAATTTCACTTCCCCTTAATATTCCGGCCCTTTTGGGAACGGCTGTTTCATTGCTGCTGGCGTTCCGGACTTCCCAATCCTACGAAAGATGGTGGGAAGCCAGAACAGTCTGGGGTGCCATAGTGAATGACTCAAGGACGTTGATGAGGTTGATCATCCAGTTTTTTCCGGCAGGAGAAGATAAGATCATAAAAGAATTTGCAGAAAGGCAGATCATCTGGACCTATGCACTTGGTGAATCTCTGAGAAGACAGCCTTTTTCAGACAGAGTTCAGAATTATCTGGATGACCATCAGATCAAAGCGACGAATATTCCGAATGCACTTCTGGATGTACATTCCCAACGGCTCAGAAATATTGCTTTTTCGAAAGGTTTAACAGAACTTCATCAGCTAAATGCTGTCATCATGAGGCTCTGTGACAATATGGGAAGATGTGAAAGGCTGAAGAATACAGTTTTTCCAAGATCTTATAGTATTTTACTGCATACCCTAATCTATGTTTTTGCAGCCATCCTTCCGTTTGGACTGGATGATTCTCAGCTGGCTGTTGAAATATTAATAACCTTCCTTATTCCAGTCATGTTTCTTGCAATTGAGAAAACATCCATTATCATGCAGGATCCTTTCGAAAATGGACCTGTAGATATACCTGTGACCGCATTGGCACAGACCATTGAAATTAATATTAAAGAAATGATAGGAGATCAGAATATTCCTGTTAAAAAAGATAATTCTTTGTATTACGAAATGTGATCCATTAAAATAATCGTACAAATGAAAAAAGATATAGAAACCAAACTCATCGATAAAAATACCAAGCCCACCAGCATGCGGATTCTGGTGTATGATTTTTTGAGTACACAGGAAGCGGCACTCTCCCTTTCAGAAGTGGAAAATCATTTTGATCATGCGGACAGGACTACCATTTACCGTACCTTGAAAACCTTCGAAGAAAAAGGAATTGTCCATAGCATTCAGGAAAATGCCACAACAAAATATAAATTATGCGATGACGGCTGTGATGAGAAAACACACAAAGACTGGCACCTGCACTTTTACTGCAAAATATGCAAGCAGACCACCTGCAGGGAAGATATTTCCTTTCCTGAAAATGTTCAGACCAATTTCAGAATAGATGAGATAAGACTTTTTGCCAAAGGAATCTGTGAGAACTGCCTCAAAAGTTTGCAATAGTATTGCATTGAGTATAGCCTTAATTTTACATTAAAATAGTATTTATGGAAGAATGTTGTAGCACAAAGCCTAAAAATAAAGAACCTCATACACACAATCATTCCGAAGGAGACGGACATGATCACTCCCATGATACAGGAGATAAAACACCTTTTCAGATGTTTCTTCCTGCCATCATCTCTTTCGTGCTGTTGCTGATAGGAATAGCATTGGACAATTATATAAAAACAGAATGGTTTACAGGCTGGGTGCGTTTGGTCTGGTATCTGGCGGCCTATATTCCTGTAGGATTTCCCGTATTAAAGGAAGCTTATGAAAGCATCATCAAGGGAGATGTATTCTCCGAATTTTTCCTGATGGGAATCGCTACAGTAGGAGCATTTGCAATCGGGGAATATCCCGAAGGTGTTGCTGTAATGCTGTTCTATTCCGTAGGAGAAGTATTCCAGGGAATGGCCGTTTCAAGAGCAAAAGGAAACATCAAAGCATTGCTGGATCAGCGTCCTGATGAGGTGACGATCATTGAAGCCGGCCAGCCAAGAACCATTAAAGCCAGAGAAACCAAAATAGGAAATATCATCCAGCTGAAGCCTGGAGAAAAACTGGCTCTTGACGGTGAACTGATGACTGAATCCGCTTCATTCAACACCGCAGCGCTCACAGGTGAGAGTAAACCGGACACTAAAACAAAAGGGGAGGCCGTACTGGCCGGGATGATCAATATGAACAGCATTGCTCTCGTAAAAGTAAATACCGCTTACGAAGACAGCAAGCTGAGTAAAATTCTGGAACTGGTTCAAAACGCGACCGCGCAGAAAGCCCCGACCGAATTGTTCATCAGGAAATTTGCAAAAGTATACACCCCGATTGTTGTATTCCTTGCCATAGGAATCTGTCTTTTGCCTTATTTCTTTGTGAATGATTATCAGTTCAGAGACTGGCTGTACAGAGCCCTGATCTTCCTGGTGATCTCATGTCCTTGTGCATTGGTGATCTCCATTCCTTTAGGATATTTCGGAGGAATTGGAGCAGCAAGCAGAAACGGGATTTTGTTTAAAGGAAGTAATTTCTTAGACAGTATCGCAGAAATCCAGAATGTGGTGATGGATAAAACCGGAACCATGACGGAAGGTGTATTCAAAGTACAGGAAGTAAGCATTCAGCCTGAATTCAATAAAGAAGAGATCCTGAAACTGGTCAATGTCCTGGAAAGCAAAAGTACACACCCTGTAGCCACAGCAATCCATAATTATGCAGGAGAGATTGATCATTCTCTTCCCTTGGAAAATGTAGAAGAAATTGCAGGACATGGCTTAAAAGCTTCAGTTAATGGAAAAGAATTATTGGTAGGTAATTTTAAGCTGATGGATAAATTCAATATCAGCTACGATACCAATCACGCCAATATTGTCTACACGCTAATTGCCATAGCTTATGATAAAAAGTTTGCAGGCTACATCACCATTGCAGACAGTATAAAAAGCGATGCCAAAGAAACTGTTGACAACCTGCACAGAATGGGCGTAAAAGCCACTATGCTGAGCGGCGATAAAAGTACTGTTGTTAAATATGTGGCAGACCAACTGGGTATTGACAGTGCTTTTGGAGATCTCTTACCGGAAGATAAAGTCAATAAAGTAAAAGAAATCAAAGCGAAAAATCAAACCGTTGCCTTTGTCGGCGATGGGGTGAATGATGCTCCTGTAGTGGCACTCAGCGACGTAGGAATTGCCATGGGAGGCCTCGGAAGCGATGCCACGATTGAAACCGCAGATGTCGTTATCCAGGATGATAAACCGAGCAAAATCCCAATGGCGATCAATATCGGTAAGCAGACTAAAAAGATCGTTTGGCAGAATATTGTTTTAGCCTTTGCAGTAAAAGCTGTAGTCTTAGCGCTGGGGGCTGGAGGCCTTGCAACGATGTGGGAAGCCGTATTTGCAGATGTGGGAGTAGCGATGCTGGCCATTTTAAATGCGGTGAGGATTCAGAGGATGAAGTTTAATTAGAGAGTAGGGATAAAGGAGTAGGTTGCAGATAGTAGGTAGCAGGTGCTAAATAAAAGGTTTTAGACTGTAAGATAATTAGCATCCAAATTTTATCGGAGATAAAATCCTAGCGCCTTAAAACAGTCTTTTTGTAATCTCTTTCGCGCCTTTGCGATTAAAAACAATACATCATCCATTAAAAAAATATGAAACGCCAAACCTTATAGGTTTCCAAAACCTATAAGGTTTTTTATTACAGCAAAAAATCTGCGAAATCCCATAATCCGCGGGAGGAAAACTATCACAACTACAAGAAACCTTATTTTCCCTAATCCCTAATCTAAAAATAATCAATGACATTCATCATAAATAATACATAAACCCAATTTGGGTAGTATATTTGTAGAACAGAACTGATCATTGAGACTTTTTATTTCCATATTCATCATTTTTACCATTGCATTACGCCCAGTTTTGCCATTGGTTAACTATGCCGTGAACTATGATTATATTGTAAAAAACCTCTGTGAGAACAGAAATATTCCTCAGTCAACGTGTAAAGGGAAGTGCTACGTCAGCAAAGAATTGGCGAAAACGGAAAAGCAGTCCAATAATTCCCAGGTCATCAAAATATCCGTCCTGGATGTTTTTGTTTCCCACGATACCCTTTCATTTTTAGGACAGAAAGAATCTGAGCCTGAAGGTAAGGCTATACACTCAGATTATAGTATTGGTCATACTTCGGAATACTTTTCCAGGATATTCCATCCTCCTTTAGCTTAATTTCAACTATTCTTTTAGTTTTTAATCAAAATATCCTCGGATTTTATTGCTTAATCATGTTTTTTTAAACAATCTGCAGTAGAAACGGGTGATTAGCTTTGTATTAAAAATTAATTCACACATTCATCATACTATCAATTTCAATTTACCATTAAAATGAAATCAAAAATTATTTTGACTGCACTATTGTCAGTTTCATTATTCGCTTGTGGCCAGGAAACCCCTAAAGTAAAACATAAAAAGAGCACTGCCTCTTCAAAATCGACGGTTAAAAAAGTAAAATTTGCCAATGCGGAAGATCCTATCTGTCACATGAAAACAGAAGATGATATGAAAGATACGGCAGTCTATAAAAATAAAACGTACGGTTTTTGCAATAGCCTATGTAAAGACGAGTTCAAAAAAAATCCTGAGAAATATGCCCAAAAATAATAAGACCAAAAACGGAACCAAGAGAAAGGTGATCATTCCGATTGCGATTTTCGCTCTTCTGTTTCTGGGAATAGGTGTAGGAATGGGATATTTCAAGAAGAACCTGTACACCGTAATGAAGGTTCCCGATTTTGAACTCACCGACCAGAATAATAAAAAGATCACCAATAAAGATATGCTGGGAAAAGTATATCTGGTAGAGTTTTTCTTTAGCAGGTGTCCTACGATTTGTCCTGTGATGAACCGGAATATGAGATTTATTGAAGATGAGGTAAACAGTCCTGAATTTGGGATTATTTCAATAAGTATAGATCCGGAAAATGATACACCTGCCGCATTGAAAGAACATGCTAAAAGTGTAGGCGCAAAATCTCCTGACTGGCATTTTCTTACCGGAAACAGAGATTATATCGGAAAACTGGCAGACCAGTTCAATATCTATGTGGGAGATAAGGAAGACGACAGCGAAAGCCTTAACCACAGCGGAATGATCGCCTTGGTGGATAAAGAAGGAAATATCCGTTGCAGATACAATAAAGACAATATGCCCATCCTGTATTACTCAGGATTGAATTATGAAGATCCTGATGGGAAAACTCCAAAACTTAACGGAAAGTATCATCCAGACCGGGAAATATTGATCGAGGATATTAAGAAATTATTGAAATAGATTTGGGAAAGGAAGATGGAAGAATGAAGTTGGAAGTTAATGATGAGGGTAATGATGAATGAGAGTCATCAATGTAGAGGATTAAAAGACAAAATGAAGTTGAGGTCGTGGAGTAGAGGAGTCTTAATGCAGAAGATAATGACGGGGATAATGATTAATGGAACTCATGAATGCAGATGGTTAAAAAAGATGAGATGATGAAGTGTAGATGAAGTATAGTCGTCTTCAGGCAGAAATGACTTCCCTTTTCCATCCTCCTGCTTTCCTTCTATAAGTATAAAAATATTGTTAAACCATAAAACAAAACGTTATGAAGATTTTGAAAATAGCATCTTTAAGTGCCGTATTCGCCGCACAGTTTGCTTTTGCGCAGTTTAAGCAGACACCGCTTCCTTATGCATACAATGCACTGGAAGGTTCGGTAGACGCACAGACAATGGAAATTCACTATTCAAAGCATGCTGCAGGTTATGTTGCCAATTTGAATAAAGCAATTGCGGGAACACCTCAGGAGAAGCAAACCCTCTTCCAGATCCTTTCAGAAGTTTCCAAACTTACGCCGGCAGTAAGAAACAATGCAGGAGGACATTACAACCACGAGCTTTTCTGGACCGTTCTTACACCTGTAAAAGACACCAAGCCTTCTGAAAAGCTGGCTAAAGCGATCACGGAAACTTTCGGAAGCATGGATGCGTTCAAAGAAAAGATCAGCAAAGCAGGTGCAGACCGTTTCGGTTCAGGATGGGCATGGCTTTCTGTGGATAAAAACGGAAAATTATTTGTGTCTTCTACAGCGAATCAGGATAACCCTTTGATGGATGTAGTAGAAGAAAAAGGAACTCCGATTTTAGGAATTGACGTTTGGGAACATGCTTATTACCTGAAATACCAGAACAAAAGAGCAGATTATCTTACTGCCATCTGGAATGTGCTGAACTGGAAAGAGGTAAGCAGAAGATATGATGAAGCCGTAAGCAAGAAATAACAGATGAATTTAATTTGCAGCATATTCCTCACTCTTTATATGGCGTTCAGACCTCTGATCCCATTGGTGGAATATGCTGTAAATTATGATTATATTTCCACTGTTCTCTGTATCAATAAAAGCAAGCCGGAGCTTCACTGTAACGGTAAATGCTACCTGAGCAAAGAACTCGCAAAAACGAATAATTCAGATTCTTCACCTTTAAACAAAACCAAAAATTCAGGACAGAAAATTCTTGATATCTGTACGCTTCCTGAAATTACAGGAATAAAAAAAGCAGAAAGTTTTCTTTCTCTGAACTTCAATTTTCTCTACGAAACAGCCTATTCTTTTCTGTTTCTCAAACACATATTCAAACCACCGGTTTTTTAAGTTCAATTTTAATCTTTACTGACCACAAAAAACATAAAGACTGCTGTCTATGCAGTTTTCAATACACTTTAAATAATTAAGGTGTCAAAAAATTTTTGTGCCTTTTGTGGTTAAAAAAATGAATGTTCACCCATTCAAAAGCATTTCTATTTCAAAAAATTCAACTTAAAAAATCAAAATGAAAACCTATAAACTTTTATCATTATTCTTTATTGCCTTTAGTCTATTCACTTTATCCTCATGCCAAAGCAGTGATGATGACGATTCACAGGATACTTCAACCGGAAACCTTCAGATCAAATTTGAAAACGGATTCAATAATCTTGGCGATATTGTATTAAACCAAACGGTGCAGACTTCAGCAGCAGGGCAGAAGCATAACTTTTCAGCCCTGAAATATGTCATCAGCAATATCACACTGATTGACGAAGGCGGAAATGAATTCAAATACAATGAAAACAATCCCGACAAAGGCGCTTTCATCATAGATCAGGCAGATGCCGTTGCAGGAGTTGTCTATCTCGATCTGAACGGAATTCCGAAAAACAATTACAAGAAAGTAAGATTCGGACTTGGGATCAGTCAGAAGGCTTATCTGTTGGGACAGGACGGTCAGGCAGAGTTCTGGACGAAAGCCAAGCAGAAAGGAATGTCCTGGTCATGGGCGGCCGGCTATGTCTTTGTAAAACTGGAAGGTAAATATGGAACCGCTTCCCCAGATACAGAATTCATGAATCACACCGGAAACATGGGAAATGTAATGGCTAATAGTACGCCGGATCTTTATCGGGAAATTACGTTGAATCTTCCGACAACCGCTAGAGTAACTTCTCAGATAAAACCTTCTATCCACATCCTTGCAGATTTGAATCAGTTTCTGAGCGGGAGCAAAACACTTTCCCTAAATACAGAAAATAATATGATGATGGGTTCAAGCCAGCATTTGGTGGATGTTACCAATAACCTTACCTCGATGTTTAAAGTAGATCATGTTCATAATGATTAGGATTTTATTAAAAACAATGCTGCTGGTCATTACTTTTCTGAGCTGTTGGTCCTGTTCAGATGAGGTAATGCAGCCACTGGAAAAAGATGAGGCCTATTCATTGCAGTTTCCGTCGTACTTTCCGGAAATGACGTTCGATGCATCCGGTAATCCGGTGACAAAAAACGGAGTAGAGCTGGGCAGAAATTTATTTTATGAGGGCAGGCTTTCCAGAAATAATACCATATCATGTGGTTTCTGTCATATTCAGGAAAATGCTTTCACACACCATGGTCATACTGTGAGCCATGGAGTAGACGACAGAATTGGAATCCGTAATGCACCACCCATTCAAAACATGGCATTCCTGAAAAGATACATGTGGGACGGCGTAATCCATAATCTGAACGAACAGCCGATCATTCCGATCACGGATGCCAATGAAATGGACAGCTCCATGCCTGAGGTGATTTCTAAATTAAAGGATGATCAGAAATATAAAAAACTCTTCATGGCAGCTTATGGTGACGAAAATATAACCGGTGAAAGAGTCTTGAAAGCTCTGTCGCAGTTTATGGTCAGCATGATTTCCGCAGATTCAAAATATGACAGGGTTAAACAGGGAAAAGAAAATTTCACCTCTGAAGAATCTCAGGGATTGGCTCTATTCAGTCAGAAGTGTGCTTCCTGCCACAGCGGAGAACTATTTACCGACGAAAGTTTCAGGAATACGGGAATGCATTACAATGCCCAGTTCAAAGATGCGGGCCGCCATCGTGTAACCCTTGATCAGAATGACTGGATGAAATTCCGTGTACCGAGTCTTAGAAATGTAGAATATACCGCACCTTATATGCATGACGGAAGGTTTTACACGCTGGCCGCAGTTCTTAATTTCTATTCAGATAATGTGGAAGACAATCCCAATCTGGATCCGCAGCTGAAACAGAACGGACATGTCGGAATTGCTATGAATGCGCAGGAAAAGCAGTTGATCATCGCCTTTTTAAAAACCTTATCTGATCAAAACTTTATTTCTAATCCAAAATTTGCAGAATGAGCATCATGAACATGAGAAAAATAATTTTTATACTGAGCCTGACACTATCATGGGGCTGTCAGGCTAAAACCATCAACGACAGTCTGTATATCGCAGATCCTATAAACAGGATTGTATTTGATGACTGTGATGCTTGTGGCTGTGCGGCAGGAAACGGTTCTTCCGGTTTTGAGTCTTTACTGAATCCTCAGTTTATCGGGATCAAATATTTTGCCCAGCATTATAAAGCCAAAGAAAACCTTTTTGTAAAAGATCTTACACAGGATCAGTATTTCAATACCCTGCAGGTTTGGGGAAAAATTCCATTGACAGAAAAGCTGAGTGTATACGCTAGCCTGCCATTTCATTTTCATGAGAAGAGAACAATTCAGGGCGATATCAACATTAATGGAATCGGAGATCTGAACCTGATGGGAATTTACCGGATCCTCAGTTCCAAAGATCATTTCCATCAGCTCAACGGTGGTTTGGGGGTGAAAATTCCTTTGGGAAAATTTGATGAAAAAGGAGCTTCAGGAGTCAATCCAAGTTTTCAACTGGGAACGGGAAGCTGGGACTACCAGGCTGCTTTGAACTATAAGTTTCAAAAGAATAAGCTGGCTGTGCTGATCAACACAGATTACACCGTAAAAACAGAAAACAAAAAGAATTACCGTTTCGGAAACCAGTGGAATTATGCCGCAACAGCTTTTTATCAGCTTGCAGGAAATGAAAAAGCTATTTTCTCTGCCAAAGCCGGACTTCAGGGCGAAGTCTATGATAAAAACAAACAGTTTGATGAGGTATTGCCTAATACAGCAGGAAGCGCTTTATATGGAAAGCTTGGTTTTGAGGCTTCGTATAAAAAGTTCAGCCTGGGTGGAGAAGTCATGCTGCCTGCTTATTCCAATCTGGCAAGCGGGGACATTGAAGCAAAATCCAGGTTCAGTGTTTTTATCAATTTTGGAATTTAATATAATGGCCAAAGCCACCAGGTACAGATTGTTCAATCTTTAGTCTCGTAAAAATTTCAAACTTTAATCTAAAAAACAGGTGGCTGAGATTCCCGAGCCACCTGTTTTTAATACATCTTCTTAATATTTTCTGTTTTTCATAGTGTTGAGAATTAATTTATTATGCCGTTATTGCATATATTAAGTTATTTTCTATCTTTGCCGCAATCTGGTGCGCTGTAAAAAGCACTTAAAAGGGAACCTGGTGAAAATCCGGGACAGACCCGCTGCTGTAAGCTCCACATCAAAGTTTTTGAAGAGTATATCCACTGTTTTTTTTATGGGAAGGATTTCAAAAACGGAGTAAGTCAGAAGACCTGCCAGAAGATAAACGTTTGATGCTTTCGTGGAATAAAGCTTAGGACAACAATGATTCTGTGCAGTAACAGCTGCGCTTTATCTTTGCTATCTTATATCCATTAGCGTCAGCATTATTCTCAATGAGCTAATGGTCAGAAAATGTACTGCTTCACAGTTTAAAAAAGGAGTTATCACATTATTTGTGATGGCATCTCAACTTATATTCTCTCAATCCGGAGACACCATCCGGGAAAAAACCATCCTCCCGATTCAGCTTTACAAAAAAGATTTTAAAGAAATCCTTCCTGCCCAGATCCTGTCCGGCGAACAGCTGGAAAGACTGAACAGTCAGTCGGTGGCCGATGCCTTACGGTATTTTTCGGGAGTTCAGATCAAAGACTATGGCGGAATGGGCGGCCTGAAAACTGTCAATATCCGTAGTATGGGAAGCCAGCATGTGGGTGTTTTCTATGACGGTATCCAGCTGGGAAATGTTCAGAACGGAATCGTGGATCTTGGAAAGTTTTCACTGGATGATCTTGAAGCCATTTCTTTATACAACGGCCAAAAAAGTGAAATTTTTCAGCCGGCAAAGGATTTCGGATCTTCCGGATCGATTTATCTTCAGCCTAAAATACCAGTTTTTAAAGGGAATCAGAAGACCAACTTAACGGTGAAGCTGAAATTAGGCTCCATCAGTTTATTTAATCCTTCCTTCCGTGTGGAACAGAAGCTTTCAGAGAGAATTTCGGCAAGTTTCAGCTCGGAATTTGTACAAAGCGATGGATTGTATAAGTATAAATACGAAAAGAAAAATTCTGACGGATCTGTTGCCAATGATACCATTGCAAGAAGATATGATTCCTACATCCGGGCGAAACGTTTTGAAGGTGCCTTAAACGGGACCATTAATGATGGAAGTTGGAGCGTACGCGGCTACGGCTATATTTCCGATCGTGGAGTTCCCACAGCCATTGTTAATAATAATTTCACACCTAAAGGTCAGCAAATGCTGGATGAGAGCTATTTTGTCCAGGCCAGTTTCCGTAAAAAGCTGTTCCCAAAATTTGAAACTCAGTTCAAAGCAAAATTTGCGTATGATTACACCCGGTTTTTAGATACGGTGAATGTAGCAACAACGGTTCTTCCGATAGATAATTCGTATGTTCAGAGAGAGCTTTATTTTTCCAATTCCAATCTCTATTCTATTAATCAAAACTGGGATGTAAGTGCGAGTTTTGACTTTCAGTATAATAATCTGAATGCCAGTCTGAGAGATTTTTCATATCCTACACGATATACTTCGCTCGTTTCTTTTGCCACGACCTATCAATGGAACCGTTTTAAGTTTTTGGGAAGTATTCTTGGAACTTTTGTTCATGAAAACGTAAAAATGAATGCGAAGTCTCCTGATAAAACCGAATGGACCCCTTCCGCTTTCCTGAGCTATCAGCCTTTTGAATCCAAAGATCTTACCGTAAGGGCTTTCTACAAAAGAGTATTCAGAATGCCTACTTTCAATGATCTGTATTACACCATGATCGGGAATGTCATGCTGAAACCTGAATACACGAATCAGTACGATGCAGGTTTTACCTACGAGAAGCTCTTTGACCATCAATTTTTTAAAGGAATCTATGTGAAAGTGGATGGCTATTATAATGAAGTTGAGAACAAGATTATCGCTGTTCCTACCACCAATCTTTTCAGATGGATGATGGTGAATTTAGGTGAAGTGAAAATCATCGGGGCAGACGTGAATGTGCAGGCTGAATTTGACATTAATAAATTGAAACTGAAACCTTTGGTAAGCTATACCTATCAGCGTGCCGGGGACTATACTGATAAAAGTGACGATTATTACGGTGACCAGATCTCCTATGTGCCGTGGCATGCATTGACCTTTACCCTAATGGCAGACTATAAAGACTGGAGTTTCAATTACAGTTTTATGTACACCGGAGAACGCTATGATGCCCAGCTGAATAATATCAAAGCCAATTATCTCCAGCCATGGTACACGCATGATTTATCCGTTCAGAAAAAATTCAACTGGCATTCTCACCAGATTAAAGCCGGTTTTGAGGTCAACAATGTCCTTAATCAATACTATGACGTGGTCAGGAATTATCCGATGCCCGGAAGAAATTTTAAACTTATTGTAAGCTTTACATTATGAAAAAACTAAACTTTTGCCTGCTGGCTTTTACTCTTTTCTTTCTGTTCTCATGTAGGACGGATGACAATATAGTTCCTTCGGAAACGAAAGAGGTAAGCAACGGGGAGGATACCCCTATTAAAGGGTTTTATCTTCTGAACGAGGGAAATATGGGAAGCAACAAATGTACGCTCGATTATTTCGATTATGTGACAGGAACGTACCGTAAGAATATTTATGGAGAAACCAATCCTTCCGTGGTAAAAGAATTGGGTGATGTGGGAAATCATATTATGATCTACGGAAGTAAAATGTATGTGGTGGTAAATGTTTCCAATAAAATTGAAGTGCTGGAAGCAAAAACGGCCAAACGAATCAAAACCATACAGCTGCAGAACTGCCGTTATCTGGCTTTTAAAGGCAATAAAGTTTATGCCAGCAGCTATGCCGGCCCTGTAGAACTGAATCCTAACTCTCCTCCGGGAAAAGTAGTGGAAATTGATACGACATCCCTGAATATTGAAAGGCAGGTAGTAGTCGGGTATCAGCCTGAAGAGATAGAAGTAATGGGAGATCAGCTTTTTGTAGCCAATTCCGGAGGGTACAGATTTCCGAATTATGATAAAACCGTTTCTGTCATCAACCTCAATACATTCACGGAAACAAAAAAAATTGATGTAGCCATTAATCTTCACCGTATTAAAAAGGACAACTACGGAGATCTGTACGTGAGTTCCAGAGGCGATTATTACAATATTCCATCCAGTCTTTTCCTTGTGGATGCCGCTACAGGAACCGTGAAAAAAGATTTTCATGTTGCTGTCAGCGGAATGACGATCGTGAATGACAAGCTGTATTATTATGGGAATGAATTTAATTACAATACCCATACATACGTCAAAACCTTTGGAATCATCGATGTCAAGACAGAGCAGGTGATTTCCAACAAAATTATTGACCAGCAATATGTGGACGAGATCAAAGCACCTTACGGAATTGCTGTAAATCCCTATACAGAAGATATTTATCTAACGGATGCGAAAAACTACGTGACCACCGGCTATGTATACTGTTTTGATAAGACCGGAAAATTCAAGTGGAAAACAGAAGGCGGGAATATCCCTGCTCACTTTGCTTTTTTATATAAATAATCAGATCAGAAAAAATGGAAAGAAAAACAAAACATATTTTAAAAACGATACTGCTCTCTTCAGTCCTGCTGGGAGCTGCAGCCTGTAAAAGCGACAGCGAAGAAGTGGTAGAAGAAGTAACTTTTCCTGCTGAAGTACTTAAAGAATCCTATACGATCGACAGGCTTAAACTTTTGAGTATAGACCCTAAAATTGAAGGGAAACTAACCTGGAGCATTAACGATTCTGTGATTTCCGATCATCTGCAACTGGATTTTGTCAGTTCCACTGTACAAAATTATCCTTTGACCCTGAAAGTAGAGGTAAAAGGAGCAGCGAAGATCTATAAGTCCACGATCATTGTGAATAAAGAGCTGACCCCTTACAGTAAATATATATCAAATGTTTTTGATTTCCGTCCGGCCACGGGCCAGTTCATCAATGAGATCCCTGAATATGTAAACGGAAACACAGAGGCTGATATGATCAAAAGGGCCAAAGAATCCTTAGTAGGCGAAAATGCTACCATGATTACGCTGGGAGGTTTCGGCGGCTATGTTGCTTTTGGCTTCGATCATACCATTCCTAATCTTGAAGGAAGAGATTTTAAGATTCTGGGAAATGCTTTTTGGGGAAACAGTGCCAATGCTACCCGGTCAGGATCATGTGAGCCCGGAATTATCATGGTGGGCTACGACAAGAATAAAAACGGCAAACCGGATGAAGATGAATGGTATGAAATTGCGGGCAGCGAATATTTTAAAAATTCAACGACAAAAAACTATACTATAACTTACTTCAAGCCCAATGAGAACAAGCCCCCCGTTCCCGGAAGTGAGTTTTGGCAGACTGATGTGGAGTACATCAAATGGCAGGATAATTTTGGGAATTCAGGATTTAAAACTAAAAATACCTTCCATGCACAAAGCTATTATCCTTTGTGGCTTTCCGGTGCTTCTTACAGCCTTACGGGAACCAGATTGAAGGATAATTTTTACGACCAGAGCGGGACGGGGGCTTATTGGGTAGGAACATCTTATGATTACGGCTATGCAGACAATGCGCCGAACAATGATGAGGCTTCCAACATCGACATTTCCTGGGCTGTAGATAAAAGCGGGAATTATGTAAAGCTTCCCGGTATCGATTTTATCAAAGTATACACCGGAATCAATCAGGAAGCAGGATGGCTTGGGGAAGTTTCTACAGAAGTGGCAGGAGCTTACGATCTGCATCTTAAATAAAATAAATTTTAATATATAATTCGAAAAAATGAAAAAGTTTTACCTTTTGACCATGCTGTTCTTTTTTGCGTTCTTTACGAATGCACAGGTGGCAGTACAGGGAGTACCCAGAAATGATATTCAGGGTATTGGCAGCAACCAGCTGAATACAACAGTAACCACCAATATCAACTTCTCCGATATTCAGTATTGGGTAGGTAGCGGTACTAATGAAGCGGCTTTTGTGGTTCAGTGGAACGACAGCAAGAATCCTGATGCCTTGGTATGGGGCTTCCGATGGAACGGAAATGCTACCGGAGAAGATATGCTGAAGGCAATTGCAAAGGCAGATCACAGATTTTTTACATTGTTTTATCCGGGAACCCAGTTCGGAACAGCCATCGGAGGAATGGGGTTTGACCTAAACGGTCAGAATACCAACGCACTTTATAAAAACGGGAATACAACCTATCCTCTTTACCCTGTAAATGGCATTGTAAATACAGGTGCATATGATTTCGATGATTTTACGGCTGCTGATGCCGGGGATCATTGGGGATCAGGATGGTACAACAGCTACTGGTCTTATTGGGTAAAAGATCCTACGGATGCTGATTTTGGATATTCAGGAGTAGGGGCTTCTTCCCGTGTGCTTCAGAACGGTTCATGGGATGTATGGAATTTTAGCCCAGGGTTGGCTTCTTTTCCTATTTCTTCAACGCTGACACCCGTATCTGTTTATGCTGCTTCTGCTTCTTCTGTTTCTACCAATTTTACTGACGGTTACTTTATGGTCAATGAAGAATGGTTCGGGCATACCAACGGTTCTGTAAATTTCATTGGCAATAATGGGCAGGTTAATTACCGTGTGTACAGCAATGCCAATAACAATCAGGCCTTTGGTGCTACAACGCAATACGGAACAATCTACGGAGATAAATTCTATTTTATTTCGAAGCAGGCTGCAGATGGCGGAGATACTCAGTATACTCCGGGAGGAAGGCTGGTAGTAGCGAATGCACAAACGATGCAGAAAATTGCAGGATTTAATAATATTGGCGGCGGCGACGGAAGATCCTTTGTAGGAGCTAATGAAAACAAAGGATACATCGGAGCTTCGAATGGTATTTTTGTATTCGATATCGCGAATATGCAGGTTGGAAGCCTGATAACCGGAACAGGCGGAGGCGGTCAGTATGCCGGCCAGATCGGAAATATGATCCGTTCTTCAAAATATGTATTTGCAGTGAAGCAGTCTGCAGGAATTTTAGTCATTGACCCGGCGACAGATACGCTGGTGAGTACGATTCCGGGAGCTTTTCATTCTATTGTTCAGGCTAAAGACGGAAGTATCTGGGCCATTCAGGATCAGAAAGTGGTGAATATTCATCCTACGACTTTTGCAACCACTTCTTACAATATTCCTACGACCAAATATTTGGGTTCATGGGGAGCGTGGAATGCAGGAAGCTTTTCAGCGAGCAGCAAACAGAATGTTTTATACTGGATCAACTCAGTTAACAGTTTTGTTTCAGGAACACAGATCGTAAAATTTGATGTAACGACAAAAGCATTTAACGAAAGCTTTGCAACCATTCCGGGACAGACAGGTACTTACAAACAGATTCCTTACGGAGCAGGACTCCGTGTGAACCCAACTACTGATGAGCTGATTCTGAATACTACTGAAAGCGGTTTTGGAGCACACTATCAGAAAAACTGGATCCATACTATTGGCGTTAACGGAACCATTACCAATACAAAAACACTTAATGATTACTATTGGTTCCCTGCTATGGCAGTATTCCCGGATAATACACTTCCTACGGTGAGCAGTACATTTCCATCTCAGGTTAATGTGAATAATGCTTCTGTAATAGACCTGAAAACAATAGTTTCTGACGAAGACAATCTTTCATCTGCTATTGTAAAATCAATTAAGTCAAACTCAAATCCGGCTGCAGTTTCTGCAGTGATCAATGCGAATGACGAACTGGTTCTAACTCCGGTTGCTTCAGGAACGGCTGATATTAAGATCAGTTTTAATTCAAATGGAAGGGTAGTAGAGAAACTGCTTACTGTCAACAGTACAACTTCTACTTTGGCCACGGCAGAAGTGAAGAAAATTGAATTCAGTATTTACCCGAATCCGGTGACAGATATTTTAACTCTTAAAACTCAGGAAAAGATCCTGAATGTTACCATTTATGACGCTTCCGGTAAAATAATAAATGCACCGCTGAACAACGGCCAGATCAATGTAAGTATGCTTCCGAACGGAGTATATATTCTAAAAGCTGTAACTGATAAAGCAGCATATCAGCAGAAGCTGATCAAGAAATAACCATCACAGTCTATATATTTCAATGAACCGGCGGCCCATTTGGGCCGCCGGTTTTTTTACTTTAAAGCAGGTAGTAAAAGATTTCGGCAGGCTGAAAGCCTGCCGAAATCTTTAATATGTATTATTATTTAATTATTGATTCTGATCTTACGGGAATAAGTTTTTTTGTCTTTCGTTTCTATCGTCAGTATATAAATTCCTTCAGGCTGTGGAGAAGACAGTTCAAAAGTTTTGGAAGTAAGGGTAGAGCGGTGTACCTCTTTGCCGGAAGTATTTCTTAGGGTAACTTCAGACCCTTCCAATGGAACAGTACCACTCAGAGTAATCTGTCCGGCCCTGCTGTAAGCCATAATGGTGGCAAGAGGATCCTGGTAAGCATAATACACCCTGAATCCGCCACCCAAGCTTAGTACACCGCCACTCAGTCTTATTTTAACTGCGTTGTAGGAGCTGACGGGAACAAATTCAATAGTTGCTCTGGAAGGATTGTCGGAAAGCTTCAGTAAGTTTCCGGTTATCATTTGACTGTCATTGTTGGCTGTGGTTCCGCTCATCGTCTCTATGTATATGCCGCTTAGGAGCTGAACAGTGAGAGGAATGTCATTGGTACCGATACCAATGACTAATTTAGTATTGATTCTCACTTCAGGGAATCTCAGGGTCTGTTCAACACCACCCAATAAAACGGTGCCCATAACCATAGTAGAATAGTTGTCTTCGTTATCGCCCACGGCATTCAATGGATTTTGCACGGCACATCCCAGGCATACTCCATAGACATTGGAGAGTTGATCATGGGCATAGATTCTGTTTTGCGCCTGTGTATTACCCGATTGGAATAAAAAAGCTAAAAATAACGCGGCCTGAAAAAGACGGCCCTTTGAAAGTAAAATGGATTTCATGCTATAGAGATTTTTGGTTAATGCTTTATCCAAATTTAAGCATAAAAGTGAAGGTGGGCAATATTATTTCTATTTAATGTGAATTATATAGAAATAATTTAACTGAGACTTTATCAGATTTATCTATGAGTTCACCCACCTTATTTCAAAGGAATTATTTTTTTCGACCTTTAATATTAGGTAAAAAAGCAGTTATTATACCCATAAGAGGTAAGAAAGCACAGATTTTAAATACATATTCAATGCTCGTATCATCTGCCAAGGCCCCCAGAACAGCAGAACCAATTCCACCCATCCCAAACATAAAACCAAAAAACAATCCGGCTACCAATCCAATTTTATTGGGCAAAAGGTCTGTAGCATATACCAGAATTGCAGAAAAAGCCGAAGCAATAATTAACCCGATTAAAACCGCAAATACCACAGTCCATACTAAGGGAAGATACGGAAGACAAAGAGTAAAAGGTGCTGCTCCAAGTATAGAGACCCATATGATTTTCTTTCTTCCGTATTTATCACCCAGTCTTCCTCCTAAAATAGTTCCAATAGCAACCGCTGCAAGAAACATGAATAAATATAATTGGGAATCCTTTACAGAAATGTGAAACTTATCAATAAGAAAGAATGTAAAATAATTAGTCATGGATGCCAAATAAATGTACTTAGAAAATACCAGTGCCAGCAGAACGGTAATAGAAAATATAACCTTTTTGCGGGACAGTTCTACAGTTATGATATTACTGGAATGCTGCGTTGCTTTTTTAAGAGATAATCTTTCCGCATACCAGTTCCCAATTCTCCATAGCACTATAATTCCTATAAAAGCAGCGATAGCAAAAAGGCTTACATAGCCCTGCCCCAGAGGAAGCACAACTAAAGCGACCAATAGAGGACCAATAGCACTCCCTGAATTTCCACCCACCTGAAAAATGGACTGGGCAAGTCCTTTTTGTCCTCCGGATGCCAATTGGGCAACTCGTGATGCCTCTGGATGAAAAATGGAAGATCCCATCCCGATTAATGCCACTGAAATCAGGATCATATAATATTGATGGGCTGCTGCTAAAAGTAACAATCCTGCCATTGATAATCCCATTCCTACTGCTAAAGATCTTGGATTCGGCTTTTTATCCGTATAAATTCCAACGAAAGGCTGTAAAATAGATGCAGTAAGCTGAAACACCAATGTAATGATACCAATCTGAGAAAAGGACAGGCTGAATTCCCCTTTTAGAATAGGATATAACGAAGGGATTGTAGACTGTATCAGATCATTTAAAAAATGAGAAAAGCTGATCATAAATAAGATCGAGTAAACAATTTTGCTGGTGTCAATTGCCTTTGTCTGTAGATTTTCCATGAATTGTAATTTTATTCATCATATCATCTGATGAATTTTGTTAAAAATTTATTTTAATACACTCTGTCAACGATCAGTTGTGCAATACGCGCTGCATTTTCAGAATCTTTATTTTCAATAGACTTATAAAGATCCGTATGTATTTTTTGTGAGATTTTAAAAGATTCTGTGTTATTTTTATGACTGGTTTCAAAAGTTCTGAGGATATGCTTACTTGCAATTCTGTAAATTTCTTTCAAAAGAGTATTGCCACAGGCTTCAGCAATAGAGATATGAAAATTAATATCAGCTTGGTAGCATTCCAGCGCCTGGTTTTTCTTCGCAAACTGATCTCTGAGATCCAGATACATTTTAATCGTCTCTAGCTCCTTTTCACTTCGGCTGGTAGCTGCTTTTGCCGCTATCTTTGAATCTAAGAGAGAACGTACCTCATACACTTCGTTGAATTCAGCATTGTTGATCTGATCCTCCAGTGATTCCTGGATGTTCTTCGAAGTAACAAATGTACCCACACCCTGCTGTACACTCAGGACTCCTTTTATTGATAAAATTTTTATTGCTTCACGGATACTGGAGCGGCCTACACCATAGATCTTCATCAATTCCGGTTCAATCGGAAGTTTATCGCCTACCGCATATTCTTCATTGGTAATCCCCTGAATTAATCTGTCTGCGACTTCCTGCGCTAATGTTCTTCTTTGAATTTGCATAAATACATCTTATCATCTGATGATTACAAAGATAGATAAAAAATAAAGATTTACACTATTTTAAATGTGAAAATCTCATGATAATAGATGCAGTGGAATATTTTAAAGAATAAAATAAAAAAGAGAGACTCTAAGAATAGAATCTCTCTTTAAGTAGCCCGTAGGGGAATCGAACCCCTCTTACCAGAATGAAAATCTGAGGTCCTAACCGATAGACGAACGGGCCATCTATCTAACACTAAATAATTAGCGGGTTAGATTTTTTGTTTTTATAAGTTTCAACTCTTATTAACCACCCGGTTAGCAGTGATTAAATTTTGTAGCCCGTAGGGGAATCGAACCCCTCTTACCAGAATGAAAATCTGAGGTCCTAACCGATAGACGAACGGGCCTACTATACTTTTACGCTAATTTATTAATGTGCTTTGTTAATTTGCTTTTCAAGTTAGCAGCTTTGTTCTTGTGGATAATATTTCTCTTAGCTAATTTATCCAATAAAGCGATAACTTTTGGCAGTTGCTCTGTAGCAGCAGCTTTGTTCTCTTCATTTCTTAAGACTTTAAGAGCAGTTCTAGCAGTCTTGTGATAATATCTGTTACGAACTTTTCTAACTTCGTTTTGTCTGATTCTTTTTAATGCTGATTTATGATTTGCCATATCGTTCAAATGTGAGTGCAAAACTATAAACTTTTTTTTAATCTGCCAAATTATTTTTTAAAATTTTTCAATTTTCTTCGGACAGGTATTTTCTGAGTTTATCTATTGCTTGTTCTATTTTTAAATTCTCTTGTTCTCGTTCTATTTTCTTGATCGTGCTGCTTAGCATGATCATCGCATTATTCCATTCTCCAGTGGTATTGGTAAAGGAAAGTCCGTCAATTGTTACTTCAAAGGCAACCCTTTCTCCCGTCCTGTAAAGTCTGAAACTTATCTTATCATCCCTGCCTGTAATCCCCTCTTCATTGATTTGTAAATCATAACTTTTTGGGTTAGAGTGGATTTTCTTAAAAAGAAGTTTTGCTTCCTGTATTTTTAAATCCGGCATGATATCAAATTTGGTAGCCTATAGGTTAAGCTATATGTTAACTTTCTATGCTTGTCATTATTTTGAGGATGCAAATATAACAAAAGTTTTTGATTTTTACTTCTTTTTTTGATACTCTCCTCATACACGTTTTGTCGAAGTTTCGTAGAGGCTTCGTGAATTTTTCGTGAACTTTTCGTCAACAAGTTTTTTCACAAAAAAATCCAAAGCCTTCAAAGGTTAATAAATGTTAAAGAAATCCATGTTAAAGGTCTTTAACATTTCCTCGTGCGAGAAAACTGAAAATGTTAAAAAATGTTAATCTTTTTTCAAAACACCCTAAATCAGGCAAAAAGAAGGGGTGTCAGTTTGACATGCCTGTTATATAAACTGTAAGGCTTACATACTGTTGTAGTGAAAACTTACAAAAAATATATTATTAATTAAAAATTTACATTATGTCAGTAACTTATCGTGAAATACGATTAAAGGACAACAAGAGAGTAACTCTTGAATTTGATTTAAATCTAAACGGTAGAAGAAGAATGTTCAGACCTAAGATTACCTACGTTGAAAATCCCAGAACAGCAGCAGAACGTCAGGAAAGAAAAGAAAAGCGTCAGTTGGCAGACAGGATGAGGGCAAGGATGGAGGTTGACGAGCTTTATGCAACCAATATGCTTGACAAAGGCTTTCAGTGTAACAAAGACTTCGTTGAGTATTGTAAAGAATTCATAGAAAGAAAAGCACCTCATTGTGAAATGTGTACTTACAGGGCAATGGTTGAAAAGCTTAAGACTTTCAATAAAGGGAAAAAATTGCTTTGTTCGGAAATTACTGAAGAGTTTTTGCTCTTATTCAAAGATTATTTGAATACAACACTTAACGGAAGCACGCCCTTCAACTATTTCAAAAAGCTGAAAAGAATCATCAAAGAAGCAACTATTGCTAAGCATTTCAAAGTTGACCCTTCTCAACACGTGAAAAATTTGAAGGGAATTTCTACTGAAAAAGACGTTTTGACATTAGAGGAAACTATTTTATTGTCAGATACCCACTGCTCCAATGATGATGTAAAACGAGCCTTTCTTTTCAGTTGCTTGTCAGGACTTAGATTTTGTGATGTAAAAGCACTTAAGTGGAGTAATATAAGTAGAGACAATGTTTTGACAATAGTCCAAATAAAAACCAAAGAAAAACTGGTAATGCCTCTCCATCCCAATGCTGTTGATTTATTAGGAAAAAGGGAAAAATTGGGTGAATTGCTTGTTTTTAACCTGCCTACTCATACAGGCTGTTTGAAAATCCTTAAGAAATGGACGTCCGAGGCGGAAATTGACAAACATATCACTTGGCATTGCTCAAGACACACCTTTGCAACATCGTTGGTTTTTGAAGAAGTTGGAATCAATACCGTTTCGTCACTGCTCGGTCACAAAGACCTTAAACAAACTCAAATTTATGTACGTACAGCAGAACTGTCAAGAACTACTGCTATCAATAAATTACCAAATATTTTAATAAACAATGCCAATAGAACCAGCAAACAAAGTAGAAGCAATGGAAAATAACAAATTTTATGATGTTTTGATTCAAATCAGAAACCTAATGTTGATGAACAAAGAAACCATGAATATTGATGATGTTTCCCTTTATACAGGCTATGAAAAATCTTACCTGTATAAATTGGCAAGCGAGGCAAAGATTCCTCATTCTAAACCTGGAGGAAAAAGCATTTTCTTTCAGAAAAAAGAAATTGACGAGTGGCTTACTCGGAATCCAATAAAAACACGGTATCAAATTGAGGAAGAATCCAATCAAATTATCAACAACCATAAACTCGCAAAAAATGGAAAATCTAAATGAAAATCTGATTAAGGACTAAAAGACAACCCAACCTCTGCTTTGAGGTTGGGTTTTTACCCATTCAAAACCATTACCGAAATCAGAAATGTAATATTCAGTAATCAAAAAATAGGCAGATTTCACTCTACATGCCTCTCTATATGTAAGCATAAAGCAAGAAAAAACCTCCATTTAGAATAAAAAGAATATTAAATACCTGATAACAGTAATACCTAACAGTATTATTACAATTGACTTCGGTAGCCCAAGTCAAACAAACTCAAATAAAGAATGAACTCAAATAAAGTCAAACAAAAAAGTAATTCAATATGATATGCACTATAAAAATAGAATATGATCCAAAGTGGACAAATTTCAATTTAGAACTCCAAAAACTGATTAAGAAATTCCCGAAAATGAAAAAAGGCAACCCAAACAATCCTGCCTTGTTTTGGGTCAGAAATTTCAGGGTAACAACCCGAAATAAAAAACTAATCATTGAAGGGAGCCTCGCCAAATATTTCAACGGCAATAATATTGAACCCTTCTCTTGGCTTGATGTAAAATCAGCCATCAAGAAACTTTCTTTTGAAATAGATTTGCCCCTTGAAGAAGGAATCCTTAGAAGAGTTGATATTGGAATGAATTTCAGTGTTAACAAGGATGTTGTTGAATATTTTCCTGAAATGTTTCATTTACATTGTTATCAGAGGATTCACAAGCACAAAACAACTCTACGCTTTGAGAACAATTCTCACAGGTTCAATTTTTGTTTTTACGATAAGAAAAGGCTTGTTTTGAAAAGCAAGCGAAATTATGATGATTTTGAATTGATATCAGAATATCAGAATCTGATGAGAATAGAACTTCAAATTGAAGAGGGTCTTCAATTGTTTCTCAAAAGAACAGAGCCAGTAAAAGTATCTGAATTGTTTTCTCGGGACTTTTGCAAGCTCCTTTTGAAAAAATGGCTCAGGTTATATAGACGAATCCAAAAAAGAGGAGTTAAATTGTTTCCAACTGGAACCAAGGGCAGAGAGGATTTTGATCTGTTGATGAGACGGGAGTTTATCGAAACATATGGTTGGGAATACCTTGAATATAGACTTGAACAATTGGTAAAGCAAGGAAGTTTTACAAGAGGTCAGAAATGCGAAAAGAAAAAGCAATTTACCAGAGCTATGCTTGATAAAAGACCTTTCATTTATCAGGAGCATGTCAACGAGCTTAATCGCAAAGTGAATATAATGTTGTTTGAAATAATAGACGATCAGCTTTTCAATATGCCAGAAACAGCTCAAAAATTAGTCAAGTAGGTCATTGTTGACCTACTTTGTGCTTTTTAAAAGAAAACAAGGAGAACCACTTGCTTTTCTTTTTTTCCAGAAAAGCTGTTTTACGATAGACTTCATCATATCATTGAAGATTAAAACAGTAACAATATGAAAAACAATTATGGTTTTTTCTTCCTTTTATTGAGTTGACAGTCTTTTGTCAATGGGTAAAAGGACAAGAAACAGAAAAACTGGAACAATGGATTTTCCCAGCCAAAAACAATTTTATTTCCTTGAAATCCAAAACCAATTCAGAGGATTTTTTCAGAATCAATTATTTCAAAATTTCAAATCAGTTTGTCGGAACAACCCTTGAAATCGGTTTCATGAACTCAATTCCGAGTGCCAAGCTCTTTGAGATCGGGAATGATGAAATTTCATTGATTAAGCTGAAAGACGGAGCCTCAACTGATTCAGGAGGGGAAGAATACAGCTTCGGAAAAGATAATGTTTATTTCAAGCTCCCTTATCCAAATCAAAAAGTCCAATGGAATTATGATGAAGGAGACAACAATATTTATCATTGCCAATCCTATTGGAAGGAAAATGACAACAAAGGAAAATTTCTTGTTATTGAACGTCAAATGGCAGGAAGGCAACAATTTCCTGAAAAAACAGTTGAATATTATTCTAAGGACAAGGGATTGATAAAACAGGAAAATATCAACATAAAAACTGGCAAAATTTCAGAATCCTACGCTGTTGAAGAATCAGGATTTGATTCTCAATTGGATATTCAGGATTTTCCTTTGTTTGATTCTTTAGAACCAATCGAAAAAGACAAGACTTCTGAGACAAAAGAAAAATCAAATACTACCAATCAATCTCAAAACAACATATCATATCCAGACGGAACAATCCCAAAAGAATATGTAGTACAGGTGTTTTTAGACAAAGGTTTGCCTTACACTGTCAAAGATACTCTCATCATCAAAAATAAACGGGGAGTGGCAGGAATACCAGCACCAAAATATTTCAAAGGAGAACAGGGAGTTTACTATGACGGAATTACAATACCTCACGGTGATTGGATGATTGATGTAAAAATAGTGAGTATTTCCTATTTCAAACAACCTTTCTCATTTGTTCAGCAGTTGTATTATTCAGACGGAGAGGGGAATTTGAGAAAAGTTACCAATCCAAAATTCTACGTTGATATTGATTACAACTTTAACAATACATCAACCTCAAAAGACTTTGTTATGAGAGATGTACTTGATAGATCCTCAGACCTCTACAAAGAACTAAGTCCGAAAATGCAGAAACAAGGAATTTATTTGGTTGTCAATAAAACCAGTGAGGAAAATGTGAAATCACAGAAAATCATCAGAATAAATTTTGAAGAAGAATGAAAAGGATTGTTGTAATATCAATAATTGCTCTCTTGTTGGTTTCCTGCTCCAAAAGAACAACCATAGAACAGGTAGATTATGATTTGAAAGGAATGCTTGAAAACAAGGTTGAGGTTCAGAATCTTGAAATCAAAAAAATCTCTCCTTTTTCTGAAAACGGTCAGGAATTAGACAGTGTTTATTTTGACTGTGACCTTTTGTTTACCGAGGACTTATTTTCAGAAGATTTCAAATTCAACAAGGGGATGAATGTATCTGCTCAAAACAATTTGTTTATTTATGACAAAAGAAACAGATTGATAGCTTTGAAGTTTGGAAAAACAAATCAGATTGACAAATAAAAATAATGCGACAAGTTTTGACGTTTTAACCGTATAAATTGCCACAAGAATAAATAGACGTAAGAATAAGGGTGTTGGAAAAAAATCTTATTTAAGTAATAATGAACTTTTTTTTTCTTTACTTTTGCCGTTCTTCTATGTCTTCCTAATAATTAAATTTACTTTCTATATATTGGGGTGGATGCTTTTGGCATTAGTGACATTATTATTAGATTTGTTGGGAATGTTAAAAAATCAATATTATGAAGGAAATAAAACATATATTAAATTGAAATGTTATCCAATTTTTAATATCTGTATTCTTGAAGTAATAGAATAGGTTTCAAGTGTAAGAATATATTGTTTATAAGGTATTAAGCATTACATTAAAAGTAAAAATTATTATTAAGAGTTTAAATCAAAAGCATAGTAGAATTTTAATCTATGGTAGGAGCATCATTATTTTCAAGTGCAGGTATAGCAGAAACTTACTTTGAGGAAGTAGGAATTAAAATTGTTGCTGCTAATGAATTAGTTCAAGAAAGAGCTGACTTATATCAAGCATTATATCCTGATTCTAAAATGACTTCAGGTAATATTTTGGATGAAAGTGTTTTTAAAACACTTGTAAAAAATACACCTGAAAAATTAGATTTTCTGATTGCTTCACCACCTTGTCAAGGAATGAGTGTAGCTGGAAAAAACAGGAATGTTGAGCAAATGCTTAAAGATGAAAGAAATTATCTTGTTTTCAAAATCATTGATTTTATTAAATTGAAATCACCTGACTTTATACTAATTGAAAATGTGCCAACATTTTTTAAAATGGTTTTGCCTTATGAAGATAAACATTTGAAAGTTATTGAAATTTTAAATCTCTTATTTGGAAAAGAGTACAATATTGAGGCAAATGTATATGATGCTTCTGAATATGGTGTTGCTCAAAGACGAACAAGAGCAATTATAAAACTCTATCTAAAAGGCAAAAGATGGGGACAGCCAGTAAAGTCGGAAAAACAAATAACTGTTGAAGAAAAGATAGGCTTCTTACCAAGTATTGAAGCTGGGGAAAAATCAAAAATAAAATGGCATTTTGCTCGAAAGCATTCGGACAATCACATAATGTGGATGAAACATACTCCAACAGGAAAAACTGCTTTTGAGAATGAAAAGTATTTTCCTGTAAAATCCAATGGTGAAAAAATTAAAAGTTATAACACAACATATAGACGTATTAAGTGGGAGGAACCTGCACCAACTATTACAATGCGCAATGATGCAATTAGTTCACAACTAAATGTGCATCCAGGGAGAAAATTAAAAAACGGAACATATTCTGATGCAAGAGTTTTGACACCTTTGGAATTAATGTTGTTATCTTCGCTTCCACAAGATTGGAATATTCCTGACAATACACCTGAATTACTTATCAGGAAGTGCATCGGAGAATGTATTCCCCCTTTATTAATTAAAAATATTGTTGCTCAAATAAACCGATGATATGACTTTAAGAATTGATAGCAAGAAATGGATTTTATATCGACACACAAGTAATTTTGAAAAACTTTGTGTTGTTGCAGAGTTTTTGAAGTCATACACCAAAACAGGAATTTCAACAGAAGAAAAAACTCAATTAAATTTGAAATTACGTGAATTGGGTTTGTACAACGAAAGAAATCCTGAATTACCACTTGATGCCATCAATCACAAAATTAATCAGCTTTCATATTATATGTTTGGTTACCAAGCCAAAGTTGACGGAAAAGATCGATTTTTATTTAGCCCGCTTGGAAACTTGTTTTTAAAAAATGTAGGGGATAAACAAAAAGCAGCTAAAATATTTCTTACAATGCTTTGGGCAGTACAATATCCGCATCCGCATAGTGGAACAGATAGCGAATTTCAGCTCTATCCATTTCGTTTGATTTATAAATTACTTTCAGAGCCGAAATTGTCTAATAAACTCTATGCTTTTGAAGTAGCTTATTCTGTTGTATTTATGAGAGAGGCAACTCAAATAACATACGATGATTTAGTTAATGAATTATTGATGTTAAGAGGATTATCAGACAAGGAAATTGCTCAAAAATTTCAAGAAGACAGGCATGCTTACGTAAACTCTGCTTATGAATGGGATTATTACGTTTCAAGTTTGTTTGAGAGTGCAGGTGTTTTGAACAAACAAAGTGGTGTTATTTTAGCTAAACTGCAACATGGAAATACTAATACTTTTAGAAAAATAACAAGGAATGAAGTTTGCATTCCCGAAAATCTAAAACAATTGGTACAACAGTTGGAAAATGAATATTCATTTTTAGAAAAACCTTTGTTACTTAATGATCCTGAACGTCTGAAAATTGATGTTATCAAGGAAATTTACAGTTTCTATCCCAAGTCTCTTTTAGTTGAAATTGGTGAAGTAGCTAACGATATTAAATTTGAATTGCTTAACCTTCCAAAACTTATTGAACAATATGCAAATAATAACGAAGGGGCAGAAGCATATCTTTTTGAGGATGCTTTAAAAGATGGTTTCAATATGTTCTACAATGTTGAAGCCGAAAAGATAGGTGGGGCAGGAAATACAGATTTGGAATGTTTATATATTCCTAAAAAGAAAAAATTCGCTGTTGATGCCAAATCAACCAAAAATAAACTTTCAGGCGTAAATGCAGGAAGATTAGAAGGGCACCGAGAAAAAATTGGAGGAGCATATACAATTGTTGTTACACCAAGATATGTTCCTGCGGTTCTTCAAGATATCCGTAAAAGTCCGATTGTAATTATTAGAGCAAATACTTTTTCTGAATACCTGTATAACTGTATTGACAATGACTTGAGAGAAATTGATTACGAGGATTTTGACAATATCATCATTAATAATCTTGGAAAAGATATTAGTAAAAATATTTCGGACTTGACAATTTCAAGGTTCGCAACAAAAAATTAAAATTTACTTATGATTACAATTACGAGGGAGGATAATATGCAATTGATGGCAAGATATCCAGATAACTATTTCGACCTTGCTATAGTTGATCCGCCCTATGGTATTTTAAATAAAACCAAAAGGGGGGGGGATTATAAATTTAATATGGATGAATATAGTCAATGGGATGTAAAGCCAAATGAAGAGTATTTCAATGAGTTGTTTCGAGTCTCAAAAAATCAAATCATTTGGGGAGGAAATTACTTTGGACAGCTTTGGTTAAGAAGTGAATATAACAAAGGCTTTGTTATTTGGGACAAAAATCAACCTGAAACATTAAATAATTTTTCAATGGCAGAAATGGCTTGGTCGTCATTGGATAAGCCTTCTAAGATTTTTAGATTTAGTGTAAGGAAAAATAGAAATAAGATTCATCCAACACAAAAGCCAATTGAGCTCTATGAATGGCTTTTGAAAATGTATGCAAAGAAAGGAGATAGAATTTTAGATACTCATTTAGGAAGTGGGACTATTGCTATTGCTTGCTATAATGCAGGTTTAAGTTTAACAGCTTGTGAAATTAATGAAAGCTATTATTTGAAGGCTCTGACTAAAATTGAAGAAACTATTCCAGATTCTGCTATCCGTACGAGTAATGCAAATGTATTTTCTCTGACATTTCCTGAGCAACAAAATCTTATTTAGGATATCGAAGTATGCCCGAAGAAATGTATTTAGATGTGTTGGTTTCTTTGAAAACTGAGAAAGTAAAGTATGAAGATACAAGATTACAGAAATAACTTTTCAAATAAATTTAACTTTTAATAAAACAGGCTTGAAAAAAGCCTGTTTTTTATTTTTTCAACTAACTCTCTTTTTCAGACAAAAGAAGGAAATTCAAAGTGTTTCCATGCCTGAGAGCGAGAAAATATTTCCGAACCGATTTCAAGAAACAAAAAGATAACAAAAGGAAAGAGAAATTTTATAGATCACAAAATATTTTCGACAACGGGAGATTGGAAAGTGTTGAACATCATAGATTGAAAAGGAAATCTTCAAAAAACAAACCAGAAACAGGCTTATTTTAGCCTGTTTTTTGTTTTCGCAATGGAGATTCTCCCTTTTCGGAAAAAGAAGGAAATTCAAAGGGTTTCCAAGCCTGAGAGCGAGAGAATATTTCCAATCCAATTTCAAGAAACAAAAAGATAACAAAAGGAAAGAAAAATTTTAGCGAACAAAAAAGATTTTCGAAATTCGCCTTGTACAAAGCGTGTATGAGAGTTCTTTTAAATTTTCGTGGAGATTCCGTTGACTTTTGGAATAAAAAAATCCCTGAACCTTGTATTGATCAGGGATTGAGTGGTGTAGTTTAGTAGCCTATAGGGGAATCGAACCCCTGTTGCAAGAATGAAAATCTTGAGTCCTAACCACTAGACGAATAGGCCAAATTTTGAGGTTGCAAAAGTAATGATTAACTTTTTAACTTCAAAATTATTTTTTACGTTATTTAAAAACTTTTTGGATAATAGTATTCTTGATTCCCTTGGATTCAAGGTCTTTTTGAAGCTTTACAGCATCTTCTAAAGTATATACTTTACCATACGTGTAATAAAACACTCCATTGTCTTTATTTCTCTCCACATCTTTCAATGTCTGAAGAATAAACGAATTGCCATTCAATTTGTCGCCTGTATAGACCTCTATGGTATAATACCCCGTCAGCAGTTTTTGATTAGGCATAAATCCTACAGCATAAGCATTTCTGAACCCAGCATCCTTAGCTGTTTTAAGGTTGATATCTCTGATCGAAGCCATATTGGTAACTCCGTAGTAATATTTGTACTGTCCGTTGTCTTTAATAGGGAGAATATAGTTTAAGCCCTTTAATGCCGGATCTCCGTCGTTGTATTTAACAGGAGAACTCAGCAGTAAAATCCTGAAATCATTTTTTAAAGGAGATTCAGCAGGCTTTTCAGGTTCAGGTTTTTTGGCAGCGATAGACGATCCGCCTGTTTTTCTGTCAATTGCTTTTTTATAATCGATGATCGCATTATAGATGCTTTCCGCAATTTCGGTTTGTCCCTTGTCAGAAGCAAGATAATGGCTTTCTTCAGGATGGTTGATGAAACCGGTTTCTATTAGTACAGAAGGCATCGCATTCATACGAAGTACGTGAAGGTTTTTCTGGAAAACACCTCTTGAAAATCTTTTATCCTTATTTACAAAATTACCTTCAACCAGTCCGCCAAGCAGCAAACTTGATTCAAGGTATTTGTTCTGCTGAAGTTTTAGTGCAATAAGAGATTCCGGAGAGCTTGGATTATAAGATCCGAAGGTCTGTCTGTCTTTTTCATCAAGAAAGATCACGTCGTTCTCTCTTTTTGCCACTTCCAGGTTTTCATCATTCTGGTTGGGCCCCTGTACATAAGTTTCAGTTCCGTAGGCTGTAGGTCTCTGTGAAGAATTACAGTGAATGGATACAAAAAGATCGGCTTTGCTCCTGTTGGCCAGATTGGTTCTGTCCGAAAGAGAAGGATATTCGTCGAATTTACGGGTATATATAACTTTGAAATCTCTGTTTTTTTCCAACATGGCCCCAACTTTGAGAGTAACGGCAAGTGTAACGTCTTTTTCTGCAACCCTTCCGATATCTGCATAAGTCCTGTTCGCTCCGTGGTCACTTCCCCCATGACCAGCGTCCAAAACGATCGTAAATTTCTTTTGTGAAAAAATTAAAATGCTGGAAAGAAGAAGGAGAAATGATAAAATTATTTTAAATTTTTGTTTGTACATCTTACAGTTTTAAAAATTATACTAATTTTGAGCCTTAATTAAAGAATAAAATTGGCCAAAACCGTCCTCAAAAATATATTACAAATTTTAATTATCCTAATTTTTAACAATTTTTTAGCACAGAAAACCCCTGAAAAATTGCCTAAAAATGTGGTTAATGATACTATTCCCAAAAAGGATACCATTATTGTAAAAAAGGAAGCTTTAGATGATGTTCTCCGTACAAAGGCGGATGATCAGCGTAGAGATGTTCCGAAAAAAATGACATTTCTGAATAAAAATGCCCAGGTAAAATACCAGGACATGCAGATAGATGCAGATTATATTTCTATTGACGACAACAAAAATCTGATCTATGCCCGCGGAAAACAGGACTCTTTAGGGAAGATCATAGAACCCGTAATTACCACTCAGGCTGGAAAAAAGTATGAAACCAATGAGTTCAGCTACAATACCAAAACCAAGCAGGCCATTGCTTTTAATGCCAGAACAGAAGAAAGCGAAGGGGTAATCACCGCACAGAAAACCAAAAAATATAATGATTCTGTTTTTGCCATGAGAAACGCAGATTATACAACAGATGAATACTATATCAAGAAAAAGGATACGGCCTCGGATTACTTTATGCGGGCATCCAACATCAAGCTGATCAAGACGAAAAACAAATCGCAGATTGTTACAGGTCCTATTCAGATGTATATAGAAAGAGTGCCCACTCCTCTTATTCTTCCGTTTGCCATTCTTCCGTTTTCGGAAAAGAGGGCAGCAGGTATCCTGATCCCGAGTTTTGGGGAAAGGGAAGATGTAGGATTTTTTCTTAACGGATTGGGATATTACCAGCCGATAGGGGAGCATTTTGATCTTAAAATACTGGCAGATATCTATACCAAAGGAAGCTGGAACCTAAGACCGCAGATGAATTATCTGAAGAAATACAGGTATTCCGGAACTTTTACAGCGGATGTCGGAACCATGGTGAGAGGAATTAAAGGTTTGGATGATTATACCAAAAACAGCACATACAGAATTGCATGGACGCATACTCAGGACACAAAAGCAAATCCTTTCCTGACTTTCAGTGCTTCTGTGGATATCGTAAGTACCAAGTTTTATAACAACCCGCTCAATAACAACTATATTTTCAATCAGAACGTTCTGAATACACAGCAGAGTTCAGCGGTAACAGTCACAAAAAGATTCCTAAAGCTGCCTGCAACGATTACCGGGACAGCCTCCTATTCTCAAAACTTTGCCACCGGGCTTGCAGATCTTCGTCTTCCTCAGATGAATGTGGCAATCAATCAGTTTTATCTGTTTAAATCGAAAACAGGAGTGAGACAGGGGCTTCTTGAAAATATTACGGTGAACACAGGTTTTAATCTGACGAACTTTGTAAATACACAGGAAAACGAGCTTTTTACAAAGGCAATGTGGGATAAGATGCAGACAGGACTGAAAAATAATATTGCATTGGGAACCAACACAACGGTGGCCAAATATTTCACGTTCAGTTTAAGTGCCAATATTGATAACGCTTTAACGACTAAGACACTTAAAAAATATTATGATCCTGTAAAGAATGCGGATGTAGACGAAATTCAGAAAAATATTGCCGGATATTCCACTTTCTCTTCATCTGCCAGTCTTCAGACCACTCTTTATGGTATGCTGAAGTTTAAAAAAGGTTCTGCGGTAGAAGCGGTAAGACATATGATGACACCAAGTCTTAGCTTTACCTATTCACCGGATTTCTCAAGTCCCGGTTTCGGATATTATAAAAACTATTATAATGCAGAGGGAGCCCTGACCCCTTATTCTATTTTTGAAAAAGGAATTGTGGGAAGCCCGTCAAGCGGAGTGGTAGGAGCCTTAGGTTTTAATATTGGAAACAATATTGAAATGAAAGTAAAATCTAAAACTGATTCTACCGGTGTCAAGAAAATAAAAATCTTTGAATCTCTTAACCTTTCAGGGAACTACAATTTTGCAGCGAAAGATCATCCATGGTCTGTATTCAGCATCAACGGACAGTCTTCTTTCTTCAATAATAAATTAAATGTGAATACCAGTCTTTCACTGGATCCTTATAAGATTGTCTTTGCTCCGGGTGCAACACAGGGAGTGAGAACGGAACAGTTTGGACATTTCAGTGTACAGGGTTTCAACGTACAGTTATCATATCCTTTAAGCAGCGAACTCTTTGGCGAGAAAACAGATTATGCCAAAAAGTATCCGGCAAAAGGAGAAATAAGAAATGAAAATTATTATTTTGACGATGATAATTATGCCCATTTCGACCAGGCATGGACTTTGAATATCAATGCCAACTATGCTTATTCAAAAGGATTGTCGGCACTTGGTACTAAGATTGCTTCTGTAGGTCTGGACGGCAGCATTAAGCTAACCCCTTACTGGAATATCAACGGGAGTACGCACTTTGATCTTGTGACGAAAGATCTTGCTTATACAAGAATCGGGTTTACCAGAGATCAGCGAAGTTTCACGATCAACTTCAACTGGGTTCCTTTCGGACAGTATAAGGTATATGACTTCTTTATCGGTATCAAAGCTAATATCTTAAGTGATGCATTGAAATACAAAGACAGAAGTTTTACACAGCCTGGTGCACCTTTCTAATATCAGATTGACAATTGTAAATATAAATTTTATATTTGCAACCAAAATAAATCTCATGAAATCACTGTCGCCCAAATTGGTTAACAAACGAATGCAGATGATGGTAATTATATGCTGACCTTTGAAAAAATAAATATCCACATATGAAACAAATAATCAACACAGTTAATGCACCTGCAGCAATCGGGCCTTACTCACAAGCTAATATGGCCAACGGAGTTTTATACATTTCCGGACAGATCCCTGTAGATCCTGCAACTGGTAAACTGGTAGAGGGAATTGAAAAGGAAACGCACCAGGTGATGAAAAACCTTGAGGCTATTCTTACTGAAGCGGGAATGACGTTTAAAAACGTAGTGAAAGCTACCATATTCCTTAAAAGTATGGACGATTTTGCAGTAATGAACGATATTTATGCTTCATATCTTGATGCAGACAGCTATCCGGCCCGTGAGACGGTACAGGTTTCCTGCCTGCCTAAGAATGTTGATATTGAAATTTCTATGATCGCACATCAGGATTAATGAATTTTATAAGAAATACAATTGCGGTTCTTGTAGGCCTTGGAATAGCCGGGCTGATTATTACTCTTGGTATAAGGGTTTTTCCGCAATGGATCACTTTCGAAGCTTTTGCTCCCTTTGAGCACTGGCAGAGATTTCTTTACAGCATGAGAGGCGATAATGCATTTTTCGGATTTCTGCTGTTTATTTCAGGGCTGGGAACAACGATAGGAGGAGTGGCTACTGCACTTATTGTAAAGTATGCTAAGGTAGCGTATGCTATTCTTATCGGTTTTATTATGCTGTTCATAGCCATGCTGGATGTTATTGTATTTCCATACCATCCTACATTTTATAAAATCTCTATTTTCCTTACGTTTTTCCCGTTTTCGTGGATTGGAGGAAAGATTGTAGAGATTATTTATGAACGGAATAAGAAAAAGAAGATCGCTGATAAAATGAACAAAACCAAATAAAAAAAACGCTGCAAATCTGCAGCGTTTTTTTGTTGATATGAAAGACTATTGTCTGTATTGATTAAGGCATCTTGAATCCTTTGGTATAGATTCTTCCGTAGTCATCCACGAATTTCACCTGTACATTGCCCTGGTATTTATCCAGGATCTTTTCTACATCTTTCTGTGAATTGACAGGCTTACCGTTGATCTCTATAATGATATAGTTGTCCACGATTCCGATTTTAGCCATCTCGCTTCCTTCGCTTACATTTTTAGCAACGACTCCGCTGTTCAGCCCATATTCTGTTTTAAACTTTTCATTAAGAGGATCAAAATCTGCTCCTATTTTTTCCGTTACGCTTAAATCATCTTTAGTACGGGTGGTTGTTCCTCCTTTCTGGTCTTTAAGGGTCACCGTAGTTGTGTTTGGCTTACCGTTTCTCAGATAAGTTACCTGAACCTTATCACCCGGACGCTTACTTCCGATAGACATGGAAAGGTCGGCGAAGTCCGTAATATCATAAGTGTCTATTTTAGTAATGATATCTCCTTTTTTCAGACCTGCATCTTCAGCACCGCTGTTATCCCCGAATCCGGTTACATAAACTCCTGAACCTGCTTTGATGTTTGTTTTATACTGCTGGTTGTAAGCAGCTACCTGCTGGTCATTAGAAAGGTCTAATGATGAAACTCCTAAGAATCCTCTCTGTACGATTCCGAATTTCTTGATATCTTCAACAATTTTTCTTGCTAAATTAGCAGGAACAGCAAATCCGTAACCCTGGTAATATCCTGTAGTAGATTGGATTGCAGAATTGATCCCGATTAGATCACCATTGACGTTAACAAGGGCTCCTCCTGAGTTACCAGGGTTAATCGCTGCGTCAGTCTGGATAAAGCTTTCAATAGGATTGGTAGCTTTGCCCTGGCCTCCCAGGATACCAATTCCCCTGCCTTTAGCAGAGACAATACCTGCTGTAACAGTAGAGTTCAATCCCAGTGGATTTCCTACTGCAAGTACCCATTGTCCAACCTCAATATTGTCTGAATTGGCAAAATTTAAATAAGGAAGTCCTTTCTCTTCAATCTTAAGTAAAGAAATATCCGTGTTTGGATCAGTTCCCACAAGGGTAGCAATGTAAGACTTTTTGTTGCTTAAGACCACTTCCAGTTTATTGGCTCCCGCAACAACGTGATTGTTGGAGATGATATATCCGTCCGGTGAAATGATTACCCCGGATCCCATCCCTGATGGCATATTGTCCGGAGCCTGCTGCTTCTGTCTCTGTTGTCCTCTTCCTCCGAAAGGATCTCCGAAGAAGAAATCAAACAGATCCTGCTCTGAAGCTCTGCTCGTTGATCTGCTCTGGTAATTTTTGATGGTAACAACAGCCGGAACTGTAGTTTTTGAAGCCTTTACAAAATCATCGCCTACAGCTCCGGTATTCATTCCTACAAATGAGGCATTAGGGGCTGCTGCTGTGAAGTAAGACTGGTCACCGTTATTGGAATGCTGACCGAAGTATTGTAGTGTCCCAACGGTAGTAGCTCCTGAGACAATTCCCACTACTGCAAATGGTAATAGTTTTTTTAAAGTACTCTTCATTGTATATCTTTCTTTTTTATTTATTGATTGTTATTTCTTGTTTTCTCGCAAACAAATTTAATGCTAAATAAGTAAGCAATTAACATGCTATGTTTCAATTTTAACTAAAATTTAACTGCTATTATATCATTTTATACATTATGTCATAATTTTAAAAGGTGTATTAACTAAACTTAAAAAATTATTAAAGAAAAAATGTCACATTTTGCAGGCCGGAAGGAAATAAATTATGTTTTTAAGGTACAACAATTAATCCAAAATCATTCATAGTCATTCTCATACTCTTTATTACTGCTCACATGTACATCCTATTCAAATGAAAAATGATTATATTTGCAAAAATATTTTTCTCACTTAAAACGTTTATAGCATGCAACTGTATAACACCTTAAGCGCAGAAGAAAGAGCTCAACTTATTGATGAAGCTGGTAAGGAACGCCTTACGTTGTCTTTCTATGCGTATGCCAAAATTGAAGATCCCAAAAAATTTCGCGACGAATTATTTATAGCCTGGAATGCCCTTGATGCTCTTGGCCGTATCTATGTTGCCCATGAAGGTATTAATGCTCAGATGAGTGTTCCCGCGGATCAATTTGAGGCTTTTCGCAATACGCTGGAGGCCTATGACTTTATGAAAGGAATCCGTTTAAATGTAGCGGTTGAGCAAGATGATTACTCTTTTTTAAAACTGACCATAAAAGTCAGACATAAAATTGTTGCAGATGGTTTGAACGATGATACTTTTGATGTTACCAATAAAGGAATTCATTTAAAGGCTCAGGAATTTAATAATTTGCTTGAAGATCCGAATACAATTGTTGTTGATTTTAGAAATCACTACGAAAGTGAAGTAGGTCACTTTGAAGGGGCTATTACTCCTGATGTGGAAAATTTCAGAGAAAGTTTACCGATTATCAACGAGCAGTTACAGGATTTTAAAGAAGATAAAAACCTGCTAATGTACTGTACAGGTGGAATTCGTTGTGAAAAAGCCAGCGCTTACTTCAAGCATCAGGGTTTTAAAAATGTTTTCCAATTAGAAGGCGGAATCATTGAATATACCCGACAGATTAAAGAAGAAGGGATAAAAAGTAAATTTATTGGAAAGAACTTTGTATTTGACCACCGGTTAGGGGAAAGGATTACAGATGATATTATTGCGCAGTGCCACCAGTGTGGAAAGCCTTGTGACAATCATACGAACTGTGCTAACGATGCCTGCCATTTATTATTTATTCAATGTGATGAATGTAAAGCTGTGATGGAAAACTGCTGCTCTACAGAATGTTTGGAAATCATACATTTGCCTTTGGAAGAGCAGTTAAAATTAAGAAAGGGATTACAGGTAGGAAATAAAGTTTTCAGAAAAGGAAAATCTGATGCACTGAAATTTAAAAAATCAGGTGACCTTCCTGATAAGCCTTTAGCAAAAGCTGAAACAAAGAATATCCGTCAAAAAATTGCCATCAAGAAAGTATTGGTTGGAAAGGCAGAACATTATTATACAAAATCGAAAATCGGACAGTTTTTAATTGAAAACAAAGAACTTTCAGTAGGTGATAAGGTATTAATTTCAGGCCCGACCACTGGTGAGCAGGAATTGACCATTACTGAACTTTTTGCAAACGGAGGTCCTTGTGAAACGGCAAAAAAAGGAGATCAGATCACTTTTGAACTTCCTTTCAGAGTTCGTTTATCAGATAAAATATATAAAATTCTTTAAGTTGTAAAACGCCTGATAAAGATGTTAAAAGCAGAACTTAGAAAAAAATATATGCAGAAAAGAAAAGCCTTGTCAACTGATGAGGCTTTCTTGTTATCTGAAAAGATTTTTGAAAACTTTGTTGATTTTTTTAAACCAGTTTCAGGTCAGAAAGTCCACATTTTCATTCCGATCAAAAAGTTTAAAGAAATAGATACTCAACTATTCATTAACTATTTTTTAAGCCGGAATATTAAAGCTTTTGTGCCTAAAATTGTCGATGCGAAATTAATATCCGTAGAGATTTTTAAGGATACAAAATTCGGAACGAATAATTGGGGTATTTCCGAGCCTGTTTCTAATGAAGATTCCGGCATTTTAGATTTTAACTGGGTGATTACGCCATTGCTGTATTGCGATAAAAAAGGAAACAGAGTAGGCTACGGAAAAGGATTTTACGATGCTTTTTTTGAAATGATTCCTTCTGAAACAAAAAAAATCGGAGTTAATTATTTTAACCCCGATGAAAATATTGATGATGTCTGGGAAAATGATATTCCGCTGGACTATTTGGTGACACCTACTGATGTACTGTCTTTCTTTAACGGATCTGAGTAAAAATCTAGGAAATAAAATTTGAATTCTTTTTTGATCATTGGGGTAGAAAGCAAAATATATTGAGCATTTTTCTCAAAAGTTCCCAGGGATTTATTTTTTGAATCAAAATATTCCAGATTGAATTTCGCATAATCTAAAGTATCCTTTTTATAGAATTCTTTGTAAACATTCAGATTATTTACTTTCACCGATTTTACTTTAAGGCTGTCCAGTTCATGGAATAGTTTTTTGAATGTAGTAGAATCGGGTTTATGAAAATAGCTTTCCATCTGTGAATAGATCACCGTGTCAATCTCTGTATTCCTATTTCCAGACAGGTATAATGTAGAAAGATCAAGAAGTTCCTGTACTTTCTGTTTGGTGATGGAATTAATCGCCTGCATGCTGTCCATTTGTACGGCAGGATAGCTTTTTACGTTGGTGCTGTTTCTTAATTTATCCAGATCACTTACTTCCGTCTTTTTATTATTACAGGAAATAAATGCTAAAAAAAGTACTGCGAAAATTAAAAACTTATTTATTTTCTTCATCTGTGGATGCGATTTTAAATTTAATAGATATTATTTTTCCTTTACTGTCCTTTTTCATCTCTATAACATTAAGGTTTTTCAGAGAGGTAGTAGGTGTTGTTACCAGCGTAATGTATTTTTGCTTGTCAAGCCTTTCTATACCATACGTTTTATTGTCGTATACCTGATAGATAACCGCACTGTTGCTGATCAGGTTTTCCAGTTGATTTCTTTTCTGTTTGATCAGGGCTACCTGTTCTTCAGGATTACCTCCTTTTACATCTTTAATGGAGAAGTAATAGGCAGCCATCTTGTAGTCATCCGGTTTCAGTTCAATCATTTCCTCATCCGGAGCATTTTCCAGATTCCTGTTGACTTCCAGGTATTCATAGAAAGGAGCGCTGATCTGCATTTTGATGTTTTTATCCTTAGTAGAATAATAAAAGCATTCTCCAGGCTTTAATTTATAGAGAAGCGGAGATTCATTTGTTTTGATTATCTTTATTTCAAGAGTATTGATGACAGAAACACCACGGTCTTTATCAATAAAACAGTATTTGTAAGTTTTCGAAAATATTTGATCTTTAAATCCTAAAACTCCGGTAATGGCAATTAAAATTGAAGTAACGATAGCCCAGGCATTTTTTTTAAGCAAATTTTTTCTTGCTGCAGAAGGTTGTATTTCTGTTTGGGTAACTGTTGGTGTGTTTTGTTTAACTGCTTGATTTTCATTGTTTGATTTTTGTAAATCAATATTTTCCTGAGGCTGGTATTCTATTTTTTGAGGCTGAATTTCAGTTTTTGGTAATTCAGGAGCCGAAGAAACTGTTTTTTCTAATTCTATGATTTCTTCCTGTTCAAGATCTTCATTTTCCTGCAGTAATTCTCCTGCAAAAAGATGTTGTTTCTTGAAGTCGTACCATGAGTCGTATCCTGCATAAATACTCAATAAATTGAGCATATCGATCCTAGGTAATTTGGTGACCGGAGAAGTTTTGAAATAAGTGTAAAATGATTTTTCACTGATGTTGCCTTTAGCTTTTTTGCGAAGGTCTTCCTGGAAATATATAATATCTATCCCTTTCCATTTTGAAATATCATCATGGGAAGAGTTGGATTCTTTTAAAAATTCAGTCTGAACATCTTTTTTTAGCTGTTCAAAATGTAATAGATCTAAATCTGTCAATTTTATTAAATAATTAAATTGTTGATTATCAGTATTGTTTTTTTGTAAAACTATTTTACAAAGGTATTACAATTATTTTTCATAAACAACTTTTGTATCTGGTCTACCTTTGTCTTGTTCAAATAACAGAACAGAAGAAATTTATAAAAAACAATATTAACAAAATTAAATTTAATTTATTATGAAAAAGTCGTTATTCGTAGCTGCTATCGCTGCAATCTCTCTAGTTGCTTGTAAAAAAACTGAAGCTACTTCTACTGAAGGAGCAACTGATTCTGCTGCTGCTAACGTAGCTGATTCTGCTGCTGTAGTTACTGATTCTGCTGCTAAAGTAATTGATTCAGCTGCTAACGTTGCTGTTGATGCTACTAAAGATGCTGCTGCTGCTACAACTGCTGCTGGTGCTGATGCTGCTAAAGCTACAACTGAAGCTGCTGCTGACGCTGCTAAAGGTGCTGCTGATGCTGCTAAAGGTGCTGCTAAAGATGCTGCTAAAGAAGTTAAAGACGCTGCTAAGAAATAATTCTAGCATAAGCTTAACAATAAAAGAACCGTTTCACTCTGTGAGACGGTTTTTTTATGCTTTATACCTTAACCTCTCTGTCATTGCGAGCCGAAGGCGAAGCAATCTCATCGGGCTAAATATTAAAGTCCAGATTCTTATCCCTTCTTTTGTCTCAACGACTCATAACAGGTAATGGCTACTGCATTGCTCAGGTTCAAAGAGTCAATACTTCCTGCCATCGGAATCAGCGTATTTTTTCCTTTTCCAACCCAGAAATCACTTAATCCGGAATGTTCCGTTCCGAATAAAACGGCAGAACGCTGTTTGAAATCTCTTTTATAAAGATCTTCAGCGGTCTCATCCATAAGAGTAGTATAAATATTGAAATTGTTTTTCTGTAAGAATTCAAAGGTTTCTTCATTTTCAGAATCATACACTTTCATTCCGAAGAGACATCCTACACTTGAGCGTATCACATTAGGATTATAGAAGTCAGCTTTTCCATCTGCAACAATTAGAGCATCAACTCCGAAAGCCTCGCAGCTTCTCAGGATTGCGCCAAGGTTACCGGGTTTTTCTACACCTTCTACAATGATGATGGTAGAATTTTCTTTGGGAATAAATGATGAAAGGAGATTTTCTTTAGTTTTATAAATTCCGATAATTCCTTCAGAGCTTCCCCTGTATGCTATTTTTTCATATACCTTTTTACTTACATAATGGATCCTGCCTTCCGGAAGTTTTCCTTTAAAGATATTTTCACAGATAAAAAACTCGACAGGTTCGAAATCATACTGCAAAGCTCTTTCATTTTCCTGCTGGCCTTCAACCACAAAAACTTTTGATTTTTTACGAAACCTGTTATCAGCCAGAAGCTTGGTGATGTTTTTTATTTTATCGTTTTGAAAACTTTCTATCAACATGCTACAAAATTATGTAAAATTTGTGATTACGTCTGCCTGGTTTTAATGAAAAGGTTTTTTCCAGTAATTTGAAATGGTATTTTATTCCTGCGTTTATTGTAGATAACCAGGGTTATGATGAGCAAAATAGATAAAATTTTAAATAAATTTCCATACATATTGCCTGAAACATTTTCTGAAACACTAAATATTTCCCAGTAGAGATTCATGAAAAGATGAAGAAAAATTGCTGTCCAAAGATTAAAATCAGTTTCAAAATAAACCCATGAAAAGAAGACTGAACCTAAAAAGGTAATGAGAAATATTTCAGTAAGCTCTGTGAAGCTGCTGCCCTGGTATAAATGCACATGGGCAAACAATAATGATCCGAATAAAGCAGAATTAATAAATCCCAGCCTGGTAAATCTGTATAGAATCCCTATAAGAAATGCTCTGAAAATAAGTTCTTCAAAAAAAGGGGATGAAATGCTGTTAATGAAGAGGGATTGAAAACTAATGCTTTGTACCAGCTTAAAATACATAAAATAGCCGGCTAGCATGGGAAGTGTGCCCATAAAAGCTATGGAAAAACCTTTTAGAATGGGTTTGTTGATTGAAAAAAGGGTGGTAATATTCTTCTCCGGGAATATGATTTTTAAAGTAATGATAAGTGGGAGCATTGTGATACAGTATGCTGCAACATGGGCGACAGCTTTGCTTCCGGATAATTCTTTAACGAAAATCTGAATACTTTTAAAATAAAAAAGATCAACGAAATAGTAGACAGAAAACCCCAGAATAAAAAAGAAGAAGAAGGAAATAGTTTTGTTCATTGCTTATAGTTTTGAACAAAAATGAAGATTACAGTAAGGCTGGTCAAATGAAAGTGATGAATGACAAAAGAATGTGACGGATAGCAAATATCAGACTTTTAAAGGTCTTAATTTTGGAATAATCAACGAAATAAAGCTTCTTGAAACGGGGATCTCAAAATCATCAGAAAGAAAAAGTCTGTAGCCCTGTGCATTTCCTTTAAGACTTTTGACCTGATTTAAATTAACAATATAGGAGCGGTGACATCTTTTTATAGAATCTGTCTGAATCTGATTCAAAAGGTTTGAGAGGCTTATTCTGACTACAAGTTTTTTTACCTGCCCATTTTCCAAAAAACAGATTGAACAGTAGTTTTCCATAGACTGTGCACAGATGAAGTTCTCTTCATGAATCTGCAAATCCGTATTATTTGCAGATATATTCAATACTTTATTGAGTGTGGCAACGATTGAATTATCATGACCTGCAAGCTGCTGGGAAACCTCTTCTGCAGTTTTTTCGTGGATTGTTTTTAAATAGATATACCTCGACAATATATAAATAGTTGAAATTGGAATTCCCAGGGCCAGACAATACAGAAACATATAGAGATAGTTGCTAAAGCTCAGCGTAACATGACTTATGAACAAAGTATTGTAAAAATAAGATAGGATAGAGGCTGAAAGAAGAATGCCTGCCATCTTCAGCAATTCGGAGCCGATGTTCCAGTCTCTGAAACGAATAATACTAAGTTCTGCAGCAAAAAAAGCTGATCCAAATATAATGGAGTAAGGGAAAAGCAACAGGTATTTATACTGATGCCGGAAGTTTTCCGTTCCAAAAGGCTGAAAAACAATCAGGAATATATAGATTAAAAGTCCGGCAGTAATTGATGAAAGCAGGATCTCCTTATAAGATTCAGATTTTGGATAAGAATATGCTGCAAAGGAAAACATATAATAATCTTTGGAATTTAATTTTTAAAATTACTTAGCAATTGGCATTCACGCCTTTTTTTGGGAAACTGCGGGCAGTACCAGGGATATCGTAAAAATAACAACGCTGATGATTAAAATGATTTGATTCTTTTCAAGTCATTAGTTTTCCGTTTCCAGAAAGTTACCGTTGTCAATAAGGCTTTGAGGCAGGTCTTTCTTGTTCTTGATTCCTAAAGATTTCAGTTTCTGCGTCTGGATGACAAGGTTGTCGTTTCCTGTAGAGAGCTGCTTGTAAGCATCGTTGTATACATTTTTAGCCTGATCAAGATTTTTCCCGACTTTCTCAAGGTTTTCGACAAACCCAACGAATTTATCATACAGCTTTGCTCCACGATCAGCGATTTCCATAGAGTTTCTGTTCTGGTACTCACGTTTCCATAGATCTGCAATAAGCTTTAATGAAGTAATCAGGTTGCTCGGGTTCAGCAGAAGGATTCTTCTTTCATAAGCAAAGTTCCAAAGGTTTTGGTCTGCCTGCATAGCGGCAATATAAGCTGGTTCACTGGGAATGAACATCATGACGAAATCCAAAGACTTTCCATAATCATCATAGGCCTTCTGGCTCAGCTGAAGAATGTGATTTTTGATAGACCCCAAATGCTGGTTAAGTTTCATTGCATAAACATCCTGGTCATTCTCATCCACCAATTCTGTAAAGGCTGTCAGGGAAACTTTAGAATCTATGATTACATTTCTCTCATCCGGATATTTTATGACAGCATCAGGACGCATTTTTTTACCGGAAAATTCGGAAAACAGCGCTTTGTTGTCTTCATCGCGAAGTTCATGCTCAAGGAAATATTCTCTTCCTTTTACAAGCCCGGATTTTTCAAGAATACTTTCAAGGATCATTTCTCCCCAGTTCCCTTGGGTTTTGCTTTCTCCTTTTAAAGCTCTTGTCAGCTTTTTCGCGTCTTCTGAAATCTGCTGATTCAGCTCAGCAAGCTCTTTTACTTTTTCTGCCAGAGAGAAACGTTCCTTATTTTCCTTTTCATAGGCTTCATTTACCCTGTTTTTAAGGTCGGTGATCTTTTCCTGGAAAGGTTCAAGAATGTTTTTTAAATTATTTTGATTTAAAGTTGTGAACTTTTCCGTCTTTTCCTCTAAAATTTTGTTGGCCAGATTTTCAAACTGAAGTTTGGATTCTTCCTGAATCTTGGTGATTTCTTCCTTTTGGTTATCAAGAGACTGTTGTAGGCTGTCATTTTTAGCAGAGAGTTCGGAATTTTTAGCAAAAATATGCTGCTTCTCCGAGATAAGAGTTTCTATTTGCGAGGTTTGCTTTGCATTAAGCTGTTTCTGCTCTGAAAATTGTGCATTTAAAGAAGCGTGTTCGGCAGAAATTTTTGCGTATTCATTTTTCAGATCATTCAACAGGTCGGTCTGCTGCTGGTTCTGCTCCTTTTCTTTGTTGATATTTTGGCTTAGCTCCTGGACTTTCAGATTAAGATTTTCCAGGTCTGAATGATTTTTGATATGCAGATTATTCAGTTCATCATAAGAATTTCTTGAAACCGTAGACGATTTTAAAACAAAATATAAAATAACGGCTCCCAGAATTCCGCCGGTAATAAATCCAATAAGTAAATAGGTCATCTCCATGTTTCAAAATTACAAAAAGAAAAATTGATTTCTTTTACGGGAAACCGTTAAAATTTTGTAGAATGGGGTGGTAGTTATTATTTATAATATTCAATATCTATCATATGAATCTGGAAAGGCAGATTATTTTTTAATAAGATTAATTTATCGGGATTTTTGTGCTTGTCTTTATGAGATGTCTGAAATCTGTAAGCAATGGTTTGGGCAGTCAATAGATCTTTTACATCATACCCTGAAATAAATCCTTCTTCATTGTAATAATAATCGACAAATGAATGGCTTTTAAGTTGACCGCTCTGATTGTCATAAATCATGCGTTCGTTGCTTTTTATTCTTAAAAGTTCATTATACCTATATTTATCTTTTGATACCAGCCTGTTCTGTAAGTCATACAGGTCGATGAGATATCCGCCCTTTTGATGAGTAATTTTTGCTCTGAGCCTGACTTCTCCATCTCTGCTTAAAGAATACCCTGTTTTTAAACCGTTTTTAAACTCATACTCGGTAATTTGCCGGTCTTTATTGCTTTGATATGATTCTTTTGTAGCATTTCCATCTTCATTATAATAACGGGTTTTCACAGAGATTAAGGAATCAGCAGGTTTATCTTTTATGGAATCGCTGTATATTTTGATTGTAAGTGAACGTATTTTTCCCTTATATCCTGAATTAATGATTTCAGGGTGTTTTTTATTTTGAGCTGTACAAAAAATACTTAGATAAAATAAAAACAAGATGCTAAGGTTTCTTTTCATTTTGAGAGATAGAATGTTTCTGCTTATTAAATTAAATATGATAAAAAAGTGAGCCGGAAGACTCACTTTATATTTGTTGATCTAATTATGGAGTGATGGTAATCGGATCTGGAAAAGGTTCAAGAACCAATGGTTTACACATTGCGGCTACTTCGCATCTTCCACCCATACATATATAATTAGTCATAGTGGTTGTGCCGTCAGGACATCTGATCATGGCTTCACCAGGGCATCCTCCCGGGCATTGTGCCGGATATAAATTTCCGCCGAATACTTCTTTCAATTCTGTTCTCGAAAGTTTTGATACGTTCAATTTTTTCATGGAATTAATTTTTTGATGGTTTTAATTTGTATTAATCTGAAAATGAACCTCTAAGATAGTGAAAAAATAAATCACTATGAAGTTACATAATGATTTATTTTAGATAGATGTTTAAGGAAAAATGTTTTCTATGGATTCTCTTTAGATATTTCTCCGTGATGTTTTAAATACAAAGGCAATGCGGCAGATCCGTACCAGGGGAAGATTTCATAGCCGAAGACCCCGGCCTGTACTGCAGGATCAGTTTTTACCCATTGCTCGGCTTCTTCTTTGGATTTTGTATTGAAAATAAACATACCGCGGTAGTTTTCTTTATTTTGTTCAAGGAAAGGTCCGGCCACCACAATTTTTCCTTCGTCAGCCAGCTTTCCGATATTTGCCATATGTCCTTTCATCAGTTCTCCCATCTTGGCTTTGTCATCAACTTTTGTAGTGCCGGTAGTGAGCATCACGATCGTATAGGGTTTCATTCCGTATTTATCAGCACCGAGAGATGTTGCCAGTTCCTGGTTGAATTTTGGTTTTTCTGTTTTCTTTTCCTGGGCAAAAGATAAAGCTGCCACTAAAAGAGTGAGGGATAAATAAATTTTTAATTTCATAGTAATGCTTAATTATAAGTAAAATATCTGAAATCTGATGTCCATCATCTGATATCTAAATTTAATCTTTTATTCTTAAAAATTCTTTAGCAAGCTCAATCATTTTAGGATCACCGGTATATTTACCATGCTCATCGGAAAGTTTTACTGTAGCAATCCATTCCTTATTCGGTGCCTGTACTCCGATCAGTTTCATGACGATATTCATTGGTTTTAAACCGACATCATTGGTAAGGTTGGTTCCGATCCCGAACGATACGCCTATCTTTCCTTTGCAGTAATTGGTGATTTCTTCTACTTTTTCCAGATTCAAAGCATCCGAGAAGATAATGTATTTAAATAGAGGATTGATCCCGTTATTGATGTAGTGGGCTATTGTTTTATCTGCAAATTCCAATGGGTCACCGCTGTCATGACGTACGCCGTCAAACAGTTTGGCAAATTTCTTATCGAACTGCTGGAAGAAAACATCGGTAGTATAGGTATCTGAAAGTGCGACTCCAAGATCGCCTCTGTAAACATCCACCCAATGCTCAAGGGCCATTTCATTGGCCATTTTGAATCCATATTCAGCGGCATGGAACATAAACCATTCGTGCGCATGGGTACCAATTGGTTTCACTCCGTATTTCATGGCAAAATGAACATTGGAACTTCCAATAAAAGTTGATTCTTTACTATGCGTTAAAGCTTCCATTACCAGATTCTGTACCTTATAAGAATGTCTTCTTCTGGTTCCGAATTCTGCGAAATTTACCCCTAATCTCGCCAGTGAATCTGCTTTTTCCAATGTTCTGTTCATAACGATCTCATTGGAATCTCTTTCCATATGATTCATTTCATAATGAAGCTCGCTGATTAAAGCAAGAAGAGGAACTTCCCAAAGAATGGTTCTGTACCAAAGTCCTTCAACGGTTACGGAAAGCTCACTGCCTTCCTGGCGTATTTTTACTTCAGACGGATCATAATGATAACCTTCTAAGAAATCCAGATAGGGAAGATCTATATATGGACAGGTTCTTGCCATGAATTTTTTTTCCTCCTTGGTCAGCTTTAATTCTGCCATTTTATTGACCGCTTCTTTTAAGGCAACATCAAAACCTTCCGGAAACTGATGCTTTCCTCTGTTGATGAATTCATATTTTACAATGGAGCTTGGAAATAATTTTACCACTGCATTTTGCATCGTTATTTTATAGAAATCGTTATCCAGAATAGAGTTTAATCGAACGTCGTGCATAATATGTGTAATTTTAACGCAAATATAGTTATTTAAAATAAAAATCGCCTAAATGTAAGACGATTTTTTTAATCAGTTGATTTTTGCAGGTTACTTCCCTAAATAGGAATTGTACATCCATACTTCTTTTTCCTGTTCAGTAATGTAGTCGCTCATCTGAGAATTGGTTCCTTCATCTCCTGCAGCATCTGTAATGTCCAGAAGTTCTCTCTGCAGATCGATAACTACTTTGAAAGAGTTCAGGATAAGCTCAACGCTTTTATGGGCATCCGTTACTTCCTTATTTTCTTTAATGGTGGCTACTTTTAAATAGTCTGAGTAGTTGTGGGCTGGGGTGGCACCTAGTGTAAGGATTCGTTCCGCGATTTCGTCGATCTTCAATACAAGGCTGTTGTACAGCTCCTCAAACTTAGGATGGAGGGTAAAAAACTGATCTCCTTTGATATTCCAGTGTGAACCTCTTGTGTTTTGATAAAATATTGAATAATTGGCTAAAAGAATATTTAATTTTTCTGAAATATTCTTACAGTCAGCTTCTTTCAGGCCGATAATGCTTGCATTTTTCATATGTTTATTTTTTATGCTAACAAATTTAGAAAATATTATGCCGAAAACACAGGTTTACGATTGATGATACTTATCTTTGATATTTTTATAATTGATCTTAAAAATGCAGTCATTCCGAAATATAGGACTAAGAAATTTTTTTATATCGTTTGCTGTTTTTTTTACGGTGTGTTTATCATACTATATAAACTCGGTTTCAAAAACAGGAGGTCATTATATTTATCTTTTGGATGATGCCTATATTCATTTAGCAGTGGCGAAAAATTTTGCGCTCCACAATGTCTGGGGAATTACAGAATATAAGTTTTCTTCCGCCTCTTCCTCGCCATTATTTACATTTATCATCAGTGTTCTAATTAAAATAGTTGGGAATGATGATCAGATTCCGCTGTATTTTAATGCTGTTTTCAGTGTTGGGATTGTTTATTTTCTTACCCAATATTATGGAGATATTTTTAATGATATAAAAAAGACATTTTTAGCGGTAATCTTCACGTTATTTTTTGCTGTTCTTCATTTACAATTGCTTGCGGGGATGGAGCACGTCTTTCAGGTATTTCTTTTTGTAGTAAATATCTTTTGTTTTTTCCGCCGGGATAAAAATAAGTGGGCACTTATTGGGTTTTATGGTACCATTCTATTGATGGGGCTAACGCGCTTTGAAAGTATGTTTTATTTTACCGTAATGGCTTTTGTTCTGATCTTACTTAAAAAATGGAAGGACACTGTTGGAGTGCTGCTGGCTGGCTTTATCCCGATTGTTATTTTTTGTTATTTTAATAATCAGCAGTCTGGCTACTTCTTTCCCAATTCTGTGGTGGTAAAAGGAACAAAACTGAGTTTCGATTCACATTTCCTGATTCAGCTTAAAGCTATTGTGCTTGATAATTTTTTATTGAATATCAGCTTTTATAAAATAGGTCTGTTTCCTCTTTTATTATGTACCATCTTTATAGGTAGAGATTTAAAAAGTAAAACGTTCCGGGAGGCTGTTGAGAATAATTTTTTTCTTATTATATTTTCTTTAACGACGATCTGTCATTCCATGTTTGCAGATTTTAAAGGACTCTTTCGCTATGAAGCTTATCTTCTTGTGGGATTTTCAATGGCGCTTATTCCAAAGGTTAAAGATCTTTTCTTGGATTTTAAAAAGTATTGCAGAACAGAAATTCTTATCAGCATACTGATTGCCATGAATATTCTCCTTTTGGTTTATAAAGGCTGGATCGCTCATCAGGTAATTGATAATGGAGGGAAAAATATTTATGAACAGCAGATACAGTCTGCGAGATTTTTACATACTTATTATAATAACTCTAAAGTAGTGGCCAATGATATTGGGGCTATTAGCTACTATACCGATATTCATTTGTTGGATATTATCGGTTTAGGTTCTGAAGAGACAATTGTTTTTAATGAAAACAGAAAAACTTTTGATCATAAGTTTGAAGATTTTCTTACCCATTACTGTCTGAAAAACAAATATGATATAGCAGTAGTATATGATGGATGGTTTCAGGGACATATCCCGGGAAATTGGAAAAAAGCAGCCGTTCTGAAGATTAAAAATAAGGTAACTGTTGCCAGGCTGGAGGTATCTATATATTCTATTAATAGAGATAATTTTCAGCTGCTACAACAAAATATCAGGAATTTTAACTGGGATAAAAATGTAACGGTCATATTGATGGATTAAACGTAACTAGCTGTTAATTAATTTTTAGTAAGAAATGTTATTTACATCTAAGTGTTTGTTAATTAAAAAAATATTCCTATTTTTGCACCCTAAAATAAAAAGCAATTAAATGCCTACTATTCAACAATTAGTAAGAAAAGGAAGAGCCACGCTTGCCAAGAAGAGCAAATCGGCTGCCCTTGATTCTTGTCCACAAAGACGAGGTGTATGTACGAGAGTATATACTACCACTCCTAAGAAACCTAACTCTGCACTTAGAAAAGTTGCAAGGGTAAGACTTTCTAACGGGAAAGAAGTCAACGCCTACATCCCGGGCGAAGGACATAATCTTCAAGAGCACTCGATAGTATTGGTAAGAGGCGGAAGGGTGAAAGACCTACCGGGAGTACGTTACCACATCGTAAGAGGTGCATTAGACACTGCAGGTGTAAATGGAAGAACACAGAGAAGATCGAAGTATGGAGCTAAGAGACCTAAGCCAGGTCAGGCAGCTGCTGCACCAGCAAAAGGAAAGAAAAAATAATCATTAAATAAGGTACAGAAGCAATGAGAAAGACAAAAGCGAAAAAAAGACCGTTGTTACCAGATCCGAAGTTTAATGATCAATTGGTAACTAGATTCGTAAACAACCTGATGCTTGACGGTAAAAAGTCAATCGCATTCAAAATTTTCTATGATGCATTAGATATCGTAGAAACTAAAAAAGGAGATAACGAAAAAACTGCACTTGAAATCTGGAAAGATGCACTTACTAATGTAATGCCTCACGTAGAAGTACGTTCTAGAAGAGTAGGTGGAGCTAACTTCCAAATCCCTATGCCAATCAGAGCTGATAGAAAAATTTCTATGGCAATGAAATGGTTAATCAAATATTCAAAAGCTAGAAATGATAAGTCTATGGCTTTGAAATTAGCTAATGAAGTAGTAGCTGCTTCCAGAGAAGAAGGTGCTGCTTACAAAAAGAAATCTGATACTCACAAAATGGCGGAAGCTAACAAGGCTTTCTCACACTTTAAATTCTAATTAGAAATGAGTAGAGATCTTAAATTTACAAGAAATATTGGTATTGCCGCACACATTGATGCTGGTAAAACTACCACTACAGAAAGGATTTTATTCTATACAGGAGTAAACCACAAAATTGGTGAAGTTCACGATGGTGCTTCTACAATGGACTGGATGGAGCAGGAAGCAGAAAGAGGTATTACTATTACTTCTGCTGCAACTACTTGTTCTTGGAACTTCCCAACTGATCAAGGGAAGCCTGTAGCTGAAACTAAACCTTACCACTTCAACATCATCGATACACCGGGACACGTTGACTTCACTGTAGAAGTAAACAGGTCTTTGAGAGTATTGGATGGATTGGTATTCTTATTCTCTGCAGTAGATGGAGTAGAGCCTCAGTCTGAAACAAACTGGAGACTTGCTGACAACTACAAAGTAGCGAGAATGGGATTCGTAAACAAAATGGACAGACAGGGTGCTGACTTCTTGAACGTTGTAAAACAAGTAAAAGAAATGTTAGGATCTAATGCAGTTCCAATCGTTTTACCAATCGGTGCTGAAGAAGATTTCAAAGGTGTTGTAGACTTAATTAAAAACAGAGCGATCATCTGGGATGAAGCTGGACAAGGTGCTACTTTCGAGGTAGTTCCAATTCCGGAAGACATGAAAGATGAAGTTCTTGAATACAGAGAGAAACTAGTAGAAGCTGTTGCTGACTACGATGAGACTTTGATGGAGAAATTCTTCGAAGATCCGGATTCAATCTCTGAAGACGAAATCAACGAAGCTCTAAGAAAAGCTACTATTGATTTATCTATTATCCCAATGACTTGTGGTTCTTCATTCAAAAATAAAGGAGTACAGTTTATGCTGGATGCAGTATGTAAATATTTGCCTTCACCATTGGACAAAGATGATATCAAAGGTACTGACCCTAGAACTGACGCTGAAATTACAAGAAAACCAGACGTAAACGAGCCTTTCTCGGCTCTAGCATTTAAGATTGCTACTGACCCGTTCGTGGGAAGATTAGCATTCTTCAGAGCATACTCTGGAAGACTAGATGCAGGTTCTTATATCTTGAACACCCGTTCAGGTGATAAAGAAAGAATCTCAAGAATCTATCAGATGCACGCTAACAAGCAAAATCCTGTAGAATATATTGAAGCAGGAGATATTGGTGCAGCGGTAGGTTTCAAATCTATCAAAACAGGTGATACAATGTGTGACGAGAAAAACCCAATCGTTCTAGAATCGATGGTTTTCCCTGATCCGGTAATTGGTATCGCTGTTGAGCCTAAAACTAAAGCTGACCAGGATAAAATGGGTAACGCTCTAGCTAAATTAGCTGAAGAAGATCCAACATTTACGGTTAGAACAGACGAGGCTTCAGGACAAACGATTATCTCTGGTATGGGTGAGCTTCACTTGGATATCATTGTAGATCGTATGAGAAGAGAGTTCAAAGTAGAAGTAAACCAAGGTCAGCCGCAGGTAGAATACAAAGAAAATCTTACAAAAGTTGCTCAGCACAGAGAAGTTTACAAAAAACAATCTGGTGGTAAAGGTAAATTTGCGGATATCGTATTCGAACTTGGACCAGCTGACGAAGGTAAAATAGGTTTAGAATTTATTAACGAGATCAAAGGTGGTAACGTTCCTAGAGAATTTGTTCCTGCTATTGAAAAAGGCTTTAAAGCTGCAATGAAAAACGGTCCTTTGGCTGGTTTCGAAGTTGAAGGTATTAAAGTAGTTCTTAAAGACGGATCTTTCCACGCAGTGGATTCTGATGCACTTTCTTTTGAAATGGCTGCTAAATTAGGATTTAAAGAAGCGGGACGTGCTGCTAAGCCAGTAATCATGGAGCCTATTATGAAGCTGGAGGTTGTAACTCCGGAAGAATATATGGGTAATATCATTGGTGACCTTAACAAGAGAAGAGGTACCATCAGTGGTCAGGAAGAGAAAAACGGAGCTGTTGTAATTAAAGGTTCTGTTCCACTTTCTGAAATGTTTGGATATGTAACCACTCTAAGAACACTTTCATCAGGAAGAGCTACTTCTTCTATGGAATTAGAGAAATACCAGGCTACTCCACAAAACGTTGCTGAAGAAATCATTGCTAAAGCAAAAGGTTAATTTTTTAAACTAAAGAAATGTCACAAAGAATCAGAATAAAACTAAAATCTTACGATTACAACTTGGTAGACAAGTCTGCTGAGAAAATCGTAAAAACGGTAAAGGCTACTGGTGCTGTTGTAAACGGACCAATTCCATTGCCAACAAATAAGAGAATCTTCACGGTGTTGAGATCTCCACACGTAAACAAGAAAGCTAGAGAGCAGTTCCAATTATCAGCTCACAAGAGACTGATGGATATCTACTCTTCTTCTTCTAAAACTGTTGATGCTCTAATGAAATTAGAGTTACCAAGCGGTGTAGACGTTGAAATTAAAGTGTGATAATTGCATACTTTGCAATGATTATAGAATCCGTTCCTTTTTAGGAACGGATTTTTTTTTGAATATTGAATATAAAACTGCTTGGTTATAAAATAAAAACTATTAAAATCACACCTTTTCATCATTTAGCTCTTTATAGAGATAAGTCTACTTTTCCCTGTTCCTTTTAATGATGCTCCAGGATCCTTAAAATATCCCTATAACAGCTCTAGGCTCATTTATGATCTGATAATGCTTAGTCATATCCGGGTGAGATATGTCAGCTTGATTTATTTATTTAGAATTAATAAAAATAATAATTTCGTAAAAAATTATCAGATGAATAAAGTAGTATCCTTTTCTTTGCTTGTATTGGGTGGGGTTTTTGTAAACGCACAGCAAGTGAATGATTCTATTAAAAAATCAAAAGAGATTGATGAAGTAGAATTATTTGGTGAAAAAAAGAAACAGCCGGTAGGCTTAGAAGCTATTACAAGGCTTCCCTTGAAAACCAGAGATCAGATCCAGAGTATTTCAGTGATCTCCCATAAAGCCATTGAAGAGTTGGGAGCCCTTACAGTAACTGATGTTGCTAAAAATGTACCAGGCGTAACCCTGTTCTCAAGCTATGGAGGAGGAAGTGAAAGTATGTCTATCAGAGGGTATCGAGGAGTGCCTGTATTGAAAAACGGAGTTCAGATGGATTCGGATTTCCGTACGGCAGGAATGATCACAGATATGCAGGGTGTTGAAAGCATTCAGGTTATTAAAGGATCTGCAGCCGTGAGCCAGGGAATAGGAAACGGTTTGGGCTCAGCAGGAGGTGTGATTAATGTAGTAACCAAAAGACCACAGTTCATAGATCAGACCAGTGTAGGTTTCCGCTACGGAAGCTGGGATTTTTACAGACCTACAGTGGATTTTCAGAGAGTTTTGGATTCTCAGGGTAAAGTAGCTGTAAGGTTTAATGGAGCTTATCAGAAAAATAATTCTTTCAGATCTCATGTTGAAGGAGAGAGAATTTACATCAATCCATCCGTATCTTATCGCCCGGATGATAAAACGGAAATTAATGTAGAGATGGACTATCTTCATGATAATCGTACTCCTGACAGAGGAACCATTAATACAGCACCGGGTGATGTGGAAGCATTATACCACATGCCGAAAGGGAAGTTTTTAGGATATATTTCTGATTATTCGAAAACAGAGACCTTTAATTTTGCCACAACAGTGGTTCGTAAGCTTAATGATAAACTAAAAGTAAGAGCTGCATTTATTAATTCTACAAGCAGTTCAGACAGTGAAGCCTCTTCCATATCATTACCGACTAACGAAACGAATTATAATATCAGGCAGCATACTATCGGGAAATCTCAGGGAGAAGATATCAATAAAGTATTGCAGTTGGATTTCATTGGTGAGCAGGTAAAAACAGGATTCATCAATCATACTTTCCAGGTTGGATTTGACTGGAGGGAAACGGAAACATCAACCGTCACCTATGAAGCCTATAAAAATTCCATTGCCCCTGAAAATTTAATTACTGCCCGCCCAACAAAAATTGGTGCTATAACGTACGATGCCAATCCTCTTGATATTTTCGATGTTGTCAACGGAAATATCCCGAACCAGGTTCCTGCCAATGTAATTTATAAAAATCTTGGGCGCTCAAACCCTGTCCTTACGCCAAGCATTGGTGCTATGGCTCAGGATGTAATGTCAATCAGCAAATATGTGAAAGCCCATTTGGGAATCAGGTACAGCAGACTGAACGGGTCTTCTAATGAAACGGTAGATACATGGAACCCATCTTTTGGATTGATCATTTCACCGATTCAGAATATCAATATTTTCGGATCCTACACTACGACTACCTCTTTAAGAGCTTCTAATAATATCCTTCAGGCAGGTGGAAAAGTAGGAGCATCACATACAAAGCAGTGGGAAGCCGGAATCAAATCTGACTGGTTCAATGAAAGATTGAGATTTAATGTTACTTTATTTGATATTAACACAAATAATCTTTCATTCCAGATCCTTGATAAAAATTATCAGCCAATAAAAGATGATAAAAATAATATCCTTTACGGACTTGCCGGTAACCTGAGAAGAAAAGGAATGGAAGTAGAGTTGATCGGAAGAATTCTTCCTAACCTTCAGGTAATGTCCGGATGGGCATATCTGGATGCCCAGTATCAGGAGAGTCCTGCCTATATCAATGGTTCTGCGCCAATGAATGCCCCGAAGCACACCGCAAACGGATGGTTGAACTATAAATTTATAACAGGAGCATTAACGGGTCTGGATGTGGGAGCAGGAATCTATTATGTAGGGAAAAGGCCTGTGGATGAATGGACTCAGAAGACATTTACAGCAGGCCATCTTAACAGCGTAAAAGCTGGAGATAAGCCTTTTGATATGCCGGAATATACTACAGTAGATGCACAGGCAGGGTACACCCTTAAAAATGGTTTGGGGCTAAGAGTATTCTTCAACAATATTTTCGATTCTGTGGGATACAGTTCGTACTTCAGAGGAGGGTACATCGATCAGATCCAGCCTAGAAATTTTGCAGTACAGGTAAACTACAAATTCTAATCTTATGAAAAATATAAAAAAAATATTTTTGGCTTTTGCTTTTGGAACACTATTCGTATCATGCCGTTCCGAAGCAGAGCTTTCCGACGAAGAACTAAAATCCATATATGAAAAAGAATTCAGGGATTTCTATAAAGCCAACCATATGAATAATGGCTGGCCGCAGAACACCTGGAATAATGGGATGTCCGGTATAAAGAAGATCCGCTTCGGAAAAGATTTACCTTCAGTCAGTACAAAAACAGTTGATCAATCTGAAGAAATACCCTTCGGAAAAAAATAATAAACATTCATTCATATCAAATTTTAATTAGAAAACATTAAGGCAGTCCTTCTGTCTTAATGTTTTTGTTTTTTTAAACCATTCAATCTTATTTAAGGCGCCTGAAAGATTAAAAGTAAAGCAGGATCAATAATCCGGTTAAATTTTTCATTCTTTTCCACTGTTTCCCAAGTTTCTTTACTTCCGATTCAAGTTAATTCTATAAATTTATTATTTAAAAGAATTGATAGTATGAGTCATAAGAACAATAATCTCTTTGAGAAGTTTTCAGATTGGGCAACCAAATTTACAGGAAGTTCATATGCATTTATCGGAGCCGTACTTATTGTTGTAGTATGGGCAGCTTCAGGACCTATTTTTGATTATTCTGAAACCTGGCAGCTGGTCATTAATACCGGAACTACCATTATCACTTTCTTAATGGTCTTTTTAATTCAGAAAGCCCAGAACAAAGATTCCAAAGCCATACAAATTAAGCTTAATGAGCTTCTTGCGGCTAATGAAAAAGCCAGCAACAGAATTGTGGATATAGAAGACCTTACGGAAAAAGAACTGGACCAGCTTCACTGCTATTATGAAAAGTTAGCCGATTTTGCGGAAGAAGACAACGATATCCATACCTCGCACTCAATAGATGCAGCTAAAAGAAATCAGAACTACAAACATGATATCTTTAAAACAAAGCATGAGGAATGGCTTCAGAAACAGCAAGAAAAAAAGGAATCGTAATGATTCCTTTTTCTTTTTTGTATATGTTAAATATTATCTTTTCAGGAAATACCCGAAGTAGCTGCAGCTTCCCGACAGGCTCTTCATGGTTTCCGAATCTGCATATTGGGACTTCAACTGCGCAAAATACGTTCTGTATTTCTGATTTTTGATATTATCAAGTTCAGTCTGGTGCGCCTGTTCCTTTTCAGAATACTGAGGATCCGAATAGCTTATTTTTGCTGCATTTTTTGCCTCATACTGATAATACTTTCCTTGCTCCGCGCTGGCCATCTGGAAAAGGACTCTTGCTCTCTGTTCTTTGTCTTTTGATAGTTTCAGGGTCTTTTGGTAATAATTGATCGCAAGATCAAAATTATCCGGCTCCACATAAGTGGTATAAAGGAAGTTCTTATAATAATATTTATAAGGATTCTTTCTGTCCGTATTCCAGAAATCGTACTTTCCGCCGTTGGTGTTATCAATGTCCATCACAAACAACTGGCGGTAATATCCTAAGCTGGAAGTGTTGTACAATAGGTTTCCGATAAGCTGGCTGGCTTTCGCTGCCTTTTCATCTGTTCCGTTACCTATTTTTTTAAGCTGGATCAGCGCATCCGCCAGTTCCAGTTTATTCATGCTGGCTTTAATGAAAGGAAATGCAGAATAATCTTCGGCTTCCATACTTTCAGTTTCAGGACTTCCAAAACTTTCCCATACATTGTGTCCGAAAACAAGATTCGAAATATCCCTGAATCCATTATATTCGCCGGCTGCATACTGCTTCGGAGTCATTTTTTCACCTTTATCCGTCCAGTCATAATTCATTCTTGGAATTCCAGCAAATCCCTGGGCTTTTTCATAATAAGATTTAGCCTTTTCAAAATCTGCCTGCTTCATGGCTCTGTCACCATAGATCATGCTGAAGAAAGCATCTATATTGCCTACATTGTCCATATTCTTGGCGATGATCTGCTGTTCAAACTGAGTCTTATTCGGTTTTTTGTAAAAGTCTTCAACACTTTTTACCAGACTGGAATTCGGGTTATACTGAAGATCCGAAAGCTTATTGCTCATCAGGAACGATTTTCCGTCTTCTCCCTGCAGGAAATAGCGGTTGGCAAGAACATCTTTAAGGAAATCTGCCGTAGATGGAGTTTCTCCATAATAATCATAATCAGATACGGCAGTACTGTCTTTTTTCACTTCTTTCTTTACAAAATAATCAGCATAGTCTTTCATCAGATGATCTTCAAATTCCGCATCGATCTTAGGATGCGAAACAATATCATTCAAAACCTTCATTCTTTTTATTTCTTCAAGATATTCCGGGTTTGTTGTTTTGATATCCTCCAGAATCTCCGAGCTTCCTTTGTAATCTTTTTTCAAAAACTTAAGATAAGCATCTGCTATCTGCCAGTATTCATCCTTAGATACTTTTTTAGTTTTCTCTGTGAATTTTTCCAGGTCGTCCAGGTAATCTTTGGTCTTTTCGTCGTATCCGTAACCTGTTTTTGTATAGAAAGGAATTCTGTCCGGGTTGTTCAGCAGTTCATCATCGCTCTGATCATTCTTTTCTCCAGCCACGCTGTCAGACTTTGATCCTCCGAAAAGGTTTTTGAAGAATCTTACAATCTTCTGCCAGAATGAAAGCTTTTCTTCTTTTTTTACTTCAGCAGGTTCAGCCTTTGCATCCTTGGAAGTTGTGTCATGGTCATCAGCATTTCCCTTCTGCATGTACACATTGTCGGAAGCATCCGAAGTATAATAATAGATTGGCAGATAACTTCTTTCCAGCTCGTTGATACTTCTTACCGCCATTACTTTAAGGATCTCAGAATCCGGATTAATGTCATACATCTTTTCCATGATAGGAATGGGATTCGTAAAGCCTTCATAACCCAATAAGAAGTAAGCCATATTCTTTTCATCATTGGTGCCAGCCCTCTTCATAATATTGCTGAAAGAAGCTGTATCCGAAAGTTTCATCGAGACAAAAGCAGATTCCTTACGGTCTTTGCTGTTCATGAAAACCTGGAAGAAGTTCCAGTTCGCATCAGCGTTCATTTCCTTTCCTCTCTGGGCACCGGCAAGCTGGTCAAGGGCCATAAAATATACCGTACCTTTCTGCTTGATCGGTTCTATGTACGTTCTGAAAGCCTCCAGGGCAGCGTCATAGTTTCTGGTATAATGATTGAAACGTACCAGCTGATATCCGTAACGCTGCTTGATCTCCGGATTTCTTGCTGCATTATATAGGGAAGTCAGTGCATTGACTGTCTTGGCGTAATCAATGGATGTAGCATTTTGCTTTTTTGAAGGACCATAACTGTAAAATGAGTCGGGACTTTCAACATAGTTAATGCTCATATAAGGTTCCAGATACTTGGCTTCAATTAAATAATCGATGCCTTCTCTGTACTTTTGGTAGAATCCTGTTCCCAGTTTCTGTAGCAAAGGATTTGTTGGTGCTCCGTTTTTCAAAGCATTAAGATCGCTCATGCTGATCTTGTATACCAGGCTTTCTGTTTCCGCGTAGTTCAGTTGGTTGTTGAAAAACTTTTTCCACGTTTCAATATTGTCGTCAGGAATCGGGTTGCCTTTGTAGTCTCCGTAAAACCTGTTAGAATAAGTGAGGAGGAAGGGGAGATAGGATTTATCCTTTATAATGCTTTGTGTAAAAAGATTGAAATATTCATAATCCGGGTCTGACCACGCGCAGGCGTCAGATTTGGTGTAAAACAGCGATAGAACCGCCATTGAAAGAATATACTTTTTCATATAGTTGATAGGTGTTTTTATTTTGTAATTCAGTTTCAACAGGTTTAAAGCTTCATGATCTGCTCAATTAGCAGAACCATAAATTTAAAAATTCCTGTTACTTACAAATTTACTATCTAATTGATAATAAATTATATTAAAATCATGTATTTTTTTCTCCAGAAAACGGGTAACATCCTGAAGCTGGTCATCTGATATTTCTTCAACCTTTATCCTGAATCCTTTACTTAGAAAACTTCCGAAATAGAAACCGTCTCTAGTGATTTCAACTTCATTATCCGAGATCTTTTTAAATCCGGGGTTTTTAAGGTCTTTTCTGGATAAAGCATTAATGAGCTTATGCTTTTCAAGATGATTGGTAACAATTCCCCAGGAGTAAATCGGCAGTGCTACCTCAATTTTTTTAACAGGATAATCCTCAAGTTTGGAAAGGTAGCTTTTTAAAACCGTCACGTCCAGAATAGAATTTTTGTTGGAGTTCTCCAGTGGTGAAGAAGTAGAGTAGCACATCAGGTAGACTTTTTCTACCGGTGGTACTCCGGTCTGACCTTTGTCTTTAACCTGATGAAGGCGTAGGGTACAGGTAATCTCTTTTCCGGAAACTCTTTTAAGCTCCTTTAAAAATTTAAAATAATCATTCCTGGTTCCGGCTGTCCAGTCACAGTCAATCTGAATTTCATTATGAATCTTTAAATCATATTCTTTGGCTTTCTTCTGAATCAGATTATGAATGTTTTTTGCAAGAAACCTGATCTCTTCCGTAGAAATATGATACATGGACTGGTTCGTGATAAAAACAGTCGGCACGATTTGCTTATCTGTCTGAAAACTCCTGTCTTTGGTTATAACAGCAACCGGCTGAAATTGTCCGCCGGATTTATCTATATCAAAAAATCTGGTGTACAGATAGGGAACTTGACCCTTGTCCAAAGCTTTTTTCTCTTCCTGATCCAGCTTAAGATTTGTTTTCCAGTAATAAAAAGTATAAGGATGGTTCTTTTTCCTGCTGCACGAAACAATGAGAAGCAGGACAAGCAGGACCTTTAATACTTTCATCGTTTATACAGTTTGCTTTCGCAGGAACAGATATCCTGTGTTCCGCTTTCCATGCTGGAGCAGCAGTCTTCAGATTTCTTAATGTTTCCTTCTTTATCCGTCAGGTAGATGTTATCCTTATCGAATTTCACATAAAAATTTTCACCGTATGTTTTGAAATCTACCTTCATTACTTTTGGATTGTATTTTCCGGCATTGATTTCCTCGGTGGTTTCAGTGCTGTCCGCCTGATTTACCTGAACAAATCCGAAATAAACATCACCGTTTTTCTTTACATCCAAATAATAAGATGGGGTTCCCGATCCGCTGAATCCTTCAATGATATTAAAGCTTCTGTAGCCTACAAATGGTGCTTTTGTCTGCGCAAAGGATAAAATGCTGATGCACAAGATCACTAAACTTAAAATCTTTTTCATATATTTTTTTTCAAAAGTAAAAATATTTAAGCAAAAATTAAACCGTAAAAACCCGGAGATTGCTTATTTAGGGCATTTATAGGATCTTTTTAACCACAAAAGCCACAAAAGATTCTTGATGAATGAGATTCACATAAAGAAAATCTGAGATTTTCGTAAAGCTTAAGTACTTATATTCACAAAGCTTGTTGATTAAAATAACTTAAGTGTTTAAATAACTTTTGTGACTTTTGTGGTTAAATATTTAATCAGTTAAAAACAGAAAAACCACTCCAAATAGGAATGGTCTTTATTATTGATTTAAAAGTTAGATTAGAAAACAGTCGCTGCCAGCTGAATTCTTGCGTATTTATTGGAAGGATTCCACATCGCCATCATAGAAACCGGCAGACTGTAATGTTCCGTAATTTTAATGGTCTTACCTGCTTTTACTCCTACATTAACAATATCAAAGCTGTTTTCACCATTGCCATAGAGGAAATGTTTGTCGTTGAGGGCAAACCCAGCACCAATAAACGCATCCAGATTTACTTTCTCCCCGGCGATAACTGGATAGCTCGCCTGAATGTAGGTAGAGTATCTATTTTTTTTATAGCTTCCATCAGATTCCAGAACCACTTCGCCCGCATTGGCTCCTCCGTACAGCATGATATCCGCTTCAATATTCAATGGGAATGATGGTCCGAAAGTATAATTGGTCCTAAGGTCAATGATGTGGGCAGTTCTTCTCTGTGAGTAACTGAAAATGTCGTCTGCGGCTACAGCGGTATTAATGTTTCTGGAATTATACAAATCCCACAATCCAATATAAAAACGGTTATGGGAGTATTGGATGTAGTAGTTGATCTCTTTATAATGGGTGCCGTCTTTATCGTCAGCTAATGCCGAGGCGCCCCAAATACCAATCTTCCATTTCTTTTCAGAATCCAGAGCGTAGGAAAGATTTCCCATCACTACAGGTTTATCTGTAATGATCAGGCCTCTCCATAAGTGATTATTCTGAATATTGGCGGTAAAGTCCAGCCTGTTGCTTTCCTTAGGTTCCTCGCTCTCCTGAGAGAATAGTTTTCCTGTGCCCAAAATAATCAGGCATGCAATTTTTAAAATTTTCATCGGGTATTTTTTAATGTATTATTCCAAAAAGAATGGCAGCGATAACAGCGCCCAGAATGGGTCCGGCGACTGGGATCCATGCGTATCCCCAGTCACTGCTGCCTTTTACTGGAAGTACTGCATGCATAACCCTTGGAGCCAAATCTCTTGCAGGATTGATGGCATAACCGGTTGTTCCACCCAGTGATAAGCCAATGGCCCAAACCAGTAAGGTAACAGGAAGAGCTCCTACAGAACCGAGTCCTACTTTAGCGGTCGGATCTGCATTCAGAGAAATGCTTGGGTCCGAAAAATGAAAGATGACAAATACCAGTACAAACGTTCCGATAATCTCACTGATTAAATTGGAAAATGTGTTCCTGATAGCCGGCCCGGTACTGAAACAGGCAAGCTTTGCGCCTTCATCTTCCGTAATGGCAAAATGGTCTTTGTTGAAAAGCCAGACCAGGAAAGCTCCCAGCATTCCACCGAGCAGCTGTGCAGCAATATAAGATGGAACCAAGTCCCACGAGAATTTTCCTGCAACTGCCAGTCCGATCGTTACAGCCGGGTTCAGATGGGCACCACTTGCCGGACCGGCAACGGTGACACCAACAAAAACTGCCAGTGCCCAGGCTGTCGTAATGACGATCCATCCTGAATTATTTCCTTTAGTATCCTTTAAGACAACATTGGCTACAACACCGTTGCCTAATAATATAAGAAGCATTGTTCCTACAAGTTCTGCGGTAAATGGGGTCATGAGTAGTTTTTTTAATATTAAGGATTAATCTTCGATCCAGCTTTGGGAACGTTTTACAGCTTTGTTCCAGAAATGAATCATGTTATCTGCTTTTTCTTTATCCACTTTTGGATGGAAATCCTCATCTACAACCCATTGAGATTGTATTTCATTAATATCCTTCCAATATCCTACTGCTAAACCTGCAAGATAGGCTGCCCCTAAAGCTGTGGTCTCAAGCGTTTTTGGTCTTGTGATCTTAAAACCGAAAAGGTCAGACTGTATCTGCATCAGAAGATCACTTGCAGAAGCTCCGCCATCTACTCTGAGTTCCATACTGGGTGTTCCGGAATCTGCTTCCATGGATTTTACAATATCGTACACCTGGAATGCTATTCCTTCCAAAGTTGCCCTTGCAATGTGTCCATCAGTTGTTCCCCGGGTTACTCCTACAATAGTTCCTCTTGCGTACTGGTCCCAATACGGTGCTCCTAATCCGGTAAGTGCAGGCACAAAGTAAACACCTCCGTTATCTTCAACACTTGCTGCCAGATCATTCACTTCTTCTGCGGAACGGATAAGTTTCAGCCCGTCTCTCAGCCACTGTATCGCTGCTCCGCCTACAAATACACTTCCTTCAAGGGCATAATTTACTTCTCCATTGATCTTCCATGCCACTGTTGTTAACAGGTTGTTTTTAGAAGAAACAGCTTCTGTTCCTGTATTCATTAATAGGAAACATCCTGTTCCATACGTATTCTTTACCATTCCGGGAGTAATACACATCTGTCCGAATAAGGCGGCCTGCTGGTCTCCTGCAATCCCTGCAATTGGTATTTTTGTAGAAAATAAAGTGGTTGCAGTTTCTCCATAGATCTCACTGCTCTGTTTTACTTCAGGAAGAACAGATCTTGGAATATCAAACAGATCCAGAAGATCCTGATCCCATTCTAGGGTATGAATATTCAGAAGCATGGTTCTGCTGGCATTGGAAACATCGGTGATGAACATTTTTCCGCGCGTAAGCTTCCAGATAAGCCATGTGTCAACGGTTCCGAAACATAATTTTCCTTCTGCTGCTTTTTCCCTTGCTCCTTCTACGTGATCCAGGATCCATTTTAGTTTGGTTGCTGAAAAATAGGCATCCAGGACAAGTCCGGTTTTCTCTTTAATGATTTCGGCATGCCCCTGCTCTTTTAATTCATCACAGTACTTAGAAGTTCTTCTGTCCTGCCAGACAATAGCATTGTAAATAGGTTCACCGGTTTCTTTATCCCAGACAACGGTTGTTTCACGTTGGTTGGTGATACCGATGGCAGCTACTTCCAGCCCGGAAATGCCTGCTTTGGCGATAACTTCTGCGGCAACGGATATCTGGGATGACCATATTTCGTTCGGATCATGCTCTACCCATCCCGGAGTAGGGTAGATTTGTTCAAAATTTTTCTGGGAGATATATTCGATAGCTCCGCTGTGATTGAATAAGATGGCTCTAGAAGAAGTTGTACCCTGGTCTAAAGCGAGAATCAATTTTTCCTTCATACTGCAAAGTTTTAATTATGAGTAATAGTTTTGGGAGAGTAAGGGGTTAATAAATACCCTTGTGCTAATTCAATAAATTCTTTTTCCTGTTCAGTGGCCCATTCCTGGGAATATCCTTTTTCTTTGGCAATAAGCTGTGCAATAGTATGTGCACTGTCGATCGCAGCTCTTGCATCTAAAAATAAAAGACGGACTCTTCTGGCGAGAATGTCTTCAATGGTTTCCGCCATTTCGTATCTTATGGCCCAGACTGCTTCTGCCATAGTAAAAGCATGGTCAGGATGAATCTTTTGAGAATATTGAGGATCACTGCTCTGCAATGATTTTATGGCTGGAATATCGGATCCGTAAACATACAGATGGCTGGTGCGGTCTACAAGTTCTGCTTTCATATTACCATGAATAGACATATTTTCTGTTTGAGAAGGTCCTCCATTTAAATGAAGGATCTCTACAGCTTTATCAATAGTATCTTCCGCCATTTTACGGTAAGTGGTCCATTTTCCGCCGATGATGGAAACCAATCCTGTATCGGAAGCAATGACTTTGTGGCTGCGGGAAACTTCCTTGGTGCTTTTGCCTCCTTCTTTTGGAGCGGCAAGAGGTCTTAATCCTGCAAACATCGATTTTACATCTTCTCTGGTTGGCTTCTTCGCTAAATATTGTCTTGCTGTGTTTAAAACAAAATTAATTTCAGATTCCAACGCGTGCGGCTCAAAGCTTGGGCTTTCTAGAAGGGTATCTGTAGTTCCTACCAATGCTCTGTCGTGCCATGGAACAACAAAAAGAACCCTGCCGTCTGATGTTTTTGGAATCATAATCGCATCGTCACTTTTCAGGAAAGATTTATCCAATACTAAATGGATACCTTGGCTTGGAACTACAAATTTACCATGCTTAGGATTGTTCATATTCAAAATGTCATTCGTGAATACCCCTGTTGCATTGATAACTGCTTTCGCACGAAGCTCGTACTGCTGGTTGGTAAACTGATCTTCTGCTTTAACTCCGTTTATTTTTCCGGAATCATTTTTCAGAAGACCGGTTACTTTCATATAATTAACTGCGCTACCTCCTTTTTCGATCAGAGTCTGGGTTAAATTGATTGCTAATCTTGCATCATCAAACTGCCCGTCTTGATATACCACGCCACTTGCAAGGTTATGCTGTTCAATGGTTGGTAATTTTTCAACCGTTTTGGATTTGCTGATGTATTTTGTTTTTCCAAGACTAAGCTTTCCGGCAAGGAAGTCATAAATAGATAATCCTATTTTATAATAAATACCTCCCCACCAAGTATAATTAGGAATAATAAATGACTGGTTTTTTACTACGTGTGCTGCGTTTTGGGCCAAAAGTCCTCTTTCTTTCAGAGCTTCTTTTACAAGTCCGATATCTCCCTGTGCAAGATATCTTACGCCACCATGTACCAGTTTGGTGCTTCGGCTGGATGTTGCTTTGGCAAAATCGTGTGATTCAAGAAGCAGGGTTTTGAATCCTCTGCTGGTTGCATCCAATGCTGAACCCAGGCCGCTGGCTCCACCTCCGATAATGATGAAGTCCCATTCCTGAACACTGGATAATTTATTAATTTCTTCGTTTCGTTTCATAAATGTTTCGTTTATGTTTCGTTTTCAAATGTATAAATTAAAAATGAAACTAAAAAGAAAATAAATGAAATTTTATCGGTCTCGAAAAAAAATGGTATTTTTGATGAAAGAATCAGAATGGAAAAGTTAATACCAAGGCACGATGATATATTAAAGGAACTGGATGAAAAGGGGCATGTTCTTGTACAGGATCTGTGTGAGAAGTTCAATGTTTCGTCGGTTACGGTCCGAAAGGATCTGAATTATCTCGAAAGCCTGGGATTGCTTTTCCGAAACCATGGTGGGGCAAGTAAGCATGTAAGATATGCTTATGAAAGAAATGTAGATGAAAAGGAAAACATCAATGTAGAAGCTAAGCAGAATATTGCGAAAGCAGCTTTAAAGCTTATCCAGGAGAATGACTGTATTATTTTAGCTTCAGGGACTACGATGCATTATTTAGCGAGAATGCTGGTGAACTTTGGGCCTCTTACGGTTTTAACCTCTTCTTTAAGGGTGGCTATTGAGCTATGTAATAATCCTAATATTAATATAATACAGTTGGGTGGCGAAGTCCGGAAAAGTTCGACTTCCATTGTAGGTTCCATTTCTGAAGGAATTCTCAAGCAGTTTTCCTGTAATAAACTTTTTCTGGGAGTGGATGGGATTGACATTGATTTTGGAATCAGTACATCCAATGCTGCTGAAGCCCATCTGAATCAACTTATGATAGAATGCTCCGAAAAAGTGGTCATTCTCGGTGATTCTTCAAAACTGAATAAAAAAGGGTTTGGCAAAATTGCTCCTCTGGATAAAGTTGATTATCTGATTACAGATAACGGGATTTGTGCCGAAGATAAAGTGGCATTAGAAGAAATAGGCGTTACGGTTATTGTAAAATAAGCTTCTTTTAAATTATTTAAAAAAAATCCAAAATAATTTCACTGAAAATCCATCCGGATTTTTTCAAAATTACCTAATTGATTAAAAATCAAAATATTTTACTCTAAATATTTGTCAGTTATAAAAATATTCATAAATTTGCACACTCCATTTTAGGGGCGTAGTATGCCTATATCAAAAGTAGAAATTACTTCAGACCTCCTAAAAATGTGGAAATTAGAAAGATAAATTTTATTTAATATAAACAATGTCAGGTATTATTGGTAAAAAAATCGGTATGACGTCTTTGTTTAACGAAGAAGGAAAGAATATTCCTTGTACAGTTATTCAGGCTGGTCCATGCTCGGTTTTACAGGTCAGAACCATAGAAAAGGACGGCTACAAGTCAGTTCAGTTAGGTTTCGATGACAAGAGTGAAAAGAACGTAGGTAAAGCGTTAGCTGGCCATTTTAAAAAAGCTGGTTCTGCTCCAAAAGCTAAGTTGGTAGAATTCTACAGAGAATTCGTAGACGAAGTAAAAGTAGGAGAAGAAGTAAAAGTTGATTTATTCTCTGAAGGAGAGTATGTTGACGTAACAGGAACTTCAAAAGGTAAAGGTTTCCAGGGTGTTGTTAAAAGACATGGCTTTGGAGGTGTAATGCAAGCTACTCATGGTCAGCACAACAGACTTAGAGCTCCAGGTTCTATCGGTGCTGGATCGGATCCTTCAAGAGTATTCAAAGGAATGAGAATGGCGGGTAGAATGGGAGGTAAGCAGGTAACTGTACAAAACCTTCAAGTATTAAAAGTGGATCAAGAACAAAATCTTTTAGTAGTAAAAGGTGCTGTTCCGGGAGCTAAAAATTCTTATGTAATTATCAGAAAATGGAACTAGTAGTATTAAATACATCAGGAAAAGAGACCGGAAGAAAAGTAACTCTAGACGAATCAGTATTCGGAATTGAGCCAAATCAGCACGCGGTTTACTTAGAAGTTAAACAGTACCTTGCAGCACAGAGACAAGGGACTCATAAATCAAAAGAAAGAAGCGAAATTACTGCTTCTACTAAAAAACTTAAGAAGCAAAAAGGATCTGGTTCTGCTAGATATGGTGATATCAAATCTCCAACTTTCAGAGGTGGAGGTAGAGTATTCGGACCAAAACCAAGAGACTACAGATTCAAATTGAACAAAGCTCTTAAGAGATTAGCTAAAAAATCTGTTTTATCTCAGAAAATGAGAGACAACAGCATCAGAGTAATGGAAGATATGAGCTTAAACGCTCCTAAAACTAAAGATTTCATCACGATCCTAAATGCATTGGCATTGAACGATAAGAAGTCTTTATTTGTTCTTCCTGAGGCTAACAAGAATGTGTATTTATCTTCAAGAAACTTACCTAAAACTAAAGTAATGAACTTCAACGAAATTAGTTCATATGACTTAATGAATGCAGGTGAGATCGTATTCTTAGAAGGTGCAGTTGAAAAATTCCAGGAAAATTTAAAGAAATAAATCATGTCACTTATTATTAAACCAGTTATCTCAGAAAAGGCTAATTACCTTACAGATTTAAGAGGTTCTTATTCTTTCTTAGTAGATCCTAAGGCTAATAAGATCCAGATTAAAAAAGCTGTTGAAGCAGCTTACGGTGTAAAAGTAGCAGACGTTAACACAATGATTTATGCTCCGAAGGTTTCTTCAAAATACACTAAAAAAGGTCTTCAAGTAGGGAAGACAAACAAATTGAAAAAGGCGGTAATCAAGCTTGTTGAAGGTGAAGTTATCGATATTTTTGCTGTAAATTAATTATTAATTATAAATAATAGTAATGTCTGTTAGAAAATTAAAACCTATCACCCCAGGACAGAGATTCAGAATTGTAAACAATTTTGAGGAAATTACTACCAACAAACCAGAGAAATCTCTAACAGTTGGTATTAGTAAGTCAGGTGGACGTAACCAAACTGGTAAAATGACCATGCGTTACACCGGAGGTGGACACAAAAAGAAATACAGAATTATCGACTTCAAAAGAAACAAGCATGATGTTGAAGCAACGGTAAAAACTGTAGAATATGATCCAAACAGAACTGCATTTATCGCTTTATTAGAGTACGCAGATGGAGAGAAGAGATACATCATCGCTCCAAACGGTATCAAAGTAGATCAGAAAGTAGTTTCAGGAGAAAGCGTTGAACCAAACGTAGGTAACGCAATGAAATTAAAAAATATTCCATTGGGTACTGTAATTTCTTGTGTTGAAATGAAGCCTGGACAAGGTGCTATTTTAGCAAGAAGTGCTGGTTCTTCAGCTCAATTAACTTCAAGAGACGGAAAATATGCTATCATCAAATTGCCTTCAGGAGAATCCAGAATGATCCTTACTGAATGTTATGCAATGATTGGATCTGTTTCTAACTCTGATCATCAGTTAACTGTTTCAGGTAAGGCTGGTAGAAGCAGATGGTTAGGTAGAAGACCTAGAACTAGACCGGTAGTAATGAACCCTGTAGATCACCCAATGGGAGGTGGTGAAGGACGTTCTTCTGGAGGTCACCCAAGATCTAGAAACGGTATGCCGGCTAAAGGTTACAAAACCAGAAAGAAAAACAAAGCGTCTAACCGTCATATCATATCTAAAAGAAAATAATTATGGCAAGATCACTTAAAAAAGGACCATTCATTCATCATACTTTAGATAAGAAGGTTCAGACAAACATAGAGTCTGGTAAGAAGACAGTTATTAAAACTTGGTCTAGAGCATCGATGATCTCTCCAGACTTCGTAGGACAAACTATTGCAGTACACAACGGGAAATCTTTTATCCCTGTTTATGTTACAGAAAACATGGTAGGTCACAAGTTAGGCGAATTTTCTCCAACAAGATCTTTCAGAGGTCATGGTGGTAACAAAAATAAAGGAAGCAGATAATCATGGGATCAAGAAAACAAGATAGTTCAATCGCAAGAAAAGAAGCTAACAAAGACGTTGTAAAAGCTTCATTAAATGACTGCCCATCATCTCCAAGAAAAATGAGATTAGTTGCTGATATCATTAGAGGAGAGCAGGTAGATAAAGCTCTTTATATCCTAAAATATTCTAAAAAAGAAGCCTCTAACAAATTAGAGAAATTACTTCTTTCTGCTATGGCAAACTGGCAGACTAAAAATGAAGGTGCTGATATTGAAGAAGCAAACCTTATCATTAAAGAAATCTTCGTGGATAGTGCAAGACAATTGAAGAGACTAAGACCAGCTCCGCAAGGTAGAGGGTATAGAATCAGAAAAAGATCTAACCACGTTACATTAATCTTAGGTAATAAAGAAAATTAATCAAGGTATGGGACAGAAGACAAATCCAATTGGTAACAGATTAGGTATCATCAGAGGATGGGATTCTAACTGGTTTGGCGGAAACGATTATGGAGACAGAATCGCGGAAGACTACAAAATCAGAAGATACCTTGAGGCTAGATTATCTAAAGGTGGGATTTCAAAAATTTATATTGAAAGAACACTAAAATTAGTAACAGTGACGATCACTACTGCTAGACCGGGACTTATCATCGGTAAAGGAGGTCAGGAAGTTGATAAATTGAAAGAAGAATTGAAGAAACTTACAGGTAAGGATATTCAAATCAATATTTTCGAAATCAAAAGACCTGAACTTGATGCAGTATTAGTGGCTGACAGCATCTCTAAGCAAATTGAAAACAGAATTTCTTACAGAAGAGCTGTTAAAATGGCAATGGCTAGTACAATGAGAATGGGTGCTGAAGGTATCAAAGTTCAAATCTCTGGTAGATTGAACGGAGCTGAAATGGCAAGAAGCGAATCTTTCAAAGACGGAAGAATTCCTTTGTCTACTTTCAGAGCTGATATCGATTATCACTGGGCTGAAGCTCATACTACTTATGGTAGACTAGGAGTAAAAGTTTGGATCATGAAAGGAGAGGTTTACGGTAAAAGAGATCTTTCTCCACTAGTGGGACAACAGAAAAAAGGAGGTCCTTCAGGAGGCGGAAACAGAGGAGACAGAGACAACAGAAGACCTAGAAAAAATAACAATAATAACAATAATAATTAAAAATTTTAGGTTAGAAATTTTGAATTTTAAATTACCGTTACTTTTTTAAAATATAAAAAATCTAAAATCTAAAATCTAAAATCTAAAATTTAGAAATTATGTTACAACCAAAAAGAACCAAATTCCGTAGAGTTCACAAGATGAAGATGAAGGGGATTGCTCAAAGAGGTAATCAACTGGCTTACGGAACTTTTGGAATCAAAGCTATAGAAGGTGCTTGGATCACTGCAAGACAAATCGAAGCTGCTCGTATCGCTGCGACAAGATATATGAAGAGAGAAGGTCAGCTATGGATCAAAATCTTCCCGGATAAGCCAATTACTAAAAAACCAGCCGAAGTTCGTATGGGTAAAGGTAAAGGTGCTGTGGAATATTGGGTAGCTGTAGTAAAACCAGGTAAAATTATGTTCGAAATCGGAGGTGTATCTTACGAAATCGCTAAGGAAGCTTTAAGACTTGCTGCACAGAAATTACCGGTAGTTACTAAATTCGTAGTTGCTAACGATTTTGTTAAACCTCTATAATCTTTGATACAATGAAACAAGCTGATATTAAAAATTTAAGCGCGGGTGATATTCAAGCAAAACTTGCTGAATTGAAAACTCAATATTCAAAACTGAAATTGGCTCACAAGATCAGTCCAATTGAAAACCCGATTCAAATCAGAGATTTGAGAAGATCGATCGCTAGACTAAACACTGAGTTAACCACTAAACAACAATAAGATTTTCATACATTATGGAAAGAAACTTAAGAAAAGAAAGAATCGGAATAGTTTCCAGCAATAAAATGGAAAAGACCATTGTTGTAAGTGAGACTACGAGAGTGAAACACCCGATGTACGGTAAATTCGTATTAAAAACGAAAAAATATACTGCACACGACGAAAACAACGAATGCACAGAAGGTGATACAGTTCTTATCCAAGAAACTAGACCTTTGAGCAAGAGCAAGAGATGGAGATTAGTAAGAATCATTGAAAAAGCTAAGTAATAATGTTACAAACAGAATCAAGATTAAAAGTTGCTGATAACACAGGTGCAAAAGAAGTACTAGTTATCAGAGTTCTGGGAGGAACCAGAAGAAGATATGCTTCAGTTGGTGATAAAATCGTTGTTACTATCAAGGATTCTACACCATCAGGAAATGCTAAAAAAGGTCAGGTATCTAAAGCTGTAGTAGTAAGAACTAAAAAAGCAGTTAGAAGAAAAGATGGTTCATACATCAAATTCGAAGACAATGCTTGTGTATTACTAAACGCAGCGGGAGAAATGAGAGGAACACGTGTTTTCGGACCGGTTGCTCGTGAGTTGAGAGACAAAGAATATATGAAAATCATTTCATTAGCTCCTGAAGTACTTTAATTTTTAAAATTTTTAAAAGAAAATGTCAAAGTTAAAAATAAAAAGAGGAGATAACGTCATCATTACTACTGGTAAGAAAGATATCAAAGGTAAGACTGGTGAAGTTATTGAAGTGATCAAGAAAGAAGGAAAAGACCCTAGAGTAATCGTTGCAGGACTTAACATCGTTAAAAAACACGTTAAGCCTTCAGCTTCTAACCCTCAAGGTGGGATTACTGAAAAGGAAGCTTCTATCCATATCTCAAACGTAGCCCTAGTTGGTAAAGACGGAAAAGCTATCAAAATCGGTTACAAAATCGATGGAGATAAGAAAGTAAGAATCGATAGAAAAACGGGTGAAACTTTATAATTTGAATTAACACATGGAATTTATAGCAAGACCCAAAAATATATACAGAGAGAAAATTGTTCCTGCAATGATGGAAGAATTTGGGTACAAATCTGTAATGCAGGTACCTAAATTGGAAAAAATCATCCTATCTCAAGGATTAGGTGATGCCACTGCAGACAAGAAAATCATTGATTATGCTGTAGAAGAATTAACAATGATTACTGGCCAGAAAGCAGTAGGTACTATCTCTAAGAAAGACGAAGCAGCTTTCAAATTGAGAAAAGGTATGCCTGTAGGTGCTAAAGTAACATTGAGAGCTCATAAAATGTATGAATTCTTAGACAGACTTACTTCTTCTGCTTTACCACGTATCAGAGATTTCTCTGGTATCAAAGCAGACGGGTTCGATGGTAGAGGTAATTACAACTTAGGTATTACTGAGCAGATTATCTTCCCTGAAATCGTAATTGACAAAGTGAAAAAAATCCAAGGGATGGACATCACTTTCGTTACAACTGCGAAAACAGATAAAGAAGCTAAAGCATTATTAACTCACTTCGGTTTACCATTCAAAAAGAACTAAGAGATGGCTAAAGAATCAATGAAAGCGCGTGAGCGCAAAAGAGAAGCACTAGTTGCTAAATACGCTGACAAAAGAAAAGCTTTAAAAGAAGCTGGTGATTATGAAGGACTTCAGAAATTACCTAAAAATGCTTCTCCTGTAAGATTACACAACAGATGTAAACTAACAGGTAGACCTAGAGGATACATGAGAACGTTTGGTATTTCCAGAGTAACTTTCAGAGAAATGGCAAATAACGGTCTTATCCCGGGAGTAAGAAAAGCCAGTTGGTAATAATTACTAATTAATCGGGACAATTAAGTTGTCTGGATACTAAAGAATAAAAATATCAGACCCAAGATTTTCTGAAGTCTGATATTTTAATCTTCAAGTCCTTTCAATACTGATTGTCTTTAACCAATAATTTAAAATAGAAAAATGGTAACAGATCCAATTTCAGATTTCCTAACAAGAGTAAGGAACGCACAAAGCGCAGGCCACAAAGTGGTGGAAATTCCTGCATCGAAAATCAAAAAGGAGATTACTAAGATCTTATTTGACCAAGGGTATATCTTAAACTACAAGTTTGAAGATAACGCTGTTCAAGGAGTGATCAAAATCGCTTTAAAGTATGACAAGCAAACTAACAAACCGGCTATCAAGTCTATTCAAAGAGCTTCTAGACCAGGTTTAAGACAGTACAAGGGTTCTACTGAACTTCCAAGAGTACTGAACGGTTTGGGTATAGCTGTTATCTCTACTTCTAAAGGAGTAATGACTGACAAGAAGGCTAGAGAAGAGAAAGTAGGCGGTGAAGTAATCTGCTATGTTTATTAATTTTTAATCAGAGGAAAATGTCAAGAATTGGTAAAGCAATTATAACAATTCCAGCTGGAGTTACTGTCACTGAAAATAACGGTGTTGTAACAGTTAAAGGTCCTAAAGGAGAACTTTCTCAGGAGCTTACAGCAGGAATTACTTTAGAACAGAAAGATGGTGAACTTAACGTTAACAGACCATCTGAGTCTAAACAACACAAAGCACTTCACGGTCTATACAGAGCGTTGATCAACAACATGATCACTGGTGTTAATACAGGTTTCGAAAAGAAACTGGAACTAGTAGGGGTAGGATACAGAGCTTCACACACAGGTCAAAAACTTGAGTTAGCTTTAGGATTCTCTCACGGTATCGTATTAGAACTTCCAAGCGAAGTAAAAGTAGATACATTGACTGAAAAAGGTAAAAACCCAATTATTACTTTAGCGTCTCATGACAACCAACTTCTAGGAATGGTAGCTGCAAAGATTCGTTCTTTCAGAAAGCCTGAGCCTTACAAAGGAAAAGGTGTAAGATTCCTTGGAGAAATTGTTAGACGTAAAGCTGGTAAATCTGCTTAATAAATTATAAGTATTATGGCATTAAGTAAATTAGAAAAAAGAATAAGAATAAAAAGAAGAGTAAGAGGAAAAATCTCTGGATCTTCTGAATTGCCAAGATTATCTGTATATAAAAGTAATAAGGAAATTTACGCTCAGTTAATCGATGATAAAAAGGGTACAACTTTAGTTGCCGCTTCTTCAAGAGAGAAAGGTGTTGATGCTAATGGTACCAAGACTGAAGTTTCTGCTGCTGTTGGTAAAGCTATTGCTGCCAAAGCTATCGCTGCAGGAATCGAAAGTATTGTATTTGACAGAAACGGTTTCGTTTACCACGGAAGAGTGAAAGCTCTTGCTGATGGAGCGAGAGAAGGAGGACTTAAATTCTAATCATAAAATTTCGGAAAATATGTTAGGACTAGATAATATAGAAAGAGTAAAACCGGGAGGATTAGAACTAAAAGATCGTCTCGTAGCTGTTAACAGAGTAACAAAAGTAACCAAAGGAGGTAGAGCTTTCGGATTTTCTGCTATCGTTGTAGTAGGAAACGAAGACGGAGTAATCGGTCACGGTCTTGGAAAATCTAAAGAAGTAGCTTCTGCAATTGCTAAAGCTGTTGAAGATGCTAAGAAAAACCTTGTGAAAGTTCCTGTAATGAACCACACAATCCCTCACCAGACTACTGCCAGATACGGTGGTGCAGATATCTTCTTAAGACCTGCTTCTCACGGTACAGGACTTATCGCCGGTGGTGCGGTAAGAGCGGTATTGGAGTCTGCTGGTATTCACGATATCCTTTCAAAATCTAAAGGATCTTCTAACCCTCACAACGTGGTGAAAGCTACTTTCAAAGCGTTATTGGATATCAGAAGACCTGAAGAGATCGCTAGAATGAGAGGAGTTTCTTTAAGTAAAGTGTTTAACGGTTAATATTAGAACAATGGCAACAATCAAAGTAAAGCAAGTAAGAAGCGCTATTGGAAGAACAAAAACCCAAAAGAGAACGCTTGAAGCATTAGGATTTAAGAAACTTCACCAAGTTGTAGAACACGAAGCTACTCCTTCTATCTTAGGAATGATAGCTGCAGTTAGTCATTTACTTGAAGTTCAAAAATAATTTTTAACAAAAGAAATTAAAATGAATTTAAATAACATAAAACCTGCTGCAGGATCTACTTTCAATTCAAAAAGAATTGGTAGAGGTCAGGGTACAGGAAAAGGAGGTACTGCTACGAAAGGTCATAAAGGTCAGAAAGCTAGAGCTGGTTATTCTCAGAAAATCGGTTTCGAAGGTGGACAGATGCCTTTACAAAGGAGATTACCTAAATTCGGTTTCAAAAACGTAAACAGAAAAGAGTTTAGAGGAGTAAACCTTGATACTATCCAAATTTTAATCGAGAACAAATCCATTACTGGAGATATCACGAAAGAAGTTTTAGTAGAAAACGGTTTAGTTTCTAAAAACGAATTAGTGAAAATTATGGGTAGAGGAGAATTGAAATCTGCGGTTTCAATCTCTGCTGACAAGTTCACTAAATCTGCTGAAGAGCTTATTGCTAAAGCAGGTGGAAAAGCAATTACCTTATAATACTTACTAATGAAAGAATTTATACAAACCCTTAAAAATATTTGGAGCCTAAAGGAATTAAGAGATAAAATTCTCTTTACGTTAGGTATTATCCTTGTGTATAGATTCGCATCTTATATCTCACTTCCCGCAATTAACCTTGCAGAAGTGGGAGATCTCTTAGAGCATTATAAAAATCAAGGCGGTAACAAGCAAGGAGCAGGTCTCCTTGGCTTGCTTTCGTCGTTTACGGGGGGGGCTTTCAGCCACGCTTCCGTAATGGCGTTGGGAATCATGCCTTATATTTCTGCTTCTATTATTGTTCAGTTGATGGGGATGGCTATTCCTTATCTTCAGAAACTTCAGAAGGATGGAGAGTCTGGTAGAAATACATTGAATCAAATTACTAGATGGTTAACGATTGGTGTTTGTCTTGTACAAGCTCCTTCTTATTTAACATCTATTACTCAATTATTCTTACCGTATGCTCAGTTCTCTTCTGCATACTATGTAGAGCCAAATTCTATCATGTTCTGGTTACCAAGTATTGTAATTTTGGTTGCCGGTTCAGTGTTCGCAATGTGGTTAGGTGAGAAAATCACCGACAAAGGTATCGGAAACGGTATTTCCATCCTTATTATGGTGGGGATCCTATCAAGATTACCTGAAGCATTCGTACAGGAAATGGCCGTGCAGAACGGAAAAGGAGGAATGGGATCTATCATGATCCTTATAGAAGTAATATTCTGGATGCTGGTAGTTCTTTTAGCAGTAGTATTATCTGTTGCTGTCAGAAAAATTCCAATTCAGTATGTAAGCAGAGCTCAAGCAAGAGGAGGTGTAAACAGAAATCTTATGCAGGGAGCAAGACAATGGATCCCATTGAAAGTAAATGCTGCTGGTGTAATGCCGATTATCTTTGCTCAGGCATTGATGTTCGTACCAGGACTATTAACGAAATTCGATGAGTCCAATACTTTTCTTGCAGGTTTCAAGAATGTTTTTAGCTGGCAGTACAATGTATTGTTCGCGCTATTAATTATTATCTTCTCATTCTTCTATACTGCAATTACGATTCCGGTAAACCAAATGGCTGATGATTTGAAGAGAAATGGAGGTTTAGTACCGAAAGTAAGACCCGGTAAAGAAACAGCTGATTATTTAGATGATATTTTATCAAAAATTACCTTGCCAGGTGCAATATTTTTGTCTATCTTTGCAGTCCTTCCAGCAATAGTGCATGGAAGCTTTGTTCAGACAGATGCGTTCGCCCTATTTTTCGGGGGAACATCACTATTGATTATGGTTGGAGTTATTTTAGATACCGTTCAACAGATTAATACATATCTGCTGAATCATCACTATGATGGCTTAATGCAGTCTAAATTATCAAGAACGACTGGATATTAATTTATGGCGAAACAAAAACATATTGAACAAGACGGCGTTATCACGGAAGCTCTTTCCAACGCCCAGTTCCGTGTAGAGCTGGAGAATGGGCATATACTTATCGCTCATATTTCCGGTAAAATGAGAATGCATTATATTAAACTTTTACCTGGAGACAAGGTAAAACTAGAAATGTCTCCCTATGATTTATCGAAAGGGAGAATCACATTTAGATATTAAGACAAACGCCAAATGGAATGTATGTTCCATTTGGCTCTTGTTGAAAAATAAATACTATCAAAATGAAATCGTAAGATTCATTGGTCAGTAAAAAAAATAAATATTTCAAATGAAAGTTAGAGCATCAATTAAAAAAAGAAGCGCTGATTGCAAGATTGTACGCAGAAAAGGTGTACTATTCGTAATCAACAAGAAGAACCCAAAATTTAAACAAAGACAAGGCTAACATTAAATTATGGCGAGAATTGCAGGTATTGATTTACCAAAAAACAAAAGAGGTGTTATCGGTTTAACTTACATCTACGGAGTTGGAAGAAGTACTTCTTCCGAAATCCTTAAAGCTGCCGGTATCAGCGAAGACAAGAAAGTCAACGAATGGAATGACGATGAATTGGCTGCAATCAGAACATATATCTCTGAAAACATAAAAGTAGAAGGAGAATTAAGATCTGAAGTGCAATTGAACATCAAGAGATTGATGGACATAGGATGCCAACGAGGAATACGTCACAGACTAGGACTACCTTTAAGAGGCCAGAGAACGAAAAACAACTCTAGAACCCGTAAAGGAAAGAGAAAAACTGTTGCTAACAAGAAAAAGGCAAGTAAATAATCGTTAGGAATTATGGCAAAACAAACTAAAGTAGTTAAAAAAAGAAAAGTAAAAGTTGAAGCTATTGGTGAAGCGCACATTCAGGCTTCTTTCAATAACATCATCATTTCTTTAACAAATAAAAGCGGAGAAGTTATCTCTTGGGCTTCTGCCGGTAAAATGGGTTTCAGAGGTTCTAAAAAGAATACTCCATTTGCTGCTCAAATGGCGGCTGAAAATTGCTCTAATGTTGCTCACGAAGCTGGATTAAGAAGAGTAAAGGTGTATGTGAAAGGTCCTGGTGCAGGTAGAGAATCTGCAATCAGAACAATCCACAATTCAGGTATTGAAGTTAGCGAAATCATTGATGTGACTCCTATGCCGCACAATGGATGTAGACCACCGAAAAGAAGAAGAGTTTAATTTTTAGAATTTACCCATTATGGCAAGATATATTGGACCTAAAACTAAGATTGCTAGAAAGTTTGGTGCTGCAATCTACGGAGATGACAAAAACTTCGAAAGAAGAAAAAACCAACCGCCAGGACAACACGGTCCTAACAAAAGAAGAGGTGCTAAAAAATCTGAATATGCAATTCAGCTAGCTGAAAAGCAAAAAGCTAAATATACTTACGGTATTTTAGAAAAGCAGTTTGCTAACTTATTTGAAAAAGCACACAGAAGTAAAGGTGTAACAGGTGAAGTTCTATTACAGCTTTGTGAATCAAGATTGGATAACGTAGTATTCAGATTAGGTTTTGCTAAAACAAGATCTGCTGCTAGACAGTTAACTTCTCACAGACACATCACTGTGAATGGGGAGATCCTTAACATTCCTTCTTATTTAGTAAAAGCAGGTGATGTGATCGCTGTAAGAGAGAAATCTAAATCTCTTGAGGTTGTTACTGATTCATTAGCTTCTAAAGCTAATTATGAGTGGTTACAATTCAACGATGAGAAGAAAGAAGGTACTTTCGTTTCTGCTCCTGAAAGAATCCAGATTCCGGAGGACATCAAGGAACAGCTTATCGTCGAACTTTACTCTAAATAATTTTTTAATCAAATTTTTGCTCAACCCAATAATATGGCAATTTTACAATTCATAAAACCCGATAAAGTAATTTTACTTAACTCTGATGAATTTAAAGGTCAATTCGAATTCAGACCATTAGAACCAGGTTTCGGGCTTACAATCGGTAATGCTTTGAGAAGAGTGTTGCTTTCTTCTCTGGAAGGATATGCTATTTCATCTATCAAAATAGAAGGTGTAGAGCACGAATTTTCAACTATTCCAGGAGTAATCGAAGACGTTACCGAAATTATTCTTAACCTTAAGCAGGTAAGATTAAAAGCTTCAGCAGAAGGCCAGGCCAACGAGCAGGTAATTGCTAAAGTTTCAGGTCAAACAGTTATTACTGCTGGTGATTTAGGAAAGTCTATCAACGGATTTGAGGTGCTGAACCCGGACCTTTTGATCTGCAACCTAAACAGTGATGTAACTTTCGAAATTACTTTCAATATAGAAAAAGGAAGAGGGTATGTTCCTTCAGAACAGAATAAGTCAAACAATGCACCTGTAGGTACTATTGCTATTGACTCTATTTTCACGCCAATTAAGAAAGTACAATACAGCATTGAAAATTATCGTGTAGAGCAAAAAACAGACTACGAAAAACTTGTATTAGATATAGAAACTGATGGTTCCATCAGTCCTCAAAATGCTTTAACTGAAGCTTCTAAGATATTAATTTATCACTTCATGTTGTTCTCTGATGAGAGAATAACTCTTGAAACAGAAGCTGTAAAAGCATCTATCCAATATGACGAAGAAACACTTCATACAAGACAATTACTTAAGTCTAAATTAGCAGATATGGATCTTTCTGTAAGAGCCCTTAACTGTCTGAAAGCAGCTGAAGTAGAAACTCTTGGAGAACTGGTTTCTTACAGTAAGTCTGATTTGATGAAATTCAGAAATTTTGGTAAAAAATCTTTGACAGAACTAGAAGAATTAGTGCATTCAAAAGGTCTTAACTTCGGTTTCGACGTTGCAAAATATAAGTTAGACGCTGATAAATAATTAATAATGAGACACGGTAAAAAATTCAATCACTTAGGAAGAACAGCTTCTCATAGAAGTGCTTTACTTTCTAATATGGCTTGTTCTCTAATTGAGCATAAAAGAATCAACACTACTGTAGCTAAAGCTAAGGCTTTAAGAGTATATGTTGAACCTCTATTAACAAAGGCAAAAGAAGATACTACACACAATAGAAGAATTGTTTTTTCATATCTTCAAAGTAAAGAGGCGGTTGCTGAACTTTTCAGATCAGTAGCTCCTAAAATCGCAGAAAGAAACGGCGGTTATACAAGAATCATCAAGACTGGTTTCAGACAAGGTGATGCTGCTGACATGGCTCTTATTGAGCTGGTTGATTTCAACGAACTTTACAATCCTAATGCTGAGGAGAAAAAAGCTACAAGAAGAAGCAGAAGATCTGCAACTGCAAAAAAAGCTGAAGCTGTAGTAGCTGAAGCTCCAAAAGCAGAAGAGAAAACTGAAGAGCCTAAGGCTCAGGCAGCTGACTCTGCAGAAGAGAAAACTGAAGAATAATATTCATTCAGATATAATTGAAAAGCCATCCAGATTCTGGATGGCTTTTTTATTTGCCGGCTTCTGCGAAGAACAGTAAATTTATTTCAGCAATGAAGTGAGTTTAATATTCACCATTGACAATTCAGTATCACATTCACCATTATTTTCTAAACCCCGATTCCGGAATTTATCTCGGTTTAAATTTTCGTTCTCTTCAATTCAATCACATTATTTCCTTGTTCCAGATGAAGACTATCACCTTTTACCCTGGCAGTCATATCATCCTTTTTGTAGATGACCTCACCGTCTTTTGTGTCTGTTTTAGGTAATGTAAATGTCTTTTTGTTGCTGGTGATCGCTACAGTATTTTCCTTAGAATCATTTTTGAATACTACTTTTACTAATGTTCCGTCTGTAGCCTTGTAAACGAAATCTGTTTTCTCTGTCTTCTGACCGTTCACTTCAGTTGTTGAAGAACTTTGGGTTACAGAATCAATTTTCCCATTGTTGTCGGTGATCACCGTTTCTGAACTGTCAATTTTAATTACGCTTTTGTTTCCGCTTTCACTTTTTTTACAGCTGGTTAATAATAATGCCACAGCTGAAACTGCTATTAAAAGGCTTTTTCTCATGATATTTATTTTTTTATTATGTAGGGTTAATTGTTTTTCTATTATAATAGAATTTTAACTAAATTTAATAGAAACAAAAAACAAACCAATAACCCTGAACTCAAGCCACTAAATTACACAAAAGTGTAATTGATTCCGCCTTGTTTTCTTGCGAAATTTGTCTTAAACAAAAAACAATGAGCATTTCTATCGCCATAGTAGAAGACGAAAAAAACTACAACAACGCGTTGAAGAAGGTCATCAATTACCAGCAGGATATGCACGTGACTGCCCAGTTCTTTAATGGAAAGGAAGCCCTGAATAATCTTCCCGGTATTTCCCCGGATGTTGTTATGATGGATATCCAGCTGCAGGATATGCTGGGTATCGAAATCATTGAAAAGCTCAGAAAAGAAATGACAAAGACACAGTTCATCATGTGTACCAGTTTTGAAGATGATGAAAAGATCTTTAATTCATTAAAAGCAGGAGCCATGGGATATCTCATCAAAGGTGAAAGCATGGACAAGATCCTTTCTTCCATCCGCGATGTATATAACGGCGGTGCCCCCATGAGCCTGTCCATCGCCCGCAGAGTATTAAGTCATTTTGAAAAAAAACTTCCTGAAATTAAAGATTTTGATGACCTCACAGAACGTGAAAAAGAAATTCTTGAGCTCCTTTCACAGGGACTCCTTTACAAAGAAATTGCCGACAGAAAGTTCATCAGTATAGACACTGTAAAAAAACATGTAGGAAATATCTACAGAAAACTGCACGTGAGCAATAAGGTAGAAGCAATAAATAAATTTAACCATTTTAAAAACTAAGAGACATGAGAACAATTAAACTATTAAGAATTATTTATCTAATAACTTTAATGTTGTTTTTGATAAGTTGCAGGAAGGATAAGACCGGAGAAATAAAGGATAGAGCTTTAGACCAGCCGGATCAAAAAGCTAATGCTGCTCCTGTTGATTCTAATGGAGATAGTATATATATAAAGAAATTCGATTTTCTAAGCTTACAAACCATATTAACAACAATACCGGATACGGATGTAGATAAGTATTATGGGAAATATTCAACTACATATAAACCACATTTAGGATTGGGAAAAAAATACCCATATTCTTTTGATATAGCTCCCAGTGTAGGAGAGGAAATGAAAAAGATGGTGAAGAATAATGACTCGATACGGCTAATTCTTACTACAAGAGAAAATCATTTGGAAATTCTTTTTGCCGACTCAAATAATAACAAATACATTATTACAGAAAATGCTATTAAGCAGGTTGATGAGAAAGTATTTAAAGAAATGGATAATGTCTTCAAAACCGGTATTTATGATGAAATGACAAAAGCTAAGACAGGATTGGTAGACTCTGAACATTCAGGGGATAAAACGTATGGTAATACTACTGAAATATTAATACCGTATGCTGACTTTAGCCAATATGAGCCAACAAAACATACTCTATCTTTTTTACCTGGAGTATTAACGAATAACAATGTTAACAGCAATAAGAAAAGTAAAATGCACCATCTAACCTTAATTATGTGTTTGATGGAATTAAGTCCCAACAAAGCTCTTAAAAATCCTCCAATCGTTTTTTCTGATGATTTTTGTTTAAAGCCGCCAGGCTGCTAAATATGTATATATTCTATTTAATTCTAACTTTTCTTTGTCTTGCTTTTTCAGTTATAAATAAAGCAGCAAGACAAAGATTCTTGTATTTATACTTTGTGATTGTTTTTTTATCAGAAATTCTGATATTCATGGGAATATTTGATGGTGGCATTTATAAATACACTAAGATTTTTTATATTCTGTTCTTTATATTTTATTATAAAGAACTTTTTACATTACATTATAATAGATACATTCTTTTATTTATAGTCATTACCTGCCTGCTTATAAAGAATAGTATTGGAGATGAAAATTTATTACCGGTAATACAAAGTTTTGTTTATGTTTTTCTTAGCTTAGGATGGATGATGTGGCAAATTAAAAATCCTAATGAAATTTCAATCTACAATAAACAGAAATTCTGGTTTTGTGCTGGACTTTTATTGTGGAGTGCTGTATTTTTAATGCGAATTATCCCATCATTATTTTTTGCCGAAAAAGACAGTGTTTTTTTCCAAGGTATAAATTATTTTTATCAGGGAATTACTATTTTTTGCTATGCATTATTCCTGAGAGGTATTTTTTGCAGAAAATAAACGTTTGGAATTTAATTAAGATAGAAATGAATGATTTGGATAGAATAAAACTCACTTACATTATTGCAGTTATTGTAATAGTGCTATTCATTGCTTTCATTATTTTTGTTGTTTTAATGTATAATAAAAAACAGCTTCTGTATCTTAAAGAACAGCAACTTAAAGAAGCAGAGCATCAAAACCAGCTTCTTCAAAAAGAACTCGAAAAGCAAAAATCTATAGAACAGGAAAGGGAACGTATTTCCCACGATATGCATGACGATCTCGGAGCCGGAATTTCAGCATTAAAACTTCAGGCAGAATTTCTAAAGCAGAAAGCGGAAGACGGAGATCTGCAGAATGATATCGATGAGCTGCTGAAAACCTCAGAAGAAATGAACCTATCCATGCGCGAAATGCTCTGGAGCCTGAACTCAGGAAATGATACTCTGGGAAGCTTTATAGACTATGCCATACAATATACCGGTAACTTTCTGAAAAAAACAAAAATTAAGCTTTCGTCAGAAAGCGAAGATATTATATCTGAAACACCAATTTCTACAGAACTGAGACGGAATATGTTTTTATGCTTAAAAGAGGCTCTGAATAATGCTTATAAACACAGTCAATCCAATCAGTTGAAACTTTCTTTTGTTCAAAAAGATAAAGAATTTATCATGAAAATCTCTGATAACGGAGTTGGGATCAGTCATGAAAATGCAGAAGGAAACGGGCTTCGGAATATGAAACGGCGGATGCAGGAACAGAATGGCGAATGTCAAATTTTATCTGAAGGATCAGGAACACAGATACTTTTCAGAACTACAGTATAAGATCCGGAAAACATACATAGAACCTTTGTCTTCAAGAAGGCAAAAAAACAATAAAAAAATTATTGCAGAACAAAGAAAACATACTGTTTCTGATAGGTAAAATCTCATTTAAATGGAAAATTAAACTATAATCTCTCAATGTCATAAAAAACGTTGATAAATTTGGATGTATTACCAAATATTAAAGCCTACTTTTTTCATCAGGTTAGTTTTTTCATTAAATTTGTAATAAGTATAATTTTAATAATAAACAACTTGAAGCTTTTGCGGATGGTTCAAAACTAAACAATATGAGTGCAATTTCTTTCATAGAAGCGAGACAAATTTTGGATTCCAGAGGTAATCCTACCATTGAAGTAGATGTATTTACAGAAAGCGGGGCCATGGGACGTGCTGCCGTACCTTCCGGAGCATCTACAGGTGAACATGAGGCAGTGGAATTACGTGACGGTGGTTCAGATTATATGGGTAAAGGAGTCCTGAAAGCTGTTGAAAATGTAAAAGAAGTAATTGCAGAAAACTTAATCGGACAGCCGGTTTTTGAGCAGAACTTTATTGATCAGATCATGATTGATCTTGACGGAACTGCCAACAAAGGAAACCTTGGGGCCAATGCAATTTTAGGAGTTTCTTTGGCTGTAGCTAAAGCTGCTGCTGCTGAACTAAGAATACCGTTATACAAATATGTAGGAGGAGTTAATGCCAATACACTTCCTGTTCCAATGATGAATGTCATCAACGGAGGATCTCACTCCGATGCTCCTATCGCGTTCCAGGAATTTATGGTAATGCCGGTAAAAGCAGAATCTTTCTCTGATGCATTGAGAAAAGGAACTGAAATTTTCCACAACCTGAAATCTATTCTTCATTCAAGAGGTCTTTCTACAGCAGTAGGGGACGAAGGAGGTTTTGCACCTACTTTCAAAGGAACTGAAGATGCTTTGGATACATTGCTTCAGGCTATTGAAAAAGCAGGCTATAAGCCGGGTGACGATATCATGTTGGCGCTTGACTGTGCTGCTTCAGAATTTTACAAAGACGGAATTTACGACTACAGAAAATTCCAGACTCCGGATGCCGCTCAGTTCTCCAGCAGCGAGCAGGTTTCTTACCTTGCTGAATTAGCAGCTAAATATCCTATCATCTCCATCGAAGACGGGATGCAGGAAAATGACTGGGAAGGATGGAAAATGCTTACCGATAAAATCGGAGACAGAGTACAGCTTGTGGGTGACGATTTATTCGTAACCAATGTAGAAAGATTGTCAAGAGGAGTAAAAGAAGGTATTGCCAACTCAATCCTTGTAAAAGTAAACCAGATTGGTTCTCTTTCCGAAACAATGGATGCTGTACAAATGGCTCAGAATAACAAATTTACTTCAGTAATGTCTCACAGGTCAGGAGAAACCGAAGATTCCACAATTGCTGATTTGGCAGTAGCTATGAATTGCGGACAGATCAAAACCGGATCTGCTTCAAGATCAGACAGAATGGCGAAGTATAACCAGCTTTTAAGAATTGAGGAAGCATTGGGTGATACGGCTTTTTTCCCAGGTTTAGATGCATTTAAAATTAAAAGATAATTGAATTTATAAATAACGGCAAGCGATAATTTTTGTTTGCCGTATTTTGTAATAAGTAGTATATTTAAAAAAAAATAAATAAATGTCAGACAACAAAGTAATATTGAATTATGACGGTAATTCATATGAATATCCAATTGTGGATAGTACTATCGGAGACAGAGGAATTGATATTTCAAAATTAAGAGACCAGACAGGTTTAATCACTCTGGATTTAGGGTACAAAAATACCGGAGCTACTATTAGCGACATCACTTACTTAGACGGAGATAAAGGAGAATTATTCTACAGAGGTTATCCAATCGAGCAGATTGCTGAGAAATCTAACTTTTCAGAGGTAATGTACCTTTTATTACATGGTGAATTACCTACTCAGGACCAATTTGTTTCCTTCAACAATAATATTAAAAAATATAACTTTATAGCAGATGAAATGAAAAAGATCATTGATGTTTTTCCTCGTTCTGCTCATCCTATGGGAGTTTTATCTTCTTTAACTTCCGCTTTAACAGCTTTTAACCCTAAAGCCGTTAATGTAAACTCTAAAGAAGAAATGGACCACGCGGCAGAATTGATGATTGCTAAATTCTCTCACCTTTGCGCATGGACCTACAGAAAAACTCAGGGGCTTCCGCTTAACCACGGAGACAACAGCCTGAACTATGTAGAAAACTTCTACAAAATGGCATTCAGATTACCTAACGAGGAATTTGAAGTAAATCCAGTTATTGTAGACGCTCTTGATAAATTATTAATCCTTCATGCTGACCACGAACAAAACTGTTCTACTTCTACAGTAAGAATGGTAGGATCTGCTCATACAGGTCTTTTTGCTTCTATTTCTGCCGGTGTTTCTGCACTTTGGGGACCTCTTCACGGAGGTGCTAACCAGGCTGTTATCGAAATGCTTGAGTTGATCGACAAAGATGGAGGAGATGTTAATAAATGGGTAGCGAAAGCAAAAGATAAAAACGACAGCTTCCGTCTAATGGGCTTCGGACACAGAGTATATAAAAACTTTGATCCAAGAGCGAAGATCATTAAAAAAGCTGCTGACGATATCCTTAATGCATTAGGTATCCAGGATAAAGCTCTTGACATTGCAATGCAGTTAGAAAAAGTAGCACTTGAAGATGAGTACTTCGTAGAAAGAAAACTATATCCAAACGTAGATTTCTATTCAGGTATTATCTACAGAGCACTGGGAATTCCTACAGAAATGTTCACCGTAATGTTTGCTTTGGGAAGACTTCCGGGATGGATTTCTCAGTGGAAAGAAATGAGACTGAAAGGAGATCCTATCGGAAGACCAAGACAGGTTTATCAGGGTGCTCAAAAAAGAGATTACATCGATATTACAAACAGATAACCCCTGTTTTTATCATAAACAAAATCCCAAAGCTTGCTTTGGGATTTTTATTTTAATGAGTTGTATCTTTTATAAAATTGGAAGTGATAATTTTATTAAATTTACTGACATAAGTTGATAACTATCAATAGCTTTGGGCTTATTATAGTCTTTATATCAAAAAATAAAAAACAGTTACAATGACTTTCGGACAGCAGATGTTATTTTTCTTCAGTGCGGTAGGAGCCTTTAATGGGTTGCTGCTCGGGGTCTATCTTCTGTTTGTCAAAAAACTTAAAAACATTCCGGATTTCTTTTTAGGCTTGATTTTATTGACTTTAAGCATCAGAGTGGGGATTTCTGTTTGTATCTATTTCTATCCGGACTGGCCGCGAATCATTCCGCACCTTGGGATGTCTGCGCTATTTTTCACAGGGCCGGCTTTATATTATTACATCAGATCATCATTCCAGAAAGAAGAATTTGATTTAAAGCAATGCAGAGCGTTTTTCGGAGTATTGACATTGGTTCTTGGAGGTGTAGGATTGCTGTATTTGTTTTTTCCGGTTAGTTGGGATAAATATTTCGGAACCTTTATTTATACGGTTTGGTCAGTATTTGTCTTGCTTGCTGTATATCAGTATTATATTTCTTCAAAACAGACAGCGAGAAATCCCAATAAATTTATCCTTCCGGTACTTATCAGCAATGTGATCATTTTCCTGGCGTATCAGTTAATTTCTACAGGCTGGGTACAGGTGTATTGTGCAGGCGGAAGTCTTGTATTCTCATTTGTGCTGTACGCGAATTTTTTAATTCTTTTCAGTAAAAAGAATAATGATAATTCTGTAAAAGAGATTCCTAAATATACCAATAAAAAGATTTCAGAAGAACTTGCAGACAGTTTTGTTTCAAAACTTGAACAGCTGATGAATTCCGAAGAATTATACAAAAATCCAAACCTGAAACTAAGCGATCTGGCGGCTAAAATGAATATGTCTGCCCATCAGCTTTCCCAATTGCTGAATGATAATCTCGGTAAAAGCTTTTCAACTTACATCAATGAATACAGGATCAACGAAGCCTGTCAAAAAATAGAAATCGGCTCCTTCCTCAAGATCGAAGAGATTGGTTATGAAGTTGGGTTTAATTCTAAGTCTACTTTCTTTTCCACATTCAAAAAAATTAAAAATACCACACCGCTTTTATACAAGCAGTCACAAACCCCTTCTGAAGCTAGGTTTCAAAGTTCAGAATTATAATTTCGTACTGCGGAATTTAAACTTCAAAACCTTATTTTTTCAATAACCTGCTACTTTTGGTTTCATAAAATTAAAATTTATGAATATCAGATTATGGTTTTTTCTGTTGCTATTATTCCTTTCCTTCTTTGGAAAAGCTCAGGAAACAATACAGGGGAAAATTTTGGATTCAGAGACCAAGACAGCTGTTTCTCAGGCTGAAGTTTCTATGTTAAATAAATCAGACCGGAGCATCATTCAAAAAGTTCAGACGGATTCCTTAGGTTTTTTCCGGCTTGATAATGTAGCTCTTGATGCTTACTTTGTGGTCCGGAAAAATGAATATGAAACGGAAGAATTTAATACTGTAGAAGATATTTCTTTGATTGAATTGAAACCTGTTTCTGAAAATATTTCTGAAGTAGTGATCCGTTCAACGGCCAGAAGTATCAGGCTCAACGACGGAAATGTCGTAATGAGTGTTTCCGGAAATAAAGATTTCAAGACCTCTGCGAACCTTCTTGAGGTTTTAAGAAAGACACCGGGCGTTTCCATAGATCAGGAAGGCGGCATTTTTATTGGCGGAAGAATTACTCCTGCCATATTTATTGACGGGAAGCCAGTCACCATGAGCAGCCAGGAACTTCAGGCCTATCTTCGTTCATTACCGCCGGAAATGGTAGAATCTGTTGAAGTGAATGCCAATCCTTCTTCCAAATTTGATGCAGAGTTTAAAGGAATTATCGATATCAGGCTAAAAAGAAACGGAAACCTTGGCTGGAAAGGACATTACAGTGGAAATACCTATGCCAATAAGTTCAGGTACAGAGAAAACTCTTTAAACCTTTCTTATAATACAGAAAAGACAGCATACAGCTTGCAGGCCAGTTACAATAATGGTATTTCTACATATCGCTATAATGCACTACAGAAGCTTGCCAATACCAATGTCATGCAAACCAATACGTACCAGGAAGATGAAGGGAAGGTATATGGCATTCAGACCGGAGCAGATTTCAGGATCAATGATAAGAATAGATTAGGCATAAGTTTAAGAGGAAATTTCAGAACCAGTGACCGGGTCCGTTCAGGTTCACTATACACTACCAATAAAGAAGGCTCACAGCTGATCTTTAACACCGAAAGTGAAAACCCTACAAATTATTCCCAGGAAAATTATGGGGTAACTGCAGATTATTCATTTCAAAATAAAGGTTTTAAACTGAATTTTTTAGGTAATTATCTTTCCGTCAGAAACAAGCAGAAGGACGATTTTATCAATAAAGATAAACCAATCTCTCAACTCTTGTCCTACTGGAAATCTGACCTGCTTAATAAAATTGATATCCAGACCGCACAAATCGACATTTCCCAAAAGATAGGAAATGCTGACCTCGAGGCCGGAATGAAATATAGCCATTCCAATACCCATAATAATATTCGCTACGATACGCTGTCTGTTGATGACCGTTTTATCTTTGATCCGGAGCGTAGCAATATGTTTTCTTACAAAGAGCAAATATGGGCCGGCTATGTTTCATACAGACAGAAATTTGGAAAGCTTCAGGTGAATGCAGGGCTAAGGTTTGAAAATACCGAGAGTATTTCGGATGCTGTTACCAAAGATTCTGTGGTGTCAAGAAATTATCTCGAATGGCTGCCGTCTTTTAGTACAACCTATACATTCAATAAATCTAATGAACTGTCACTTTCGTACAGCAGAAAAATAACACGACCTGTGTTTTCCCAGCTCAATCCGTTCCGGGTTTATTTCAGCCCGCTGAATTATTGGATCGGGAATCCTTATCTGCAGCCTTCTTTCACCAGCCAGATCAAACTTACGTACCGCTATAAGAATTGGGTGACCAGTTTTACAGCAGGAAAAGAAAAAGATGTGATGACCCGGTATCCGCTTTACAATCCGAAAACCAACGTTCTGGAATATCTTGGAACCAATCTTCCTTACCGCAAATTTGCTTCTATAGAAACCAGTTTTCCTGTGAAACTGACAAACTGGTGGAATATCACCAGCCAGCTTGCGGGATACTATAACGATGAGTTCAGACCGTATCTGGGTGAGGTGTTTGCTTTAAAAGTGTATAATTATGAAATACGGATAAATCAGGTTTTCTCATTGCCAAAAGGTTATACCGTTAATCTATTTGCAAATTATGAATCCAAAACCGGAAACAGCCTATACATTATCAAACCAAGGTATACAGTAGATCTGTCTGTGCAGAAGTCATGGTTTAACAACACATTGAATACAAAAATCAGCTATAACAATATTTTTGATTCTTATGATCAGCGTTTGGAATTCAGGCATAAGCAGATTATGGACAACCGTCTTACTCATTGGTGGGACAGCAGCCGTCTGATTTTTTCGGTAGGATACAGCTTTGGAAGTTCAAAATACCAAGCCAAAGAACTTCTGAAAACAGAAGAAGAAAATAGGGCGCGATAAAAAGAAACCCTGCTTATCAAAAGCAGGGTTGTTATTTCTTTAATTATGGACAAACACAGTTACCACACGTCCAAATGGTACAGTTTCCGTTGTCATCCCACTCGCAGCAATATCTGGGTCTGGTTATCCCTCCTCCTGTGATTAATTTCTGCTCGTTTCTTCCTAATTTTTGTGCATTTTTAAGCACCGGGCTTTTCTTGTTCATGATTTTGATTTTTGATGTTAATAGTTAAATTTTAATTTTTATAATTCCATTGAAATTATATCACTAAGATATGAATTTATTTTATAAAATATATTGTTTTTTGTTTCTTATGTAGATGAAAAATAGTCAGTTGTAGATGAATTATGTTGGAAATATAAAGGGACTATTGGGTTGTATTTACAATTTAATACAGGAATATAAGGCATAAGGCCGAATATAAGCAGCATTAAAATCAAATTTGATGCATAAAACAAATCAAAAGTTTTCCAGATAGAGACCTTTACTTATATTTGTAGTATTGCATAAATCTTTATGAAACTAAACATTAAAAACGAAACGGGCAGGCTGAAATCAGTTGTTCTAGGACAGCCTAATTCAATGGGAGCCGTTCCCACACTGGAGGAGAGCTATGATGCCAAGTCATATTACTCCATCGAACACAATATGTATCCTAAAGAAGAGGATATTATCAACGAAATGAATGCTTTTGAAGCTGTATTGAAGAAATATGATGTAGAAGTCCTTCGTCCAAGCATTATCAAAGATTATAACCAGGTTTTCGCAAGAGATGTGGCTTTTGTGATTGACGATAAAATGATCATCTCAAATGTGATCGCTGACAGAGCTGATGAGCAGGATGCTTACAAGAAAGTTTTTGAAAAAGTAGCGTGGAGAAAAATTATCAATCTTCCGGAAACTGCACACATTGAAGGCGGTGACGTTATTGTATGGGATGATTTTCTTTTTATAGGAACATGTTTCAGCGAAGATTACAGAAACTATAAAACAGCGAGAACCAATGAATATGCTATTGAAATTCTGAAAGAATATTTTCCGAAGAAAAGAATCATCGACCTGGAATTAAAGAAAAATGATAAAATTCCGTTTGAAGGGATCCTACATTTGGACTGCACATTCAATCCGGTGGGAAAAGATAAATGCCTGATCTATAAAAACGGATTCGTGGACGAAAGCGATTACCGCCTGATCATTGATATCTTCGGAGAAGAAAACTGTTTCCACCTTAATGATGAAGAAATGTTTGAAATGTTCCCGAATATTTTTTCTATTTCTCCTGAAGTTGTTGTCTCAGACAAAACATTTACAAGAATGAACAATCATCTGAGAAACGAGTGGGGAATGACCGTAGAAGAAATTCCTTACAGAGAGATTTCTAAAATGGGTGGCCTCTTGAGGTGCTCCACAATGCCACTGGTAAGAGAGTAGATTGATGTGAAGATTAGATTGGTTTCTGAATCTTTTAATCTTTTCAATGTTTTAATTTTTAAATCAAAAACAATGCAAACAACAGATACAGTATTAATGATAGAGCCGATTGCGTTCGGCTATAATGCGGAAACGGCAGAAAATAATTACTTTCAGGTTGAACAGAAAGGGGCTGATATTCAGTCTAAAGCTTTGGCAGAATTCAACACTTTTGTTGGAACACTGAGAAACAAAGGGATAAATGTGATCACTATAAAAGATACCCTGGATCCTCATACTCCGGATTCTATTTTTCCGAATAACTGGGTAAGCTTCCATAAAGATGGCAAAGTTGTCTTATATCCGATGTTCGCTTCAAACAGAAGAGTAGAGAGAAGGGAGGATATTATTGAGAGTATCAAAAATCAAGGCTTTGAAGTTGCTGAAATTGACGACTGGTCATTGCCTGAAACTCAGGGTCACTTCCTGGAAGGGACAGGAAGTATGATCTTTGACCACGATAATAAAATCGCTTATGGTTCGGTTTCTCTAAGACTTGACGAAAATTTATTCAGAGAATTTTGTGAGAAATATGGATTTACCCCTATAGTTTTCCATTCTTATCAAACTGTAGGCACAGAGAGGCTTCCAATTTACCATACCAATGTTATGATGTGTGTGGCAGATAAATTTGTAGTCATATGCCTTGATTGTATCGATAATGAGCTGGAAAGAGAAAAGGTTATTGAAACCATCAAAAATTCCAGAAAAGAGATCATCGAAATTTCAGAAGAGCAGATGCAGCAGTTTGCAGGAAATATGCTTCAGGTTCAGAATAAAGACGGCCAGAAGTTTTTGGTGATGAGCCAGACGGCCTATCAGTCCTTAACACCTGAACAGGTTGCTGCCATAGAAAAATACTGTGAGATCATTTACTCAGATCTGAATACCATCGAAGTGAATGGAGGAGGAAGCGCCAGATGTATGCTTGCTGAAGTTTTCCTTCCGAAAAAATAACAGTTTTAATAGCAATTTATTTAAAATATTCATCCGGCTTTGTTTCAAGGCCGGAATTTTTTTGATCGGTTTCATTTCTTCAAATTGAGACAAAAGACAAAAAAGTTACCTAAATTTGTCGCTTAAGCAAAAAGCTATGAAGATACAGCAGTACTTTTTATCATTCACTGTTCTGTTGGGAATATTCGTTGGTGCCCAGCAGAAAACATTCTGTAACCCAATTAACATTGATTATGGTTATACGCCATTTGAAGCTTTCTCAAAACAGGGAAAACACCGTGCTACCGCTGATCCGGTGATTGTTAATTTTAAAAATAAGTTATTTCTTTTTTCTACCAACCAGGAAGGATACTGGTACAGCGATGATATGCTGGATTGGAAGTTTGTGAAGAGGAAATTTCTGAGAGACAATAAATATATTCATGACCTGAATGCTCCGGCTGTTTGGGCAATGAAAGACACTCTTTACGTTTATGGATCTACCTGGGAACAGGATTTCCCGATCTGGAAAAGTACCAATCCTACCAAAGACGACTGGAAAATTGCTGTAGATACTTTGAAAGTAGGCGCTTGGGATCCTGCATTCCATTATGATGAGGACAAAAATAAGCTGTATCTCTACTGGGGATCCAGCAACGAGTGGCCGCTTCTGGGGACTGAAGTGAAGGTTAAAAACCTGCAGTCAGAAGGCTTTGTAAAACCTATTATAAAACTGAAGCCTGAAGATCACGGTTGGGAAAGGTTCGGGGAATATAATGACAATGTTTTCCTGCAGCCATTTGTAGAAGGAGCATGGATGACTAAACACAACGGAAAATATTATATGCAGTATGGAGCTCCGGCTACCGAATTCAGCGGATATTCCGATGGCGTTTATGTCAGCAAAAATCCTCTGGAAGGCTTTGAGTACCAGCAGCACAATCCGTTTTCCTATAAACCCGGAGGTTTTGCAAGAGGAGCAGGACACGGAGCCACTTTTGAGGACAATTACAAAAATTGGTGGCATGTGTCAACCATCTTTATTTCCACTAAAAATAATTTTGAAAGGCGCCTAGGAATCTGGCCGGCAGGATTTGACAAAGATGATGTAATGTACACGAATACCGCTTACGGAGATTACCCAACCTATCTTCCGCAGTATGCGCAGGGTAAAGATTTCTCAAAGGGCCTTTTCGCAGGTTGGATGCTGCTGAATTATAATAAGCCAGTTCAGGTTTCATCTACTTTAGGTGGTTATCAGCCGAATCTAGCGGTAGATGAAGATATCAAGACGTATTGGAGTGCAAAAACAGGAAACTCCGGAGAATGGTTTCAGACAGATCTTGGTGAAGTTTCCACAATCAATGCGATCCAGATCAATTACGCAGATCAGGATGTTGAATTTTTAGGGAAAACATTGGGCAAAATGCATCAATATAAAATCTATGGCTCGAATGATGGAAAGAAGTGGAATGTTGTTGTAGATAAAAGTAAAAATACCAAGGATGTTCCCCACGATTATGTAGAGCTTGAAAAACCAGTTAAGGCAAGGTTCCTTAAAATGGAAAACCTGAAAATGCCTACCGGAAAATTTGCATTAAGTGGTTTCAGAGTATTTGGAAAAGGAGCAGGTGAAAGACCAAAGAAAGTGGAAGGATTTGTTCCTTTAAGAGCTGATCCTAAAAAATACGGTGAAAGAAGAAGTATCTGGATGAAATGGCAGCAGAATCAGGATGCAGACGGATATGTGATCTATTGGGGGAAATCTCCGGATAAATTGTATGGAAGCATTATGGTTTATGGAAAGAATGAATATTTCTTCACCGGAGCCGACCGGACCGATTCATATTATTTTCAGATCGAAGCTTTCAATTCGAATGGAATTTCGGAAAGAACAGAAATTGTAAAGTCTGAATAGAAAAATAAACGCTTTGAAATTCTCAAAGCGTTTATTTTTTATCAGTTTGTTTAAGAAAAGCGGCAATTTTATTAATCAAGAACTCATCATTCGGAGCCTTGTCCCAGTCCAGATGACCGCCATTGAATTCATAAGTTTCATGTCTTACTTTATTCTGAATCAAAGCAGAATCTAATTTTCTCTCTTGAGATATAGGAATGACCTGATCCCTGTTTCCATAATAAGAAATGGTAGGTGGAGAGGTTTCATTAATCCAGAAAATAGGATTCGGAATATCTTGATGGGTAATATCTGTTGGAGTTGGCTTTGAGGAATCTATCATATGTTTTTCGACAAAAGAATAGTCGGAATATTTCCTGAAATCTGCACTATTTAAATCTGCAGGTCCTACAATATTGACAATTGCCTTCACTTTTTTTCTATGTTTATGGTCGAAAATCCTATTGTAACCGTATAACATTGATAAATGGGCACCTGCGCTGTTTCCAAGCAAAATAAATTCAGGCGTAAACTTCATTTTCATAGATTTTTTAACTAATAAATCTAAAGCATTATCAATGTCTTTTGTTTGATTAGGAAGGATAAAGGAATGATTGTCTGCCAATCTGTAATTCATATTAGCAAAGGCATAATCAGGAAATTTTTTCATCATAGAAAGGGTAAAGAAAGTAAGCTGGGATTTATCTCCGCCTCGCCAGCCTCCACCATGAATGATGACAAAGATCCCCTTTATTGAGCCTCTATTTTTAGGAGTATAAAGATCCAGCTTCTGTTCAGGATCATTTCCGTACCGGATATTTTCTTCTTTTTCAAAACTGATATCTTTAGCCAAAGTCACTGTTTTTTCTTTGCAGCCGGTCCAAAGAAGGGATATCGAAAAAAAATACAGAATAATCACAAAACTTTTATCCATAATCATAAAGATAGAAAAACCCGCCGGAAATTCCGACGGATCTTACCACAAAATAATTGATATGAAGAAATGATAGTTCTATCTTGTTCTGCTTTTAATGGCGTCAGAAGCTCCTTCGATGTCTCTTACCTTTTTCACTTTCTGGTTTCCGAAATTGTAGGTAATGCTTAACGTCATGCCTCTGTTGTATCGGTTCTGGTGGATATAGTTGTAGTTTCCGTTGTCCTGGTAATCTTCAATTTCAATGATATTTGTATTTAAGACATCATTTACATTCAGGGCAAATGTCCAGTCGTTCCAGATTTTTTTAAGACTCAAATCCAGGCTCATAAGATTTCGCAATACTCCAAGCTCGATCTGCTGCTTATCTACAAAGAAGTAATTAACTCCGGCAAACCATGTTTTCTTTTTATCCAGACGAATCGTGTTGTTGGTTTGAATAACAATGCTCGTTGATTTTCTTTTGTTTTCATAAGTTGGGAAAACATCTCCCGAAGTAGGATCTATACTTAAACTTCCGTTGTTGATATTATGCTGTACGCCAATATTAAAGTTAGTCGTCCAGTATTGTTTGAAAAGGGATTTTTGTATTCCCACCATTGCAGACATCTCCTGCTTATCTCCAAAATTGGTACGGATGTACCTCAATTGGGTGTAAGGATCCATAATTGGCTGTCCATTTGGGCCAGGGACAGGATTTCCCTGTGCGTCAATTCTCGGTTTCAGAATGTCTCTCTGCAGCGGAACCTGTGTAATTACATCTTTAAAGTAGGAATGATTTAAAATCAGGAAATATGAATTTTTATACATATACGTAAGTTCCTGATTGTAAGTGGAAGACGCTTTTACAAAAGGATTGTTCTGTGTATAATTATCCTCAGTCAAAATATTCCTTACCGGGTTTATTTCCCAGAAGCTCGGTCTTCTCATTCTGCTTGAAAATGCATAGGAAATATTGTTTTTATCATTGATGGCATAATTCAGGCTTAGATAAGGTAAAAGATTGTTGTAGTTTCTCTCAATTCTTTTCAGATCGGCAGTAGGAGCGTTATCAGAAGTTCCTAAACTGTGTGTGATTTCATATCTGGTTCCTACTTTTCCCGAAAACTTATCAGAGAACTTTTTTTCAAGTGTTAAATAAACACCGTAAATACTTTCATCATAGATAAAATGATTTGGTTCCGGTTTTTGTTTTACCAGTTGACCCTTTTTATCGAATTCGTAGGTGTAATTTTTAGTATCGTTGTCTGTTTTGGTTTTGTTATAATTACCTCCCACGGATACAGTGAAATCATTCTTGAACTTTTGAATATAATCGGCCATTCCCGAAAAATTATTAATAATCTGAGGCAGATCCTGGATCACCTGCTTGCCCAGCAAAGAATAATTTCCGGAAGCATCTGGAAGAAGAGTCCTGTTATCAGTATACTGGAATCTCTTATAATTCAGGTAGGCTGCATTAAGGTTTAACTTACTTCCCAAAGAATCTGTTTTAAGCTCATAGTTCAGATTTAATGAATTGTTATAAGAACGGGTATTCTCGTTATTTTTTGAATTGCTGTAATTAAAAATATAATCTTTGCTGTCTGCATCATAGGAACGAATGGTATTGTACAGATCTACAGTAGAATTATAGCTTCTGTTGGCCCAGGTATTCCATGTTAGTGCCAGATTGCTGTTTTCTGTAAGCTGATAATCAACGTTGAGGTAACCGCCTAAATTTTTATTCGGGTCATTGATGTCTCCTTTAGATTCGTTGGAAGAAAGGTTGTTTCCGTTTCTTAAAGTATAGGTCTGAGCCTCTATATTTTCACCGCCGTTAAGATTGGCGCTGATTCCCAGCTTATCCTTCCTGTAATTGATGGAAAAGGCTGCAGAGCTTGCATTGTATTTGTTTTGTGAATTGGCCATCCTCATATTTCCGCTCAAGCCGTCGCTCATTTTTTTCTTTAAAACGATATTGATGATCCCATCTGAAGATTCCACCTGAAACTCACTTCCGGGAACCGTAATCACTTCTATTTTCTGGATATTTTCTGCCGGCGTATTTTTCAGGAACTGAACCAGGGATTCAGAATCCATATTGGTTTTTCTTCCGTTGATATAGATCAGGGCATTGTTTTTTCCTGCAATCTTTAACGTCTTATCATCCGTTGAAGACAGAAGCGGAGTCTGCTTTAGCAGATCAAAAGTGGTGTTTCCTTTGGCAACCGGAGATGCTGCAACATCATATACAAAACGGTCACTCTGTTTCTTAAAAACCTGTTTTGTAAGTGTAATGCCTTCTATAGATTTCGTTTTTACCGTATCGGATTTCTTTTCCTGGGCAAAAACTACGCTTCCTGAGATAGCTGCTGCCAGTATAATGATCTTTTTCATGATTCTTCTATTTAAATACCGTTTTGAAACGGAGTGGTTGTGGTGGTTTGTGGTAATTGTAATTTTTTATAAAACTTAAGTTCTTGACTTTATCGCATCGTTGGCCGATTTCATTTCTCTTGCCTTTTTCAGTTTCTGGTTTCCGAAATTGTAGGTTACCCCGATGTTCAGGATTCTTGGATATTCGAAATTGACTACGTTATTATAGCTGCCGTTAGGCTGTATTCCCTGTATGCTGTTATAATTTTGGTTAAATACATCATACACTTCCGCTACGAAGGTCCAGTTGCCCATGATCTTTTTTAAGCTCACATCAAAGCTCTGTCTTACGCCTAATGTTCCGCTTTCAATTTTTACTTTGCTGCCATAGTAATAATTAACTCCTAAAAACCAGTCCTTATTTGAAGAAAGACGTACCGTATTATTGATATTACCGGATATGTTGAAGTTTTTGAAATTGATTACATAAGGTTCAACTACTTCTGTCTGGCCTGCAACCGGAACCGAGGTAGGATCTTCCGTTACCGAACCTTTATAGATGTTATATCCCAGGTTTACCGAATAATTGGTTGTCCAGATTTCCTTGAACCAGGATTTGTTCATTCCTAAGGTCAGTCCAAACTGTTTGTTGTCACCATAGTTTGTTCTTATATATCTTAAAAACCTTCTGGTAACAATTACCGTGTTTCCATTTTCATCCTTTTCCGGTCCGGTTACAGTTCCCTGCAGTGGTATTTGGTTGGAAGCATCTTTTACATAATTGAAGCTCAGGTTGGCAAAAAAAGCGTTTTTGTACATATAGTTGAGTTCCTGATTGTAAAATTTAGAAGCCAGTACGAAAGGATTGTTCTGTGTATAGTTATTAGGCGTGAAATATGTTCTAGATGGATTCAGTTCCCAAAACCTTGGCCTTCTGATCCTGCTTGAAAAACTATAGGTAAGATTATGATCTGAACTGATGGCATAATTTAAATTAAGATAAGGAAGCAGGTTGTTGTAGTTTCTGTCAAAGCTTGTTTTGCCAAGAATTTCGCCGCTGCTTCTGGTCATTTCATAACGGGTTCCTATTTTCCCTGAAAATTTTTCGCTTAGCTTTCTTTCATACGTAAGATATGCACCCAGGATTCTTTCTTTATAAATGAAATGATTGGTCTGATTCTCATTATTGATAATTACTCCATTTTCAATATCATCCTGTCTAGTATCATTATCCGTGTTGGTGTGGTTGTAGCTTACTCCCATCAGCCATGTGTTGCCTTTTGCCGTCTTTTTCAGGTAGTCGATGTTTGCTGCATAATTATTAATGATCTGAGGAACTGACTGCTGCAGTGCACTGTACTTGTTTTTTTTATCATTATTGAGTGGGAAACTTTCATTTGTACTCATTTTGTCCCTGTTGAACCATAAATAAGAAACATTCGAAGTAAGTTTGCTTCCGATGGAATCCGTTTTGATTTCATAATTCAGATTGAAAGAGTGATTTCTTGTCTGTGCGTTCTCATTGTTGACGGTTCTGTTAACAAGTGCGCCGTTTTGCCAGTTCGTTACATCAAGAATTGAATTGAAACTCTTATTATATCTCATGTTGTAGGTAAAACCTAAACTGTGATTCTTATTGATCTCGTAATCGATATTCACACTTCCACCCACATTCTTATTCGGATCATCATTATATCCCAAAGATTCATTTCTGAAAGTGGAATCTCCGTTCGATAAAGTATACCTTTCGCGGTCTGTCCAGCTTCCCGTATTGAAATTTGAATTCACAGACCATTTGTTTTTTCTGAAATTGAAAGAAGCACCTGCAGAAGGATTATTGTAATAAGCCTGTTCATTGTTCATTTTCAGGGTTCCGTTGTAGCCGTCATTTTTCTTCTTTTTCATCACAATATTGATCACCCCTTCATTGGATTCTACCTGGTATTCACTTCCCGGTGTTGTAATTACTTCAATTTTCTGGATATCTTCAGATGGGGTTCCTTTCAGCATTTCGATCAGAGCCTCAGCATCCATATTGGACTTTTTATTGTTGATGTAGATCACCACATCAGATTTTCCCATAATCTTAAGAGATTTTCCGTCAATGCTTGAGATCATTGGAGTTTGTTTCAAAAGATTGAACGTATTGGTTCCCTTTGCAATAGGGGAAGAAGCTACATCATATATGAAACGGTCACTTTGCTTTTTGAAAACCTGCTTCTTGATATTCACAGCTTCAATATTTTTTACTTTCAGAGTGTCCTTTGATTGCTGGGCAGCTGCCAGTCCGCTGAAAAATAAGGCGGCAATTAGAATATGAGTTTTCATGGTCATTATTTTTTTGTGGTTTAATAGCTTGTATCTGTTATTATTTAACATAGCAAAGATATATAATAAAAACAGTATCATGCAATACAAAGTACTTGAAATATTTTTAACTTACATTTAACTTGTTGATTTACAGTAATTAAAATTTTGAATTAAAATTTAAATACTTTTGAGTTTCTACATAATTAGACAATTCAATATGGAATTTTGTTACATCAGAGATTGAAAATTAATCAGATTTTAAAAAAAGTATGATGAAAAATTTAATAAAAGATGGATGTATCTATTTTATGATTAATTTAGTGTAAACTAAAAATTAATAACATATGAGAAAATTTTATCCTTTATTGTTGTTATTATTGTTGCTATTTTCATGTAAAAATGAAACATATATAGACATTGATGACAGTAACCCAACCCCTGAATCTAATTTTAATTTTGGAAGTACAGTACAGAGAAACTTTCAGGGAGTAGTGCTTGATACGGGCGGAAATCCTGTAAGCGGAGCAACGGTAACAATCGGATCGAGTACGGTTCAAACCAATTTCAAAGGTTTTTTTACTTTTAAAAATGCAGAGGTGAAGGAAAACTTTGCCCTGGTGAAAGTAACAAAATCCGGATTTGTAGACGGTTCAAGAGTAATGGTTCCTACGAGTGGAATAAACCGTGTAAATATTATGATGATCCCTGCAACCATAAAGGCAAGTATTAATTCAGGAACCACTTCTACGGTTTCTTTACCTAACGGAACAAAAGTAAAATTCGACGGAAGTTTCAAAGATACAAACGGAAATGCTTACAGCGGAAGTGTAAATGTTGCATTGTATCATTTAGCATCATCCAATCAGTATCTGACCGAATTAATGCCCGGTTCTCTCCTGGCAACCAACTCCGGAGGAAATGCAAGAATCATGGAAACCTTTGGAATGGTGCATGTTCAGCTTACAGGAAGTTCAGGACAAAAATTACAGATTGCAAACGGGCATACTGCTGAAATGACAGTTCCCATTGATGCTTCACAAACTTCAATGTCTCCGAACACAATACCGCTATGGTCATACGATGAAAATACGGGAATGTGGAAGGAAGAAGGTTCTGCAACGAAGGTTGGGAATACTTATGTAGGAACAGTAAGTCATTTCTCCTGGTGGAATTGCGATGCGCAGTTTCCCCAGGCTATCCTGAAAGTAACGGTGAAAAATCCTGCGGGGTTGCCAATGGTTAATACAAAGGTGAGTTTAAAAAGAAGCAGCCAGACCTATGAAACCTATGGAATGACAGATAATTTAGGTACAGTTACAGGAATTATTCCTGCAAATGAAACTCTTATTCTTAAAGTGTATGATGTATGTAGCACGGTGGTTTATACTGCAAATGTAGCACCAGTAGTAGCGGGAAGTACCATGACGCTGCCTGATATTACAGTAACATCTACAGGAAATCAGTATATAATACAGGGAAATTTGAAAACCTGTGCCAATACTGATGTTACGGATGGTTATGTGCTTTTGAGACCTGCGGCCGGAACCAACTATTTTCAGTACACGTCAGTTCCGGTAAGCAGTACAGGTACTTTTTCATTTAATGTTTACTCATGTACAGCTAATCCACAATTTATTTTGGAAGGCTATGATTATACTAATTTGCAGACTTCAGGAGAAATTCCTTTTACAGCCAATTTACCGGTTATGAATTTTAGCAATCTTTCGGTTTGTAATTCGGTTAATGAATTTATCAGTTATAAGATTGATAATCAAAATGTGAGGTACGTTTTGGGAAGTATGTATGCTCAATGGTCTGGTCTTACTCCAACTTCTCCCAATATGCCGGCAAAACAATTACGAATTAATTCTGCATCACCTGCCGGAAATTCTTTCTATATGATTCAAAATAATATGCTTGGAGTTCCGGGAAGCTTTACTACAGATTATACTTTTGAGTTTTCAGGAGGATATTTCAATCCTACTACAGGAAATGTAGTGGTTCAGGTGACTAATTTCGGAGCAGTAGGAGCGTATATTGATTTTACGGTTAACGGAACTTATACGGATACGAACGGAAGTCATACTTTCATAGCAAACGGACATGTTCTAAGAGATCTTTAATCATCTAAAAGTAACTTAAATAAAAAGGACCATTTTGGTCCTTTTTTTATATGACACTGTTATTCTCTGTCAAAACGGGCTAGTTTTTTGTCTATCCAGATGGTAGCAAAAGGGAAAAACGCGGAAATTAATGCAAAGACACTGTCTTCGTCATCCCATGTGTATATTTTTCTTATTACAGGTAGAAAGATCAGGTAAAGTGTAAAAAATAATCCGTGAATACTACCAATAGTACTGATATATACGATTGGGACAACACCTTCAGGATCAATACGTATCCAGGTCATTGCGGTAAATAGAAAAAACCATGAAACGGCTTCTGCCAAACAGATTTGCTTAAACCATTTAATGACTTTTTCCTGAGGATATTTTGAGAAAAACTTTTCGATGAATTCCATATGGTAAGTATAAGGTAAGAATTAAAAGTCGAAAACTAGATTGTATTGTACCTAAATAACTTCTAAAGTCTGGCTTTTAACTTCTTAATTGCAAAATTACTTATAAAAACTGCTTCCGTCCAAATATTCAAACACTTCCGGAGGGAGCATTGGGCGTACATTTTTTCCCTCCTTGATCATATTTCTGATCTCCGTAGCAGAAAGTTCAATAACCGGAGCCTTAATAACCGAAATATTTTCATGCTGAAGATATTCAGAATCTTTCTTTTCTCCTTCAAAAACCCTTGGATAAACAATAATATGGTGATTTTTGATCAAAATATCGGAATTTTTCCATTTATGAAGACTGTCCAGGTTATCTTCACCCATAATCAGGCTGAAGGAACAGTTTGGATATTTTTCATGAAGATAGGTAAGCGTATCTATGGTATAACTTGGCTTAGGAAGTGAAAACTCTACGTTTGAAGCCCTCATCTTCGGATAGCTTTTTACGGCAAGCTGCACCATGTCCAGCCTGTTGTGATCTTTCAGCAGCGATTTTTTATCTTTAAAAGGATTCTGCGGACTTACAACGAACCACAGTTCATCCATGTCGGAATTTTCCAGAATGTAATTAGCCAGAATTAAATGTCCGATATGGATCGGATTGAAAGAACCAAAAAATAAGCCGATTTTTTTCATGTGTCAGGGCTTAGGTTTAAGAGATTAGGGATTAGGGTTGGATTGTAATTTTGTGATAATAGCGTTGAGCATTTTTGCTATTTCAGATGTTGCTTCACTTAGCTTTTGAAAATTTTCAAGGCTTAAGTAATTCAGATTTCTTGAAATAATGAGTTGCGTTTCCAGCTCTGCACAGCTTCCCCGGGCAATTTTTAAAAACTGAATGTAATCCAAGGTTGATCTTCGTGAATGCCCTTCTGCAATATTGGACGGAATAGAAACTGCGGAGCGCCGGATCTGATTGGTAAGAGCATAAATTTCTTCTTTTGGGAAATTTTTGGTGCAGGTGTAAATTTCAGTTACAAAATGTACTGACTTTTGCCATACCAATAATTCTTTATAATTCCCCATGAGCCCTAATCCCTCTTTACTGATTCCTAATCTCTAAACTTTACATCTTTTATATTCAAATAATGGGTTACATTTCCTTTCCAATGGTTTTCTTCTAAGGTAAAGGCAAGATCAAACTTTTTATTTTTAAAATCTTCCACATACTGCCCAAGCTTAAAGCCTACACATTCTATATTTCTACCCGTAGATTCCTGCTTGATGTAAAATTTCAGGTGATTGTTGTCTTTTCCCATTGTTTTTACATATCCGGACAGTTTTTGGTCAGTCAGGGTAAGAATAGGCTTCATATTATGAGGACCGAATGGTGCCAGTTTTCTATGGAAGTTGATGAATTCCCTGTTAATCTCATCCACTTTGATCTCAGAATCTATCGTGATAGAAGGTTCCTGCTGGTGTTCCTGAATCTTTTCAGAAACTATTTTCTCAAATTTTATTTTGAAAGCCTCAAATTTATCCTTTTCCATTGAAAGTCCTGCAGCGGCATGATGTCCACCGAATTTCAGAAAATATTCAGAACACATATCAAGCGCTTCATGAACATCAAAATCAGAAACCGATCTTGCAGAAGCTACCATTTCCCCATTGTTGCCGTCAGTAAATACCAAAGTAGGCTTATAATAAGTCTCAATAAGTCTTGATGCCACAATACCGATCACACCTTTATTCCATTCAGGATGATAAACAATGGTGGAATATTTTGTTTGCTGCTGGGATTCAATAATCTGGTTCAAAGCAGAAAGCGTGGAATTCATATCAAGCTCACGTCTTTCGTCATTAAGGTCCATAATATCGCTGACGATCTGATTGGCATGTTTCAGGTTATCAGAAACCATCAACTCTACCGCTGCCTTTCCCTGGGAAATTCTTCCCGCAGCATTAATTTTCGGAGCAATTTCAAAGACAATATTTGAAATTTCAAAATGAGAAAGCTTATCTTCAGGAATCAATAATCTTAATCCAAGATTTCTTGTTTTTCTGAGAACTTTTAATCCCATTTTAGCTAAAACCCGGTTTTCTCCGGTCATTGAGACAATATCTGCTGCTATAGAAATAGCCAGAAGATCAGTTAGCTCAAACAGTTCGGCTTCAGGAATTTTATAGATGGTATTCAGTCCCTGGCAGAGCTTAAAGCCCACACCACATCCTGAAAGTTCTTTAAACGGATATCTGCAGTCGTTTCTTTTCGGATCCAGAACAGCTACTGCATTAGGGATCTCTTCACCAGGCAGGTGATGGTCGCAGATGATAAAATCAATACCCTTATCCTGGGCATATTGTACCATATCGGTCGCTTTAATACCGCAGTCTAGAGCGATGATCAGGGAAAAACCGTTTTCTTTGGCGAAATCAATACCCTCGGTAGAAATTCCGTATCCTTCAGAATTCCTGTCCGGAATATAATAATCTAAATATTTCTTCTCAACAATTTTGCTGAGGTAAAGGTACATCAAAGCAACAGCCGTAGTTCCGTCTACATCATAATCTCCATACACCAGTATTTTCTCGCCATTTTCAATTGCAGTTGCGATACGTTCTACAGCTTTCTGCATATCCGCCATTAAAAATGGGCTGTGTATATCGTTGAGGTTGGGTTTAAAGAATTCTCTGGCCTTTTGATAATTGTCAATTCCCCTTAAAACGAGGAGCTTAGATTCAAAAGTACCAAAACCAAGTGACGAACTTAATCTGTCCACAACTTCCTCATCGGGTTCGGGCTTGTAAATCCATTTCTGACTCATTTCACAAAAATAAGGAAAAAAAATAGCATTTTGAAATGATTAAGGTTGAACTTGACTTACTGATTGTTGAAAAAAATATCTATCTTCGCGGTCCAAATTAAAATAATCATGAAAAAAATTACACTCTGCCTTTTATTCTTAGGCGCTATGAATGCTGTATCGGCACAGAAAATTAATCTTGGAAAAGCTGCAGGCGTTGTTTCTAAAGGAGCAAAAGCCCTTACCTTTACCAATGAAGACGCAGTAAAACTGTCAAAAGAATCGGTTGACTGGATGGATAAGAACAATCCGGTTGCAGGACCTAAAGATCCTTATACAGTAAGACTTAACAAGCTTTTCGGAAAACATAAATCTCAGGATGGACTTGCTTTAAACTATAAAGTTTATAAAGTAAAGGATATCAATGCTTTTGCCTGTGCAGACGGAAGTGTTCGTGTATTTTCTTCGTTAATGGATATCATGACGGATGATGAATTATTAGCAGTAATCGGACATGAAATAGGACATGTAAAGAATCAGGACACCAAAGACGCTATTAAATCTGCTTACCTGAAGGCAGCAGCACTGGATGCGGCATCATCAGCATCAGGAGCTGTAGCAACGTTAAATGATAGTCAGATAGGGCAGATGGCCAACGCTTTTCTGGATGCTTCACACAGCAAGAAACAGGAATCAGAGGCAGATACTTACTCTTATGATTTTATGAAAACTAATAACTATAACGTAGTAGGGGCGTATTCAGCATTCAAAAAACTGGCTTTGCTTTCGGAAGGAAGCACTCAGACTGGTTTTCAGAAAATGTTCAACTCTCACCCTGACAGTGAAAAAAGAGCCCAGGCGATTAAGAAGAGAGCTGAAAAAGACGGTTTATGGAAAGATCCGGGAACAATTGCTATTCCTAAAACGAAGCTTAACAAATAATACAATCTTCAGTTAAAATAAAAATTCCTCAAAGACAACTTTGAGGAATTTTACTTATATTGAGTTTTAATATGGTCTTAAAGAATTAAGAATACATTTTTTCTCTGATTTCTTTTACTTTTTTGTCTGCAAGATATTCATCGTAAGTCATTTCTCTGTCAATAATTCCTGAAGGAGTCAGTTCAATGATTCTGTTACAGACTGTCTGAAGCATTTCGTGGTCATGAGACGCTAATAAAAGATTTCCTTTGAAGTTAGACAATGAGTTGTTCAAGGTCGTGATACTTTCAAGGTCAAGGTGGTTGGTAGGTTCATCCAATAATAAAACATTGGCTTTCTGAAGCATCATTCTGCTGAACATACATCTCATTTTTTCCCCTCCTGAAAGTACTTTACAGGATTTTAAAGCTTCATCACCAGAGAAAAGCATTCTTCCTAAGAATCCTCTTACAAATTCTTCATGACGCTCTTCATCATTTTTGGTGAATTGTCTTAACCAGTCAACCAGGCTTAAATCTTCCTGGAAGAAATTGGTGTTATCTAAAGGCATATGAGATTGGTTTGTGGTAACTCCCCAAGCCACTGTTCCTTTATCTGCCTGAACATTTCCTGCAAGAATCTCAAAAAATTCTGTGATCGCTAAAGAGTTTTTAGACAACACAGCAACTTTATCACCTTTCTTAAGGTTTAAATCAATGTTTGAGAATAGAAGTTCTCCGTCTTTTGTTTTCTCAAGACCTTTTACATCTAGAATCTGATCTCCTGCCTCTCTTTCCATTTCGAAAATAATGGCTGGATATCTTCTTGAAGAAGGTTTGATATCATCGATATTCAGTTTATCGATCATTTTCTTTCTGGCTGTAGCCTGTTTTGCCTTTGCAACGTTAGAGCTGAATCTTGCGATGAAGTCCTGAAGTTCTTTCTTCTTTTCTTCTGCTTTCTTATTAGCCTGAGCTCTCTGTCTTGTGGCAAGCTGAGAAGCCTGGTACCAGAAAGTATAGTTACCTGTATAAAGGTTAAGTTTTGCATAATCCAAATCTCCGATGTGCGTACAAACCGTATCCAGGAAGTGACGGTCGTGAGAAACAACGATTACCGTGTTCTCATAATCAGCAAGAAAATCTTCCAACCAAGAGATCGTATCAATGTCAAGGTCATTCGTAGGTTCATCCAGAATCAGTACATCCGGATTTCCGAAAAGAGCCTGAGCCAAAAGAACCTTTACCTTGTCCTTGTTCTCAAGTTCGCTCATCATCTGCCAGTGCATATCATCTTTAATCCCAACATTTGAAAGCATCGTCTGCGCATCAGATTCTGCAGTCCATCCACCCATTTCATCATAGATTACACCAAGCTCACCTGCTTTGATTCCGTCTTCATCAGAAAAGTCTTCTTTAGCATATAAAGAATCCATTTCTTCTTTTATTTCGTATAATTTTTTATTTCCTCTTAAAACAGCCTCAAGAACAGTAAATTGATCATAAGCAAAGTGATCCTGCTCCAAAACTGACATTCTTTTCCCCGGCTCCAAAGATACATGCCCTGTAGTAGGATCCTGCTTTCCTGTTAATATTTTAAGGAATGTAGATTTCCCCGCACCGTTTGCTCCGATAATCCCGTAGCAGTTTCCTTTGGTAAACATAATATTTACCTCGTCAAAAAGAACTCTTTTCCCGAATTGTAAAGATAAGTTAGATACTGTTAACATATAGTTTTGTAAATTTGGCGCAAAATTACGAAAAGAATTTGGGTATTTCGTAATAATGTAATAGTCAAGTTTTTAAATATGGGGTATTTTTTCTATATTTCATTAACAAAATAAATAGGGAGAAGTCCCAAAGGGGCGATTTAATGAGAAGATTGAACGTAACCCATCAGTATAATCACTAATTTTTTACAATGAAGATCGAAAAAACAGTAAGTATATTAAACAGAAGAGCCCGTTTTGAATACGAAATCCTTGAAGAATTTGAAGCAGGGATGGTTCTGACGGGTACAGAAATAAAATCTTTACGCTCATCCAAAGCATCCATTACAGAATCTTTCTGTCAGTTTATTGATGGGGAGTTATACATTATTAATATGATGATTGATGAGTATAAATTGGGAACTTTTTACAATCACAAAACAAAAAGGGAACGGAAATTGCTGTTGCACAAAAAAGAATTGCAGAAACTTGAAAAAAAGTTAAAGGATGCTGGTAACACAATTATACCTCTTAAGCTATATATCACAGACAAGGGTAAAGCAAAGGTGCTCATTGCGCTTGGCAGAGGGAAAAAACTCTTTGATAAAAGGGAGGCGATAAAAGATAGAGAAAATAAACGTAACCTGGACAGAATATTAAAGAAAAGTTAAAAATCATTCAAAAAACTTTGTATATAAAGAAAAATTATATTTATTTTGCATTATCAATTATTTAATCATTTAATTCTATGAAAAATCTAAAATTAGGAATTTCAGCATTGGCGCTTACTGTTGCCTCTACTGTCTTTGCCCAGACTACCAATAATCCGTGGTTGATCGGAGTTGGTGCTCATGCGGAAAACCATAAGGCACAGAGAAACAACTTTAGTAATACGTTCTCTGCTAATAATTTAACGAAGACGATGTTCAATATGAACAACTTCTCTATTACACCTCCATTATCTAAATTAACAGTTGCTAGAAACATCGGTAAAGGTTTAGTTATCGACTGGCAGACTTCCGTAGGTAATGTAGATAACAAGAGATTCAACATGGGAAAAGAATTTTTCCTAATGACAGGTCTTGGTTTCCAGGCTAAAGCAGCTGGTCTTCTATGGGATGAAGAATCTTGGTTCGATCCATATTTGAGAGTTGGTGCTAACTACCTAAGACATGACCACACTGCTCTTTCTTTCCCTAGATATGATTATAGAGGAGAGCTTGTTACTAACGGAGACGGTGGTAACGAAAGCGGTAAAGCTAACCACTTTGCAGTTTCTACAGGTGCTGGTGCTAACTTCTGGGTAACTAAAAACTTCGGTCTTGGTATCCAAGGAGATTATGTATCAACTCCAGGAGATAAAGCTAATTATGCTAACTTCTGGCAAGCTTCCGCATCGATCTTATTCAGATTCGGTAACAGAGATAGAGATAAGGATGGTATCCTAGATAAAGATGACCTTTGTCCAGATACTCCTGGTTTACCAGAATTCCAAGGATGTCCTGATACTGACGGTGACGGAGTTCCAGATAAAGACGATCAATGTCCAGAAGTAGCTGGTCCAGTTGAAAACAACGGTTGTCCTTGGCCAGATACAGATGGTGATGGTGTTATCGATAAAGATGATGCTTGTCCTACAGTTGCAGGTCCTGCTGAAAACAACGGTTGTCCTTGGCCAGATACAGACGGTGACGGAATCTTAGATAAAGATGACGCTTGTCCTACAGTTCCAGGTCTTCCAGAATACAACGGATGTCCTAAGCCTAAGAAACAAACTGCTATTGAAACTACAGAAGCTCTTAAAGGAATCTTCTTTGACTTCAATAAAGCGACTATCAGACCAGAATCTAGCGCAAAACTAGATAACGCTGCTAAAATCATCAAGACTGACGGAGGTAACTACCTAGTTGAAGGTCAAACTGATGCTAAAGGTGCTGCTGAATACAACTTGAAACTTTCTAGACAAAGAGCTGCTTCTGTAGTTTCTGCTTTAGAAGCTAGAGGTGTAGATGCTACAGCTCTTAAATCAATCGGAGTTGGTGAAACTAAAGCTACAGTTTCTGAAAAAGCTTCTGATGCTGAAAGACAAGCTGATAGAAAAGTTATCGTAACTGCTATCGAAGATGCTAACGAGTGGAATGCAATCTCTAAGAAAGATTATGAAGATGCTCCAGTGAAAAAAGCAGTAGCTAAGAAAAAAACTACTAAGAAAAAAGTAGTTAAAAAGAAAAAATAATTAATTTTTCTAAATAATAAATACCTCCAATTTTTTGGGGGTATTTTTTTTTTGTTGACTTTTAGTTAATTTTGTTGAAATTTAAAAATTAAAATGGGAAGAGCATTTGAATATAGAAAAGCTTCTAAAATGGCCAGATGGGATAAAATGGCCAAAACATTCTCTAAAATCGGTAAAGATATAGCACTGGCAGTAAAAGCCGGAGGAACAGATCCTGAAGCCAACCCTGCTTTAAGAAGATGTATCCAGAATGCCAAGGGTGCGAATATGCCCAAAGATAACGTAGAAAGAGCCATCAAAAAAGCAAGTGGCGCTGATGCGGAAAACTACGAAGAAGTTACTTATGAAGGATATGGACAAGGTGGTGTTGCTTTTTTTGTTGAGTGTACAACCAACAATACAACGAGAACTGTTGCCAATGTAAGAGCAATTTTCAACAAGTTTGATGGTAACCTTGGTAAGAATGGTGAATTAGCTTTTATCTTCGACAGAAAAGGAATTTTCAGCTTGGATTTGGCTCAGATTAAAATGGATTGGGACGATTTTGAAATGGAAATGATTGACGGAGGTGCTGAAGATGTGGAAAAAGATGAGGATGAAGTAATGATCACTACAGCTTTTGAAGATTTCGGTTCATTATCTCATAAATTAGACGAATTGGGAATTGAGGCAAAGAGTGCAGAACTTCAGAGAATTCCGAATAACACCAAAGAAGTAAATGAAGAGCAGTTCAAAGCCAATATGAAAATGCTTGAACGTTTCGAAGATGATGATGATGTGCAGAACGTTTATCACAATATGGAAATCACAGATGAGCTGATGAACTCACTGTAAAAATAATATAGCATTCATATACAGTTAACTTTCAATTAGTTTCTTTGTATAAAACTATGAAAAGAAACGTTGAATTAGTTGTTATATCGGATGTTCATTTGGGAACTTATGGATGTAAGGCTAAAGAACTGCTGCGGTATTTGAATTCCATTCAGCCTAAAACGTTAGTTTTGAATGGTGATATCATCGATATCTGGCAGTTTAAAAAGTCTTACTTCCCTAAACCTCATTTGAAAGTGATCAAAAAGATTCTTTCATTGGCTACTAAAAATACACAGGTCTACTATATTACAGGTAACCATGATGAGATGTTCCGCAAGTTTACTGATTTTGAACTGGGAAAACTGAAGGTCTGCAATAAAATCTGTCTTGATATTGATCAAAAGAAAACCTGGATATTTCACGGAGATGTTTTTGATGCCTCTGTCCAGCATTCCAAATGGATCGCAAAGCTTGGCGGAAAAGGTTATGATCTCCTGATTGTCATTAATAATGTTGTCAATTGGTTTTTAGAGAAAATGGGCAGAGAGAAATATTCATTTTCCAAGAAGATCAAAAACAATGTAAAAAAGGCAGTTAAATATATCGGCGACTTCGAATTGACTGCTTCCGAATTAGCCATTGACAATCATTATGATTATGTAATCTGCGGGCATATCCATCAGCCTCAGATCCGCGAAGTCGTCACTAAAAAAGGATCCTGTACTTATCTGAACTCAGGGGACTGGATCGAAAATCTCTCAGCTCTCGAATATCATGATAAAGAATGGAAAATATTCTATTATGACGACCACAAAGATTCACTTAAAGACGACGAAGTAGAAGAAATCCAGGACATGGACAGTTCCGAGCTTCTGAAAATAGTAACTAATTTTTCTTAAATGAAAGTACTGTATGCATTTCAAGGGACTGGGAACGGACATATTGCCAGAGCGCAGGAAATAATCCCCATTCTCAAAAAATATGCCTTGGTTGATACATTGATCAGTGGTCATCAGTCGCAGTTAAAGGCTGGTTTTGACATTAATTTCCAATACAGGGGGATTTCCCTTCTTTATAACAAAACAGGAGGCTTATCCTATCGCAAAACGTTTACCGAGAATAAATTTCTTGAAGCTGCAAAAACAATCCATGAATTGGACCTTTCACGATACGATCTGATCATTAATGATTATGAACCTCTGACTGGTTGGGCCAGTAAATTGAAAAAGCTTCCAATGATTGAATTGAGTCATCAGGCTTCCATGAGCTTTTCAGAAACACCTAAGCCTGAAAAAAAAGATTTTCTGGGTGAGCTGATCCTGAAATATTATGTTCCCAGTGAAAGGAAGATAGGGTTTCATTTTGAAAATTATCATCCACAAATTAAAAAACCGGTAATCAGACATAAAATCCGGAACCTCAATCCGGATAAAAAAGGATATTATCTTGTTTATCTTCCCAGCTTTGCAGATGAGAATATCATCAAAGTTCTAAAACAGATTCCTGTGCAGTGGAAAGTATTTTCCAAGTACAGCAAAGTACAGGTTAAAGTTAAAAATGTAGAAGTTTTTCCTATTGACGAGGTAGAGTATCTGAAATATTTTGAGAGCTGTGACGGTATTTTATGCAATGCCGGTTTTGAGACTCCTGCAGAAGCCCTTTTTCTGGATAAAAAACTGTTTGTGATCCCTATTCATAACCAGTATGAACAGGAATGTAATGCCAGTGCTTTAAATCTTATGGGAATTCCGAATTCTAAAGTCTTAAATCTTCAGGAAATTATGGAATGGGTGGCTTCAGATCATCATTTAAAAGTAGATTATCCTGATGATATTGAAGAAATCCTGGTCAATGAAGTTTTAATTCTTTAAAAAAACATCATCTACATCACTCATTCTTGTCATCACGGCTCTTGCGTAAGAACAGTGAGGATATACTTTCCAATTATTTTCCCGGGCAAATTTTATAGCTTCTTCAACCAAGTATTTTCCCATTCCGCGACCTTCAAATTCCGGATGAACTAATACAAAAGAAATAATAAACTTATTTTCTTCCGGAAAAATAGTATAGGTAAGCCTTCCGACTTCTTTTATTTCATTGTTCAAGGTTAGAACACCGCCGTTTCCTGATTTATTGTTTTCAAATCTCATAATTCAAAGCTTTGTTTTAAAGATGCAAAAATTGCACCGACAGATAATTGTTGATGGTGAATTGACAATTGTGAATTTGCTTCGCGGTCAATTTTTAAACTTTATTAAGCACAGAAAGTATTTTTTTTAACATTACTAATTGGACTATTCACTTGCGAAGCAAAATTGACCATTGAAATATCAGTTGTCTTTCCCAGTATAGTAGTTATAGTCCTTAATCACCACGTTGATAAACTGTCTTTCCGTCATCTTTCTCGGATCTATTTCCAGTTTTAAGATACTTTTGATCTTATCCGAAAGCCGGCTGATGATTTGGCGGTCGTCTACCTTCAGAGCTTTGGTATAGTTATCTTTGATGATCCGCATATCATTATCGCTTAATGCAATGACCTGGGGGAATGACGGAATATAGCCTTCATGAATATTCTCTAAGATGGTATGGGAAATATTGATGTTATTCTTCAGTGAAATCACAGCAGTACCGGAAGCAATATCACCCAGGCGCTGGTTGTTTTTAGAAACAATCATGGAGATTAGGCCGACAACACCGGCTGCTGAAGTATCGATCAGTCTGAAGACCCAACGGATCAGATAATCCCCAAAACTCGCCTGGTAACCATCAATTTTTACGACCCGGATTTTCATCAGTTTTTTCCCGGGAGTCTGTCCTTCCATCAGGCTTTCTAAAACAACGGGATAAATATAAACCGGAAATGTAAGAACAATATAAACCGCCATGACAGACCATTGATCTAGCCCTGTCAATAAATACCCGAGATCAAAAATATTGAAGAAAAGATAAAATATAATGACTACATAAGCAACCTTTATCAGAAGATCGATAATGAAGGCAAGCATTCTTTCCCCAACGCTGGCAATATTAAAGTTAATATTTACATTTTGTGAGGTATTTATCGCAATTTGAGACATAATTTTTATTATTTTAGCCTTACAATTATGAGAGAAGTTTATTTCATTAAACAAAATAAAGAAAAATGGTTGGGAATTGAACAGGTTATTCAAGGGAAAATAAAAAAAAATCCTGATGACCTGTCTTCGCTGTACATCAACCTGATCAATGATCTTTCATTTGCACAGACCTATTATCCTAAAAGCAATACGACAGTATATCTGAATCATCTGTCTTCGCAGATATTTCAGAAGATCTATAAAACCAAAAGGGTAGAAGAAAACAGATTCATTTATTTCTTCAGGACAGAAGTTCCCTTACTGGTACATCATTACAGAAGATATCTTATGTATGCTTTTCTGTTTTTTATTCTGTTTACCTCAATCGGTGTGCTTTCCGGAGCGTATGATAAAGACTTTGCGAATATCATTCTTGGAGAAAATTATGTTAATGAGACTATAGAGAACATTAAAAAAGGTAATGCTGTAGGAGTCTACCAGAGTGGTTCTACATGGGGAAGCACAATTGGCATCATTTTCAACAACATTGGAGTAGGGGCAAAATTATATATCTATGGGATTATGGGAGGAGTAGGGACATTGTTTGCCCTGCTTTCCAACAGTGTTATGCTGGGATCCTTTCAGTATTTTTTCTATGATTACGGTGCTTTGAAAGACAGTGCAAGAGGAATCTGGCTTCATGGTGTTTTCGAGATCTTTGCAATGGTTGTAGAAGCCATGTGCGGACTGATCCTGGGAGCGAGTATTCTGTTCCCGAGAACATTTTCAAGATTCAATTCCTTTAAAAAAGGATTTAAAGATTCCTTTAAGATCTTCCTCAGCACCATTCCGTTTACCATTTGTGCAGGAATTATCGAAGGTTATGTAACAAGACATGCTTTGAAAATGCCGCTGGGGGTAAATTTAGCCATAATAATCAGTTCACTTGCCATTATAGGATTTTACTACTTTGTTTATCCTTCGGTGGTCTATAAAAAAATTAATAATCATACCCATGATGCAGTTTTATAAAAAAAGAGAATTTGGAGCTTTCATCAGTGACAGCTTTAATTTTTTCAAATTATACGGGAAAAACTATTTCAAAAACTATATCCTGATCAACGGGCTGCTGTTAATCTTAACAGTTGCTGTAGTGATTTTTGGCTTTAGAGAAATTTTCGGACAGCTTATCGGCTCCAATATCAGTGGCGAAAGCTATTATTTTGAAAGGTATTTCTCAGAGAATGCAGGAATGCTGATCGTTGCCGGAATATTGGTTTTTGTACTGTTTGTCCTTTTGGGAATAGTCAATTATCTGTATCCGGTTTTCTACCTGAAAAGGATTACTGAAGGAGCCCAAAAGATAAAAACAGACGAAATCCTGGGTGATTTTAAACGAAATGCAGGAAGAATTGCTAAAATGTGCATAGGAATGCTGTTTATTGTACTTCCCATAATGATGATCGTGGTGGGTTTTTCTTATGTATTGATGCTCATTATCATTGGTTTTTTCCTGATGTTGCTTGTTTATCCTACAGCATTCAACGTTTCTGCGTTTCTGATGTATGATTATTTTAATACAAAAAGAGGCTTTATAGAAAGCCTGAGTTATTCCATAAGGTCCCAGTTTTCTTACCCGAACGGGAACGAAAAATCTCCATACTGGAAATATTGGGGAGCATCTATTATCATGTTTATTATTATGTACATGATAACGTCAGTATTTACACTTATTCCCATGTTCTTTATTTACGGATCACTTCTGACATCCGTTCCGAATGGAAGTTTTGAAGAAAATCCTTTTACAGGAGCATTAGGAATCATTTTCTTTATATTCTATGGATTTTCAATGCTTGCATCGTTACTCCTTTCCAATCTGATGTATATTAATGCTGGACTGATGTATTATGACAGCAGGACCGATCTTCACCAGAAAGTTGAACTTGAAGAAATAGAAACCATAGGTATTAATGAATAAACTTCTTTTTTTTCTGCTGCTTTTTTTCTCCATTACTCCTGTTCATGCGCAGGATCACAATGAGCCTGCAACGGTAGAAGATTATATAGTAGATTCTCTGGGAACCGGACATTACAGAAATATGCTCCGGGCAGACTCTGTACTGATCAGAAAACCGGTTTCAGAAAACCAGATTTATCCAAAGAAATTCAAAGAAAATATTCAGTCAAGATATAAAGGAAAAGAATTTGATTATTCGGTTTCGAAGCCCAAAGAGTCTTTTTTCCAGAAGCTGATGAGGAGAATAGATAAGATACTGCAAAGTATTTTTGGAGAAACCGTTTTTACCAATTCTGCAAAAATAACTACTATTCTTATTCGTCTTTTTGCGATTATTCTGGTAGGATTCCTTCTTTATTTTATCATTAAATATTTAATGGGCAAAGACGGAAACTTTTTCTTTGGCAAAAAAAATAAAAAAGTGGATATTAATGCACAGGAGCTTCATGAAAATATCCACGAGATCAATTTTCCCGAAAGCATTGCAAAATTTGAAAGTAAGGGTGATTACCGTTCAGCGGTTCGTTACCAGTTTCTCTTTATCCTGAAAAAACTAAGCGATAAAAAGCATATCAACTGGAATCCTGAAAAAACCAATAAGGATTATGTAATGGAACTTAAAACGGAACACCTAAAAAATGATTTCTCCGGACTGTCTTATATCTTTGATTATGTTTGGTATGGAGAATTCACCATTGATGAACAGGCTTACCTGAAATTTAAAGATCAATACCAGGCATTTAAGCCATAATTAAATAATTAACCATGAAAAAAACCTTCAAAATATATGCTGTGATATTCATCGTTGTGATGCTTATTCTGGCGTTGCTTGAAGTCAATAAAAAAGAAACAACAGACTGGCGTAAAAATTTTAATATCAACGAAAAGTCACCATTTGGCCTATTTGTTTTTAATAATGAAGCCAAAGATTTGTTTAAAAATAACCTAAGGAAAACAGAAGAAACCCCTTACGATTATTATAACCAAAGAAAAAAAGCCCCACATAATATCATTGTCATAGAAAAAGATCTGGATAAAGAATCCTGGAAGAAAATCCTAGACCAGGTATCAAACGGTTCAGATGCAATGATTTTGATGAGCCGGGTTTCAAAAGATATTTCAGACAGTATTGGCTATCATAGCTCGGATATTTCTTTTGAAGAGGAAAATGTACTGAAGCTTACGGATAAAGAATATCAGAATGATTTTATTAAATTAGATAAATTTCCGTCGGGCAGAGGATTTTCATACATTAAGCCTAAAGTGGAAGTGCTGGGTAAAACAGTGGAAAAAAACAATTCGGACCAGGCAAATTTCATTAAGATAAGCTTTGGAAAAGGAACGATCTATGTGCACAGTGAACCGCTTTTCCTCACCAATTATTATCTTTTAAAACCTGGGAGCCTAAAATATACACAGGATGTTTTTTCGTATCTTCAGGATAGGGAAACCATCTGGTTTGTGGATAACGACACCAAAGTTTCACGTTTTTTCATGAGATTTGTTCTGTCCAATCCTGCATTGAAATATGCCTGGTGGGTCTTTTTAGGCGGGCTCGTATTGTTTATTTTCTTCAATGCAAAAAGAAAGCAGCGGATAGTCCCGGTTTTGGAGCCGCTGAGAAATACTTCGGTAGATTTTGTAAAAAGCATTGGAAATCTTTATCTTCAGGAAGGAAATTTTCATGATATGATGGCCAAAAAAGCCCAGTATTTCCTGAATAAAATAAGGATGGACCTGTTGATTGATACTCAGAATCTGGATGGTGAATTTGCTAAAAAACTTCATTTAAAGACAGGGAAACCAATAGAAATGATTGATGAAGCTATAGACCTGATCAGAAAAGGGCAGGATCCTTATGCAAGTGTCATGAAAGAAGATCTTGTGAGAATGAATAAACTTCTTGATGAAATACTTAAATAAATATAACAATTTAGTAATGTAATAATGTAATAATGTACAGTAGAGTATAGCAGAAATATCAGTCATGATAAAATTGCAGCGTTGTTAAATGGTTACATTGTTATCTTGAAAAAAATATAATTATGGAAAATTTTGAAAACCAGAATGTAGAGAATCAAAATTCTATTAATCTAAATAAAACAGAAGATCAGTTTCAGTCACGAATTGATATGATTGAGCTGCGTGCCAGTTTAGACAAAGTAAAAGCTGAAATAGCCAAAGTTATTGTCGGACAGGAAAGTATGGTCGAACATCTTATTGCAGCTCTTTTATCAAACGGACACGTGTTGATTGAAGGTGTTCCCGGGGTGGCAAAGACCATTACAGCCAAGCTTCTGGCAAAAACTATTGATGTGGGCTTCAGCAGAATCCAGTTTACGCCCGATCTTATGCCTTCCGATATTCTGGGAACCTCTGTTTTCAATGTAAAAAACTCTGAATTTGAATTTAAAAAAGGGCCTATCTTTTCCAGTTTCATATTAATTGATGAGATCAACAGATCACCGGCGAAAACCCAGGCGGCATTGTTCGAGGTGATGGAAGAAAGACAGATCACTATGGACGGAACCCGCTATATCATGGATGAGCCATTCCTGGTAGTGGCCACCCAGAACCCTATAGAGCATGAAGGAACCTACAGGCTTCCCGAAGCACAGCTGGACCGTTTTCTCTTCAAAATCAATGTTGGATATCCAAATCTTGAACAGGAAATCGCCATCATCAGAAACCAGCACGAAAGCAAAAAAGAAGATAAAACCGAAGGCATCAACCGTGTCATTACTGCTGAGCAGCTGAAAAGCTATCAGCACTTGGTAAAAGAGATCATCGTAGAATCTCAGCTTATGGAATATATTGCTAAAATTATAGTCAATACGAGAGAAAACCAGTTCCTGTATCTGGGTGCTTCTCCAAGAGCTTCATTGGCCCTGCTTACCGCTTCCAAATCTTTCGCAGCGCTTAGAGGAAGAGACTTTGTAACCCCTGAAGATATCAAAGAGGCAAGCTATGCGGTATTAAGACATAGAGTAATCGTTTCTCCGGAAAGAGAAATGGAAGGTCTTACCGCAGATGAAATTATACGCCAGATCTTAGAGGGAATAGAGATTCCGAGGTAGATCGTAGGAATTAGGATTTAGGGATTAGGTCTAACAGGTAATTATTTATCACAGTTGATTCCCTAATCCCTAAATCTTATCCCCTAATCCCTTACAAAAAATGAAAAACCTATACATCAATACACGATTTTTCTTTTCGCTCATCGGAGTGGGGATAGTGTATGTCCTTGCTTTTTTCTTTCCGGTTCTGATGTGGGCGGCCCATATTCTATTGCTGCTATGCTTTCTTGCGGCAATGGTAGATTATCTTTTAATGTTTAATCAGAAAAATGCCTTGCTTGCCCAAAGAATACTGCCGGAGAAGCTTTCCAACGGGGATGAAAATTTTGTAAAAATCGATATTAAAAATAATTACGGTTTTAAGATCAGTACGAAGATCATTGATGAAATTCCGTTCCAGTTCCAGAAACGGGACTTTTTGATTATAAAAAATATTGAATCAGGTAAGAATACCTATTTCCAGTATAGCCTGGAGCCTAAAGAAAGAGGAGAATACAGTTTCGGAAACCTGAATGTTTATGCTTCTTCACCATTAGGTTTTGTTGCCAGAAGGTTTAATTTCCAGAAAGATGCTATGCTGCCCGCTTACCCGTCTTTTGTTCATCTCAGAAAGTATGAGCTGATGGCGCTGCAGAGCGAATTTATGCTGGGAGGGATCAAAAAGATCAGAAAACTGGGACATACCATGGAATTTGAGCAGATTAAAGAATATGTTCCCGGCGATGATATCAGAACGATCAACTGGAAAGCCACCTCTAAAACGAACCGGTTGATGGTCAATCAGTTTCAGGATGAAAAATCACAGCGTATCTTTATCCTGATTGATAAAGGAAGAACGATGAAAATGCCTTTTAATGGATTGAGTCTGCTTGATTACTCCATCAATGCAGCTATGGCTCTTTCCCATATTATCCTGAAGAAAGGCGATCGTGCCGGAATGATGACCTTCTCAAAAAAGACTGAAAATAAAATCGCTGCTGAAAACAAATCCGGACAGCTGAAAAAGATCTCAGAAGCACTGTATAATATTAAAACTGACTTTTTTGAAAGTGATTTTAACCGTCTGTATCAGGATGTAAAATATTCTCTGAACCAGAGAAGCCTTGTGTTGCTTTTTACCAATTTTGAAACCCTTGACGGATTAAACCGGCAACTGAAATACCTCCGTGGTATTGCTAAAAATCACTTGTTGGTTGTCGTGTTTTTTAAAAATTCAGAACTGCAGACCCTTATTCATAAAAATCCTGAAAGCATGCAGGAAATTTATGACGAGATTATTGCTGAAAAGTTTGAGTTTGAAAAGAAACTGATCATTCAGGAACTTCGGAAATATGGGATCTACACCGTATATACTCTTCCTGAAAATTTAAATATTGACGTTATCAATAAATATCTTGAGATAAAAGCGAGAGGAATTTTATAAAAACAGTTTAAAGACAAATAAAAATAATGGAACTAAAGCCAAGAGAAAGAGCAGGTGCGCTGTTAAAAATAGCAGCATTAAATGAAGGTGCAAAAGAATATATTCTTAATAATCCTGAGCTCTTTAAATTACTGTTGAAAGCAGCTAAAAGATATATCGGGGGTGAGAAGATAGAAGAAGCTATAGCAACTGCTAAAAGAATTAATGAGAAAGGGCTTCCTACTTCACTAGAGTTTATGGGAGAAAGTACCCGTTCAGTGGAAGAATCAGAATCGGTAACTCAACATTTCCTTAACTTGATCAACCAAGTGAAAGAAGAGAACATTGATTCTATCATTTCTTTGGATTTATCACATATTGGGCTTGCCATTGATAAGGATATGGCTTATAGTAATTTGGTATCACTAGCAGAATCAGCTCACAAAAAGGATATTGAAGTGGTGATCAGCGCAGAAGGAGTTGAAAGAACAGATGATATTATTAATACCTTTTGTAAAATATCTCCTGATTTTTCAAATGTGGGAATTACTCTTCAGGCTTATTTAAATCGTACTCCAAAAGACCTTGAACGAATATTAAATGAAACACAAGGGAAAATAAGAATTGTAAAAGGTGCGTTTGCTGTTCCTCCCGGACATGCTGTAGAGAGAGGAGAACACTTAGATGATCTATATATTAAATATATTGAAACTCTTTTCCTTAAAAATAGAAGATGCTCTATTGCTACGCATCATGATAAAATTCAAAATAGAGTTAAAGAGCTCATTGTAAAATATGATGTTCCAAAATCTAAGTATGAATTTGAAATGTTACTGGGAATACAGGAAGACCTATTGGATGAAATCCATAAAGAAGGCTACCCATGCAGACAATATATTGTGTATGGCGACGAATGGTATTTGTACATGTGTAACCGAATTGCGGAAAATCCGGATAATCTTTTTCAGGCTATAGTTGATATCATGTCTTAGCCTGGGGCTTAATGCATAAAGTTTTTTATATTTGAATAAGAATATTGAAAAATACTGAAATATAAATCCGTACAATGAAAATAACACTCAACAGAATAAACGACGACTTTTTATTTGAATGTACCAATTCCCAGGGAAATTCAATTCTTCTGGACAATACCTCACAGCCGGGAGCTAAAGGTGTTTCCCCAATGGAAAGTGTACTTATGGCCGTAGCCGGATGCAGTGGAATAGACGTAGTGGCTATCCTGAAAAAACAGCGTCAGGAAATCACAGGTTTCCAGGCAGAAGTAGAAGGAGAAAGAGTTCCTGTAGAAGATGCAAAGCCATTTAAATCTATCAAAGTAAAATTTCTTTTAGAAGGGAACATAGATCCTAAAAAGGCATTAAAAGCAGCCCAGCTGTCTTTTGAAAAATACTGTTCCGTATCAAAAACTCTGGAACCGAATGTAGAAATCGGATATGAAGTTTTGGTGAACGGAGAGAAAGTTTAAATATTTTTTAATATAAATGTAGCGGGGGGGGGGGGGGGGGGGGGGGGGGGGGGGGGGGGG
>NZ_JBQENJ010000001.1:759722-902024 GCF_052044665.1 Chryseobacterium sp. 22532
CCCCCCCCCCCCCCCCCCCCCCCCCGCTACATTTATATAGTCATTCTTGGTTTCATAAGCTTGGCAACTGTTGCCGTCCATCCAGTCTGGTGGGAGGCTCCTACGCCCCGGCCGTTGTCTCCATGGAAATATTCAAAGAAAGTAATATAATCTTTAAAATGTTCATCATAGTTAAACTTGGCATTACCTCCGTTAAAAGGTCTCTGCCCATCTTCATCCTTTAAAAACAGCGAACATAATCTTTTGCTGATATTCTGTGCCACTTCATCCAGGTTTTTTTTCTCACCACTTCCGGTAGGGAATTCTACCTTTAAGCTGTTGCCATAATAAAAATGAAAACGCTGTAAACTTTCCACGATCAGGAAATTGATTGGAAACCAGATAGGTCCTCTCCAGTTACTGTTGCCACCGAACATCCGGCTGTCACTTTCTGCAGGCGTATAATACACTACATTTTCCGTCCCGTGAACTGAGAATACAAACGGATTTTCCTCATATACTTTTGACATGGCACGGATCCCATAGGAGCTCAGAAATTCGTTCTCATCAAGCATCCTTCTCAAAACCTTTGTCAGCCTGTTCTTACGCAAAATGCTCATCAGATGCTTTCTGCCTTGTCCTTCCTCGTCCCAGTGGGAAACCAGCTTCGTAAGTTCAGGTTTGTTTTTTAATACCCAGTCCATTCTTGCCTGAAAATTAGGCATTTTTTCCAGTAATTTATGATCTACAATTTCCACGGCAAACATCGGGATTAATCCTACGATGCTTCTCAATTTTAAAGAAACACTATCTCCGTTACCAAGCTGCAGCACGTCATAGAAAAAGCCGTCCTCTTCATTCCATAAACCTTCCTTGCCTTCACCCAGATTTTCCATAGCTTCTGCGATATACAGATAATGTTCAAAAAACTTGATGGCCATATCTTCGTATACCTGATAGTACTGAGCAAGCTCCATAGCAATCCGCATCATATTAAGAGCGTACATAGCCATCCAGCTTGTTCCGTCAGCCTGTTCAAGATGTTGCCCATCCTTCAGCTCCATATTACGGTCAAAAGCACCAATGTTATCCAGACCAAGGAATCCGCCGCCAAAAATATTATTACCGCTTTTATCCTTTCGATTCACCCACCATGTAAAATTCAGAAGGAGTTTCTGGAAAACCTTTTCAAGGAATAAAAGATCAGGTTTGCCATTTTGCTTTTCATCAATCTTAAAAACACGGAAGCATGACCATGCATGTACCGGTGGATTTACGTCGCTCAGGTTCCATTCATAAGCAGGAAGCTGCCCATTCGGGTGCATATACCATTCCTTTGTTAAAAGCAGAAGCTGCCCTTTGGCAAACTCTCCGTCGATGATAGAAAAAGGAACGCAGTGAAACGCCAGATCCCACGTTGCATACCAAGGGTATTCCCATTTATCAGGCATGGAAATGATATCCTTATTGTGAAGATGGTTCCATTCCGTATTTCTAACATATTCATTGAAGTTTCTGGGAGCTTCGTAGTTCGGATCGCCCTTCAGCCACTTTCCTACATTATAATGATAGAACTGTTTGTTCCAAAGAAGCCCTGCAAACGCCTGCCGTTGAACATTCCTTTCATCTTCATTCGTCGTTTCGCTCTGAATCTCATTGTAGAACTCATCCGTCTCGGCAATTCTGGTATTGAAGATCTCATCAAATTGATCAAAAGGTTCATCTGTTTCATCGGAACATAGCCTGAAATCAAAAATTTTGGACTGTCCCGCTCCAATCATTTCATCAATAATAAAAGATGCTTTGGTACCCCTTTTTTCAGGATTTACCGTATTACTTCCATAAATGATATGATCATTTATTCCATCTTTAAAATAGGTGTTTCCCGGATAAGGAGCTCCATATAATTTTGGGGTATTGGTTTCATTTTCACAGAAAGCACTTTTAGCCGCAAGATTTCTTGAATAGAGTTTTTTGATCGAAATGCTGTCATGATTAATATCAATACATCCGTCATAGGAAGCATTCATTTGGCCCTTATATGTATTGTAACCCCATTTCCAGTTATTTCGGAACCAGGCAGTTGGAGCTATAACGATGGGAGCATCCTGCCGGCTTCTGTTGTGAACTGTTACTCTTGCAAGAATATCATTGTGGTCTCCCTTACAATATTCAATGAAAATATCGAAATATTCATCGTTATTAAAAATTCCCGTATCAAATATCTCATATTCAGGTTCCTTTTTGCTTCTCCTGCCATTTTCAGCAACAAGATCATCGTAAGGAAATGCATTGATCGGATATTTATACACCATTTTCATATAGCTGTGGGTAGGTGTATTATCTAAGTAATAAAAGAGTTCTTTGATATCCTCTCCGTGATTACCCTGAGGATTGCTTAAACCAAAAAAGCGCTCTTTTACAATTTTATCTTTTTTGTTCCAAAAGGAAAAGGCAAAACAGAAAATCTGCTTTACATCGGAGATTCCAGCGATCCCTTCTTCGCCCCATCGGTAGGCATAACTTTCTGCATTATTATGGTTGGCGTAATGCCAGGCATTTCCGTTCGGGCTGTAGTCTTCGCGTACATTTCCCCATTGCCGGTTGCTGACGTATGGACCCCAGTTTTTCCATTTAGAATCTTGTAATCTTTCTTTTTCAACAGTCATATTTCATCACTTTTCAAGTACGAAGTTAGTTTTTTTGAAAAATAATTCCAATTCCTTCCACCTGAAGAATTATTAACATAGCCTTGAAACACTTATTATTACACGGTTTTTTAATATTAAATATTTTTTCTTTTAAAATTTAAAAGAAAAGACTTATCTTTGCCGAGCGTTCATTCAAATATTGAAAATGTTATCAAGAAAGGTTGAGGGATTAGACCCTATGAAACCTTAGCAACCCTTTGTGCAAGCAGAGAAGGTGCTACGTTCTACCAATTTATTTTGGACAGATAACTTACTGAAGTTCTTTTCAGCCATTCCTGTGGCATTTTCAATTGTATTAAAATAATAGAATTGAAAACAGAACTAAACTATATTAATCTTTCGTATCGTACCTTTTCCCAGAAGGAATACCATATCCCGTTGACTTATCAGATCTTCGGGAAAGACCTGTTTACAGCACCTGTTATATTGGTAAATCATGCTTTAACCGGAAATTCAAATGTTTCCGGTGAAAAAGGATGGTGGAAAAAGCTGATCGGTGAAAATCAGGTTATTGATACAACTCAATATACCGTTCTGTGTTTCAATATTCCCGGAAACGGATATGATCATTTTTTAATTGACGAATACGAAGACTTCACGCCTTCAGATATTGCAGAAATATTCCTGAAAGGCCTTGAAGCTTTACATATCAAAAACCTATATGCCATTATCGGAGGTTCACTCGGAGGAGGGATTGCGTGGGAAATGCTTGCCAAGCAACCACAGTTGGCAGAAATCTTTATTCCTATTGCCTGCGATTTCAAAACCCATGACTGGCTTCATGCACAATGCCTGGTTCAGAAATTTCTGCTCAACGGAAATGATGAGCCCCTGCAAAAAGCAAGAATTCATGCTATGCTGTGTTACAGAACACCTCAGTCCTTAAATGACAGATTTCAAAATAGATACGATCAAAAAAATCAGCGGTTAGAGTCCGAAGATTGGTTGGTTTATCACGGAAATTCATTAAACGAAAGGTTTAGTTTAAAATCCTATAAGCTGATGAATCACTTGCTGATGAATATGAACACTGAAGAAGAGCAGTTAACAAAAATCAGTGCCCGAATGCACTTAATTGCAGTAGATACAGATTTATTTTTTCCCGCTTCAGAAATTCGAATGTGCTTTGAGCAGCTGAAAGAGAAAAAGAAAGAGGTTTTCTATCATGAAATACAGTCAATTCACGGGCATGATGCCTTCCTAATGGAATACGAACAATTAAATACTATCATAAAAAATATTTTGTAGAATGAGAAATGCTAACGAAATAAAGTTTTTAAAGAACAGATCAATCATCAAATTTGAAGGTGAAGATTTCCTGGGCGAAATCGGGATCGACGGAAGAATTTTTAAAGCGCTTACTTTGGCGCGCATCAGTGTAGGAGTGATCTCCCAACAGGCTATTGAAAACGGAATATCTATTCTGGTAAATGAGGACGATGCAGAAAAAGCAGTGACCTGCCTGATCGATGAGTTTGAAGCAGAAAGAAAATCAGGAAAGGTTTCACAAATTTACAGCATCAATAATGTTTCCGTACTAGGATTTGTGGCGGAAGATTTCAATAAAGTACTTGCAGAATTAGCCAGAAATAATGTCTTTCCACTTCTTCTCAACCAGGTTGCGGCCGAAAAGAGAGTGAATATTGTCGTTACCTCTTCCCAGGATGAGAAAACGAAGAATATCATTGAATCCGAAATTTTCAAAAAGCCTAAAACCGTTCACTTGGCGATCATTGGTCACGGAAATGTAGGGAAGACTTTAATAGAGCAGGTTTTACAGTCTTCTGAAGAAATCAAAAGACGTAAAAAGATAGATCTTAAAGTGGTTGCAGTAGCCAATTCAAGAAAAATTGCATTCAATAAAAAAGGTTTTAATACAAACTGGAATGATGAGGTTTTAACAGCAGAACATCCATCAAATGTTGAGGAATTAATCAACTTCTCAAAAGAAAACCAGCTGGAAAACCTGATCGTGGTAGATAATACGGCAAGCAAAGATTTTGTGAAAAATTACCATGCACTGGCTGAAAACGGCTTTGACTTGGTTTCATCCAACAAAATTTTCAATACTCTTCCAATAGAAGAATACCGTAAACTAAGATATACGTTGAGCAAAAATAACAGACGTTATCTCTATGAAACCAATGTAGGAGCAGGCCTTCCATTGATTGATACCATAAAACTATTACACCTTTCAGGAGAAAATATTACAAGAATAAAAGGAGTATTCTCCGGATCATTGAGCTATATTTTTAATAATTTCTCTGTGAGAAACGATAAATTCTCAACCATTATTGGAGAAGCGATGGAAAAAGGATATACAGAACCTGATCCGCGTGAAGACCTTTCCGGAAATGATGTCGCAAGGAAACTTCTGATTCTGGCCAGGGAATTAGATTTGATCAATGAATTCCAGGATATCAATATTCAAAATTTAATTCCTGAAAACCTTTTGTCCGTAGATAAAAACGAATTTATCTCAAGACTGAATGAGCTGGATGAAGAATATCGGAAAATTAAAGAGGGCCAGGAGCCAGGACATGTGCTTCGTTATGTGGGCGATCTTCATGGCGATCTTCAGAAAGACAAAGGTCAGCTTGATGTAAAATTGGTTTCTGTACCGGGTACCTCTGCATTAGGTCAGCTGAAAGGTTCAGATTCTATTTTTGAGATCTATACAGAAAGCTATGGCGAAAACCCAATCGTGATCATGGGAGCCGGAGCCGGAGCCCAGGTAACAGCAAGAGGAGTTTTTGGAGATATTTTAAGAGTAAGTGAAACGAAATAATAATTTAATATAACAATTTAACAATGTACTAATTTACCAATGATCTCATTGTTACATTGTTAAACTGATACATTGCTACATTTTAAAACTATATGGAAAATTTTGAAACATCAGCGATAAGAACCCAGACTGAAAGAACCCAGTTTGATGAACATACAACACCATTATATCTTACATCCAGTTTTATATTTCAGGATGCAGAAGATATGAGAGCAAGCTTCGCTGAAGAAAAACCTAAAAACCTGTACAGCCGTTTTTCAAACCCGAATGTGACAGAGTTCACTGATAAGATTGCAATAATGGAAGGCGCAGAAGCCGGATATGCATTTGCAACAGGAATGGCTGCCATTTATTCAACATTTGCGGCTTTATTGAATGCCGGTGATCATATTGTCAGCTGCCAGTCGGTGTTCGGATCTACACATACCTTGTTTACCAAGTATTTCCCGAAATGGAATATCGAAACCACTTATTTTAAAGCTGGAGATGCGGAAAATGTAGAGCAGTATATTAAGCCTAATACAAAAATTTTGTATCTCGAAACTCCAACCAATCCGGCTATTGAGATTCTGGATCTTGAGTTTTTTGGCCAGATTGCAAAAAAACATAATCTAATCTTTATTGTAGATAACTGCTTTGCAACGCCTTATCTGCAACAGCCCATTAAATACGGGGCAGATGTTGTTGTACACTCTGCAACAAAACTTATTGACGGCCAGGGAAGAGTATTAGGTGGAGTAGCTGTAGGAAAAGCCGACCTTATAAGAGAGATTTATCTTTTTGCAAGAAATACCGGACCGGCGATGTCACCTTTCAATGCGTGGGTATTGTCAAAAAGTCTTGAAACATTGGCTATCCGTGTTGAAAAACATTGTGAGAATGCCTTGAAGGTGGCTGAGTTTTTAGAGAGTCATCCCAATGTAGAGCTTGTAAAATATCCTTTCCTGAAATCCCATCCAAGTTATGAAATTGCTAAAAAACAGATGAAGTTGGGTGGAAATATCGTAGCTTTTGAAATTAAAGGCGGAATAGAAGGAGGAAGAAACTTTCTGGATAAAATAAAATTGTGCTCGCTTTCTGCCAATTTAGGAGATACAAGAACGATTGTAACCCATCCGGCATCAACTACCCATTCAAAACTGACCGATGAGGAAAGAAACGAAGTAGGTATTACCGCAGGTCTGGTACGCTGTTCGGTAGGTCTTGAGCATGTGGATGATATCATAGCAGATTTAAAGCAGGCCCTGGATTAATTCAATATCTGTTTAATGAAATAACTTAAATGGCTTCAGCCAAAATTTATACAATGAAAAATTCAGAACAACTATACCAGGCAATATCCGAGAGAATATTAATTCTTGACGGCGCCATGGGAACCATGCTTCAGCGTTACAAGTTTGAAGAAGAAGATTATCGTGGCGAACGTTTCAAAGACTGGGAACATCCGGTAAAAGGAAATAACGATCTGCTTTCTTTGACTCAGCCTCAGGCAATTGAAGAAGTTCACAAAAAATATCTGGAAGCAGGAGCTGATATTATCGAAACCAACACTTTCTCAGGAACAACAATCGCTATGGCAGATTATCATATGGAAGAATTGGTGTACGAACTGAATTACGAATCAGCAAAAATCGCAAGAAAAGCCTGTGATGAGTTTACCGCTAAGAATCCCGACAAACCAAGATTTGTAGCAGGGTCAATTGGTCCAACCAACAGAACGGCAAGCTTAAGTCCGGATGTAAATGATCCGGGATACAGAGCAATCACTTTTGAGGGATTAAGACTAGCCTACAAACAACAGTGCGAAGCTTTGCTTGATGGTGGTTCGGACATTCTTCTGGTAGAAACCATCTTCGATACCCTGAATGCAAAAGCAGCTCTTTTCGCGATTGATGAGATTCAGGAAGAAAGGAATATAAAAATTCCAATCATGGTTTCCGGTACCATTACAGATGCTTCAGGAAGAACTTTGAGTGGACAGACGGCAGAAGCATTCCTGATCTCAGTATCACATTTAAATTTGCTGAGTGTAGGTTTCAACTGTGCCCTTGGTGCTGATCAGCTGACGCCGTATCTGGAAACATTAGCCCATAATTCAGAATTTTATGTTTCAGCCTATCCGAATGCCGGACTTCCGAATGCTTTCGGAAAATATGATGAGACACCAGAAGATATGGCAAGACAGATTAAAGAATATGTAGAGAAAGGATTGATCAATATTATAGGCGGATGCTGCGGAACCACGCCGGACCACATCAAAGCCATTGCAGATCTGGTAGCAGAATATGCTCCAAGAAAATTGAAAAAATTTGCATGATTTAATAGATTTTTTTAATTAAAATATGGAGTAAGTGCTTGATTATAAATGTTATCTTTAAATGAGTCACAAAATTTAACATTATGGAAAAGCCAAGTTACTTGAAAAATTCAGAGGATATAAGACTTTTTAATGAACTGAGAAAGAAAGTGAATCAGCGTTTAGAACAAATTCCCGAAAACAGGGACATCTATATTCAGATCAAAGCAGTTATCCTGCCTTTGGTCTATTTTGCGTTGTATTTCTTTGCTTTATTTAATGTTGACAAACCCTGGATATATATCGGAAGCTTTGTTTTAATGGGAATCTCCTTGGTACTCATTTATTTAAACCTGATCCATGAAGCAGCTCACAATAACATTTATAAAAGTAAAAGACTGAACTCGCTGGTACTGCATATTTTTGACTTTGTAGGAGCGAATTCATACATCTGGAAAAAGAGGCATATTGCCAGTCATCATGCCTACCCGAATGTGGATGGATGGGATACGGATATAGAGCAGAGCGGTCTGCTTTTAATAGTTCCATGGGTTAAGGCAAAAGGTGTGCAGAAATTCCAGCACAGGTTTTTCTTCCTGGTATACCCTCTTTACCTGTTCAATTGGATGTTTATCAGGGATTTCAGGGATTTTTTTGATAAAGAAAGAGTAATTTTAAAGACCCAGGGTTCCATTCCTTTCATTGAAAAAATAAAAATGGTCATTTATAAGCTGTTCTATTTCTTTTATCAGATCGTAGTGCCTATCCTGTTCTTTAAAGTATCCATAGGCTTGGCTTTAGGAGCATGGGGCCTTCAGATCATTGCGGCGAGCATTTTTGCGCTCTTTGTATTATTGCCTCTGCATCCGCTTCCTGATAATGCTTTCCCAAAACTGGATACAAAGAATGGGCTTCCGTTCAGCTGGCTCCGTCACCAGTTTGAGGTAACCAATGATTTAAAAGAAAATAACTGGCTGGTGAGAAATATTTTGGGGAATTTTAATTTTCATGTGGCTCATCATCTTTTTCCGAATTACAGCTATATGTATTATAACGAGATCACAGAAGAGATCGAAGAATTTGCAAAAGAACATAACTTAGCTTATAAAAGATTTCCAATTTTTACTGCTTTAGGCAAGCATGTAGATCTGCTGCGGCAGAATGCAAACAACGCCTATTATATTTTAGAAGAATAAAAATTAATGAAATATTTAAGATTGTCGGGCCTTGAGCCTCTTATTATAACGCCGGAAAGTAATTTCATCAATGTTGGTGAGAGAACCAATGTTGCCGGCTCCAAAAAATTTTTAAGACTGATCAAAGAGGAGAAATTCTCTGAAGCACTTGATATTGCCCGCCATCAGGTAGAAGGTGGCGCACAGATTCTTGATGTCAATTTCGATGACGGATTAATCGATGGAAAAGCTTCTATGATCAAATTTCTAAATTTAATTGCTTCAGAACCTGATATCTCAAGAATTCCCATCATGATTGACTCTTCCAAATGGGAGATCCTGGAAGCCGGCCTTCAGGTGGCACAGGGTAAATGTGTCGTCAATTCCATCAGTCTCAAGGGTGGTGAAGAAGAATTTATCAAGCAGGCCAAAGCCGTAAAAAGATATGGTGCTGCAGTCATTGTAATGGCATTTGATGAATCAGGACAGGCAGACAATTATGATCGCAGGCTTGAGATTTCAAAACGGTCGTATGATATTTTGGTTAATCAAGTTGGTTTTCCTGCTGAAGACATTATTTTCGACCTGAATATTTTCCCTGTGGCAACAGGAATGGAAGAACATAGAAGAAACGCTATCGACTTCATTGAAGCCACCAGATGGGTAAGACAGAATCTTCCCTATGCTTCTGTAAGTGGTGGTGTAAGTAATGTTTCGTTTTCATTCCGTGGAAATGATACCGTAAGAGAAGCCATGCACTCCGTATTCCTTTACCATGCCATTCAGGCCGGAATGAATATTGGTATTGTGAACCCTTCCATGCTGGAAGTATATGATGAGATCAATAAAGAGCTTCTGGAGCTTGTGGAAGATGTGATCCTTGATAAAAGAGAGGATGCTACAGAAAGACTTCTGGAGTATTCCGAAAAAAATAAATCCGTCAAAAAAGAAATCGTTGAAGATCTCGAATGGCGAACAAGGCCTTTACAGGATAGAATTACCCATGCTTTGGTAAAAGGAATCGACCGTTTTATTGAAGAAGATGTAGAAGAGGCCAGAAAACAGGCCGCAAAACCATTGCATGTTATTGAGGTTAATCTTATGACCGGAATGGGCGTTGTGGGAGACCTTTTCGGAAGTGGGAAAATGTTCCTTCCACAGGTGGTAAAATCTGCAAGGGTAATGAAAAGAGCAGTGGCTTATCTGCAGCCTTTTATTGAAGCCGAAAAAGACGGCACAAGGCCAGCTAACGGAAAAATTCTGATGGCAACAGTAAAAGGTGATGTTCATGATATTGGAAAAAACATCGTAAGTGTGGTATTGGGTTGTAACAATTATGAAATTGTAGACCTTGGAGTTATGGTGCCTGCAGAGAAAATTATTCAGACGGCTATCGAACAGAAAGTTGATGTTATCGGATTAAGCGGATTGATCACACCAAGTCTTGATGAGATGGTATATATCGCTTCTGAATTGGAAAGACAAAACCTTAATTTTCCTCTGTTGATTGGCGGTGCAACCACATCAAAAGCCCACACCGCTGTGAAAATCGATTTAAAATATAAAAATGCAGTAGTTCACGTTAATGATGCCTCAAGGGCGGTAAACGTAGTGAGCTCCTTGTTAGGCGACAGAAACAAAGATTATGTTTCAGACCTGAAAGACGAATACTCTGATTTCCGTGAGAAGTTTCTGAACAGACAAATTGATAAGGACTATGTATCCATTGAAGAAGCTAGAAAGAGTCATTTCAACATCGATTGGGAAAACGAGGATATTTTTACGCCGAATAATTTAGGTGTAACCGTAATAGAAGATCAGGACCTGAATGAATTGCTTCCGTTTGTTGACTGGTCGCCATTCTTCAGAAGCTGGGACCTTCACGGGAAATACCCGAATATTTTAGAAGATGAGGTGGTAGGAGCCCAGGCTAAAGAATTGTTTAAAGATGCCCAGGTTATTTTAAAAAGAATCCTTGATGAAAAACTGCTGAAAGCAAAAGCCATCTTCGGAATTTTCAAGGCCAACTCCAATGATACTGATGATATCTTAATCTTTGACGAAAATAATGAAGAACAGGCCAGATTCTTAACCTTAAGACAACAGGCTCAGCGTTCAAAAGGAAAAGAATATTTAGCATTAAGTGACTTTATTGCCCCTCAGGCTTCCGGTAAAACAGATTATGTAGGAGCTTTCTGTGTAACTACAGGCTTCGGTACAGACGAACTTGCAGAAGAATATGAAAAAGCCAATGATGATTACAATGCCATCATGGTAAAAGCTTTGGCTGACAGATTCGCAGAAGCTTTTGCAGAATTTTTACATAAAAAAGTAAGAACAGAATATTGGGGCTATGCCAACCAGGAAAATTTAAGCAATGAAGATCTGATCGCAGAAAAATACAAAGGAGTCCGTCCCGCACCGGGTTATCCCGCATGTCCGGACCACCTGGAAAAGAAGACCATCTGGGATCTTTTAAAAGTAGAAGAGAACACCGGAGTTTTCCTTACCGAAAGCCTGGCAATGTTCCCAACGGCCTCCGTTTCCGGATATTATTTCGGAAGCCCGCATGCTAAATATTTTGGACTTGGAAAAATAACCGAAGACCAGCTAAAAGATTATGCAGAAAGAAGAGGCTGTAGCATTCAGGAAGCAAGAAAGTGGTTGTCACCCAATTTAGCAGATTAAAAAATATCAACAGGCACTTCTTTAAAAGCTAAAAATATAACTAAACTATAAAATGAAGATCACTGAACACATAAAAAATGCAAATGGCAAAACCTTATTCTCTTTAGAAGTGGTTCCGCCCCAAAAGGGGATCGGAATTGAAGATCTGTATACCAACATAGATCCGCTTATGGAGTTTAAGCCCCCTTTTATAGATGTAACTACCTCAAGGGAAGAATATATTTATATTGATAAAGGAAATGGGCTGATGGAACGCCGGATCACCAGAATGCGTCCCGGAACCTTAGGTATTTGTGCCGCCATCCAGCATAAATATAATGTAGATACCGTTCCCCATCTCCTTTGCGGAGGCTTCACCAAAGAAGAAACCGAATATCTTCTGGTAGATTGTATGTACTTGGGAATAGACAATATAATGGCCCTGAGAGGCGATGCCATGAAAGGGCATCAATACTTTGAGCCAACACCGGGAGGGCATGCCAGTGCTATGGATCTCGTTCATCAGATTAATGATCTGGGAAGAGGGAAATACCTGCACAATGATGAGAAGGCTTGTGATGAGCTTAATAAATTCTGCATAGGAGTAGCCGGTTATCCGGAAAAACATATGGAAGCACCTTCCATGAATTATGATCTGAAATGGCTGAAAGAAAAAGTAGATGCTGGAGCAGATTATATCGTTACTCAAATGTTTTTTGACAATAAAAGATTTATCGAATTTGTGACGAAGGCCAGAGAAATGGGAATTACCGTTCCTATTATCCCGGGAATTAAACCTATTGCGACCAAAAAGCACCTGAAGATCCTGCCACAGGTTTTCAAAATAGATCTTCCTGAAGAGCTGATCAACGAAGTGGAAAATGCTAAAAATAATGAAGCGGTAAAACAGATCGGGATCGAGTGGGCTATTGCCCAATGCAAAGAATTGCTTGATTTTGGAGTTCCTGTGCTGCACTTTTACTCCATGGGAAAAAGTGACAATATTAAAAAAGTAGCCGGAGAGCTATTCTAATAGAGTATCAAAAATGAAAGGAGCCCTGCTATCAATAGCAGGGTTTTTTATTTAAAGGATAGGATGTCTTTCAAACTCTCTATTGCGGTCAAATAAATACCGGTATGTAGCCAGTTTTCTGGTCACAGTCGTGTCAAGACTCTCAGCTATTTTTATCATTTTAGGATTAAAATCTCCGATCCACTGGAGCTCCGTAGTTTTAAAATCCGTATGCTTTCTCAGGTGCTGCGTTCCTTCCCAGATCATATAGCCGTCAATACCTTTCTTCTGCCATTCCGGAACAACACCAAATACCAGTCCCACCATTTTTTCATTCTTTTTGAATTGCTTTATCCACAAAAATTTAAGCTTTTCAATAATCCCGAATTTACCGTTCAGATATTTGAACCACTGGTTCACATCCGGAAGATTCATCCACATGGCAATCGGTTTTTCATTTTCATACACAAACCAGGAAATATGCTCATTGATGATAGGTTTCATGGTTCTGAACATTTTGAGGACCTTTGCTTCTTCCAGCTGCTTGCCTTCGCCATGGACAGCCCATGCCTGATTATATATTTCTGTAAAATCTTTTGCAAACTTAGGCAGATCATTCTTTTTCATCGGTCTTGCAGAGATGGCCGGGTTTCTGCTGTGCTTGGTATGCATTAGGGTAAAGATCCTTGAAACCTCTGCAAAAATCGGTCTTGAAAAACAGAGCTGTTCAAAATATACTTTGAAGCCATAATTTTCAAACAGGTCTTTGTAATATGGAAAATTGTAATTCATTCCGAAAAGCGGTTCAGCAAAACCTTCCGTCAGAAGTCCCCAGAACTTATCCCGTTCCCCGAAATTAATCGGACCGTCCATAGCTTCCATGCCTCTTTCCTGAAGCCAGTGTTTGCAGTGGTCAAAAATAAAATCCGCTGTTTTCTGATCATTGATACAGTCGAAAAAACCTATTCCGCCGGTGGGTTGTTTCTGTTCATAAAGAGTAGACGTGAACACGGCCACTTTCCCTACTATTTCATTCTCTTTGTTTTTAAATAAGAACCGGGCACATTCGCCATTCACGAAAGATTTATTCTTTTCAGGATCAAAAATCTCTTCGATGTCCTGATTTCTGGGTCTTATATAGCTTTTGTCATGCCGGTAAAGTTGGGCAGGAAATTCTAAAAATTTCTTTTTCTGGTTGTCACTCTGTACTTCTTCGACAATAATCATAAGGCTAAGTTGAGAAAGGATAATGTTTTTCGTTCAAAATGAAATTGATGAACAGATTTTATCCGTATTTTTGTTGCAAATTAAATAAAAATGGTTGATTTTACCGATAACGACGATGATATTTTCACAGGAAAAGAACATACGCCTATTAGGAAAGATGCTTTTGATAAATCGCCACAGGAAAAAATAGAAAAAATTACCGAACTTTTCGGTGAGATTATGGAAACACTGGGGATGGATATGACGGATGATTCTTTAAAAGATTCACCAAAGCGTGTTGCCAAAATGTATGTTAATGAAATTTTTGGAGGGCTCCTTCCTGAAAATAAGCCTGGAATTTCCACGTTCTCCAATAAATATAAATACCGCCAGATGCTGGTGGAAAAAGATATTACGGTATATTCTTTCTGCGAACACCACTTTCTGCCGATCATCGGAAGAGCACATGTTGCCTATATTTCAAACGGTGAAGTGATTGGCCTTTCCAAGATCAACAGAATTGTGGATTATTATGCAAAAAGGCCACAGGTTCAGGAAAGACTGACCATGCAGATAGTAGATGCCCTGAAAGAAGCATTGGGTACAAAAGATGTAGCCTGTATTATTGATGCCAAGCATTTATGCGTCAACTGCAGAGGAATAAAAGATACAGCAAGTTCTACCATTACGGCAGAATTGAGTGGTATTTTCAGAACCAACCCGATCACCAGACAGGAATTCCTGCATTATGTGGGAAGTCATGCTAAACTTGATTATTAATAAATGGACTATCAGATTCTAAAAAATATTGTTAATGCCGAACTTCAGAGATTTGAAACAATTTCAGAAGAAGAATGGTCCTATAAAATTTCACCGGAAAAGTGGTCCAAAAAAGAAATTTTAGGCCATCTTTGCGATAGTGCTCTTACCAATATCAGAAGATTTGTGGTAACACAATACAAAGAAAATGATACTATTGTATACGATCAGGATTTTTGGGTAAAAGCGCAGAATTATCAGGATATTCCGGTTTCGGAAGTGATCAGCCTTTGGAAATCTTTGAATTTTCAGATTGTTCATACTGTAGAAAATATTCCTGACGAAGCTTTGAAAAGAACTTGTGATACAACAAAAACAGTTCCTCAAACCTTTACTTTGGAATACATTATTCAGGATTATATTGATCATTTGCAATATCACTTAAAAGCAATTTAATAATGGTAATATTTAAAAAAGTTTCAAATAAAATTTTTCTCACGACAATTATCTGTTGTGGTTAGAATTATTTTAACTAATTTTTAAATCCTTTAATCATTGAATCTTTTAACTTAAAAAAATGCAATTAAAACTATATAACTCCCTTACAGGAGAAAAAGAAATATTTAAACCAATTTTAGAAGGAAACGTCGGAATGTATGTCTGCGGACCTACCGTGTACAGCAATGTGCATTTGGGAAATGTAAGAACATTTCTTTCCTTTGATTTTATATACCGTACCCTGATGCATTTGGGGTACAAAGTAAGATATGTCAGGAATATTACAGATGCAGGCCATCTTACAGACGATGGGAACGTAGATAACGACAGATTCGTAAAACAGACGCGTCTTGAAAAGTTGGAACCCATGGAAATCGTACAGAAATATACGGTCGATTTTCACAAAGTGTTGGAAATGTTCAACCTATTGCCTCCCAATATTGAGCCGACAGCGACAGGCCACATCGTGGAGCAGATCGAATTGACCCAGAAACTTATTGAAAGAGGTTTTGCCTATGAAAGCAACGGTTCCGTATATTTTGATGTTCTGGAATACAATAAAAGAGGATTGAATTACGGTGAACTTTCAAAACGTAATATCGAAGAGCTTTTTGCCAATACCCGTGATCTTGACGGTCAGGGCGAAAAGAAGAATCCACAGGATTTTGCACTATGGAAAAAAGCATCTCCTGCTCACATTATGAGATGGAATTCCCCTTGGGGTGAAGGTTTCCCGGGATGGCACCTTGAATGTACTGCCATGAGCACGAAATATTTAGGTGAAAAATTCGATATCCATGGTGGTGGAATGGACTTGAAATTCCCGCACCATGAATGCGAAATCGCACAGGGGAAGGCTTGCAATGATACGGCTCCGGTTAATTATTGGATGCATGCCAATATGCTGACAATGAATTCTCAGCGTATGAGTAAATCGACGGGGAACTATATCCTTCCGATGCAATTGGTTACAGGGGAAAACGATTTCTTTGAAAAACCTTTCCATCCTTCGATCGTACGTTTCTGCTTCCTGCAGGCACATTACAGAAGTGTGCTGGATATTTCAAACGATGCGATGATGGCCAGTGAAAAAGGTTTCATCAGATTAATGGAGGCTGTTAAAGTATTAAATTCGATTACTCCGGATAATGAAAAACGGTCTGAATTTAATCTTCAGGAATGGAAAAATAAATGTTACGATGCTTTAAATGATGATTTCAATTCTCCGATCCTGATTGCTCATTTATTTGAAGCTGTGAAATATATTTTCGCTTTAAATGATGGTAAAGAAACAATCTCTGTTGAGGATCTTGAAGATTTAAAGTCAACATTGCATGCCTTTATATTTGACGTTTTAGGACTTCAGAGTATCGAAGAAAATAATAACGAAAAACTCGATCAAACTTTAAAAGTTTTAATAGAGCTGAGAAATCAGGCAAGAAAATCAAAAAACTTCGACCTTTCAGATCAGATCAGAGATAAGCTGCTTGCTGAAGGCATTGAATTAAAAGACGGAAGAGACGGAACAACTTACGTTCTGAATTAACCTAAAATACATAAGCACAGCTCCCGCTGATGACGTGGATTCTGCAGATAAATCTGTTGCAATCCGTGTGATCGACGGGAGTTCTTTTTTTGCTGAGGTACAGGCAATCCTACTTTTACGATTAACTGCCGGTATAATTTTTTGCAGATTTTACTTATTTGTGTTTTCTTGAAATTTAAATCACTGACTCTACTTATGTCAGCTAAGCTGGCAATCTTTGCTTCTTTAAAATATACAGCTTAATGATCAATCTTTGCGTTAAAAAACACTACTATCACAAATTGTTTTCACTAATACTACCCATACTACTGTCAGTGTTATTGGTGAAATTTGTGTTTAAAAGAAAAAAATAATTTATCAGAACTTCAACGTTTAGATTAAATGATTGTAAATATTATGCAAATGATATTATTTTTTTATGATTCAATTTGTAAATTGTGTAACTTAGTTATAACTAAAATGATCACGAATCTAAATTCTACATTGTATGAAAAAACATTTATTCCCTCTTTTCCTGCTTGTGTTTGGTGCTAATGTCCAGGCGCAGCAGGACTTTTTTGCTATTGCCGGAAAAGATACTTCCAGCATAGTTTTCAGTGATTTCCGTGCGATGGATGCGGTAAGCGGTGCCTCCGGAGAAAAATTGTTTTCGGCGGATACTGCGGTAAACGTATTTTCTCAGGAAAGAAAAGGTCAGGTATCTGAGGATAAGAATTCCTACAGCCACTCCCAGGCAGTTACCATGGCGGCTCTGGCTTATGATCCTTTGAACAATAATTTGGTGTATATGCCGATGTTTTCGTCAAATATTTATGTTTTGAATGCCAAGACTAAAGAAATTACTTTGGTAGAAAATACCGTGGCAAGAGTAACTTCCTGTGATATCAATTCCCACATCACAAGAATGACTACAGGATATGACGGAAATATTTATGCTCTTAATAACGCAGGAACACAGCTGCTTCAGATCAGCAGAAAAGGAAGTCAGTATACAGTCAGTGACCTTGGGATTATTAAGGATGATGCTTCCAATGGGAAAAATTCATTTACGGCTATTGAAACGGGTTTCGGAGGTGACATGATTGCAGATGCTGAAAATAATTTTTATGTTTTTTCAGCTTCAGGAAATGTTTTTAAGGTAATTACAAAAGAATTGAAAGCCAAATTTGTAGGTAAAATATCCGGTATTCCTGAAAATTATTCAGTGAATGGATCTGCTGTCAATGCTAAAGGAAAAGTAATTATTGCAAGTGCCAAAGGAGACAGTTTATATGAAGTAGATTTGTTAACCCTGCAAGCGAAGGTTCTTTCCGGTAGAGAAAAACCTCATATTTATGATCTTGCAAGCAGATATTTTGCCAATGACAGAACTTCTTCGGTAAATACATTAGCTAATATTGATATCTACCCGACCAGAGTAGATGAACACTTTATCAACATTAGTGTAAATGATAAAGCTGTAAAAGGAAATTTAAAACTTAGTGTTTTTGATCTTTCCGGGAAAAATGTAACGGAACAGAATCTATCTGTAAAAGATGGCTCGCTCAATCAGCAGGTTTATCTCAAAAATTTAGTCAATGGAGCTTATATTGTAAGCATTACAAATGAATCCGGTAAAGTAATATTAAGTAAAAAAATTATTGTTACAGAATAAAAGCTTAGATAATTGATATAATTCCATTTAACTCTAATAAAATATAAAGCCTTTTCAAGTTATTTTGGAAAGGTTTTTTAATGATTATTTGATCTTCAATAAGTTTTGTTTTTCGATATTAAAATGTATTTTTATAAAAAAAATATAGATGAAGCTATACTTTAATGTAGGATATAATGCAAAGGCAGGACAGAGTTTACTGCTCCTGATTGTGGATGAGGAAGGAGCTGTTGTCCAGACTCATGCCCTGTTTTATGCAGAAAACGGCATCTGGAAATGTGAAGTGGATTATTTTTCAAAATCAGTCTCATATAAATATCAGCTTACAGATGAAAAAGGCAATATTCTTAGAGAAGAATTTGTGCTGCACCATCTTAATTTCCCGCATAACTACAAAGAGTTTATTATTTTCGATGAATGGAATAATAAAAATTTCCCCGAGAACTATTTGAACAATAAAATCCTTTATAATAAGCTTAATCAGTTTGTTCCCGAAAAAGCTGCAGTTTTAAAAAAGCATACCCATTTATTCAGAATTGAAGCACCTGTTTACAATCCCGACTGGGAAATTGCCCTTTTCGGAAGTACAGCTTCTCTGGGGAACTGGAATTATGATAAAGCGATCCGTCTTTCACAGACAGATTTTGGAGTTTGGGAAGCTTCCGTTGAAATTCCTGAGAATGAATTTATCCAATTTAAATATTGTCTCTATAGCAAAAAAGAAGGAAAAATTATTGATGTCGAAACCGGTGAAAATAGATTTACGGTTGCTAATCAGTTGAAAGATGTGCTGCAGATTGTTTCCAATCATTATTTTAAATTCAAGTCTTACCAGATGTATCATGATGCTGGTGTGGCAGTTCCTGTGTTTTCTTTAAGAAGTGAGAACGGTTTTGGAGTAGGAGAATTTTCCGATCTTAAAAAGCTGGCCGACTGGACTAAGGAAACCAATCTGGGTATTATCCAGATCCTTCCGATAAATGATACTACTGCCAATTATTCCTGGACGGATTCTTATCCTTATGCAGCAGTTTCTGTCTATGCTTTACATCCGCAGTATATTTGCCTGGAAAATCTTGATTTTGCTTTACCGGAAGAATTAGTCTCTGAATATCAGTCTGAAAAAGAGGCATTGAATGCTCTTGACCTGATTGATTATGAAAAAATGATCGCAGGAAAATGGAAGTTTTTAAAAGCAGTTTTCAATGCAGGAAAAGAGAAAATTTATAAGGACAGGAACTTTAAAAAATTTATAAAAGACAACGATTACTGGCTGACTCCTTATGCCGCATTCTGTGTACTCAGGGATAAATATAAAACTCCGAACTTCAACGACTGGAAAACCCATAAAAAATATATTGCAGGAAAAATTTCACAGTTTTTCACCACAAAAAGCAAAGATTATGATGCTTCCATGCTTCATGCCTGGGTGCAGTACCAGCTTCATTTACAACTGAAAGATGCTGTAGATTACATCCACAGCTTAGGAGTATCCTTGAAAGGAGATCTTCCGATCGGTATTTACAGACATTCTGTGGAAGCATGGACAGAACCTGAGCTTTTCGGAATGGATTTCCAGGCCGGAGCACCGCCGGATCAGTTTACAGAGCTGGGTCAGAACTGGGAATTCCCAACATACAACTGGGAAGCTATGAAGGAAGATGATTACCGCTGGTGGAAAAACAGGTTTAAAGCACTTGAGCAGTATTTCGATGCTATGAGAATTGATCATATCTTAGGATTTTTCAGAATCTGGAGGATGCCAATTTCTGCTACACAAGGGATTTTAGGCTACTTTTATCCTGCGGTTCCTGTTGTTCTGGATGAATTTAAAGCAAGGCATATTCCTTTTGATTTCAACAGATACTGTAAGCCTTTCATCAATGAAAGAATTTTGTGGGAATATTTCGGGGAAGACAGCAGTAAAGTTTTTGAATTTATTAACAGCAATAATGACGGAACATACTCCTTCAAAGAAGAATTTGATACCCAGAGAAAGCTGGCAGAATTTTTCAAAAAGAACCCAAAAGGCTCTGTAGAAGAAAAACTTATCTCTTTATGTGCCAATGTTTTGTTCCTTACTGAAGAAAGGAATGGCGAAACAGTATATCATCCAAGATTTAATGTGTTTAATACCCACTCCTATAAATATCTTTCAGAATGGGAAAGGAAGGCGATTTATGAGCTGTACCATGATTATTTCTTCAGAAGACAGGATCACCTATGGTACGAGAAAGCGATGGAGAAACTGCCGGTTATTCTTAATGCAACGAAAATGCTGATCTGTGGCGAAGACCTGGGAATGGTTCCTGCCTGCGTGCCTGTTGTAATGGATGAGCTGGCGATCATTGCTTTAAAAGTACAGCGAATGCCGTCAGACAATATTCCGTTTTACAATCCTAAAAAAGCTGATTATATGAATGTGGTAACGGCTTCCTCACATGACAGCTCAACGCTGAGACAATGGTGGAAGGAAGATCCTGCACTAACACAGAAATATTTTAATCAACAATTGGTGCAGTATGGAAAAGCTCCGGACGAAATGGATTCTCATCTTGCAGAAATCATTATGAAACAGCATCTTTACACTGATGCGATGCTTGCTGTTTTCCCAATCCAGGAATTTCTTGCAACGGAACCTGAGCTGACCAATCAGAACATGGATAATGAGAGGATTAATAACCCGGCAGTTTTCCCACATTACTGGCGCTACAGGATGCATTTAAAGCTCGAGGACTTAAAAGGTAAAAAATATTTCAATGAAAAAATAGCCTATTGGATAAAAGATAGTGGAAGATTATAAATTTAACATTTGATTATCAATTAGTTAAAAGTAAATTAAAAGAAGTTTCATCTTAGGATTTAACTTCTTTTTTTTATTTATATCCAAAAGATAGAATAGAGATATTCTGCTATATACTAACCAATTAACGATTAGAGATGAAAAAAATACTTTTGGGATTTGCTTTGGGACTGGCAGCTTTGTCTTCCGCCCAGCAGTATCCAAATAACGGATGGGGAGATGACGGATATTATCAGAATGGAGATGGCTATTATAATGATGAGGATGACAGAAATTATTTCCCGGACGATTATTACTATAACTATCCTCAGGATTATTATCCAAGCGATTATTACCAGGGATACTATAATGACTACAGAAACAGTGTTGTAAATATCAACTGGAATGTATTCTTCAGAGATAACAGATTGAACCGATGGCAGATTGATCAGATCTTAAGTCTTAATAACCTGTATGTGAATTTTTCTACATGGAATAATTTTTACAGATACAATCCTGACAGATGGTATTATGACAGATTCTATGCATTGGAAAGAATTTTAGGGCCAAGAGTATTTGTTGTTTTCCAAAACAATTATTACCGTGGAGCAAGCCCGATTGTTTACTTCCAGAATTACAGAAGAACCTATTATGCACCGAGATATGCAGTAATGCCGAGATACAGGAATGTAAACATCAATGTGTACAGAGTAGATAGAGCGAAGTTCCGAAGAATGGACAACCCTACTTTTAATGTAATCAGAAGCAGCAGATCTGATAATGGATTCAGAGGATCCAGAGATAATAATTCCGGTGGTTTCCGTAAGCAGGCTGATCAGAACAACGGTTTCCGCAATGAAAATAATGGGGTAAGAAATAACGGAGGATTCAGAGGGAATTCAGAAAATAACGGAACACGTGGAGGATTTGGAAATAATGGTGGTAACGGAGGTTTCAGAGGAAATAATGAACCGAACAGGGAAAGGGCTCCGCAAAGAGAAAATAACAGTGGAGGATTTGGAAATAATGGTGGTAACAGAGGCTTCAGAGGAAATAATGAAGCGAACAGGGAAAGAACTCCACAAAGAGAAAATAATAGTGGAGGGTTTAGAGGAAACAGTGGAGGTTCCAGATCTGAAAATTCACCGAGACCACAGAACGACCGCGGCAGTGAAAACAGAGGGGGTGGTTTCAGAGGCAGACTGGTAAACAGATAAAATAATAATTTTCATATATTATATTTAAGTGGTGTGAAGGGCAGATTTTAGGATCTGTCCTTTTTTTATTATTTTAATATTAAAAATTAACATTTTTTATGAATATTTCGGTTTAACTTATCTTTTGACTAATAATCAAAAAGATGTATAACAATTAATTAAATATTTTTTAAGATGAAAAAATTAGTTTTAGCAATAGCATTTATTGGAATAGGAGGTTTTGCAATGGCACAACAGACCACAACGACTCCGCAGGACAAACAGGCAAGAAGAGCAGAGATGCAGCAAAAAATGCAGCAAAAGCATCAGGAGCACCTTGATCAGATGCAGAAAGATCTTAACCTGAACGCGTCTCAGGTTGCGCAGATTAAAAGCCTTCATGAAAAAAGAAAGTCTGAAATGAAAGCTGACTTTGATAAAAATAAAGAAGCAAGACAGGCTAAAATGGAAGACATGAAAGCCAAAAGAGCTCAGATGGATGCTGATATGAAAAAAATCCTGACTCCTGATCAGTATGATAAATGGCAGGCCGACAGAAAAGCTAAAATGGAGCAGAGAAAGGTGGCAATGAAGGACAGAAAAATGATGAGAAAGCCTATGAATACTGCGGTTCAGGAAGCAAAATAACAGTTCATAATTTTGATTTTTTAATGTATGAAGGACGGGTTTTCTCTCGTCCTTTTTGTATTAATTTTCATTAAAACCTTTGATTTCGGGCTTTTATTCCTTATTTTTGACTATAAATTTATACTTATGATCAGCGAAAAAATTGCAACGTTAATTAACGAACAGATAGCTCACGAACAATATGCTGCACAATATTATCTTTCAATGTCTGCCTGGTTTTCAGGAAAAGATCTTGACGGGATTGCGAATTACTTCAGAGTTCAGAGCAAAGAAGAATTGATGCATGCAGATAAAATGTTTGATTTTTTAAATGACGTAGGAGGGGAGATTATCATCGGAGAGATTGCAAAACCTCCACATGAATTCGAAAACGCTACTGATATTTTCGAAAAAGCATTGGAACACGAGAAAAAAGTAACCAGAAGTATTTTCAACATTGTGAAAAATGCTAATGATGAAGGAGATTTTGCAACAACTTCTTTCCTACAGTGGTTCATTAATGAGCAGGTAGAAGAAGAGGCTAGCGCTTCACAGTATGTTACAAAAATCAAGATGGTGTGCGATAATCCATCCGCATTATATCTTTTTGATCAGGAATTGTCTCAGAGAGTTTTTGTACCGGCTACAACAGCCTAAGCAAATTATATGGTAAAACTCGCCCCGCCGTTCGGAGAACGGCGGGGCGAGTTATTTTCATTATCAGGTTATCCACAAAATATCTGGAGATGTGCTTTCGATTGTGAATAATATTATTTTTTTAATTTATTATATTCTATTGTTAATCAGTGTATTGATGCCTTGTTTTTAAACTTATCAACATCCTGGTGTGGAAAACTTTGTGGAAAAGATAATACAGATTCCTGCTATAGGTAAATCAACTGTGTCTTTAGTACTTTTCTTCCCAGACTTTCCAGAATGCGTTTATAATTCTCAATTTGCTGCTGATTCTTTTCCGTTTCTTCACCCGTTTTGAAATCTACAATTACATAGCCTTCTTCACTCTTCAGGATACGATCAGGCCTGAAAATATGGCTTTGTCCTCTTTCTGAGATCATAATATCTTTTTCATTGATCACTTCCCATTTCTCGTCAAAAAATTCAGCATATTTTCGGATGATCTGAACTAAAGTTTCCTGGATCTCATTTTTCTCTTCCACTGTGATCTGTCCGTCCAGAACATAGCTTTCCAGGACTTTGGCTGTATCTTTCTCCGTATTGATTTTCGAAAGTAATTCATGGACAAAAAGCCCGATCCTTACCTTTTCGTTCCGCACCTGGTAATTTTTGGAGGGAGTCGCAATCTTGATGGATGCTCTGTTTTCATTGATATTTTTAAGGTTCTGAATATCCTTGGTCTTAAATAATGATGTTTTATCTTTAGAATACTTTTTCAGCATTTCCGGATGTACTTCATACAGATCGAATTCATCAGATTCTTCCGTATTTTTTCCGTTGAAAAATTCCAGCAGCTCAAGATTATTGGATGTTTTATTCGCTTTCTGAAGATAGAAAAACAGCTGTTCAACAGGACGGGTAGTCGCTACATACTGGAGACATAATCTGTCAATAAGGTTTTTGTAAGAATTTTTCTTATTAAATGCCTCTATTTCTTCATCATAAACCTCAAGGTTTTTGCTGAACTGATTGATGTTGACTGATTTCAAAGCATCATCGTTATTGGCGTCAAACCAGTTAGTGAATTCATTGTCCCTGTTTTTATTCATCATCGGGATAAATACAATCGGGAATTCCAGTCCTTTCGATTTATGAATGGTCATGATCTGCACAGCATCAATATTTTCCGAAGCCTGGATTGTATAAGCAGAAGCCTCTTCATCCCAGTATTTCAAAAATTCTTTCGTGCTGGCTCCGGCATTCTGTGTAAAGTTGAAAAGCATTTCAAGGAAATTCAGAAGAAAATCTGTTTCCTTGTTTTCCACAGCAAATTCATTGATGTAATATTCCACAAAATTATACAGATTGAACCTCGGAAAGTTGTCCTGTTTGAGCTTCAGGGAATAAGTATTCTGAATAAACTGAAGAATTTCCTCATGCGTTTCTATCTCCAGGATTTTGTTCATTTCCAATGTGAAATCTGCCATATGAATTCTTCCCAAAGCATTCAGATAATACATCATCATGATCAGATTGGGCTTGTTCTTAGGGTTGATTTCCCACCGAAGAAATTCAATAACAGCCTTTAAGGTATTGGAAAGTTCCAGTGTCAGGCCTTTATCAGAAATTGTTTTAATATTCGTTTCTTCCCCATGGTAGTTCACTTTCAGATTTCCCAGTTTTTGAGAATAGCTGAAAATATCAAAATTACCGCGGCATAAGATTGTAATGTCAGAAAACTTAAAGCCATTATCCAGGCTTTCCTGAATGTCCTTCCGCATTCTTTCAGAAGTATCATTATAAAAATCCTCATTCGTAAGATTTTCGATCAGGCTGACTTTTACACGGCCTTCAATCTGGGATTTCGAGCTTTGTTCAGCATCTTCCCCGAAAATATTCCGATGTTCCTCCTCCAGACCTTCCGAATGATACCGGTACAGCTCATTATTGAACTGTACAATATTTTTAGCACTTCGCCAGTTGTCCTTTAAAACAAGAAGAGCTGCTTCCTTTGGCGAAAATTCTTTTTTGTTGATAATATCCAGCATCAGCTTACTTTCTCCACCCCGGAACCTATAGATACTCTGTTTAGGATCTCCTACAAGCGTAAAAGAAGTATTTTCTGTAGAAACACTGTGATCACGTAACGGAATAAAATTCTGCCACTGCAGTTCCGAAGTATCCTGAAATTCATCAAAGAAATAATGTTGAAACTGTGATCCTACCTTTTCATAAATAAAGGCCGATGGCTCATTCTTAAGATTTTCATTGATCAGAATATTGAATTTTGAAAGCAGAACAAGATCATTTTCTTCCTCAATTTTTTTTAATTCATCCTGAATGTCTTTATTCACTTTTAACGGAAGAAGGGCAGATAGAATCTTTTCCTTCTTTTGGGTTTCAATATATAAAAGGATCAGCTGCATTCTGTTGTCAAGAAGCTGGTCCAGAATCTCGAAGATCTCAGGTTCCTTATTTTTGGATTTCGAAGAAGCGCCCTTCCTGTAATTGTTGACTACAGATTCTTCCTGCGTTGTGGGAAATGGAAATCCCGGTCTTTTCTGATTGTAAAAATCCTGAACCTTAGTGAAAAATCCACCGATCCCGTTTTTTCCCTGTGCAAAATCTTCTATATCAATATTTCTGGACCGGAAAATCTCAATAGATTGGGCCGCAAGCTCGGCGGACCGTTTTTTATTCTGGACGATTTCTTTTCTGAGCGTATTTTTTATATTCTCGTAATTCGTGTCATCAAAGCTTTTGTTGCTTTTCAGATGTTCATAGTGAATATCCTTTACAAACTCTTTTGCAGAATCATAAAGATTTTTATTAAGATTGATCCTTTCATTATTTTCCAGACTGTAATCCACATAATCCATGAAAGAATTGGAAATATTTTCATTCTCACCGATTTGGTCCAGCATTTTATCTACAGCTTCGATCAGAAACGGTTCAGCTTCAATTTCAAGATTAAAGTTTTTGGCTAAACCCAATTCGTAGGAAAAGCTTCTTACCAGTCTTGAATTAAAACGGTCAATTGTTCCGATGTTCAGCGTTGAATAATTGTGAAGCACATAATCCAGCAGTTTCTTGGAACGGTTATGGAGCTCGTCAATCGTAATTTTCAGTCCATCAGCTTCAAATGCTTTCTGAATGTTTTTCAGGTCACTGTTTTGTGCAAAATTATCCGCTGAAAACTTTCCCAGCCAGGATAAAATTCTTTCCTTCATCTCATTGGCCGCTTTATTGGTAAAAGTAAGCGCGAGAATATTCCGGATCGACTGCTGTTGATTGGGGTAGCGGAGACAGATCATCAGAAGCCTCTGGACAAGGGCATATGTTTTCCCCGACCCGGCTGAAGCATTGATCACTGTATAAGAATTTTGCATTGCTGAATTTAGAATTGAGACTGCAAGTTAGCTAATTTTTAAGTGAAATTTTAACAATTCAGAGTGGCGATTTAACAGTTTCTCAAGCAAAAATCAAAAAGAAATCCTAAAACACGTTAACTGTGGTTAAACTTACCATTTAATTTAAAAATAATTTTAGATTTGCTCTATAAAAAACTGTCCGTGAAATTTAAACTACTCTTTTTTCTTACTACTCTTTTTTTCATAAACACCCATGCCCAAAATTATATTTTTGGAAAAGTAGTTTCTGAAGATAGTTCAGAAATCCCGGATGTAACTGTAATTAATATCAGGACTGATGAAAGAACGGTTACGAACCGGGACGGACACTTTATGGTTTCCGGAAGAGCAGGGGATGAACTTCGCTTTGTAAAGGCAGGCTACGAACGCCTCGTTAAAAAAGTTTCCAAGGAAAATATAGAATCTCCCATTAATATCACTTTAGAAAGAGCCACCATATTGATTCCCGAAGTAGAAATCAAGCAGGGAATTACCGGTGATCTTAAAATAGATGCAAAAAACCTGAACAGACCTAAAAAAGTTGAAAAGCTAATCAAAGATATTGACGGGTATATTGCACGGAAATCAGACCCAAGAATACTGGCAGCGAAACCCGGAGAATTTGTACAGCCAAAAGGGCAGGGATTTTCTATTGGGAAAGTGAAAAACAAATGGGATGATATTGATCTTGGCAGTTATCTGAAAACAGCTCTTGGTGAGGAATACTTCACGGATTTAAAAATTGAAAAGTCTCAGATAGATCATTTTATAAGCTATGTTCTGGCCGGTGGCTTTGAAAGGAAAGCTATCCTGAAATATGGTTTCTGCAGTGATGCTGATCTTTATAGATTTCAACGTTTTGTACTGACGAGAATTTTCTCTTTCCGCGCTCCACAGACTCAAAGATAAACATAGATGAGAACTTATATTAAACAAAGCCTTTACGTAATTCCTTTTTTTGTTTCGGCAGAATATTTTTCCCAGCAGCAGATAACCGGAACAGTGACAGATAACAGCAAAAAAAATATAAACCCGGTTTTAATTATCAATGTTTCCAACAGGAAAAGCACATTGAGTGATACTTCGGGGAACTTTACGATAGAAGCATCGGAAAATGATGAACTTAGATTTGTAAAAGAAGGATATTACCGTTTTGATAAAAAGATGAGGAAGGAAGATTTCAGTTCTCCTTTAATAATAAGCCTTGACAAAACTGAAATAGAAATCCCTGAAGTAAAGATCACATATAAACCTACGGGTAATCTGGAAAGAGACAACAGGCATCTTAATGAATCCAGAAAAGTGGTGTCTTTAAGATCAGAGTTGGATGAGTATATGAAAAGCCCACTGAATGAAGCTTTACCGGATAATACGGTTTCAAAAACCTTTAAACCTGATTATAATGCCGGACAGGTAAGTATTTTAGGAGTTTTGGATGCTGCTGTAGGTTTGTTCAAAAAAGCGACAGAACTTAAAATTACCAAAGCCAATTATACAGAAACACAGGATTTTATCAAAAGAGTAAAGGAAGAAATAGACTTACAGTTTCTGAGAAAATATGGCATGGATGAAGATCAGATAGATTATTTTTTAATCTATGCTAATGATACCCGGATGATGGCAAAAAAATACAGGAAAAACTTTAAGGCAGATATTGTAGAGTATGAATTAAAAGTAGCCTTTGCAGAATACAGAAAAACCCATAAACTGGACAGTATTTAATCTTAACGAATAAGAGCATGAGCTTTGCAGGTGGAAATATTGGCATTAATGACTGGAGAAAAGTTTCATTTCTTCTTGTATTCATGTTTAATAATTTCTTCTCACAGCAGACAGTTACGGGCCGTATTACCGATGATAGTGGCGAAAACCTAAGTTCAGTGATTATTATCAACATGTCTAATGACCAAAAAACCTATTCCAATTCTATGGGGCAGTTCTCTATTGAAGCTAATCCAAATGATGAGTTGAGATTTGTAAAAGCAGATTTCAGGAGGGTTTCTGCTACAGTTCCCGCTAATGGTTTCAGTTCTCAGCTTTTGGTTGTTCTGATTCCGATCCCAAAAGAAATTGAAGAAGTAAAGGTAGTTAAAAAACCGACCGGAGATCTTGAGACGGATTCAAGGCTGGCCTCAAAAGTAGATAAAGGTGAGATGGTACGCCAGGCAGTAGGCTTACCCCAACCCGTCGGGAAAATGAGGGAAAAGCCGGCAGAAGTGAAGCAGGTGCTTATTCCGATACTTTTAGGGAGCCTGGATGTACAGGGAGCTTATGATTTGATAAGCGGAAAAGCAAGGCGCCAGAAAAGACAATACAGGTATGATGATCTGCAGGAACATATTGCATGGGTAAGAAACAGAGTGGATAATGAATACTTTACCCAGGCGGGAATCCCGGAAGAAAGAATTTCAGAGTTTATACAGTATTCCTTTGAGGCTAAACCCCAGGTGCGCACTTATGTAAAAGCAAAAAATTTATCCGGAGTGTTATTGAGAATGGAAGAAACCATGCCTGTTTACCTTGAAAGATTGAAACAGAAAAAAATACAGCAATAATGTTAAAAAATTCTTAAAATTCGGAATAGAAATTGATGTACTCTTACTTAAATTAATCAATCACAATTTCTATGAATAAAAATATTATTGCGGTAGCAGTCGGAGCACTGGGATTTGTTCTTGGGCTTGGCTTTTTAGGGAATGCTATTAAAAACAGAAATAAATCTGAAAATACCATTTCCGTAACAGGATTGGGCACCAAACAGTTTACTTCCGATCTGATCACGTGGTCTGGAAGTTTTTCCAAAAATAATTCCGATTTAAAAGCGGCTTATGATGAGCTGGCCATAGACAGGAAGGTGATTAATGATTATCTCGTTTCAAAGGGCATTAAACAAAACGAAATCGTGTTTTCTTCTGTAGATATTCAAAAACAGTTCAGAAGTTATAATGATTCTAATGGGAATTATGTTCAGGGTGAATTCTCTGGCTATAATCTTACCCAAAAAGTATCTATTGAAAGTAAAGAAGTTGTAAAAATTGAGAATCTGTCCAGAAATATTACCGAGATCATCAATCGGGGTATAGAATTTACGTCCTCAGCACCATCTTATTTTTATACCAAACTGGCAACAGTAAAACAGGAAATGATCGCCAGCGCAACCAAAGATGCTAAAGAAAGAGCTGAGAAAATTGCGGAAAATTCAGGGAGCAGCCTGGGAAATCTTAAAAAGGCCACAATGGGTGTTATTCAGATTACCGAGCCCAATTCCAATGAAGATTATTCCTACGGTGGAACATTCAACACTTCTTCCAAAGAAAAAGAAGCCAATATTACCATAAAACTGGAATACGAAGTCAACTAAAAACCTCTGTAAATAACCGTCTATCTATTCCCCTCCTCCGGAGGGGTGACAGATCGAAGACCTGACAGGGTGGTCAAAAAAATAAACCGCCGGAAATTCTCCGGCGGTTTTTATATTTTAATGATACACAACATCATAAATTTCATCTTTTACACGTTTAATATCGTCGGGTGTATAATTGGCCAGCAGCCAAAGATCAAGAGGCTTTTTCCCTTCACCATAACTCGGCTGTACATACATTTCATCGATCAGGGTAAATCCGTTTTTCTGATAAAAAGAATAGCGTCTTTTCGCATCGTCACCCAAATGATCAGGTTCTATTTCTAAAATAATCCTCGGATAATTTTTAAACAGATACCCTGTAATATGTGATCCCAATTTCTGACTTCTGAATGCCTCGAAAACTTCGAAATGTTCTACAAAAACATAAGAACTCAACTCCCAGATAATAAGATAGCCAATAGCCTGGGATTCATGAAGTACAGAAATTACTTTTACATGGGGGTTTGAAAATAAGGCGGTAAATTGTTTCCAGTCCCTTTGCTCATCCGTAGGGAAAGTGCTGGAGTAAGACGTATAAATGTCCTGGACTCTATAGTCTTCGGCAGAAGTAATCGGTAAAAATTCCATAATTATAAATCAAAAACACTAGGTCTTCTTGTAATAAAAATATCTTTGATCCAAAGCGTAAATGCGAGCCCTAGATAGATCAGAAAGAAAAATCCGGCAGTTGCAAAAGTAGAATAGATGAAGAAGATCCTTAATTTGGATACAGGAATCCCCAGTTTAGCTCCCATTCTCGTAAGAACACCAAACCATTCTCGTTCCATTTTGTGGCGGATATTATCAAACATTTGAAGATTCTTTTAAAAGTTTAAATCCAATACCGCAATTTAAGCAATTTTTTTCTTCACACGAGGTTTTATGATGAAAAATAAGGCTCTGGCTTTCCAATGCATTTTTAACCTTCAGTCCAAGGTTTCTCCATCCGGAGGTTACAGAATTTTTTTCAGCGGTCAAGTTTCTGTACAGCTCCAGTATCTCATCCGTTGTTTCATCATTATGGTATTTATGATAAGTATATTTTAAAGGAAGCACTGTATTTAAGATCACCAGTTCAATGAAATCCCTGCTCAATGTTTTTGGCTGGAATTTTGAAAGGGTCCCAAAATTAAAATGAAAATCCCAATATTCCGAAGCTTTTACCGGTTCAAAGACTTCGTAAAGTTTATCTATGTTATCAGCTTTAATGATCTTTGAAAACAGATTCTGATGCCTATAGTAAAGATCTGCCAGCTGGGAGAGACGGATCGTGGGGAAGTTGGGCGGACGGAGCCTTAAAAACTTAGGATGTAATGTCAGATCCGGTATGCTAAACTTTTTTCTGATGAATTCAAATTCCCTTTTCCACATTAGCATTTTTTCGTCTTTTGGATGCTCTAGCCATCCTGAAATACCAAATAATAAGGCTTCCAGCTGTGATTCATTCTGGCGGATTTTGTTAACAATACTGAAATCTATGGACTCAGCAATCTGTCTGAACATATGGGCATTTACTTTTAATCCGAAAGAATAGGCGAGACTGTGAAAAAGTACCGCTTCAAAATTGTTCTTATACTTTTCTAAGCTTTTTTCCAGTTCCTGAGACTTTTCATCCAGCTTTTTAAGAACATTGGTTTCATGAAAATTAAGAGGAATTTTATTGGGATCAAAAATATTTTCGCAGGGAATAAACTGAGTCCCATTGATCATTTTTTCGTATTTCCAGAGAATGTCCTGGTCAATATGGTCTTTCAGTTCCAGTGTAGGAACGTTTTTAGAGATAAGGTCATCGATCTCAGCATCATTCTGGTAAACAACGTGGAGGATAATATTTTGGTAATTGGGGTCTTGAGAATGGTTATGGAAGACCCAGTCGGAGGCTCGAAGGTGCAATTCGATATTTCCGGCAATAACCAGATCTTTTGTTTTAATTTTTGCATCGAGGAAATCCGGACCCGCATTCGTGTTCCACTTTCCAAAGCTGATGATCTCAACGGAATGCCCTTCAATATCCTTGAAGTCGAAATGTTTGAAAACCTTATAGTTCCAAAGATATTGAAGCAGTTTTTCCGTCATAGTGACGATAAATATAACAGAAATATTATACTTTCGCCGGCTCTTTTTTGAAATTTTCTATAGTCGTTCTATACATTTCTTCATATATAGGAAGAATGTTTTTCAAATCGAATTTTATAGCCTGATCTTTCGCATTTTTTTTCATTTTGGTTAAAAGCTCATCATTGCTTAGTAGCTTGATGGTGTAATTGCTCATAGCCTCTACATTTCCAATTTCAGCCAAAAATCCTGTTTCACCCTGTATATTTACTTCAGGAATTCCGCCCGCATTGGAGCTGATTACAGGGGTGTAAGCTGCCATTGCCTCAAGAGCTGCCAGACCGAAACTTTCCTGCTCGGAAGGAAGTAAAAATACATCAGACAGCTGTAAGATCTTATACAAGTCATTTACTTTTCCTAATAAGCGGATTTTTGAAATAAGCTCAGGATTTTCTTCTAAAAACTGATTCACTTTTTCCATATCCGGTCCTTCACCGATGATGATCAGTTTTGATTTTACTTTTTTCTCAACACTCTTAAATATCTGCAATACTTCCTCTACACGCTTTACAGGACGAAGATTGGAAACATGGATCAGAATTTTTTCGTCCGGATTGGCAAACTGGGTTCTCTGGCATTCTGTGCAGTCATCAAATTCAGAATTATCAATAAAATTGGTAATCACCTGTATTTCTTTCTTGATATTGAAAAACTGCAGGGTGTCCTTTTTCAGGCTTTCAGAAACCGAAGTAATAGCGTCTGACTGGTTGATGGAAAATTCTACGGCATGCTTATAGCTTGGATGCTGTCCCACAAGAGTAATATCGGTTCCGTGGAGTGTAGTGACCAATGGAATATCATTATTATCCTCCTTCAGCATCTGCTTGGCAGTAAATGCAGCGTAGGCATATGGAATGGCATAATGAGCGTGTAACAGGTCAAGCTTATAAAGGTTCACTACACGATAGATCATCGAACTTAGCGCAATATCATAAGGCTGATACTGGAAAAGCGGATAGGTCTGTACATTCACTCTGTGAAAAAAAATGTTCGGGTTGGTAATGTCTAGTCTTGCAGGGAGTGCAGAACTTATAAAATGGACTTCATAGCCCTTATTGGCCAGGGACATTCCCAGTTCTGTTGCTACGATTCCGCTTCCCCCGTATGTTGGATAGCAAAGTATGCCTATTTTCATTAGATTATTGTTGTTTTGATGTTGTAAAAACTGTGGTATTTGAAGCTGAAGCTGGACCACTATCGATCCCCATGCCTGCTTTCAGCTGATCATTGACCAGAACAGGCAGCCTGCCCCATATTTTTGTTTTTCCGTTCAGAGCATTGGCTGCGGCCGTCATAGAGTCATCATTATTTTCATAGGCGACAAGAACGGTAGATACTTTTGTAATATCAATGTCTTTTAAAGCATAAGCGCTTCCGAAAACACTTAAAATAACTTTTTGATTTTTGGTAAGATCAGCAAGAACTTTCTTAGATTCTGCCGAAATTTTATAAGGTTTATACGCTGTTGAATTATCCTTGTGAAATCCTACGATTACGGTAGAACCTGCAGGAATTGTATTAATCTCATTTGCTTTTTTGATCATGACAGTTGATCCCAGCTGATTGGCGAAAGTCTGATAAGGGGCTTCTTCCAGTGGAACATAATAAATCTGTTTTCCAGTAACAGGAAGCAGTTTTTGATCATCTTTTAATAAAGTAAGTGCATTGGCATAAAGATTTTGTACCAATGTTTTGTGAGAATCATTGTTCAGGTCGTTGTTGATATTTACGGGATTTTTCGGAGTGTATTGGTTAAGCCCCAAAAAATATTTTGTAAGTAAAATTTTCTTGACACTTTCTTCCACTCTTGATTGTGGAATTTCACCGTTTTCAATAGCTTTCTGAATTAATTTTTTTCCTTCCGAAACTCCCTGAGAGAAAAGCATGATGTCATTTCCAGCTTTAAAAGCAAGTGCATCCAGTTGCCCCGGCTTATATTTATTAGCTACAGCACCCATGTTCAGCGCATCGGTAATGATTAAACCCTTGTAGCCCAGCTTATCTTTTAATACGCCTGTAATAATATTTTTAGAAACAGAAGCAGGAATTCCTTTGCCGGATTCAAGGCTCGGCACATATAAGTGAGCTACCATCACACCACCGATTCCTTTGCCCATTAAAGCTTTAAAAGGAGCCAATTCAACAGTATTTAATCTTTCTAAGCTATGCGAAACTACAGGCAGATCCAAGTGAGAATCTGTACTGGTATCACCATGTCCCGGGAAATGTTTGATGGCGGCAAGAATCGTATTATCCTGAAGACCGTTGGAATAAGATAATGCAGAACTGATCACATTATCTACTTCTGAACCGAAACTTCTGTTTCCGATAATAGGATTATCCGGATTGGTATTTACATCAACAACCGGTGCGAAATCCCAGTTGATCCCCATTCTGTGGCAATCTTCTGCTATCTTGGCGGACATCTGGTAAATAAGGTTCTTATCCTGTATTGCTCCTAGGGTCATCGCCCATGGAAATTTATGTGCTGTGGCAATTCTTTGGAACAAGCCCCATTCTGCATCCATCCCGATCATCATCGGAATTTTTGATTTCTGCTGGAATTCATTAACCAGGTTGATTTCTCTGGCAGCGTCGTCCTGCATTAAGATTAATCCTCCGATCTTATCATTAACCACGATATTTCTGATCTGGTTAATATAGTCTTCACCTTTATTTGTATAAAGAGCTACAATAAACAGCTGCCCCAACTTTTCATCCTGAGAAAGTGATCTGTAGGTTTTATTCACCCAGTGATGAGCTTTTTTCAGGTCTTCTTCGGAAATGTTTTTGGGCTGGTACTGAGCTTGGGCTGTAAAGCTTATTAATGAAAAAATAAATAGGGAAGTATATAACAATTTCTTCATGATCTTTTGAATAAGAACAAAAATACAATTAAAAAAATGATGAAAACAAAGTTTTTGTAATTTTTGGTATATGATTTGAATACGCTTTATAAATAATAACTAAACTTTTCTAAAAATGAAAAAAATACTTCTCTTTTTATTCCTGGGTGCTGTAGGTTTTACTGCTTATAGCTGCGACAATGATGATGATGTTGTACAGGCTGTTGATTATGATACAATTTCACAAATGAAAGATATTACAGGTTCTTTTTCAAGTAGTGGTAACTACACTATTTCTCAAGGACTTAATATTCCAAGTACAGATGTGGTTTTAGTCTATAGATTGGTTTCTGGCAATGTTTGGCAGCAAATTCCAAAATCTGTTTACATACCAGATGTAGCTGGTAAGCCGACAAATAGAGTATTTGATTACAATTTTGTTTTTAATGCTCAAAATGTAGAGATTAGAATTGATGACGAGAATTTTAATCTGCCAACAGATCTTACATCTGGCGAGATTGCTACTTATTTAAATAATCAGACTTTTAGAATTGTACTTGTTCCTGCTAGCGCGACAGGTGTTGGTGGTGCAAAAAATAAACAAGCGGCTGTAGATTACAGTGATTACAACGCAGTAGTTAAGTATTACAATCTTGATGACACTAAAGTGCAAACTATCAAAGTGAATTAATTTAAGAAATATCTTTTCAGTTTTTTATAATTATTAAAAAAGCTCCGGGAGAAATTCCGGAGCTTTTGTTGTATTTTAACCCGAGTTCAGGGTAAAGTTATTTTTTTAATGTTGTCAAGAAGTAAGCCTGAAGTATGAAATTGTTGAAGAGAAAACATAATATAAAATAGTTGTATTATTTAAACTACCTCGAGTTCGGGAAAGTATCCTTGTCAAGGTTTTAAACCTTGACAAGGATCTCGCCTTACTCTTCATCTATCATGCGTATTATTAATTTCTTAACCAAAGGAATTTGTTATGAAAAAAGCTTCAGAATTTTCTGAAGCTTTGTTTTTTATTAGTTATCATTGTCATCCAGAAGATGGCCAAAGAAGTCTTTTTTTGTTTTTAAATAGCCCTTACTCATCTCATTGGCAGGAATCTGTAGAGGAATCCTGGAATTGAGGTTAATGTTGCTGTTTACCACATATTTTACCTTTTCTGGGTTGTTGGTCAGAAGGTTAATATCTTTTACCTCTAAAAGGTTAAGGATTTCAATAGCTACTCCAAAGTTTCTGTCATCAGCGGGAAGTCCCAGTTGCAGATTAGCCTGTACTGTATCAAGACCTTTTTCCTGCAATGAATATGCTTTGAGTTTGTTGATGATCCCGATATTTCTTCCTTCCTGACGAAGATAAACAATAATCCCTCCGTGGTCATGGGTATATTTCATTGCGGCATCCAGTTGCTGTCCGCATTCACATTTTTTTGAATGGAAAACTTCTCCGGTAATGCATTCGGAATGGAAACGTACGTTCACCGGTTTTGAAAAATCTGTATTTTCTGCTACGATGGCCATATGTGGCATCCAGTCGTTTTCGTTTTCGGAGAAAGCGATCATTCGGAAAGAGCCGTGCTCCGTAGGAACATTGGCTTCTGCCTGAATTTTAATCATTAATAATGGTTCGTTTTTTAATTTCCTTTTAAAGAATCTTCGATTACAGAAATATTGGTTTTTAGACGGACTAGATATCTGTTAAGAACTTCATCATCATCCTTGCCAAGCTGCTGTCTAAGTTTCTGAATTTTCTTGTATGATTTTTCGAAGCTTTTAATGGCTCTGCTTTTTCCCGGTGAATTGTTGGCATCAATGGCATATAAATAATTCTGAAGGCTGTATTTCAAGCTTGTGACTTCATCATTCAAACTGTTATTCTTAAACTTTGGAAAAGTAGAAATCAGATTTGAAATTTCAGAAGCGTTTACATTTTCTTTGATATTGATATCAAAGCCTTTTTTTGCCCCTCTGTCGGAATCAGAACCCTTAGTTTCGCTATAAAAATTATTTGACAACGGGGAAAGATTAAGCTTCTCCGTTGCGCAGGAAGTTATGATTAATAGTAGTACTCCAAAAAAAAATAGTTTTCTCATTTCTGTTGCCCCTTTTGATAAAGGATCGGGTTAAGACTATCATCGTTATACATTTTCATTTGTTTGTATACTTTCATCTTAACATTACCGCATTCAATATCAGTAAGCAACTGATTAATAGAAGTTGATAGGTCTTCTTTCTGAGTAAGCAGTACATCCAGTTTAGCCTGGCAGTTGGCACGGTGCTCTTCAGAAGCGGATTCCCTATTGGCCTCTAATGACATATGATAAACCTTTAATGCAAGAATTGATAATCTGTCTACAGCCCAAGCGGGTGTTTCTGTATTGATTTTTGCATCAGGTTTGGGAGTTATATTTTCAAACTTTGTAAGGAACCAGCTGTCGATAAATTCTACCAGATCTGTTCTTTTCTGGTTGGATGCATCTATTGTTCTCTTCAATTGAAGAGCTTCAGCAGGATCAATATTTTCATCTCTAATAATATCTTCCAAATGCCATTGAACGGTATCAATCCAGTTCTTTGCATACAAAATCCGTTCCAAACTGTCTTTTTCGAAAGGGTTATTAATTAGAGTGTTAACGTCATCGGACACGTGATAATCTTCAATAGATTGATTGAAGACTTTCCATGCAGTCTCAGTAAAATTCATTATTGCTGAAGAATTTTAGTTGCTGGGAGTATTATTGTTGGTAGAAGAGGTTTTGTTTTCAGAACCTGGTTTGTCTTCTTCCTTCACCGCATCTTTAAATTCTTTGATTCCTGAACCAACTCCTCTCATTAATTCCGGAATTTTCTTTCCTCCAAACAGCAATACCAAAAGTATAGCTACGATAAGGATGTGCTGCCAAGATAAGGCAAGTATTGTTAGTGTGTTCATCTCTTAAGATTTTTGCAAAGTTACGCTTTTTTTAATATGAAATCCAACCTAATGGATCAACTGGCGTATTTCCGTTCCATACCTGAAAGTCAAGGGTATAAGAACCGTCGAAATCCTGAGCTACCGTACCTACAGGAGTGCCGGAAGAAACCTGCTGTCCTTTGGATACACTTACGCTTCCCAAGTTGGAGTAGATCGTAAAATAGTTTCCGTGTTTTACCATTACAGTTTTGGTTCCGTCACTATTTGCCAATACTGAAGAGACTGATCCCGGATATACAGATTTTGCACGGGTGCCGGATGGAACTGATATTTTAATCCCTGTATTTTCCTCAACAATATTTTTGAAAACCGGGTGTGGCTGTCTTCCGAATCGGTGGGTAACCTGTCCCGCTCTGTCTGCAGGATATCCAAGTCTTCCTCTGCTGTCTGCAAAACTGCTTCCCGGAGTTGTAGTCACTCCATAGCTGGTCATTGCTTTAGTTTCAGCGGCCTTTTTCTCTTCTTCTTTTTTCTTGTTCAGTGCGGCTTCTGCAGCTCTTGCGGCAACAAGTTTATCTGTGGCTTCTTTTGCTCTTGCGTTAGCTTCATCAGATGCTTTTTTAGCGGCCACTCTTCTGGCTTCATCTTTTGCACTGGCTTCTGCTCTTGCAGCCTCTTCATTACGTTTTTTCTCTTCTTCAGCTCTTTTAGCGGCTAGATCTGCGGCTTTTTTGGCTTCAATTTCTGCCAGTTTTCTTTCTCTTTCAAGAGCTTCAGCTCTGGCTTTTGCCTCTGCTTCAATTCTGGCTTTTTCTCTTTCCGCAATTATTTTAGCCATACGAATTTTTTCAGCTTCCGCTTTTCTTCTGGCTTCTTCTTCCGCTTTTGCTATTCTGATTTCTTCTGCGATGATAGCTCTGATCTGCCCTTCTAATGCCTTAGACTGAACCTGTTTCTGCTTAAGTTCCACGGTAAGCTTGGCTTCGTTTTTCTTGAAATCTGCCAGCAATTGTTCTTTCTGTGCTCTTTCTGCATTAATGGTTGCCAGATCTTTCTGCTGGTTGGCCAGAAGATTTTCTTTCTCTCTTGCAGAGTTCTGTTTCTGTGCGATTGATTTTTTAATCTGTGCGGCTGCATTGCTTATTTCTGCAGCTTTTTTATCCTGATAGTCTGCGTACTGTTTCAGGTACTGAACTCTTCTGATAGCTTCACCCAAGTTTTTGGATGAAAGAATAAAGGTTACTTTGTTCTGTACCCCTTTGTTTTTGTATGCATTGACAAGAACTTCAGCATAATTTTTTCTGAGAACTGCCAGTTCTTTATTTTGACGGTTGATTTCCAGCTGACGCAGATAGATCTCATCTTCAATAAATCTTTTTTCTTTCTGAGTGTTGGTATATACCTTCTCTCTTAAAGTTAGTTTTTTATTGACATTATTAAGATAGGCGACTGAAAGTTTAGATTCAGTTCTGGTTTTTGCCAGGTCTGTGTTTATCTGTACAATTTGTTTTTTAAGATCGGCATTCTGTTTCTGAAGCTGTTCCTTGTTCTGCTGTCCCTGATGCAGGCCGAACAGTAGAATACCTATTAAAAAGCTAAATTTTTTAATCATTTAATCTCAATTTTCTTATAACTGGATGGTACAGAATAAGCTGTTTCCATCCTCGAAAAGTCAAATTTCGTGTTTTCCAGTAAAATTTGGCTAGATTTTGAACCTTTTATAATTATTTTAACATTTTTTGGAAGGCGGATTCCATTGTATTCATCCCAGTTGCTGTAAGAGATTTCCAATTCATCAGGAGATAAAACATCCTTTAAATTCACACTCAGCAGATCATAATTGGTATCATACTGAAGCTCAATTTTGTACTCTCTGGTTTTTTGGTCCGTGACAATTTTCTGATTGGTATTGGAAACCATTTTAAAGCCCTGCATGTTTTTGGTGAGGGTATATTGGGAATCACTAATCTTCACAAAAGTTCTTCCCATCAGTATTTTTTCCAGCGATTTGTAATCGATGAAATTTACATTCAGCAAATTATTTAAATAATCAAAATCTGAATCGATGTAAGTCTTACTGGTTTTGTCTTGACCTTTGATCCCTTCAGGCGTAGCGATACCTCTTGCTACGGTAAATAAAAATGCCTGAAGATTCATCCATACTTTTTTATCATTTTCAATATAAATGACAGCATCAAGGGTTGGGATAAAGTTTCCGGTTTCCACATTTACTTTACTGTTGATTTTGATCTGATCAAATTTCGGCGGAAGAAGGACATGCTCGTAGAAGGTAAGTTTGTCTCTCACCGGCTCATTGGCATCTTTGGGATTTCTGTTGTCTTCTGCTATGACGGTACTATCCTGATTGCTGCCATTGTTTTTAGCTGCATTTCTTGTTTTACAGGATGATAGGGTAAGCAACAGGAGAAGTATCGGGATCCAGTTTTTCATGTATTTTGTCTTTCGATTAAAAAAAATACGCTGCAATATTAACGCCAAACCACACAACAGATGTTATGTGGTTTGGATGTATCTTATTTTAAATTAATTATTTCTGATCTTATTTAGATAAAAAATCTAAAACTGAGTAGTCACCCAAAGAGATCTCTCTGGAAACTCCAAAGTACTGCGCAGAATTTCCAATCATTGAGTTGGAAAGATTCCCGTGGTTGATTCTTGTGTTTTCCTGGATCAGGGAATTTTCAATATTGGAATTGACGATGATCGTATTATTTCCCAGTGAAACGCCGGGACCAATCTTTGAGTTGGAAATTTGTACGTTTTCACCGATAAAACAAGGCTGAATGATTAATGAATTCTCAATAACGGCTGATGCAGGATGGTTAAGCATTGCTTCTCTTTCATACTCAAGGATTTTGCTGTTGGTTTCTACGGTAGCATTTTTGTTTCCGCAGTCCATCCAGTCATTCACTTTTCCTAAAGTGAATTTTGCTCCTTTTGCTCTAAGGTTTTCCAATGCTGTTGTCAACTGGTATTCGCCACCGTTTTTTATATTATTATCCATAATATAATTGATCTCGTTCATCAGTTTTTCAGCACTGTTGAAGTAATAAATACCGATAATAGCAAGATCTGAAACGAAAGTTTGAGGTTTTTCAACAAAGTCGGTAATAAAACCGTAATTATCTAATTTTACCACTCCGAAAGCTGAAGGATCTTCTACGCTTTTTACCCAGATCACCCCATCCGAATTTTTATCCAGCTGGAAATCTGCACGGAAAAGAGTATCTGCAAAAGCAATTACCACATCTCCCTGCATAGAGTCCTCTGCACATTTAATAGCATGTGCTGTTCCAAGTGGGTCATTCTGGTAATATATACTGCCTTTTGCTCCCAGTTTTTCGGCTATCTGAAGAAGAGATTTTTCAATCTCCGGCCCGAAATCCCCGATGATAAATGCTACTTCTTCAATTTTTTCACCTGCCACCTTAGCAATATCTTCTACCAGTCTTTGTACGATGGGTTTCCCAGCAATCGGGATAAGAGGTTTTGGAACTGTCAGTGTATGTGGACGTAATCTGGAACCACGTCCAGCCATAGGAACAATTATTTTCATAAATGATATGACAATGTTTATTTATTATTTTGTTATTTTGATTAGGCTAAAGATAATCATTAAAATCATTGCTGATCGTAATAATTATCATCTTTATTAATCTTCTGTTTAATTTTTTTAAAAGAACTCAATAGTATCAAATTAGAGGCCATAAATTAGTTTTTCCTGATTCTTGATAACAGCAGATCTTTTTCTGAATATATCAGGATACCTGCATAAATAAGGAATAAAAGGTTTCCGATCCAGAAATTGTAATCGAATAATTCCACAATTATATAACTGAAAACCGCTAACAGGATAATGAAAAATGATATTTTTTTCATTCTGTAAGGAATAGGGTAGTATTTTTGGCCTAAAAAATAGGAAAGAACCATCATGATAAAATAAGCGGCCAGAGTTACCCAGGCAGATACCATGAAACCATATTTTTTTAGAAATAAAAAGTTTAAAGCAATAGTAATAACTGCACCGGTCCAGGAAATATAAGTTCCAACTCTTGTTCTGTCCGTTACTTTATACCAAGTAGAAAGATTATAATAAATTCCGAAGAATAAATTGGCAATTACAATGATGGGAATGATATTGATAGCAATCCAATAACTGCTATTGGGAACTAATAAAAGTTTTATCCATGAAACATTGGCAATAATTCCTAAAGCAACTACGGACGCAAAAAACGAAAAGTATTCAGTAACTTTTGCATACGTGAGTTTAGCATTTTCATTCTGCATTTGTTTAAAGAAGAAAGGCTCAATTCCCATTCTGTAGGCTGTAACAAAAAGAGTCATAAGAACAGCCATTTTATAGCAGCCTCCATAAGCTCCCGCTTCAGCATCATTAATGATAAATTTCTGAATAAACTTATCAAAGTTTTCATTCACCATGAAGGCTAACCCTGCTATCATTACCGGCCAGGAATACTTAATCATTTGAAGGAAGAGGTCTCTTGAAAACTGAAACTTCACCTTTAAAATAATGGGTAAGACAAGTAAAAATCCTAAACCACTTGCAGCTAAATTACTGAAGAAGGGGTAGGCAACTTTTTCTTTTAAACCTAATTTAAATGAAAATTCCTGCGGAATATAAAGGAATAACGCAATTGCGAAAATACTCTGGAAAACAGCCTGTATCACTCGGATAGCAGTATATTTTATGGGTTTATTATGAAACCTGAACCACGCCAGAGGAATAACGAGAAGGTTATCAAAGAAAGCAATCCATGCAAACCATTTGATAAATTCAGGCGTTTTTTCATATCCGAAAACATTGGCAATTGGTTGATTAAACAGTAAAACGAGGATTAAAAAAACAGTTGATAATCCTGTCAAAAACCAAAATGATGTGTTGAAAACTTTCTGCTCATTATCCTTATCAGATGAAAATCTGAAATAGGCAGTTTCAAAGCCAAAGGAAAGAACAATGTTTACAAATGAAATTAATGCGTAAAGATTGGTAAATATTGCAAAATCGCTGTTGTTGATATTTTTAATGAACAAATAATTAAGCAATACTACAATTATCCTCGGCATAATGGCCCCAATTCCATATATAATTGTCTCGTTGAGAAGTTTTTTCAATGTGTGAAATTTTTATGCAAATGTAAATATTTAGAAATTGATTTATAATCAGCGACATTAAAATTCATTCATAAACCTTAATTTTGTTTTTTGTAGATGTTAGATATTAGAAGTTAGAAATTAGTGATTGCAGTTTACCAATCACTTATAATTTTCTGACTTAAAAATTTTCTGACATCTCTAACTTCTAACATCTAATTTCTAAACTAAAAATGAAGACCCTAATCAAGAATGTAAAGATTGTGAACGAAGGTAAGATCTTCGAAAGCGATATCTTAATAGAAAATGACCTGATTTCTAAAATAAACCCCAATATTTCTGAGGAAGCAGATCAGATCATTGACGGCTCCGGAAAATATCTTCTGCCAGGCGTAATAGACGATCAGGTTCATTTCAGGGATCCGGGACTGACGCATAAAGGAGATATTGAAACTGAATCCAGAGCTGCCATTGCCGGAGGAGTTACAAGCTTTATAGACCAGCCCAATACAGTTCCTAATGCTGTTACTCAGGAATTATTGGCAGATAAGTATGAAATCGGGGCTCAAAAAGCATACGCTAACTACGGTTTTATGATGGGCGGAACAAATGATAACCTGGAGGAAGTTTTAAAAACAAATCCCAGAAATGTTCCGGGGATTAAATTATTTTTAGGTTCTTCTACGGGGAATATGCTCGTAGACAATCCTGAAACACTGGAGAATATCTTTGGAAGCACAAAAATGCTGATTGCTGTTCACTGTGAAGATGAAGCGACAATCAAAGCCAATACCCAGAAATATATTGACGAATACGGGGAGGATATTCCTGTAAAATTCCATCACCTGATCAGAAGTGAGGAAGCCTGTTATAAATCTTCTTCCAAAGCAATTGAATTGGCGGAAAAAACAGGAGCAAGACTTCACGTATTCCATCTTTCAACAGCAAAAGAGATGGAGCTGTTCAGAAATGATATTCCTTTAAAAGATAAAAAAATTACGGCTGAGGTGTGTGTCCATCACCTTACATTTACCAATGAAGATTATGAAACAAAAGGGGGATTAATTAAATGGAACCCGGCAGTAAAAACTCAAAAAGATAAAGACGGACTTTGGGAAGCATTGCTGGATGACAGAATAGATGTCATTGCCACGGATCACGCCCCTCATACCTGGGAAGAAAAACAGAATGTATATACAAAATGTCCTTCCGGTGCACCTTTGGTACAGCATTCGTTACCGGTAATGCTGGAAAATTATCACTCCGGAAAAATTTCTTTGGAAAAGATTGTTGAAAAGATGTGCCATAATCCGGCAATACTTTTCAGAATCGAGAAAAGAGGTTTTGTAAGAGAAGGATATAAAGCAGATCTTGTTTTGGTTGATTTAAATGCGGACTGGACTGTAGCTAAAGACAATCTTCTTTACAAATGTGGTTGGAGCCCGCTGGAAGGAATGAATTTACACTCTAAAGTGATGCAGACTTTTGTTAATGGGCATCTTGCCTATGATTATGGAAAGATCACGGAAGAAAAGTTCGGGGAGCGATTGCTTTTTGAAGTTCAGGAATAAATTGAAATAAAATTTTCACAGTAATTATAAATAGGAACGGGCTTTAGCCCGTTTTTTTAATTTGAAAAGTCAAAGTGGCTTTAGCCAAAACTTATTCATAAAAAGACTGCAAACCAGCAGTCTTTTTATGTTTTTTTCTCTCGCAGATTTTGCAGATAAAGTAGATTTCTTAATGCAATCATCTGCTGAATTCGTTCTATCTGTGAGAGTTTATTCTTTGAAATTAAATTTAATTAAAAGATTGTCGGAATTCCAAAGGTGACATCTTGGTTTTCTTTTTAAAAAGCGTACTAAAAGATTGAGAATGTTCAAAACCTAAAATATAAGCAATCTCACTTACAGAAAGATCGGTGTTTGAAAGCTTTTCTTTTGCTTTATTAATCAGCTTTTCATGAATATGCTGCTGTGTATTCTGTCCGGTATGAATTCTCAGAAAATCACTCAGATAATTGGGAGAAAGATTCATCGATTCTGCAATCTGATGTACGGTTAAAAGTCCCTTTTCTGCTGATTGTTCATCATCAAAATAATTATTCAGAAAACGCTCAAATTTTACCAATAACTGATGATTATTGTTTTTCCGGGTGATAAACTGTCGCTCGTAAAAACGGTTGGAATAGCTGAGAAGCAGCTCAATTTGAGATAAAATAATTTCCTGTGTATGTCTGTCGATATACTGACATTCTTCATCGATTTTTTGTAAAATTTCGATCAAATTATTTTCTTCATCTTCAGATAAATGTAAGGCTTCATTCACAGCATAAGAGAAAAAGCCGAAACCTGAAATTGTATTTGCCAAAGGATGTTTCAGTAAAAAATCTTCATGGAAAATTAATAAGTATCCAGAACCGCATTCCATATTCTGCAAATCTAAATATTGGACTTGATTGGGCGCTGTAAAGCTTAAAACTCCCTTGTCATAATCATAATGCTGCTGTCCGTATCTTATTTTTCCTTTCACTTCTCTTTTTAAAGCCACACAATAAAATCTGTTAACAAAACCCTTCCAGACTTCATCTTCCAAAAAAATACTTTCGGATAAATTGATAACACTTACTAAAGGATGCTTTGGTTCAGGCAACGAAAGTAACCGGTGAAATGCTGAAATCGAAGAAATTGTATTCATCAGTGTAAATTATAGTTTAATAATCTAAAAGTCCCATACTGAATTCGTCATAAGGAGCACCCGTATCTGTTCCTAAAGGTACGATGTTTTCTATTCTTTGAAGTTCGGCTTCACTTAAAACAATTGTACCGGCTTCAATATTTTGCTCAAGATATTTTCTGCGCTTAGTTCCCGGAATCGGTACAATCCCTTTGCTGATGATCCATGCCAATGCCAATTGTGTTGATGTAACATTCTTTTCTTTCGCAAGGTTTTCAATGGCTTCCACCAATTCAAGATTTTTATGAAAATGTTGCTCCTGAAAACGGGGAATCCCTCTACGGAAATCATTTTCAGGTAAATCATCAATAGAACGGATCTGTCCGGATAAAAATCCTCGTCCCAAAGGTGAATATGCCACAAAACCGATGGCCAATTCATTTAAAGTTTTGATTACACCTTTTTCTTCTACTGTTCTCTCAAATAAAGAAAATTCACTCTGTACAGCAGTAATCGGATGAACTGCATGCGCTTTTTTTACCGTTTCTGAAGATACTTCCGACAAACCGATATAGCCAACTTTTCCTTCTTTCACAAGATCACTCATTGCCCCCACTGTTTCCTCAATCGGAGTATTTTTATCCAAACGGTGCATGTAATAAAGATCTATATAATCTGTTTTAAGATTTTTAAGTGAGCGCTCGACTGCTTTTTTTACATAATTTTTGCTTCCGTTGATCGTCCAGGTCACCTTATCATTATCATCGATTTCCCAGCCAAATTTTGTGGCAATGATGTATTTGTTACGATCTGTTCCAATGGCTTTTGCAATAAGCTGTTCATTTTTAAACGGGCCATACAAATCAGCCGTGTCCAGAAAATTTCCACCCAACTCCAAAGAACGGTGAATGGTTGCAATTGCTTCCTTTTCATCGGCCTTACCATACATATTGGCATCTTCAAAACCTGTCATGCCCATACATCCCAAACCGATATTCGGAACGTGTAGCCCTTGATTTCCTAATTTTATTTTGTTCATATTCTGCTGATTTTTAACAGGACAAAATTCAGCAGAAATTAGCAGGCCGATGTATGCAAAATGATGATTATCGTATGCAAATTACGGATTACACTTTTATTAATCCTTAAAGGTTCAAAATTTTGCAAGGATTATTTTCCAGCCTTAGCACTCATATAAAAACTCAACTTTCCACCATTCATAATTTCAGAATGTTTCAGTGTGAAGTTTTTTATCTCTTTGCCATTGAGCAGAATTTTTTCAACATACACGTTTTTCGAACTCTGATTAACGGCTTCAATTTCAAACGTTTTACCGTTTTCCAAATTCAGAACTGCATGGTCCACCGCTGGACTTCCAATCGCATAATCTTCAGAACCGGGTGCTACAGGGTAAAATCCGAGCGAGCTTAAAATATACCATGCACTCATCTGTCCTGCATCATCATTTCCACCAAGTCCATCCGGTGTAGCTTTGTATTGCATTTCTAGAATACGGCGGATCTGAGCCTGGGTTTTCCAGGGCTGTCCTGCCCAGTTGTAAAAATAGGCAACGTGATGAGCCGGCTCGTTTCCGTGAACATAACCGCCGATAATTCCTTCTCTTGTAATATCTTCTGTGTCTGCGAAAAACTCGTCGGGAAGATGCATTGTGAACAGCTCATCTAATTTTGAAGCGAATTTTTTCTTCCCGCCCATCATTTTCATTAATTCATCCGGATTTTGAGGAACAAAAAAGCTGTAATTCCAGGAATTCCCTTCAATGAAACCCTGCCCGTGAGTACTCAGCGCATTAAAATCTTTTTTGAAGCTGCCGTCTGCTAACCGGGGACGCATGAAACCTGCTTTAGGATCGAAATTATTTTTCCAGTTTTCGGAACGTTTGATGAATTGATTATAAATTCCTGTTTCGCCTACATGTTTTGCGAGTTGGGCAATCGCCCAGTCATCATAAGCATATTCCAGGGTATTGGAAACTGAAGTTCCGTTTTTTTCAGCCGGAATATACCCCATATCTATATAATATCCGATGCCTTCATAATCTCTTTTATTAGCTGTTGCAATGCATGCTTTCAATACTTCTTTGGGATCGCCGTTATAATTTCCTTTGATCACCGCATCGGCTGCTACACTTACACTGTGATAGCCACTCATACACCAGTTGTCGTTGGCATAATGGGACCATATCGGAAGCATTTTCATGGAGAACTGATCATAATGAGCCATCATCGATTTTACCATATCATTATTCCGTTTTGGCTGGATGATATTAAAGAAGGGATGAAGAGCTCGATATGTATCCCAGATGGAGAAAGTGGTATAGTTGGTAAAACCTTCTGCCTTGTGGATATTCTGATCTAAACCTTTATATTCCCCATTGATATCCATGTAAGTGGTAGGGCTGATAAAAGTGTGATACATTGCCGTATAAAAGTTCATTTTTTCTGTTTCGGAACCTTTGATGACAATTTTATTAAGTTCTTTATTCCAGTTTTCCTGGGCTTTTGCCTTTACCTGATCAAATGACAGGTTTCCGGTTTCTTTTTCAAGGTTTTCTAATGCATTGGTCTGGCTTACGGGAGAAATGGCTAGCTTTACTTCGACAGCTTCGTTCTCTTGAGTATCGAAATCAAAATACATTTTCAGGTTTTTGCCGGCAATCTCAGGAAAGTTTTTATTCTGATCGAATTTTCTCCAGAAGCCTTTGTACACCTGTGGCCCGTCAAAGTTTTTCTGCCCGTATGATTTAAAAGGCTTTGAAAATTTCATCGCGAAATAAACCGTTCTGGTTCTTGCCCACCCGTTGGTCTGGCGGTAGCCCGTCACCGTACCGTTATTTTCTACACGTACGTAAGTCCATACATTTTTGCCTTCATAATTATAAATTCCTGCGGTAAGGTCTAAAATGATATGCGCCTGATCAGATTTTGGGAAGGTATACCGGTGAACTCCGGTTCTTGTGGAGGCGGTCAGTTCTGCAAGAATATTATGATCATCCAGCTTTACTTTGTAATATCCGGCTTCAGCTTTTTCGTTTTGATGGGAGAATCTACTTCGGTAGCCATTTTCAGGATTGGAGGCTGTTCCAGGGTTTAGCTGCAGTTTCCCAACAGTTGGCATGATTAGAAAATCTCCGAGGTCAGAATGTCCGGTTCCGCTGAAATGGGTGGAACTGAAACCTACAATAGTTTTGTCTTCATAGCGGTATCCCGCACAGTATTTATAAACCTCGCCGTTGTACTTTCCATTGAGCTCATACGAAATCGTATCAGTTTCCGGACTCAGCTGTATGGCTCCGAAAGGAACGGTAGCTCCGGGGTAGGTATGACCCATTTTTTCGGTTCCTATTAACGGATTTACATATTGATAGAGCTTTTCGAATTGTTGAGCTTTAAAATTTAAACTAAATAATAAAAATAATAATAGAAAAACAGAAGTTCCCGAATTTTTCATGAATAAGTAAATTTTCGAATGATAAAAGTAATCAAAATCAAAGAATAATTTACAAATCTTTGTATTGCTTTGCGTTTAATTATCATAAGGATAGACCAATATTTTTGGAAAGCAATCTGCTTAATTAAAGATAAATAAAGGCACTTGGTTTACATAGCTAAGACAAATGTATATTTAATTTATTTTTCAGAAAACCGGAAACCAATTCCATGTAGATTTTCAATGATTATATTGTGTTCGTCAGCAAATACCTTTCGTAATCTGGAAATAAATACATCCAGACTCCGACCCATAAAATAGTCATCATCTCCCCAGATTGCTTTCAGTATGTCCTGTCTTTTAACAACTGTATTTTTGTGAAGGATAAAATATAAGAGCAGATCAGATTCTCTTTGTGTAAGGGTAATGGTATTTCCTGTATCCTGCAGAGTGTAGTTCTTAGGGTCAAAATAATATTTTCCCACCTTGTGTTTTAGCGGAGAGATATCAGCTTTTCTGCTGCGTTTCAGGAAAACTTCAATCTTTAAAATTAATTCTTCTATACTGAACGGTTTTACCAGATAATCATCAGCGCCTATCTTGAGTCCTTTGATTCTATCTTCTTTCAAGGCTTTTGCAGAAATAAAAATAATAGGAATTTCAGAGTTGTTAGTACGAATGTGCTGTGCCAGCTCAAATCCGTTGAGCCCAGGCATCATAATATCCAGCAGGCAGATGTCAAAATTTTGGCTGTTGAAGGCCTCAAGAGCGGATTTTCCATCCGGATAATGATCTATGTCATAATAGCTTTCCAGGCTGTCCTGGATGAGGAAGGCTATAGTTTTATCATCTTCTGCATATAAAATTTTAGATTTTTCCATTACTTACATTATTAAAATTAAACGGAAAAAACAGAGTGACGGTAATTCCCTTGTCCGGATTATTCTCAACAGAAATTTTCCATTGATGCTGCTGGACAATTTTTTTTACATAAAATAGGCCTAGCCCAAAACCGTTGACTTCATCACTTTTTTTTGTGCTGACCCTGTAAAACTTATCAAAAATATGAGGGATATTTTTAGCAGGAATCCCCATTCCGTTATCTTTAAACTTTAAATATAAACCTTTTGAATCTTTATTCGATGAAATGGTAATATCGGGCTTTGTATCACAATATTTAACAGAGTTATCCAAAATGTTATAAATGATATTTGTAAAGTGAAATTCGTCTGCAATAATTGAAGGGTTATCTTCAATTTCTATATGGAGTGTGAGGTTTTCATTCTTTTGCTGTAGGGTATCAGCAATTTCCCGGATAAATGGGAGCAGTACTATTTTCTGAGGCTTTAATGACAGTCCTGAAGCATCATTTTTTGCAATATTTAATATTTTTTCAATGTGATTATTGAGTTTGTAGCTTTGATTGATAATGATAGAAGTGTAGGCTTCCAGTTTGGGATTTTCCTGTATCATATTATGCTTATTCAAAGCTTCTGATGCTAAGAGTATTGAAGACAAAGGGGTTTTGAACTCATGGGTCATATTATTGATGAAATCCCTCTGCAGTTCTGAGAATTTTTTTTGCTGAATAATCGTGTATATAGAATAAACATAAACAAGAAGGATGATGAAAAGTGCCAGTGTAAGCAAGTACCAAAACCGCAATGAACTGATCAGATAGGTTGTTTTGTCTGGAAAACGGATTGAAAAATAATAGATTAGGTTTTTATGTTTTGGAAAATTAATAACCTTATCACTAGGGGCTTCCTGGTTTTTCGACATATATTTTCCGTAAATCATTTTGTCGCTGTGGCAATTGTACAGGGCATACACATAATCTGTATTGATTTGGAAACGGGTAAATTCTGTTCTCAGATAATGCTCGAGAACTGCAGGATGAAATTCATTATTAATATTAACTACATAATAATCATTAGAAATGTTCTGTACAGGATTTTCGGTAAAAGAAGTTTTTCCTCCGGATAGTTTTTCCACAACTTCCAGTAAAGCGATATTAACCTTCTGGTTAAATTTTTTATCTTCAAGATTATAAGCCTGCCGGGTCCATAAAAGCTGTGCCGTCATAATTCCGATGATAGCAAAGAACCCGAGCGTTATAATAATATTGAGTTTTTTAATTTCCATTTCCTGGAGCAATATTATCCAAAAATATCTATTAATTTTTTATCATTAACAACTCGTTAACAAATGTTTGATAGCAATTAACAAGTTGTATGGTCAATCCGCTTTACATTTGCTATATCAAAAGATAATAACAGATTATTTTAATTTTATAACTCTTAAAATTTATACTCATGAAAAAATTAAAAATTACAGCCCTTTTAGTAGTTTTGGCATTCTCCCCATTTTATGCCAATGTATTTCCTGTTGAAAGCAATTCTATAGTAAAGACTATTGCAGATGCTATTAAATGGAAATCAGAATCTATAGACGTAGGAACCATTCCTCAGGGAAAACCTAAGCTGATCAGATTTGAATTTACCAATACCTCTTCAAAGCCTATAGTTATTGAAAATGTAGCTCCTTCATGCGGATGCACAACAGCAGATTATACTAAAACACCCATTCTTCCTGGAAAAAAAGGATTTGTAGAAGCAAGTTATAATGCAGCGAGCAAAGGGGCATTCATGAAAACAGTGAGTGTTACCACAAGCGATAGCAAAACCCCGAAAACACTTTCTTTCAAAGGAGTAGTTTCATAATAAAATTTTACAGCCAGCCATTATAGAAATAACCATGTAATTCTTTACATGGTTATTTTTTTATGATTTTGAACATAGCAGCATAATAACTATTTATAACATTATTATTTATCCCATTATTTTCAATGGCATCCATTCAATATTTAGTATTTTTAGGAAAAAATAAGATCATATGAATTTATATACACAGCCAATGTTGCGCGAAGGCGCATTACAGGATAAAGTAGCGATTGTAACCGGAGGCGGAAGCGGCCTTGGAAAGGCAATGACCAAATATTTTCTGGAACTGGGAGCAAAAGTGGTGATCACTTCCCGTAATCTGGAAAAATTACAGGGAACGGCAAAAGAACTGGAAGAGGAGACTGGCGGAAAAGTCCTGTGTGTTGCTTGTGACGTGAGAAACTGGGATGAGGTGGAAGCTATGAAAGAAGCTGCGTTGAAAGAATTCGGAAGAATTGATATTCTGTTGAACAATGCAGCCGGAAACTTCATTTCTCCGACGGAAAGATTAACACATTCAGCTTTTGATTCTATTTTGGATATTGTTTTAAAAGGAACGAAGAACTGTACTCTTTCTATCGGAAAACATTGGATCGATTCCAAAAGTCCGGGGACTGTTTTAAATATTGTAACAACCTATGCATGGACTGGATCTGCTTACGTGGTTCCTTCAGCATGTGCCAAAGCAGGAGTTCTGGCAATGACCAGATCTTTAGCGGTAGAGTGGGCGAAATACGGGATCCGCTTCAACGCAATTGCGCCGGGACCTTTTCCAACTAAGGGAGCATGGGACAGACTTCTTCCTGGAGACCTTCAGGAAAAATTCGATATGAGAAAAAAAGTTCCTTTAAGAAGAGTAGGAGAGCATCAGGAGCTGGCTAACCTGGCTGCTTATCTGGTTTCAGATTATTCTGCTTATATGAATGGGGAAGTGGTGACCATAGATGGTGGAGAATGGCTTCAGGGAGCTGGAGAATTTAATATGCTTGAGGATATTCCAAAAGAAATGTGGGATGCACTGGAAGCGATGATTAAAGCAAAAAAAACAAACTAATTAAAATTTTTATAAAAATGGCCCGGATTTGTAACGATTCCGGGTTTTTTTATAACTTATCACAGAAATAGTATAACTTATTCCAATGAATTATAAACTTCCAAGCCTTATCGCAGCAGCGGCAGTCTTCTTGTTCTCAGGATCTGCTTTAGCACAGGAGAGTCCGAAATACAGTTATGTAGAAGCATTCAAGCCTTTCTTTTATCCCCAAACCGGTACAGAAACCCGTTCTGCAAGCGGACAGCCGGGGCATGCTTACTGGCAGAACTCGGCAGATTATGATCTGAATGTAAGTCTTAACGATGTAAAAAATGAAATTGCCGGGACGGCTGAAATTACCTATACGAACAACAGTCCCGACCAGTTAGGTTTCTTATGGCTGCAGCTTGACCAGAATTTATTCTCAAAAGATTCCCGAGGGAATGCAGTTGTTCCGCCATCAGGAAGCAGAAACGGGGCCCACGGTGAAGAACTGGATGGAGGCTATAAAATTAAATCTGTAAAGCTTGATGGTAAAGATGTAAAATACACGGTTACCGATACCAGAATGCAGATCGATCTTCCTAAAGAACTGAAAGCGAAAGGCGGTATTGCTAAAATAAAAATTGAATATTCCTTTACTTCCCCGGAATATGGGTCAGACAGAATGGGAGTTCAAAATACTAAAAACGGTAAAATATTTACGGTCGCTCAATGGTATCCAAGGATGTGTGTGTACGATGATGTAATGGGCTGGAATACCCTTCCTTATATTGGAGCGTCAGAATTTTATCTGGAATATGGTCATATTTCCGCCAACATTACAGTTCCTGCCAATCATTATGTAGTGGCATCCGGAGAGCTTCTGAACTATAAAGAAGTATACAGCAAAGAAGAAAATAACCGTTGGGAGCAGGCGAGGAACAGTGATAAAACAGTTATGATCCGTCCGGAATCCGAAATCGGGAAAAATCAGGCTTCAGGGACAAAAACATGGAAATTTAAAATTGACCAGACCCGCGATTTTGCATGGGCTTCGTCACCGGCATTTATTCTGGATGCTGCAAAAATAAACCTTCCGAGTGGTAAAAAATCTGTTGCCATATCAGCTTATCCTGCAGAAAGTGCAGGGGAAAAAGCATGGGGGAGATCTACGGAATATACAAAAGCAGCTATTGAGCATTATTCCCAGAAATGGTATGAGTATACTTATCCGGCAGCAACCAATGTGGCAGGAAATGAAGGCGGAATGGAGTATCCCGGAATTGTATTCTGTCATATGGATTCCGCAGGTGAAGACCTTTGGGGAGTTACGGATCACGAATTCGGGCACAACTGGTTCCCGATGATCGTAGGTTCCAATGAAAGACTGTTTGCATGGATGGATGAGGGCTTCAATACCTTTATCAATGATTTATCTACAAAAGCTTTTAACAACGGAGAATACTACAGGAAGAAAGATATTGCCAGAAGTGGAGCCTTTATGATGGGCGATAATATTGAACCCGTTATGGTAGGTCCGGATAATATGAAGGAAAGGAGCATAGGAGTTTTGGCTTACTTCAAGCCGGGGATGGGGCTGCAGATTTTAAGAGAGACAATTTTAGGTCCTGAAAAATTTGATAAAGCATTCAAAACCTATATTAACCGGTGGGCTTTCAAGCATCCTACGCCCTGGGATTTCTTCCACACTATGGAAAATGTTTCTGGAGAAGAACTGAACTGGTTCTGGAGAGGATGGTTTATTAATAAATGGAAGATCGATCAGTCTGTAAAAGATGTACAATACATTAACGGAGATTTTAAAAACGGTGCCCAGATCACTGTTGAAAATCTTGGTCAGCTTCCGATGCCTACAACAGTTCAGGTGAAATTTAAAGACGGTACCAAACAGGTCGTAAAAATTCCTGTTGAGGTTTGGAAGCGCAATACAGAATGGCTGTTCAACATCAATTCAAATAAAGAAATTAGTGAAGTAATGCTTGATCCGGATTCTCTAGTTCCAGATGTTAATATGAAAAATAATATCTGGCCTACAGCACAGACTAAACCAGTTGAAAAAATCAATACGAAAGAGTTTGCAGGAACATATGGGACTACAAGTGATCCTATCAAGCTGGTCTTTACAGATAAAAACGGCCAGCTGTATGCCAAAGCAGGAAACCAGCCGGAATTCCCTCTCGAATATGCAGGAAACAACCAGTTTACTTTTGATGAAGCCGGAATAACGTTGGTATTTAGCAAAGATAAAAAAGGACTTGTTTTTAAACAGGCCGGAAGAGAATATAAATTTACCAAAGAATAAATGGTATATTAACCTTATAAAAACCGAAACTTCAGATTTATGAAGTTTCGGTTTTTTTGTTTGGAAAAGAACTGGAAGGAAGAGGAAAGTCTGAAGATGGAAGCTCTATTGGTTCTTCGTTCGAGAATTAGGTTCATTGATAAGAATGATTAAATTTAAATAGGTATAAAACAACCTTTAATTACTTCTTCCGGCTTCCCTCCAAAAATTAACAATAATATATCCCCAACTTTTATTATCTCTAATCAGGATATTCTATTTTTGTGATTCTAATTTAAAAATAAGATTATGAATTTCAGATTTTCAATCGTATCCCTGTTGTTCTTTGTGCTGGGATTTTCGCAGAATCTTAAAGTGATGAGTTTCAATATCAGGCTGCAGGTTACATCAGATAAGGAAAATGCATGGACAGAAAGAAAACAGGATGTTGTAGATCTGTTAAATTATTATCATCCCGATTATTTCGGCGTTCAGGAAGCGCTTCCCGAGCAGATGAAAGATATTAAAGCCGGCCTTAAGAATTACGATTATGTTGGAGTAGGAAGAGATGACGGAAAGGAAAAAGGGGAGTTCTCAGCTATTTTTTATGATACGAACAGGCTTCAGGTGGTAAATTCCGGGACATTCTGGCTTTCGGAAACACCGGAAATACCTTCCAGAGGATGGGATGCAGCTCTTAATAGAATCTGTACCTATGCTTTTTTTAGAGATAAAAAATCCAAGAAAGAATTCCTGGCCATGAATCTACACTTTGATCATATCGGAAATGTGGCAAGAGTGAAATCTTCCGAACTTATTTTGAAGAAGATCAAAGAGATGAATCCTAAAAATCTTCCCGTAACCTTAAGCGGTGATTTTAACTTAACAGAGGATTCGGAGCCGATAAAAATCCTTTCCCAGAATTTGAACGACAGCTTTTATCATTCGGAAACAAAACCTTACGGGCCGAAAGGAACCTTTACCGCTTTCAATGTGAATGAAACCCCTAAAGACAGAATCGATTATATTTTCGTAAAAGGATTCAAAATAAAATCCCAAAGACATATTAATGACAGAAGAGAAAATCTGCTGTATCCATCGGATCACTTTCCGGTCTTGGCGGAACTTTCTTATTAATTCCTGATCAGTTTACCGGAAAATCAACTTCAAATCCAATTCCTCTCAGGGATTGGATTTTTATTTTAGGATCATTCATGAAATATTTTCTCAGGCGGCTGATGAAAACATCAAGGCTTCTTCCGGTAAAATAGTCATTGGTTTCCCAGAGATTATCCAGAATGTCATCCCTTTTGATCATCGTGCCATTGTATTTCAGAAGATACAGAAGAAGTTCACGTTCCCGGATCGTAAGGCGAACGTTTCCCTCAGGATGGGAAAGCAGAAGTTTTTCAGTATCTAAAAAATAGTTTCCGATCTTTATTTGTGGTGAAACGGCCGGCTGCGTCCTTTTAAGGATATTTTTGATCCTTAAAACCAGCTCTTCCGGATCGCATGGTTTAGCAATATAATCATCTGCACCAATCTTTAGTCCCATCAGGCGGTCTATTTTCTGGTTCTTGGCGGTCAGGAAAAGTAAGGGGAAAGTGTTTTTCTTCTTAAGGATCATTTTCGCTAAGGAAAAACCGTCGATGGAAGGCATCATGATGTCCAGAATACCAATGTGAAAAGGGAAATCTGTACTTAAAAGGCTGACAATGTCTTCCGGGTTCTGAAACCACGCCACTTCAAAATCTTCCAGTTCCAGGTACTGCTTCAGGATCATCCCAAAATCCGGATCGTCTTCGGCTAAAAGGATCTTAGTTTTCATACGGAATAGATATTTTAAAGGTGGTTCCGGCTTTAAGGCGGCTGGAAACGTCTATGTGACCATGATATTTTGCAATGATATTTTTTACAAAATAAAGTCCTAGCCCCAGACCTTTAGTATTATGGATATTATTTGACTGGATTCTGTAAAACTTTTCAAAAATATGAGTCAGCTCATTTTTCTCTATACCACAACCGTTGTCACTCACTTCTATTTTAAGATCTTGAGAACTATTGCTGAGGTTTACTTTTACCTGAGAAGCTCCATATTTTACACTGTTTTCACACAGGTTTTTGATAATGGTTTCCATGAAATTTTTATCAAGGAGAAGTTCTTCCGAAACATGGTTGGTCAATTCAAAATTTGTCTCAGGATAAGTGAAAGCGAGATCTTGCACAAAAAAGTTCCAATCTTCAGGTTTTATGGAGAGAACCTCTTCAGAGGTCTCATCTTTATGAAGCTGGAACATCAGGTTTTCAAGGCGGCTGATCTGGCGGTCGATGAGTGGCAGGGTTTCAGGATTCCATTCCTTTTTTAAAGCTTTCGACGCGATCTTTAAAGTGGCAATCGGAGTTTTGAATTCGTGCGAAATATTATCCACAACTGTGTGGAGAACTTCGACCTGTTTCTGCTGGCGGGCTAAATTTTTTACGGTAAAGATATAAAGCAAAAGAACACTTAGAAGAATGGCTGCACAGCAGATCGTAAGTAAAGCAAGTTCTTTAAATATGATCGTTTTGATGTTTAAGATCTCAAATCCGGTGTTGCTTTTGACCAAAAAAGAATCATTTCTGCCGGGTTTACCGTCTTTAGCAGAGAATGTTGAAGTAGTTTCCCATGTCCCTGTATTGGAGATTCTCGGATTGACCACTTTATTGGTGGTTTCATAAAGAACCAGTGGACGGTCGATAAGGTGGGAACCGTCCGGAAGATACACAATAGAGGTATATTCAATTTTTGTAGCAATTTTGTAACCTTCTTTCTTAAAGCTGTTGTCCACATAGTCATTTAAACGTGCCTCATTTTCTTTCCTATTCTTCTTAAAATATTCCAGAAAATCTTTTCTACTGACTTTTTTGTCATGATAATTAATCAGAACCTTCTGAATGCTATCATCTGTTTTGTTTTTGATACCACCCAAATCTTCCAGATTATCGGTGTAACTCGATATTTTTTCATGAACTGTTCTGTAAATTTCACGCTCTTTTACCTGATAGGTCTTGTACATAAAGTATACCTGTATTCCCAGTAGGAAGAGGAACAGTGCTGCAAAAAGGGGGATGAGGTATTTGCTTTTGGTGATCATGAAAACAAAGATAAAACTTTAGTCTTTCCTTTTGCTGGCATTAACCCATCATTAACCTTCCATTAACCGAAATTCTCTTTGTAAATACTGAATTTTGAGCTGTCAAGCAGAGTAACATCCATGCTTTTCAGAATCAATTATGTATAAAATTTTTCTTTTCCTGTTTTTTCCAATGCTCTTGTCCGCACAGGTGCAGATTATCAAAGGTTCAGTGACGGACACTGAGAATGTAAAGCTAGCCTCTGCGGATATCGGAATTTATAATTTAAAAAATGAGCTGATCAAAACACTGAAAACAGATACAGACGGACAATTCCATTTAGAAGGTATAGCCGTTGATTCAGTGAAAATAACAGTCAAAAAAACAGATTATACTCCTTTTGAAAAGATAATAAGTTTACAAAAGGATAATGGACTTTTAAAGATTATTCTTAAGAAAGAAACCCGGGAAATAGAAGCTGTAGTAATGACCAAACAGAAACCGATGGTCATCAGAAAAGTAGACAGACTGGAATTCAATGTAGAAAACAGCAATATTTCTTCTCTTAATGCCTGGGAGATTTTAAAGAAAACGCCGAGTGTTACAATAAACAATGATGTGATCACCATCAAAGGAGGAACGGGAATTCTGGTAACCATTAATGATAAAAAGGTAATGCTGACTGGTGATGAGCTCAAAAATTTTCTTGAAAACACACAGGGAGACGAAATAAAATCGGTAGAAGTCATCACCAATCCACCAGCAAAATATGAAGCAGCCGGCAGCGCAGTCCTGAATATTGTGATGAAAAAAAATAAGATCGAAGGCTACCGCGGAATTGTTTCCTCCAAATATGTTCAGACCCAATATGCAAAAGGAGTTGCAGGGGTCTCCCAATATTATAAGAAAGACAAGCTTTCATTGATGGGAAGTTATTACAGAGGTTTTGGAACGTACTATCGTGAGGGAACAGATTATGTGAATTACCAGGAAAGCCAGAAGAGATGGGTGAGTACGATGAACAGAAAGGACAAGAACAGAGCACAGAATACCCTCAATTTCAATGCTGAATATGAAATTGACAGCCTGACAAATATGAGTCTGAATTATTCAGGATACTTCAGTCCGAAGTCTTTTGGAACTTACGTCGTCCCTACATTGATCTACAACAATCAGGATATTGCAGAGTCTGATTATACAACGGTTAATGATCATCAGTCCCGGACGATCAATAATTCATTAAGCTTTCAGGTTGACAGAAAACTTAATAAGAAGAGCAGCCTTTCATGGATCAGTTATTTTACCGGAAACAACGTGGATAAATATCAAAATGTACTGACTCACCTGAATTTTGCAGGGGAAGCACCAAAGGATGATAATTTTTTCACCCAAAATAAAACAGATGTCCAGCTGTATTCCACACAAGCTGATTATCAATGGAAAGATAAAAAGCTTGAGATAGAGTCCGGACTGAAGTACAGTTTTGTGAAAACAATGAGCGGACTGGATTTTTCCGACAACGAAAACGGCTCTCTTCAATTGCGTCCGGAGAAAAGCAGCCTGTTTGATTACAAGGAACATAATTTTGCTGCCTATTCGTCATTGGCTTACAATCTTGGAAAATGGAATTTTAAAGGTGGTCTTCGCGCTGAAATGACGGATCTGGAAGGGGTAGTATCCGAACCTTATGAACGCAACAAAAATAAGTACTGGAGTCTTTTTCCGACTTTTTATGCTCAGTATTCTACGGAAAGTAAGCATGAATTCGGGTTTTCCTATGGAAAAAGAATCAGCAGGCCTTCTTATTCCTGGCTAAATCCTGCGAAGTCATATTATAATTTATTCTCCTATTACCAGGGAGACCCGAAACTGAAGGCTACCATTATTCATAACCTCAATCTGACGTATTCCTGGAAAGGTTGGAATCTGGATTTATACTATAGAAAAGAGATCTATCCGTCTATGGAAATTTCATTCCAGGAACCCAGTACGAATAATCTGATCTATTATTTTACCAATATTGAAAAAGGTCAGGCTTTTGGAGCAAGTCTGTACAAAAGCTTTCAGATCAAACCGTGGTGGACATTGATCGTTTCTGAAAACCTGGAACACAACGAAAATTATTTCAAAGGACTTGATGGACTTCTGTATAAAAATAAGGTCTGGAACTGGGTGTCCAATGTTTCAACAGCAATTACTTTAGATAAAAGTAATGACTGGAAAATGGAGATTGGGCACAAGTATTATTCACCTGGGATACAGGGAACTTTTACGATCTCCAGCGCATGGTCTGCTTATCTTGCAATGAACCGTAAATTCTTTGATAAAAAACTGGAAGCCTCATTTATTTTCAATGATATTTTCAGGAGCATGGGGCAGAAGGTAAGTACAAAATATGCCAATCAGGACAATTATTTTCTGGATTACGGAGATACTCAGGGATTCACACTCTCTCTTAAATTCAATTTTGGAAACCAGTCCGTGAAGAATGCAAGAACTATTAAGAAAACAGATGAAGAGGATAGATTATAGAAGATTGCTGTTACTTATTGATTACAGAAATTATATAACATGTTCAATACCTTTCGTCCCTCGGCATCAGCCTTTATAAAAAATAAAGAACTGGTATCCATAAAAACATTATTATAGAAGAAATTCCTTTTCTGTGTGACATTTTCGCTAATTTTGATATTTATTTTTTAAAATTAGAGATATGAAACAATTTCTTTATGCTCTGGTAGCTACTGTTTCGATGCAGCAGATCGCTGCCCAGGAGCTGTATATGCCAAGAAATATTAAGAAAGCCTATGAAAAAGGAACCCGTGATATTTCCGGTGCTCCGGGCAAAAACTATTGGCAGAATAAAGGGATTTATAATGTTGAGGTAAAAGTGGATGCGGGAAGCAAAACAGTTTCCGGAAAAGAAACGATCACATACAGCAATAACAGCCCTGATGAACTTCATGAACTGGCAATCAGATTTGTAAATAACCTTCATAAGCCACAGTCGCCGAGATCAGGTTCTGTGTCCAAAGATTTCCTGTCTTCAGGTCTTCATATTAAATCTATGATCATCAATGGTGAGAAATATATGGTAAACAGCGATGATTGGGGAACCGTAGAAAAAGTAAAGCTGAATAAAGCACTCAAGGCCGGAGCTAAAGCTGAAGTGAAAATAGAATGGGAATATCCGCTTTCCATACAGAGCGGAAGAGAAGGGCAGATAGATCCCGAAACTTTTTATGTAGCCTATTCTTTCCCGAGGATTTCCGTTTATGATGATTACAATGGTTGGGATATGCTTCCCCATTCAGACAGACAGGAGTTTTATAATGATTTTAATGATTACAGTTTTACCATTTTAGCACCAAAGAATTTTGTAGTATGGGCTACCGGTGATTTTCTGAATCCTGAAGCAGTACTTCAGCAGGAATATTTAAAAAGATATAAAACTTCTCTTAAAAGCGACAAAGTGATCCATATTGCTTCTGAGGAGGAAATGAAATCCGGAAAAGTAACCAGGCAGAACAAATGGAATGTCTGGAAATTCAAAGCCAATCATATTACGGATTTTTGCTTTGCATTAAGCAGTCATTATGTTTGGGATGCAGCAAGCGTTCAGTTAAAAACAAAAAGAGCAAGTGTCCAGGCAGGATATAAAGCCGGAGCAAAAGACTTTGAGCAATATGTAGACTGGATGCGTTATAATCTGGATTGGTTCTCAAAAAAATGGCCGGGCGTGGAATATCCTTATAATGTTATGACTGCGATTCAGGGATATGCGGATATGGAATACCCAATGATGATTAATGATACAAGTATTCCTGATGATCTTCGTGATGCAAGGCTTACCGCAGATCACGAGATTGCCCATACCTATTTCCCTTTTTATATGGGAATCAATGAAACCCGGTATGCTTTTATGGATGAAGGTTGGGCAACTACCCTTGAATACCTGATCGGAATTGATGAAAACGGTGAAGCCGCGGCAAAAGAATTCTATAAAAATTTCCGTGTCAAAAAATGGATCAACGATCCTTCTGCAGAACAGGACCAGCCGGTTATTACCATGAGTACACAGGTAAGCGGAGCCGGATACGGAAACAATTCCTATGTAAAAGCATCCCTGTCTTATCTTGCATTGAAAGATTATTTAGGAGATGAACTGTTCAAAAAAGCGCTTCTGCATTATATGAACAACTGGAATGGAAAACACCCGGTACCTTGGGATTATTTTAATTCAATGAACGCAGGTTCCGGGAAAAACCTGAACTGGTTCTTCCAAAACTGGTTCTATACCAACAATTATATTGATCTGAAAATAACCGACATTATACAGCTTAACGATCTTCTTACAGTCAACGTAGATAATGTTGGAGGTTTTGCAATTCCTTTTGATGCTGTCTTAAATTATGAAGACGGATCGGTGGAAAAGCTTCATTTTTCACCTTCCTTATGGGAAAAAAACCAGATGCATGCAGCCCTTGCGATCCCTATTAAAAAGAAAGTAAAATCGGTGACGCTGGATGGAGATATTTTTATGGATTATACCCCTGATAATAATACGAAATCATTATAAAAGAAAAGCCTGAACAGAAAATTCAGGCTTTTTATTGAAATCAATTTAAATTTTAATAAAGTCTTAGTCCGGATCTTGCTCCTGTAGAAGCAATTACCGACTGAACTCTTGCTTTCTGTCCAGCTGAGAACATAAACATGGCAGCATCATCTACATAATCCATATAATTCATAAACATTACAGATCTTTGAACACCACTACATGTGTTGTATAATGGATACGTTGGTTTTCCATAATTAGCAGTAGTCTGCGTAGGAGTGTCTGTAACCTGATCGTTACCACAGCTTGCATCTCCCCAGATGTGTCTAAGATTTAAATAATGTCCTACTTCATGTGTTGCGGTTCTTCCTAAATTAAATGGTGAAGCTGCTCCTGTTTTTCCAAAATATGGAGCGGCAATGGCTACACCGTCATTCCATAATCCTGCAGATTCGGGGAATGTAGCGTATCCAAGAATAGTTCTTCCTTGGCTTGTCATTTTACCTACAACCCAGATGTTTAAGTAATTTGCCGGGCTTGTAGCATCAATTCCTCCTTTGGATGCTTTCTTCATATCATCATTGGTTGCCCAGCTTGTCTTGCTTGTGGCTTTTCTTATGGTATTTACCAATCTGAATTTTACTTTCGTATCACCAGCACTTACAGTCTGAAATTCAGCAGGGATTTTACTGGCATCACTATTTGTTCCTGTGAAATCAGCATTTAATACATCGATTTGTTCCGCGATTCTTGCGTCAGATACGTTTTCTGCAGTAGTTTTATATAATACATTTACAACAACCGGAATTTCTACAGTACCATCTGCCAGAACTTTTCCAAGTTTTAATTCATTAGCGAATTTTTCTGTATTCGCTTCTAGTGTTACAAACTTTTGTCTAAGTTGAGCATCACTATTTAATGCTTCCTGTCTTACTTCTTCAGAGGCACAACCCCTTTTGAACATGTCGGCCGAAGAAACCTCTTCATTTGCAGGGTTTTCGCTTTGGTTTGACATATTGTCACTGTTACAAGCCGACATAAAGCCTAATACAACGGCTCCCAATAATAGTTTTTTCATAAAGTTGTTATTTTGTATAGTTTCAGAGTGTGAATTTATATTATTAAAAACTATTATGCAACACTTTTTCAATTTTTATTATTAATGTAATAATATTTTACTCAATTCGTTGTGTTTATTATTGCTAATTTGGACTTGTGTTGATTTTATGTTAATTTGATGATTGACGGAAAAATAATTTAATTTTTTTAAAATTTATAGCAAAATTTTAATTTTTTTGAATTTGAAATAGGTTATTTTGTTTATTATTAATATGAATTACAGCAAGTGGGTTTTAAGTTCAAATTCTCTTATTAGAAATACTTTATTCCGCATTTTACTCATATGTTCTGATAACTCATAGTCTAAAAATACTGAATCATTAAATAAAAAGCCCGAAGAAAACTTCAGGCTCTTATATTTAAGTTAATTTGGATATTGTTATCTTAATCCAGCTCTTGGACCGGCTGCAGCTACTACGGCCTGCATTCTTGTTTTCTGGTTGGCAGAGAACATGAACATAGCTTTATCATCTACATAATCCATATAGTTCATAAACATTTGGGACCGGCTTACTCCTCCGCAAACTCTGTTTAAAGGATAAGATGGTGTTCCGTAGTTAGGTCCCGGAGAAGTAGGAGTGTCATTAGAATAATCTGTCTGACAGCCTGTGTTGGATGATCCCCAAAGGTGAGGCAGGTTTAAATAGTGGCCTACTTCATGCGTAACTGTTCTGCCTAAATTGAATGGAACGGAAGCACCTGTTTTTCCGATGTACTGATAGCCTATAACAAGTCCGTCATACCATAAACCGGCAGATTCAGGATAATAAGCGTATCCCAGTGTCCCGGGCTGGCTATTCTCATCAAGGATAGAATTAACCACCCAGATATTCAGGTTTTTAGTAGGATCAGTTGCATTAATACCTCCGGTAGTTGATTTTTTCATTTCTTCCAGATCGGATCTCCAGCCTGTTTTTGTATATTGCTTACGGTTGGTTGTCACCAGTTTAAAACGGATCTTTACATCACCCGCTGCTGCTGGCTGAAATGCAGATGGTATGTTAGCAACATCAGAATTGGTAGCACCATAGTCTGCATTTAGTACTGCGATTTGTTCTGCAATTCTTGCGTCAGAAATATTTTGGGTAGAAGTGTTATAGATCACATTGAAAACAACCGGAATTTCCACTGTTCCATCTGCAAGCACTTTGCCCATCATAATGTCTCTTGAAAACTTTTCAGACTGTAACTCATTAGCTTCAAATCTGGCTCTTAATGCCGGATCGCTTTTGAGCGCCTTTTCCCTTATGATATCTGAAGGACAGGCTCTTTTTGAAGCCATAGTGCTTGAAGGATTTCCCGGATCCTGAGATATATCCTCCTGATTGGATATATTATCACTTGTACAAGCTGACATGAAGCCCAGAACGAGAGCTCCGAAGAATAGTTTTTTCATAATATATTGTAAATGGTTTGCTCTCCAAATTTATATTATAAAAAATTAATACACAAAAATATTCACACATATTTGAATAATCACCATTAAATAGCGGTAGTTGTTGAGTATTATTTTGTTTTCAGCTTTTTTAATTGAATTTTAATAAATTTTACAATTTGAATTTAAATATTTTTCACTTAAAATTGTTTTAATTAAAAATATTTACTTTAATTATTTTAACTGATTTATATTTTTAACTTTTATTTTATCAGTTTAACCTGCAAAACCATTTTTAATAGCAAAAACTGCCAGGCCGACCCGTGTTTTCAGGTCCAATTTGTCGCATAATTGGTCGCGGTAGCTTTCTACAGTTCTCGGACTGCAACACATTCTGTCTGCAATTTCTTTATAGCTTAGTTCGGTGACAGTATATTTCAGGAATTCTCTTTCGCGGTCCGAAATTCTTACGGTATTTTCTGCTTCCTTATCTTTGTTCAGATTGGAAAATATAATTTTTGAAGCCCATTCCGGATAGAAAAAGCCGTCAGAATTTAATCTTGTTAATGCCGTTTCCAGATCTTTAGGGTGGGTATTTTTTAATAAGTATCCTTTTGCACCGTTTTTGATCATTTTAATGACACTGTTGTCATCACCCTGCATGCTCAGTGCCATTACTTTAATCTCCGGATGATTCTGTGTGAGCCAGGCAGCGGTTTCAAAGCCGTCCATAATTGGCATACTGATATCTAGAAGGATGATGTCCGGGATTGCACCGTTGTCTTCAAATTTCTGGATCAGATCTTTACCATTCTCACACACATAGATTACTTCAAATTCATTAAAATTATCAATAATTCCTTCCAGAGCTTTGGCAATTAATACATGGTCATCAACAATTACTATTGTTTTTTTCATGGCTGTTTTTTTAAAATAATATTGAGTGTAGTTCCGGTATTCTTCTGACTTTCAAGACTGAAATCCGCACCTATGATGGCTGCCCTGTTTTTCATATTAGTCAGGCCAATGCCGTTGGATTTTATCTCGGTGCTGTCGAATCCAATACCGTCATCCCTGAGGTTGAGCTCCCAGAGTACTTCCTCGGAAGTATTCAGGTTGATAAAAATATTTTTACAGTTTGCATGCTTGATGCTGTTCTGAATAAATTCCTGTATGATCCGGAGAAGCACATTTTTGTGGACAAATCCAAGATCAAGCTGCTTAAAGTTGTGTTCAAAACTCACATGGCATCTTTTGAAACTGTTGGTATTATCTACCTCTTCCTGGATCAAAGTTACGATTTCCTTCTGGTTTATATTATCATCTGTCAGAGTTTTTGAAAGGCTTCGGAGGTCTTGTAGCGACTGATTTATAATTTGAGAAACCTGATCGATTCTCTCGTTTACTTCAGGAACTCTGTTTTCGTAAAGCAACTGTTGGGTATACAGGCTCACAAGTGTTAGTTTCTGGCCGATATTGTCATGAAGCTCACGTCCTATCTGCTGCATGGTGGCCTGCTGGATCTCAAGCTGTGTAGCCAGGAGTTCCCGTTTGTGGATTTCGTTTTTCACTTCAATTTTATTCAAATACTCTTTTTTACGCTGCTGATATTTCCTTATGTAAACTATTACTGCGGATACAAACAGTACAAAGAATATATTAAACAAAATTAATACGATGATGAGCTCTGTTTTCCCCATATGAATGAAATTGAAAATAATAGATACATTATAATTCCTGACATAAGAAAATAAGAAAAATAGATATAATGCAGCTCTCTGTATTCCTTAATAAGATTAAAGAATGTCCAGAATGGAAGTGTTCCTATATAAAATAATGTCACTCCAAGATTGATATAAAACATCTTGTTTCTGTTGAAGTTCAGGATTTCAGAAGAATTGATTTGTTTGTAATATTCCATGATTACCAATACCATTAAGAGCAGGCATCCGACTGTATAGTTAAAGGATAAAATGATCTTTTTCGTGGTGAAGAAGAATTCACTTGATACAAATGACAAAAGATACAGCAGGGACATGGTGTAGAACAGCTTTGGCCTGCCCAGTGATTTTGCAGCATAAAGCCAGTAAAAAAAAAGAAATTCAAGGGGAATTACAAAATAATTGAAAAAATTCTGTTTATTATATTCTATGATCAGGCCTCCCCATTTTCCGATGATTTCAGACAGGAAAATAATAATTAGATAAATGGAAAAATACTTCCAGTACTTTTCCTTATTATTACGATTATAGTAAATAACCGATATAACGGCTGCAAGTCCTTCTGTCCAGATCATGGATTCCTGAAGTATCTTCTGAAAATCAGTCATGTCAATTGTATAGTAAAAATAAATTAGTGATTGTGTTAAGGAAACATTTCAGCTTTAGGATTGTCTGGAGGTGATAATGCTCCGTGATTTTCAGCAAGGGTTTCAAGACCAGCCGGCTGTCCGGTTTTTGAAGCCATAGCTAAAACTGATTCTGAATTAAACGGACAGAAATCATAGTTAAGCATTTCCCCTGTTTCATCCGCTTTTTTCAGGGTCGGGATCATTACTAAAGTATGTCTTTCTGCATATTCCTTTTCTACAGGATGACTTTCCATAATGGCCCAGTCTTCAGCTTTTGGATAGGCAGCATAATAGAACCTGATGCCTAAATCTTCTTCAGTAACCTCAGGATTTACTTTTGCCGCTTCATTCTCAACACATGCTATAAATTTTTTGAGTTTAGGAAGATCAAACCATATGGCATGAGAATCCGTAATCCCTAATTCTTTATTAACAGCCTGCATCTGATTGTTTCTGTAGTTGCCTATTAACTGTTGAACAAGCTCTGAAGCAATGGTATTTGTGCTTGAGGCAGACTCGTTTGCTCCGGCCTCATAAGTAGATTTTGTTTTCATAACGTTAGTTTTATAAAAGAATGTTAGTTAGTAGTGCAAATCTCGTAAAAATTTCAAGGTAAACGGATGTGTTTTTTCCTGTTTATTTTCCGTGTTTTTACGGATTGCATATGGGCTGTAAAATAATATAGTCCAACTGACTTTTGGACTCCTATCTTATAACGGCTGTAATAAATAAAAAAGCCGGAGATTTTACTCCGGCTTATAGTTAAATACAAGGATATTTTTTGGGGTCCCTGCAGATATATCCTGTTGAACAGCACAGTCCTGCAGGGCAGTTCATATCGATGTCGCATTCTGTAATTGCAGACGATACACCACCACTGATTCTTTTTAAATCATTTCTTTTTAGCTTTTTCATACCATTATTTTAGAGGCTAGTCAATAAGACCAGGTCTGCATTCAGCCTGTCCACAATTGATGTTGATCTGTGAACAATGTTCTGTAGCACACGTTCCGCTGGTAGAGCCGTCAGGGTAAATTAATATGTTGCAACTGCAGTCAATTTTTCCTCCTAAAATAGTTCTTAATGAACTTCTTTTTAATTTTTTCATGCTGATTTTGTTTTAGTTAGTAATTTTTTTTGAATGATAAATGTAGTAATATTTCACATGATTATGATAAAAAAATCAATAAAAAAATAAGTGATGCAGATTGGGCTGCACCACTTACTTACAAAAATAATATATATGAAAAAAACTACTTTACTGATCTGTCGGTCTGAAAACCAAACCTGTTTCTTCAAAATAATCTAAAGTGATTCTGTCACCGTCATTTACCTTTCCGGCCAGAATTTCTCTTGACAATTTATTTAATACTTCCTGCTGAATTACTCTTTTCAGCGGTCTTGCTCCGAAGGAAGGGTCATAGCCTTTATTCATCAGGTAATCCAGGGCGTCCTGAGTGGCGGTCATGATGATATTACGTTTGCCTAACATATCATTATAACCTCTCAGCTGATACTGAACAATTTTTCCGATCTCTTTTTTATTTAAAGGCTGGAATAATACCACTTCATCAATTCTGTTCAGGAATTCCGGACGGAGCGTTTGTTTCAGAAGATCAAAAACTTCATCCTTGGTTTTGCTGACGATCTCGTCCTGGTTTTCTTCTGTAATGTCTTCAAAATTCTCCTGGATCAGGTGTGAACCTAAGTTGGAAGTCATAATGATGATTGAATTTTTAAAATTCACCACACGTCCTTTATTATCTGTCAGGCGCCCGTCATCCAAAACCTGCAGCAAAGTGTTGAAAACATCCGGATGCGCTTTTTCAATTTCATCCAGAAGAACCACAGAATAAGGTCTTCTTCGTACTGCTTCCGTCAGCTGTCCGCCTTCATCATATCCTACATATCCCGGAGGAGCACCTACCAGTCTGGAAACACTGTGTCTTTCCTGGTATTCACTCATGTCAATCCTCGTCATATTATTCTCATCATCGAATAAATATTCAGCCAAAGCTTTAGCAAGCTCAGTTTTACCAACACCAGTTGTTCCTAAGAATAAGAAAGATCCGATTGGTTTTTTCTCATCGCTTAATCCTGCTCTGTTTCTTCTGATGGCATCTGCAACAGCTCCTATTGCTTCATCTTGCCCAACGACACGATGGTGAAGCTCAGTTTCAAGATTCAGAAGCTTTTCTCTTTCGGACTGGATAAGTTTGGTAACAGGAATTCCTGTCCATTTTGCAATCACTTCAGAGATGTTTTCAGAAGTTACTTCCTCTTTAATTAATTCATTCTGATGGTTCTGCATCTCCAGTTCTAGTTTCTGCAAAGCATCTTCTTTTTCCTTTATTTTTCCGTATTGAATTTCTGCAACTTTCGCATAATCTCCAGCCCTTGAGGCTTTTTCTGCTTCCAGTTTCAAAGACTCAATATCTTTTTTAATCTGTGTTAAATCCTCAGATTTTTGTTTTTCTTTCAGCCATTTCGCGTTGATCTCATTTCTTTCCTCAGAAATTTTTGAAATATCTTCTTTCAAATGATCAATTTTCGTTTGGTTGCCTTCTCTTGAGATAGCTGCCAATTCAATTTCCAGCTGCATCAGTTTTCTGTCCAGTACATCCAGTTCTTCCGGTTTTGAATTGATTTCCATTCTCAACTTCGCTGAAGCTTCGTCAATAAGGTCAATCGCTTTATCCGGTAAAAAACGGTCTGAAATATATCGCTGAGACATTTCCACTGCGGCAATGATCGCCTCATCTTTAATTCGTACTTTATGGTGAGCCTCATATTTATCTTTAATTCCACGAAGAATTGAAATGGCAGATTCCGTATCCGGCTCTTCCACCATTACTTTCTGGAAACGTCTCTCCAATGCTTTATCTTTCTCAAAATATTTTTGATATTCATTCAAGGTAGTGGCACCGATTGCTCTTAATTCTCCTCTTGCTAAAGCAGGTTTCAGGATATTGGCTGCATCCATTGCACCCTCACCGCCTCCGGCGCCTACCAGAGTATGGATTTCATCGATGAATAGGATGATCTGCCCTTCAGACTTGATCACCTCATTCACCACAGATTTCAAACGTTCTTCGAATTCACCTTTGTATTTGGCTCCGGCAATTAGTGCCCCCATATCCAGAGAGTACAGCGTTTTGTCCATCAGGTTTTCAGGGATATCTCCCGAAATAATTCGGTGGGCAATACCTTCAGCAATGGCTGTTTTACCTACACCTGGTTCCCCAATAAGGATCGGATTGTTTTTAGTTCTTCTCGAAAGAATCTGAAGCACTCTTCTGATCTCTTCATCACGCCCGATTACCGGATCCAGTTTTCCTTCTGCTGCTAATTCGTTGAAGTTTTTAGCATATTTATTTAAGGATTGGTAAGTCTCTTCCGAACTGGCAGAAGTAGCCTTGCTTCCTTTTCTTAATTCTTTGATAGCACCTTCCAACAGGCTTTTAGTAACGCCCATATCCTTAAGCATTTTGGATACTTCGGAACTGGTTTCCAGTAACGAAAGCCACAGATGCTCAATAGTTACATATTCGTCGCCCATTTTTTTAGCAATATTCGGGGCGTCCAGCAAAACTTTGTTCGCAGACTGGGAAAGGTAAATATTCCCTCCCTGAACTTTTGGAAGTCTCTCAATATTTTCCCTGTTTCTTTCCCTTACCAGATTGGCATCCGCTTCAGATTTTTTTAGTAAGAAAGGTGAAATATTTTCATCTACCTGAAAAATTCCTTCAAGTATATGTTGTGGCTCAATACTCTGGTTACCAAATTCCATGGCAGTCTGCTGTGCTGCCTGGATGGCTTCTTGTGATTTTACAGTATATTGGTTTAAGTTCATATTTTTTATGTTTTTGGTAATATTTGTTTTTGGTTCAGTTTTAAAAAGACACCAAGAAACCAAATTTTCAGGCCCGGTTTCTTAATGCCATCAAGTTATTTAATCATTTAATCGATTACTGTATTTCAAAAATCGTTCAATTATTAAATTTACAAAAAACATAGACAAAATTTCCGGATTATCTATTTTTAACGTTAAATTAACTTGACAAAATTTCCGATTCTTTAATATTGGCTTTGAAATAATGGAAAAACCGTCCGATTCGGGAAAAATTGAAAATGGAATGAAGGAGCTATTTTAATATTTAAAGGCTTTTTTACCTAAACTTAACCAGAACTCCAAATGGAAAAATTGCTGATTTGACAAGGTCGTTTAGCAAAACTCCCGCTTCTGTGTTTAAAATCATAGTGTTAAATTAATTTATTAACCTCAGAATAATTACTTTTGCATTTTACCAGATGGAGCTTAAAGAAAAACAAAAGAAAATTTTAGACGTAGCCGTAGAACTTTTCAAAGAGAAAGGATATATGGGCAGCTCGGTTAGAGATCTTGCCACAAAGCTTAATATCAAAGCTGCGTCACTGTATGCCCATATCCGTTCAAAGGAAGAAATTCTGGAATGGATTTGCTTTGGCATTGCACAGGATTTTTTTGATGAACTCCAGGAAGTGAAAAATACGGACATTGCTCCAAAAGATAAACTCAATTTATTTTTAGACAAGCATTTATCCGTCGTTCTTCAAAATCGTGATGTTACCCATATTTATTCTAATGAATGGAGACACCTTGAAGAAAGACTTCCTGAATTTATAGCATTGAGAAAGAACTATCAGGATGAGGTAGAGCAGTTAATTTCTGAGATCTATGATGCTGAAAAATGGGAACTGAAATCACCGACTTTTACGACAAGATTTATTCTTCATACCCTTAATAATTCCTATTTCTGGTTCAAAAGAAATACAGAATCTACCACCGAAATTACCAATGAAATAAGAGCAAAGCTTTTGTATGGGTTATTAGGAAATCAAAAGCAATAATTTTTTACCACAAAAGACACAAAAGCTTGTGCATAAGATTTACATTTTAAGCTGAATGCTTTAGTGCTGAAAATCGTATTTTTTATCCTTGGCAAGGTTTTAAACCTTGCCAAGGATGTTCAGGAATGACGTGACCTAATAGTTACTCTCTTCAAGTATGAATGACAATAGCTTTGATATTTCCTTAATTATTCTTCCTTAAAAAATCTTAATGGTTCAAATAAGAGTCTTCTCATGTAACCCTAATATTGAGACTGTTTACGGAAAAATAACTCATTGTAGCCTATTCAGTTATTTAGAATCATTCAAAATGTGACAAAAGTCATAAAAATTTTGTCAGCATAGAAATTCTTTTTAAATTTACACCTAACAAATGTTAGTTAGTAGAATATGGATTTTTCAATTGAATATATAAAGCTCGACCAGTTGAGACAGCTTCAGTCTGAACGGTTGACAGATTTGGTCGGCTATCTTGGAGAGAGATCAGAATTTTATAGAGGGAAATTTAATGAATCAGGAATAGCTCCACAGGATATAAGGTCGATTGAAGATATCACGAAACTTCCTATAACTTACAAACAGGACTTGAGGGATCATTATCCGTTTGGACTTTTTACCGTTCCGAAAAATGAGCTGCAGAGAATTCACTGTTCCAGCGGAACTACAGGAAAACCTACAGTGGTGGGCTACACAAAAGAAGATGTGGATCTTTTCAGTGAAGTAGTTGCCAGATCATTATATGCAGCAGGAGCAAGACCGGGAATGCAGCTGCACAATGCTTACGGATACGGAATTTTTACCGGAGGGTTAGGGCTCCATTACGGAGCAGAAAAGTTGGGGATGAGCGTTCTTCCTATTTCGGGAGGAATGACCGCCAGACAGGTTGATCTGATTTTAGATTTTAAACCTGAAGTAATCTGCTGCTCGCCTTCTTATGCATTGACGATTGCGGATGAATTTACGAAAAGAGGAGTTTCTGCAGATGAAATCAGTCTGAAATATGCTGTTTTAGGCTCTGAGCCATGGACGGAAATTATCAGAAGCCATATCGAGGAAAGATTAGGCCTTCATGCAACGAATATCTATGGATTAAGCGAGATTATCGGTCCCGGAGTATCCATGGAGGATTTTGAAGAGAAAGGAGGTTCTTACATTTGGGAAGACCATTTTTATCCTGAAATATTGGATCCGGTGACGAAACAACCGGTTGCGTTTGGGGAAGAAGGGGTTCTGGTTATTACGACTTTAACGAAAAAAGCCATGCCGCTTTTACGGTATTGGACGAATGACATCACAAGTCTTTACTATGATGAAAATGCGAAGAGAACCATGGTGAAAATGAGACCTATCAAAGGAAGAGCAGACGATATGCTGATCGTAAGAGGGGTTAATGTATATCCAAGCCAGATCGAAGAGGCATTTTCACACGTAAAAGGAGTAGTTCCGAACTATTATCTTACACCGGTTGAAAAAGAGCAGATGTGTGTAGCATTGGATATCGACGTAGAAATTGATGATGAACTGGTGAAAGCTCAAAAAATAGATGCTAATACCGATGATTATTTTAATTTTGTCGGCAGCTTTGGAAAAAACATAGAAAACGAAATAAAAAAGAGGGTAGGAATTACCACGAAAGTAAAAATTCATGCCCAGGACAGCTTGCCTAAGTGCGAAGGCGGAAAAATTAATAGAATACTTAAAAAATAATGAATTCATTTTATAAACTTAAAACGGTAAAGGTTCAGAAAGATACTCCTGATGCGGTAAACGTAGCGGTAGAAGTTCCTGAGGAGCTGAAGGATAAATTCAGGTTCAAGCAGGGGCAGTATCTTAATTTCCGTATGATGATCAACGGGAATGAAGAAAGACGTTCTTATTCTATCTGCAACGCCCCGAGCGAAAAAAGCAACACACTGGAAGTGCTGGTGAAGCTTTTGGACGGCGGAAAGGTTTCAGGGTATTTCAATGAGCACCTTCATATGGATGAGGTTCTGGAAGTAATGCCTCCGATGGGTGGTTTCAATACTTCTTATCACCCTACCAATGTGAAAACCTATGTGGGTTTGGCGGCAGGAAGTGGTATCAGCCCTGTTTTATCCAATATTAAAGAAAGCCTTTATCAGGAGCCGAACAGCTGCGCTTATCTTTTTTACAGCAACAGAAGCATGAATCATGTGATGAAAAGAGCTGAGATCGATAAACTGGTAGAGCATTTCAACGGAAGACTGAAGGTGATTTATCTGGTAAGCCGTGAAAAACATGAAGATCCTGTATTTGAAGGAAGAATTTCTGCTGAAAAATTAGAGCAGTTATTTGAAAGATATACAGATATTGATGTAAAAGAAGCCACTTATTTCATCTGTGGCCCTGCGGAAATGATTAAAGGGATTTCCGATTATTTAAAGAAAGATAAAAAAGTACCTGCCATTCAGGTTTTATTTGAATATTTCACTGCTCCTGATGATGAAAATTCTGAGGAAATGAGTGATGAATTCAAGGCCATTGCGAATATAGAAAGTATGGTGACGGTAATCATTGATGATGATGAATATTCGTTCCACCTTAATTCTAAAAAAGAGAGTATCTTAGATAAAGCATTAAAAGACAATCTTCCTGTACCTTTTGCTTGTAAGGGAGGAGTTTGTTGTACGTGTAAAGCGCAGGTTCTGGAAGGAGAAGTTTTCATGGAGAAAAATTTTGCGCTTACCGAAGACGAAGTAGCCAGAGGTTATGTTCTGACGTGTCAATGTCACCCGACAACGAATGTGGTGATGCTTAATTATGATGTGTAAAATTAATGTAACAATCTAATAGTTTACCAGTGTAACAATCATTGGTACATTCTTAAACTGATACATTGCTAAATTGAAAATTATGGACTTAGAAAAATTTGTTCAATACGTTCACGAAGAAAATAAAGTAGAACCAAAAGATGTAATGCCTGATGATTACAGAAAACTGTTGGTTCGCCAAATTTCACAGCATGCCCATTCTGAGATTGTCGGAATGTTGCCGGAAGCCAACTGGATTTCAAGAGCCCCTTCACTGAGAAGAAAAATGGCTCTTTTAGCTAAAGTTCAGGATGAAGCAGGTCACGGATTATATCTGTATTCTGCAACTGAAACCTTAGGAAACGGAACCATCAGAGCGGACAGAGACGCAACCTATGATGATATGTTGGAAGGAAAAGCAAAATATTCAAGTATTTTCAACTATCCTACATTGAGCTGGGCAGATATCGGCGCGATCGGTTGGTTGGTAGATGGTGCTGCAATCATGAATCAGGTAATGTTGATGGGGAATTCTTACGGTCCCTATTCAAGAGCGATGGTGAAAATCTGTAAAGAAGAATCTTTTCACCAAAGACAGGGCTACGAAATTCTAATGGCACTTTGCCGTGGTACAAAACAGCAGAAAGAAATGGCTCAGGCTTCGTTAAACCGTTTCTGGTGGCCAGCTTTGATGATGTTTGGTCCGAATGACGACAGCTCGCCTAACTCTAAAATCTCAATGAATTACAGAGTAAAAAGAGAAAGTAACGACAGTCTTCGTCAGAGATTTATCGACGTTACCGTTTCTCAGGCTGAATTTTTGGGATTAACCATTCCGGATAAAGATCTGAAGTGGAATGAAGAAAGACAGCATTACGATTTCGGAGAACTTCCGTGGGATGAATTCATGGAAATCTTAAAAGGAAACGGACCTTGTAATAAGAAAAGATTACAGACCAAAGTAAAAGCACAGCAGGAAAACCTTTGGGTAAAAGAAGCAGCAATAGCTTTTGCAGAGAAACAGGAAAAAATTTCAATGTAACAATATACCAATGTAAAAATGTAACAATCAATTGATCATTCTGAGCAAAGCGAAGAATCTCATTATTGGTAAATTGTTAGATTGATACATTGTTAAATTAATTTTTATTATGGCAAATTTAGATATGTGGGAAGTGTTTATTCAGACTAAACCGGGATTATCTCACAAACACGCAGGAATAGTACAGGCTCCTACAGCAGAAATGGCTTTGCAGAATGCAAGAGACGTTTACACCAGAAGAAAAGAAGGAACTTCCGTTTGGGTAGTACCGAGTAAATATATCGTGACTTCAGAAGGAGTAGACAAGGAAGCTTTCTTTGACCCGGCAGATGACAAACTATACCGTCACCCGACATTCTATGATATTCCTAATGATGTAAAAAACATGTAATAAAGAAGTTAGAAGTTAGATTCTAGAATTTAGTCTAATTTCTAACCTCTAATTTCTAAATTCTATAAAAATGAATCCATTATATAATTATTTATTAAAGTTTGCCGATGACAGCTTCATCATGGGACAAAGGTTATCTGCGTGGTGTGGTGAAGGTCCTTATTTAGAGGAAGATATTGCATTGACAAACATTGCATTGGACGAACTTGGCCAAGCCAATAACTTTTATGTATATGCATCAAGAGTTATTGATAACGGTAAAAGTGAAGATGATCTAGCCTTCTTAAGATACGAACATGAATACGTCAACGCACATTGGGTAGAACTTCCTAATGAAGATTATGCGCAGACCATTCTTAAAGTTTATGTATTCTCTGTATATCAGAAACTGATGTACGAGGCATTGTCAAATTCCGCAGATGAAGAACTTTCTGCACTCGCTCAGAAATCTTTAAAAGAAGTGAGATACCATTATACGCACGCTTCTTCCTGGATGAAAATTTTCGCTCAGGGAACAGAAGAAAGCCGTGAACGTTTAGTAAAATCTCTTGATAATATTTGGGAATATTCAAAAGGATTATTTGCGAAAGTTGAAGGGGAGGATGATTTAATTGCTTTAAATATCGCTCCGGACGGAGACGAATTGTACAAAGAATTCTTAGCCATCACACAAAAAGATTTTTCAGAATATGGATTGGAATATCCGGCAAATCCATTCATGCAGCCTAAATCCAGAACAGGATACCATACAGAATATTTCGGATTTATTCTTTGCGAACTTCAGTATATGCAGAGAGCGTATCCGGGATGTACGTGGTAGAAGATGAGAAAAATGTTTTCCAAAAAAGGAGCAGATGAACATCTGGAGTTGGTTGATTATTTTAAATGTCATTAAAAATATTAAAAAATCGTGTTCAAAATAAATTACATAATAAAATGATACGACAGGTTTTGTCGTTAGTGGCACTTAGTTTTGCGTCAGTATCATTTTTTAATGATCTTATTTAAAAATAATCAACACAAAAACATTTATTATGACAAATTGCAGCAGTCAAAAGTTTCCATCAACATGTCAGGAATCTACTGTTATTAAAACATTCCACAATACCGGAGAAGTTATTCGTTATCAGGAAATAGATTTGGATCCAAACCTAGTGGATGGAGTTGTTTTAATTACTGAAAATGGTAAATATTATAAAGCCATTTATACAGAGAATACCATTAATATAGAATGGTATAGATGTCAGTATGCTAGTCTTCCGACTGATACACATGAGGTTATGATTACTAAGGCTGTTAATACAGCTGCACATTTGGGAGCGATTTTAAGATTTGATGCAAGAGAATATATTGTAAATAATCAATTGGCTTTTGAAGATAAATCATGTTTTAAACTCTTAGGAGATAAGCAGCATACATTAATAAAATCAAATAAAAAAGATCAGGACCGTCTTGAAGGATTTTATTTTAGCTTTACTCGTTGTGATAATGTCATTATAGAGGGGCTTAGGTTCGACCAAAATAAAAGTAATTTAATTACATATAATAGTGCTGATGATGCTGCTCTTAAAGAATTTAACAGTGGTATATTTTTTACTGAGTCAAGCAATATAGAAATTACAAATTGTCATTTTTTTGACTTATATAATCATGCTGTAAAAATATATTCTTGTCGTGAGGGACATATAATAATTCATGACAATCTTTTTGAAAGTGGGGTTCAGGAGCAAATCTATGTAATGGAGCATTTAGTTATTGCGCAGTCCAGTTATGCAGAGGTAGTTGTGGAAAATAATACTTTTAAAAATGCAGAAAATCACAATCCGGATCATGGGGTAGTTGCGATTTATGCTTTTTCGCTGGGAGAAAAAGGATCAGTTCTCGTAAACAATAACTATTTTGAATATTGTGGAAGAAACCATACTGGTTTACACAGGCTTTATGCAGTAGATTTTTATGATAATGTAAATAATTTTATTGTCTCCAATAATATATTTAAAAACTTAACTTGGGGAGCTATCAGATTTGATGGAACCAGGGAAAATGGAATCATATGTGATAATATTATTCATCAGCTGATAGCAGATCAGGACGGGATGATTATGGCAGCTTCAAGAGAAGATGTAAAATACAATCAAACGAAATTTAAGAATATAAGTATTCATAACAATATTCTGGATGCAGCAACAGAATACAGCCACGGCATTACACTATTAGGACTTTCTTCTTTTTGTGCAGCAGAAAACATTGAGATTTCAAATAATAAAATGTATAATTTAAGATATGGAATCAATGTTAATGGTGATGTAAGTGTGTTATCAATTAATAATAATCAGGCTTTTAACCTAATAGGAATTGGTATTAATATAGATGGATTTAAAACGGGATATGACCATACTCCATTGGAACCTAAAAAAATAGAAAAGATTTTTATCAATGATAATCATCTTAATGCAAGACCGGAAACTAGTTTTAATGGATTTGTAGGGATACAGATAAACGGTTTGGAGTCAGATTCAAAATTTATGGGAAGAGTGCTTATTAATGACAATTTTATTTCAGGTAATAGCACAGGGGCTGGAATCGTTATTAATACAGGTAAAACCCTTGAAAATGTTGTTACAGTTACTGATAATACCCTTGAAAATCTTAATATGGGATTTTTTATACGTACTAAAAAAGTATTCGTTAAAGATAATTTGATCTATAATGCAACTGAACCAATACATGATGCAGACGTTCCAGGACAGACCATTTATCATGAAAATTTTTATAATAACGTAATTATTTAGTTATCTGAATGATTTTCTTTTAGATAAGAAAAGCAATGCAAAAAAATATTTTAAACATACTATCCCAGGTTCCGGATCCCGAAATCCCGGTAATCAATATTGTGGAATTAGGTATTGTAAGAGAGGCAAAAGTGACAGGCGAAAATACCTGCGAAATAACTATAACGCCAACTTACTCTGCCTGTCCTGCCATGTTCACCATTGAAGAAGACATTGTGAAGATCATGAAGGAAAACGGCTGGGATGCGAAAGTGGTAACCAAAATGTTCCCGATATGGACAACGGACTGGTTAACAGATGAAGCAAGAGAAAAACTTCGTATTTACGGAATCACACCTCCTGAAAAGGGAGCAGACGAACATCACATCGGGAAACCGAAACAATGTCCGCGTTGTGGTTCTATGAATTCAAAACAGATCAGCAGATTTGGTTCTACTTTGTGTAAGGCCTCTTATCAATGCTTAGACTGTCTGGAGCCTTTTGATTATTTTAAATGCCATTAATTAATGTACTAATGAATCAACATACCAGTTTACCAATGTCAAATAATTGTTACACTGTTAAACTGTTAGATTGTTAAATTATTTGTTGCATCATTAATCTGTTAGATTGTTACACTACAGCGATTGCCACATTATTTTATATTGTTAAATTAGAGCAGTGTAATTTTTTAATTCTTTAATCATTTAATTTTAAATTTAAAACCATGTATACACAACTTGATATTGAAACGCATTTTGACGGAAAACTGAAAATTGCTTACCTCAATCAGCCGGAAACAATGAATGCGCTTACCAAGCCTTCTTTATCAGATCTGAAAGATTTTATTAAAGAATGCAGCGAAGATCCAACAGTAAGATGTGTGGCGATTTCGGGAAGAGGAAGAGCTTTCTGTTCCGGTCAGAATCTGGATGATGCTTTCGTACAGGGTAATGAGCACCATGATAACGATATCATCAGAAAAATTGTAGTGGATTACTACAATCCTTTGGTAACAGAAATCACGCGTTGTAAAAAACCTGTTGTGGCATTGGTAAATGGTCCTGCAGTAGGCGCAGGCGCGATGTTGGCATTGATCTGTGACTTTGTTTTGGCGGTAGATAAATCTTATTTTGCGCAGGCATTTTCAAATATCGGACTCATTCCTGATACGGGTGGAACTTATTTCCTTCCAAAATTATTGGGAAGACAATTGGCTAATTATTTAGCATTTACAGGTAAAAGACTATCAGCTGAAGAATCTAAATCTTACGGCTTAGTGGCTGAGGTGTTCACTGAAGAAGAATTTGCTCCGAAATCTATGGAGATTCTTGAGAAAATGTCAAATATGCCGACTGCCGCGATTAAATTAACAAAAAAAGCCTTTGCTCAATCTTATACCAATACATTAAAAGAGCAATTGGAACTGGAAGGCGATCTACAACAGGAAGCTGCAGAGACAGAAGATTTCATCGAAGGGGTAAACGCCTTTTTACAGAAAAGAAAACCTGATTATAAAGGGAAATAAAGGATTTTGTACAATGTAAAAAGTACAATGTACAGAGTACGTTGCTGTGATTATACTTTTTACATTGTACATTTTACACAATACAGAACATGAACAATATCGGAATTATTGGGGCAGGAACCATGGGCGTAGGAATTGCTCAGGTGGCTGCAACAGCGGGATGCAAAGTCGTTTTATTCGATGCAAATGCTCCGCAGATAGATAAAGCACTATCAGGCTTAGAGAAAACACTTCAGAAATTAGTGGATAAAGCTAAAATTTCTCAGGAAAAAGCCACAGAAATCAGAAACAATATCGTTAAAGGTGAAGCTTTACAGGATCTGAAAGATTCCGATCTTGTGATAGAAGCCATCATCGAAAACAAAGACATAAAAACCAAAGTATTTACAGAGCTTGAAACCTATGTTTCGGACGACTGTATCATCGGTTCCAATACATCATCCATTTCTATCACCTCTCTTGGTGCGGAATTAAAGAAACCTGAGCGTTTCATCGGAATTCACTTTTTCAACCCGGCGCCATTGATGCCTTTGGTTGAGGTGATTCCATCTTTATTAACAGAAAAATCATTACCGGAGAAAATCTACAACCTCATGAAAGATTGGGGTAAAATTCCAGTGATTGCTAAAGATATTCCCGGATTTATCGTCAACAGAATCGCCCGTCCTTACTATGGGGAAGGATTGAGAATTGTTGAAGAAAACATAGCAACTCCTGAACAGGTAGACGTAGCGATGAGAACATTAGGAAACTTTAAAATGGGACCATTTGAATTAATGGACCTAATTGGTGTTGACGTTAATTTTGCCGTAACCACAACCGTTTACAAAGACTATTTCTACGATCCGAAATACAAACCCTCTCTGCTTCAGCAAAGAATGGCCGAAGCTAAACTTCACGGCAGAAAAACCGGAAAAGGTTTCTATGATTACGCAGAAGGAGCAGAAAAACCGGTTGCTGAGAAAAATGATGCATTGTATCAGGAGATCTTTTTAAGGATCATCTCAATGTTGATCAACGAAGCCGTAGAGGCCAAAAGATTAGGAATTGCCAACGATGAAGATATCGAGCTGGCAATGCAGAAAGGAGTCAATTATCCAAAAGGCTTACTAGGCTGGGGAAAAGAAATCGGCTACTCAAAAATCTCTGAAACTCTGCAAAATCTTTACGGAGAATATCAGGAAGAAAGATACAGACAGAGCCCTTTGTTGAGAAAATTGTGATATGAAATATTTTCCTGAAAAATATGATGAAATGAAATCTTTAAACTCTGTTGAAAAGGTTTTATTAAATATAAATAATAACAGCCAGATAAGCCATTCTCTAAGGATGGGAAGTACTGACAAATCTTTAAAAGGATATACTGAGAAAAACTTTTTAAAGGTAATAAGTGCTGAAATGCCATTAGGAATTTTGTGTGTTTTTGAAGGCGAGTTGATTCAAAAAGAACACGAGACGATAATAAGGTTGAGTTCAAAATTTCATAGAACATTCAGAATATTATTATATATGTGGGGCATTCTTCCAGTTTTTGCAGTACTTATTAATTGTATTCAAACTGGAGCAAAGGCAGTAGCATTAATATTTCCGATAGTTATTTTTTATATAATAATCTATTTCTTGATTAATTTCTTTTTTAAAAAATCCTATGAGAATGGAATTAAAGTTTTGAAAAGTATTATTAATCAATAAAATTAAGTCAATATGATGAATATAGATGAATTCAAGGCTGAGTTGGAGACCAGACTTTTAATCGAGAAACGGTATTTAACCCAGGAAACTTGCTCTGATGATGAGCAGGAGAGACTTGAGTTGCTAGGAAAGTTTAATGAGAAATATAAAAAGTTAATTAAAAAAATAGCCAATGAAAACGGTATTGATTTAAGTGCTCCTTATCTAACTCAAAATCTATCAAATTCAGAAAATCATCTTAAGTATGAACAGATAATTCTTGGTAAAACCATGAGTATTTATGACAAATTGGTTGATGAATTATATGAAGAAATAACAAGCATAAATTAAAAATGAATCCAAGACAAGTTGCAGATTATATGTTCGGTCAGGATTATTTTTCCCAATGGATGAATATCAAAATGATCGAAGTCAAAGAAAATTATTGTTTAATAGAAATGCCCATCAAGAAAGAGATGATCAATGGGTTGAAAACGGTTCACGGAGGGGTTACGTTCGCTTTTGCAGATTCTGCACTGGCATTTTCGTCCAACAGTTCCGGAGACGCAGCCGTTGCCCTGAACTGTATCATCAATTTTACCAAAGCGGGGAAAGAAGGTGATATTTTCAGAGCAGAAAGCATTCTGGTCAATGATACCAGAAAAACAGCGGTTTACGACATAAAAATTACCAATCAAAACAATGAGCTGATCGCAAAATTCGTCGGAACCGTTTACAAAATCGGAAAAAAAGTAACGGAGTTGTAAGCTCGATGTAGCAGTGTAATAATTTACCAATCTAACAATTTAATAATGATGATCAATTTTGAAAATAATCCATTAATAACTAAAACGATTCAATTTTCATTAGATATTATTGAATATTGTGAATTGTTAGAAGAAAAAAGAAAATTTGTTATTGCGAAACAATTATTACGTTGTGGAACAAGCATTGGAGCCAATGCATTTGAAGCACAAAACCCTCACAGTAAAAACGATTTTATCAATAAGATAAAAATTTCAGCCAAAGAATTGGAAGAAACCAAATATTGGCTATATCTGTGTAAGCATTCCAAAAATTATCCTTTTGATGAAAAATTAGAAGGTCAAATTATAGAATTGGGAAAAATTATTTATAAAATATTAAGTACAAGTTTAAATAAAAATCCATCAATTTAGCATTGTTAGACTGTTACATTGCTAAATTTTTACATTAAAAATATTATGAACAACGTATACATCATAGACTACGTCAGAACCCCAATCTCAAAACTGCAGGGCGGATTATCAGAAGTAAGAGCCGATGATCTGGCGGCAGTGGTTATTAAAGAAGTTATGGGCAGAAATCCTGAAGTTCCTGCTGAGGAAATTGAGGACGTTATTTTCGGATGCGCTAATCAGGCGGGAGAAGATAACCGTAACGTGGCGAGAATGGCGCTTTTATTGGCTGGACTGCCTTACAAAATCGGAGGAGAAACAGTCAACAGACTTTGTGCTTCCGGAATGTCGGCGGTGGCTAATGCTTTCCGTTCCATTGCTGCCGGAGAAGGTGAAATTTATATCGCCGGTGGAGTGGAACATATGACCCGTTCACCTTACGTAATGTCTAAGCCGGGGGCTGCTTTCGGAAGAGACAGCCAGATGTTTGATACCACTTTCGGATGGCGTTTTGTCAATCCTAAGATGAAAGAAATGTACGGGGTTGACGGAATGGGAGACACCGCTGAAAATTTAGCGGATATGCACAGTATCAGCAGAGAAGATCAGGACAAATTTGCCCTTTGGTCTCAGCAGAAAGCGACAAAAGCTCAGCAAAGCGGAAGACTGGCGGAAGAAATTGTAAAAGTTGAAATTCCTCAGAAAAAAGGAGAGCCTAAAATTTTTGATCAGGATGAATTCATCAAACCGACATCTTCTATGGAAGGTTTAGGAAAACTTCGTCCGGCTTTCAGAAAAGAAGGAACCGTAACGGCAGGAAATGCTTCAGGAATGAATGACGGAGCAGCAGCTCTTATCCTGGCCAGTGAAGAAGCCGTGAAAAAATATGGTTTAAAACCAAAAGCTAAGATCTTAGGATCTGCCGTAGCTGGTGTGGAACCAAGAATTATGGGAATCGGACCTGTAGAGGCGACCCAGAAATTATTAAAAAGATTAAATCTTTCCCTGGACGATATGGATATCATTGAACTGAACGAAGCATTTGCAGCACAGGCATTAGCTGTGACCAGAAGCTTAGGTTTGAAAGATGATGACTCAAGAGTAAATCCAAATGGAGGAGCTATCGCCATCGGTCACCCGCTGGGAGTTTCGGGAGCAAGAATCATTGGTTCTGCCGCTATGGAACTTCAGAAACAGGATAAGAAATATGCATTGTGTACCCTTTGTATTGGTGTCGGACAGGGCTATGCAATGGTCATTGAAAAAGTATAACTTTTTCAATAATGTAACAATATAAAATGTATCAATGTAACAATTCCTGCCATGCTGAGTCTGTTGAAGCATTTCAATTGGTAAACTGCTAGATTGATACATTGTTAAATTAATTTTTTAATAAAAAAATTATGAACATCTACTCATACCACGGTATCCGCCCAATTATCAAGCCCTCTGCCTATATTCATCCGCAAGCGGTGATCATCGGGAATGTGGAAATCGGTGAAGAAGTATACATCGGACCCAATGCGGTGATCCGCGGCGACTGGGGGAAAATTATCATTAAAGACGGAGCCAATGTTCAGGAAAACTGTACCCTTCACGTGTTCCCGAATATTGAAACCATTCTTGAGGAATCAGCCCATATCGGACACGGAGCTATTATTCATTCCGGACATATCGGTAAAAACTGCCTGGTAGGAATGAATTCCGTCGTGATGGATAAAGCTGTTATCGGTGATGAATGCATCATCGGAGCATTGGCTTTTGTTCCGGCTAATTTCACTTGCGAACCCAGAAAACTGATTGTGGGAAGTCCTGCCAAAATCATCCGTGATGTTTCCGATGAAATGATCCACTGGAAAACAGAAGGAACCAAGCTGTACCAACAGCTGGCTAGAGAAGGAAAAGAAGCTATTCTGCCATGTGAACCGTTCTCAGAATATGTAGAACAGACCGCTACCAAAACTGTGGATTACAGTATTTGGGCGGATTTAAAATAAACTTTTAAACCTTATTCAAAATTATAAGGTTTTATGATATAATGAAAACGAATATGATCAAAAAGATGCTCATTGCCTGTAGTATGCTGTTTGCTTTTCAATTCATGGTTTTAGCCCAGAATGAAAAAGTAAAACCGTTGACTATCGGAGAGGCCAGAACATTTAAATCTAAGATTTTAAATGAAGACAGAACTTTAAACATTTATCTGCCGCAAGGTTTTGATAAAACAAAATCATACCCGGTGATCTATTTGCTGGATGGCTCAATGAATGAAGACTTTATCCATGTTTCAGGATTAGTACAGTTCTTTAATCAAATGTATGCCATGCCGGAAACTATCGTGGTAGGAATCGCTAATATCGACAGAAAGAGAGATTTTACCTTTCATACAGATATGAAAGATTTACAGCAGGATTATCCTACAACAGGACATTCAGATAAGTTTATTGATTTTCTGGATAAAGAACTACTTCCTTACATAGGAAAGCAGTATAAAACAACAGAGAAATATGTATTCGGACAGTCACTGGGTGGGCTTCTTGCTACAGAAATCCTTTTCAAAAAGCCGGAAATGTTCAATAATTATTTTATCATCAGCCCAAGTTTGTGGTGGGATGATCAGAGTTTATTGAAACAGGCTCCGCAATGGCTTTCCAAAAGCCCGGATACGAAAAAATTTGTTTACGTTTCTGTAGGAAAAGACGAACATCCTGTAATGGTAAAAGATGCAGGATCTCTTTATGATGTATTGAAGCAGGCAGGTAAAAAGAACTGGACTGTTGAATATAAAATGATGGAAACAGACAATCATGCTACCATTCTTCACAGAAGTTTGTATGAAGGTCTGGTAAAATTATTCCCGTATAAAGAGCCAAAAAAATAAACCATCAAAACACGAATCATGAGATATTTATTTTTCGCCATTTTCTTTTCAGTTTTGATCAATGCTCAGAAAAAGCAGGATCAGAAAATTAATGTAAAGCTTAAAAATGAATTGGCCACGATTCAAAAAGATGATCAAATCTACCGTGAGCTGATGGAGTCTGACGTTTCCCAGGAGCAAAAGGAAAAGGTCATGAAAGAAAAAAATCTCAGTAAGGAAGATATTACAGATAGATTATGGTCACTGATGGATGAGCAGGATAAGATCAATCTTGAAAAAGTTGAAAAAATTATTGCAGAATATGGCTATCCCGGAAAATCTCTGGTAGGAGAGCCGGAAAACGAAACCACATGGTTGGTGATTCAGCATTCTCCAAAAATTAATCAATATATGCCAATTATTAAAACGGCAGCTGATCATAAAGAAATTCCGTTTAGGTTGTATGCCATGATGCTGGACAGACAATTAATGGATGATGGGAAAGAACAGATCTACGGAACTCAGGGATTTTCTTCTTATGATGGAGAGAAAGAAAGCGAGCCTATTATCTGGCCGATTAAAGATGTTAAGAATGTAAACAAGCTCAGAAAAAAAGCCGGTTTTGATGATACGGTGGAAAGTTATGCCAAGTGTCTCTACGGAAAGAGTTTTGTTTTTAAGAATTATACTTTGGATGAAGTGTTAAAATTCGGAGAGATTCAGAAAACTGAAGAAAAACCACTCAACCTTGAGCTCAAAAAAGAGCTTGCGCAGATCTATAAAGACGATCAGATCTACCGTGAGCTGACACAGCCCAACATTACACCCGAAAGAAAGGCAGAAATCATAAAAGAGAAAAACCTCTCTACGGAAGACGTGAGTACGGGGCTTATCAAATTGATGGATGATCAGGATCAGAAGAATCTGGTTAAAGTTGAAAAGATCATTGAAAAATATGGCTATCCCGGAAAATCTATGGTGGGTGAACCTGAGAATTATGCCGTATGGTATGTGATCCAGCATTCCCCTAAAATTGAGAAGTACCTTCCTCTGATCAAAAAAGCGGCCGATGAAAAAGAACTGCCGTTCAGACTCTATGCCATGATGCTGGACAGAAAGCTCATGTACGAAAATAAAGAGCAGATTTATGGAACGCAGATCCGTTCAGTTTTTTCAACAAAAAAAGGGAAAACAGAAACTCTGTCATTTGTGTGGCCGATAAAAGACCCGGAGCATGTCAACGAACTGAGAAAGAATTCAGGATTTGGCAGGACCATCGAAGATTACGCTAAAGATGCAGGAGGCTTCGAATACAAAAAATATACATTGAAAGAAGCCTTGGAACTTCTTCAGAAAAAGAAATAAATGACAGATTGTCTAAAGAAATATTGGATTTTCCTGTTGATTGCCCTTATCGGAATCAATTATGCGGGATTCTATCTGTTATGGAAATCAATGGGTATTTCCGATGCGTTGGAACATGTAGAATCAGAACAGGTGATCAGAAAGCTGAAACAGAAGGACTTTTTATATACTTTGTTTGCGGATGCATTCCTGATTCTGGATTTTTCTCTTATTCTGCTGTTGTTGTTTATGGGAGGAAGGAAAATAGTACAACTCATTATTAAAAAATAAACTTTAGAATTAATAAAGAATAAATGACCATCGCAGAGCATTTTGAGTCCGGATATATTTATCATATATACTCGCATGCCAACGGAAAAGATTTGCTGTTCGTAGAGGATAGTAACTATCAGTATTTTCTGGACAGGTTATTAAAATATATTATTCCAGTAGCAGAAATCTATGCTTATTGTTTGATGCCAAATCATTTTCATTTATTAATAAGATTTAAAGACTTAGCATGTGATAAGATTGATGATGAGCATCAATATCTGATGAGACCATTCAGTAACTTTCTGAATAGTTATGCTAAAGCTTACAATAGAAGATATAATAGGAAAGGAGCTCTCTTTCTTGACTTCCTAAGACGGAAGAGAGTTCAGGATGAAAAATACTTGCTTAAATTATTACATTATATTCATAATAATCCTGTACATCATGGTTTTGTCAGTCAGGCTGATAAATGGAAATACTCTTCATATAATTCTTATACAAATGTTGAAAAGCCCAGTAGTCTTGAAAGAGGAGAAATGTTGAAATACTTCGATTCAAAGGAGGACTTCCTTGGTTATCATAAATCTAGTGTAGAATATGATTTTATGAATTTAGAATAAACGGTTCGCAAACCTTATAGGTTTTTAAAACCTATAAGGTTTAAAGAAAAAGTAGGATTTTTTAAACATTAAAAAGAAATAAAAAGTTAAAAATAATATGGAAAAACTGAAAAATTACATCTACGGAGAATGGGTAGAAGGTTCCGGAAACGGAATTCCTTTATACAACGCCGTCACAGGCGAGCAGGTTGCTGTTTCCGATACAGAAGGGCTTAATTTCGAGCAGGCTCTTGACTACGGAAGAACAGTAGGCTACAAAAACCTTTCTTCCATGACGTTTTATGACAGAGGAGAGATGCTGAAAAAAGTAGCTCTTTATCTTTTGGAAAGAAAGAAAAAATATTACGAATTATCATATAAAACCGGAGCTACCCACGCAGATTCATGGGTAGATATAGAAGGAGGTTTCGGTACTTTCTTTACCTATTCCGGGTTGGCAAAAAGAATGCTTCCCAACACTCCGTTCTGGGTGGATGGAGAAACTCAGAAAATCTCCGCGAATGGAACTTTTCTGGGAACTCACATTCTGACACCAAGCGAAGGAGTTTCTATACAGATCAATGCTTATAACTTTCCGGTTTGGGGAATGTTGGAAAAATTATCAACATCTCTGTTGGCAGGTGTTCCTTCTATTGTAAAACCATCTCCTTACGGTTCTTATCTGACGAATGCTGTTTTCCAGGATATGATCGAAAGTGGAGTACTTCCGGAAGGTGCGCTTCAATTGGTTTGTGGTGAACCGGGAAATATCCTGGATTATGTTCAGGATGGAGATTCAGTATTGTTTACAGGTTCTGCTCATACAGGAAGGAAACTGAAATCAATGCCTTCTATCGCTGGAAATGCAGTACGTTTCAATATGGAAGCAGATTCTCTGAACTGTTCCATTTTAGGTCTGGATGCAAAACCGGGAACTCCTGAATTTGATCTCTTCATCAAAGAAGTACGCAATGAAATGACCACAAAAGCAGGTCAGAAATGTACGGCAATCAGAAGAATTATTGTTCCTGAACACCTGATCGGGGATGTTCAGAATGCCTTATCTAAAGCTTTAGATCAAACCAAAATCGGGAACCCGTTGAGCAGAGAAACCAGAATGGGGTCATTGGTAGGAAAACAGCAGTACGATGAGGTCGTTAGAAAAGTAAATATTTTAAAATCAGAAACAGAATTAGTTTACGACGGAAAGCATGAACTTGTAGATGCAGACTATGATAACGGTGCATTCATGAGCCCCAAACTGTTCTTAAACGATAAACCTTTCGAGAAAAACATCTCTCACGATGTAGAAGCGTTCGGACCGGTTTCTACGTTAATGCCTTACAAGGATGCCGAAGAGGCAGCGGCTCTTGCTAAAAGAGGAAAAGGAAGTTTGGTAGGGTCTATCATTTCCCACGATGAAACCTTTATCGCAGAAACTTCATGGAAAATGGCTTCCCAGCACGGTAGAATTTTTGTGCTGAACAGAGACAACGCCAAAGAAAGTACAGGTCACGGTTCTCCGCTGCCTACTTTGATGCATGGTGGTCCGGGAAGAGCTGGTGGAGGCGAGGAAATGGGCGGACTGAACGGTCTTCATTTCTTCCTTCAGAAAACAGCGATTCAGGGTTCTCCGGATGTATTGAAGGCGATTACAAAAGTATATCAGCAGGGTGCAGAGAAAAAATTCTCAGACAAGCACCCTTTCCAGAAATATTTCGAAGAAGTTGAGGTAGGAGATTCATTGGAAACGGCCGGAAGAACGGTTACTGATGCAGATATCGTTAATTTTTCCAACGTTTCTTGGGATCATTTCTATGCTCATACCGATGCTACAAGCTTAACCGGAACTATTTTCGATAAAACAGTAGCCCACGGATACTTCATTCTTTCCGCAGCAGCAGGGCTGTTTGTTTCAGGGAAAAAAGGACCTGTTATTGCCAACTACGGTTTGGAAAACTGTTCATTCTTTAAACCGGTATATGCAGGAGATACGATCACCGTTTATTTAACCGCAAAAGAAAAAATAAACAGAGGGGTAAAAGGAAGAAACATTCCTTCCGGCGTTGTAAAATGGCTGGTGGAAGTTGTTAACCAGAGAGATGAGATCGTTTGTGTAGCGACCATCTTAACATTGGTGGCAAAACAATCTCCTTTCATCGATCTGAATGTGAAAAATGTTCAGAAGATATTGGGTGGTTTAACAGAAACGACATCGTCAAACTGGGGTGAAATGTCTCCTCAGCAAATGATCGAACACTTGGAACATGGAGTTCTGGTAAGTTTAGGCGAACCAGAAGCCGACAAATGCTTTACACCGGAAGAGCAATTGGAAAAATGGCAGGACTCTCTTTATAACCACAGAAAAATGCCGAAAGATTTCCCTGCTCCATTCCTGGCTGAGGATGAAACCTTACTGGAATTAAAACATAAAAATCTGGATGCTGCCAAGCAGTCTTTCCTGGATAACTTACAGAGATTTACAGTCTATTACAGAGAAAATCCACAGGCTGAGCATATGAACTTCGTGTTCGGAAAACTGAATAAAGAAATGTGGGAGCTGATGCACAAAAAGCATTTTACGCACCACTTTGAGCAGTTTGGATTGATTTGATTCAAAATATAATATAAATTTATAATCCCTTTTGGTTTTTACTGAAAGGGATTTTTTAATGGTCCTTGCCAAGGGTTAATAAGTCATCCGATTAAAATAAAGTTTATATTAAAATTAGTAACTTTAATAAGCGAAATCCGAAAAGCATATAGAGTAGGAAAAAAACATTAAAAACTAATTGCTATGAAAAATTTAAAAAAACTTTCAAGAAACCAATTGAGATCTGTTAAAGGTGCCGGTCCAAACTGGGCTTGTTTGCCTAATTCTTGCCCTCCGGGAAGTTGTTGTCTCCCTGGAAGATGGCCGAATATTCCAAGAGCATGTTATATATGTGCTGATTCTTAAAATAAAATATAAATTGATAGTCCCTTTCGGTTTTACTGAAAGGGAATTTTAATTACCCTTGTCAAGGTTGAAAACCCTGACAAGGGTTAGGACGTAAGCGGATTAAAAAAAATTAAAACTTAAAGATATTTTTAATCTTTATAAGGTTAAACTAAAAACACAAATATGATGACAGATGTTAGAACTACTCCAATTGAAGCAGATCGTTTTTACCATATTTATAATCGTGGAATTAATGGAGAAAATATTTTTAAATCAGATCGGAATTATTTATTCTTTCTCAATAAAATGTCTGAATTTCTTGTTCCTGTTTGTGATGTGTATGCTTATTGTCTGATGCCTAATCATTTTCATCTTTTAGTTAAGATAAAATCTGATTTTGAATTAGATAGCCTTGTCAAGGTTCTGAACCTTGACAAGGCTATTAAGGCTACTGAAATAGGCCTTCATTCTCCTCAGAATATTTTCTCAAAACAATTTGCCAGAGTTTTCAATTCTTATTCCCAGGCTTTTAATAAAGAAAATAAGAGACATGGTGCTCTTATTGAATCTCCATTTAAAAGAAAATTGATTACATCAGATAAATATTTAATTAATGCAGTGATTTATATTCATCAAAATCCGCAAAATCATTCGATAGTTCATGAGTTTTCAGATTATAATTTTTCCTCTTATCAATCCATTTTAAGTAATTCAAAAACTTTATTAAAAAGGGATGAGGTTATTGAATTATTTGATAACAGAGAAAATTTTATACAATCACATAAAAAGGTTGTTGATCTTGATTTCGAGTTTTAAATCCATGAAAAATCTTAGTTCAGAAAAAGATTTTATTAAAAATGATAGTTACTTTTACAATAAAATCAGAAATTTCATTTATTTAAAACAAGATATGGAATTACAATTTTTCAAAGACTTTGATTTTACGGATTTCTGGAATGAAAGCAGCTATTCCGTAAGAGATTATATAGAACCGTTTCCGGATGATGAGCTCATTGCTTCCGTAGAAGAAGAGCTTGGCTACAAACTCCCTGCTTCTTATATCGAACTGATGAGACTGCAGAACGGCGGGTTGGTCGAAAAATCCTGCTTTCCTACGTCAGAAGAGAATTCCTGGGCGGATGATCATATTGCCATTACCGGAATTATGGGAATCGGAAGAGAGAAAACCTATTCCATTTGCGGAGAACTCGGAAGCCAATTCATGATCGATGAGTGGGGGTATCCGGCCATCGGTATCTATAACTGCGACTGTCCTTCAGCTGGGCATGATATGGTTTTGCTGGATTATTCCAATTGCGGAAAAGATGGCGAACCTGAAGTGGTTCACATTGATCAGGAAGATGATTATAAAAAGATATTTCTGGCCAAAGACTTTGAAACTTTCATAAAAGGGCTGAAAGATGAAGATGAATTTGACGGGGAATAAATAAACAAGTATTTTTAAACTTTAAATCAAGATCACAAAAAATAAAACAATGAACGAAAGCTGGATGCAAAAATGGGAAGAGGTAAAAGATATTCTTATCTGTCCTGTAGATTTGGAAACCTATTTTACCTCAGATGAAATTCTGGAGCAGAAAATGGAGGTGATGGAGATTGGTAATGTTTCCCTGCCATCCGGAAAAGTGATCGTACGGGATCCTTTGGTATTTTTGAACGCGGGAGAAAAGCCCTATTTCGTACAGGCTCCCAAAGGAGATTTTCCTGTGAAAATTGCGGTGGTAAAGTCAGAGGAATGGGGTGGTCGTTATGCTGCTGTGAAAGTGGAATTCACCAAAGAAAAACCTGTCCTTTACAGAGAAGCGCTTATCGGGATTGAAAATCTTGAAGATTTAAATGAAGGTGATTATTTCGGATTCATGGTAGATGCCGGATTGGGTTGCATTACAGATGCGGAGGTACTTCCTTATTTTGACAAGTTCCTTACTGAAGTGAATGTGGAAAACATTTACGATGATTATTTTGCAGAACAGTTTGCACAGAGTTACCAGGAACATCCACAAAACCAGAGAGAACTGGGAGACTGGATCAATTGGAAAATTCCCAATACAGAATATCATATTCCAATGTTTGCAAGCGGTTTCGGAGACGGAGGATATCCTGTCTATTTCGCGTATGATGAAAAAGGAGAGATCTGCGGATTGTATATCCAGTTTATCGATATAGAACTGGCACTATCTGATGATGAAGACGAAGAGAATGAATAAAACGTTCGCCGATAAAGTCATAGAATTCAATAAAAACCTTCAGTTTTCAGGAAACCTTCCTGAAGGCTTCGAGGCCGTGAATCCGTATCTGGACAATCCTGAAACGATGACCGTCATGGAGGAATTTTACCACAAATACTACAATGATATCAGCCCAAGGAAATTCATGATCGGGATCAATCCCAGCCGACATGGAGCAGGAGTCACAGGTGTTCCGTTTACCGATACCAAAAGACTGGAAACTGTCTGTGGAATTAACATGCAATCGGCTCACACCCATGAAGTTTCCTCGGTTTTCATATATGATATGATTACTGAATATGGTGGAGCAGAAGAATTTTATAAAGATGTTTATATCAATTCACCTTTTCCGCTGGCTATTGTAAGAAAAACAAAAACCGGCTGGCTGAATGCGAATTATTATGATGATAAAAAGCTCTTTGAAACGGTAAAAGATTTTATGATCGATTCTCTGAAGAAGCATATCAGTCTGGGCGTGGACACCTCCGAAGTTTTTGTGCTAGGAAAAAAGAATTCAGAATTTATTTCAGCATTGAATAAAGAGGCCCAGTTATTTGAAAAGATGACTGTTCTTGAACATCCCAGATATATTCAGCAGTATAAAACAAAAGAAAAACAACTGTATATTGACAAATATATTTTAGCATTGAAAAAATAAAAATTCCCTGATCATTCAGGGAATTTTTTATTTATGTATTAGAATCTTTTTCGCAGTATAAACCACTTGTGAAATTTATTTTTTGATGATCTTTGAAGATCCGGATGAAGTTTTGAGGATATAAACGCCATTCGGAAGTTCCGAGATATCTGTCTGATTTGCTCCTTTTTTCATTTCCAGGTTTTTCAGCAGTTTACCATCTTGGCTGTAAATTTTAGCTTGGACATTATCTTCCGTTGTAATCGAAAAAGGTCCGCTGGTAGGATTAGGATAAATACGCATACCTTTTTGTGAAGAAGCAGCTTCACTCGTTGCCAGTACAATACCCGTGTCTTTTACCCATGTGAAAGCATCCAGTCCTGCATATCTGAAATTCCCGCCTAATGTAATCCGTAGCTCATCAATGATTATGTTCGAGTAATTCTGACCATTCAGATTGGTCATGTCAATAAGAGTATATCCATTAGTGGAGCCCAGTGATGTTGTAAAACCGGTCGTTTTTGTCTGTGTAAACTTCGTGATACCGCTTAGCTTTCCCGTAATGGTAAGGGTACCGGATACACTCAGATCCAGATTAAGAGCAGACAGATACATCCAGAACCGGTTTACCTTAAACAGATTAGATGTGGTTTTAATGCTGAAAGACGGTGGTGATGCAGCATCGTTGGAGTTGTCAATATATCTGTTGTCAACAGATGTTCCATTCCAGCCAGTACCTGGGTAGTTAGCCTGAATATCAAAAGTTCCTACATGAGAGATAACATTGAATATTACTCCGTTATCAGTAAAACTCGGACTTCCGTGTGATTCCGTTTCAAATTGCTCCGTACTGGTCTGTCCAAAAGAAAATAAAGAGATGAACAGACTACAGATGGTTAAAAAAATAGATCTTTTCATGATTTAGGTTTTAAATAGGTTGTTTTTTTAGTCACGTGGAGGATAAATTCCCTCTACACAAATGATATAATTAAGCCCTAAATAAGGCGGCATATTATTCATCGGAAGATTCTGTCCAATGTAGGAGATAGATCTTGCATTAAGAGTAGTATCAGGATCAGCCTGTACAAAGCTTGGAATCGCCGTAAAATCTCTTCCTACCTGGTTTCCTGTAATGGCAATAGAGGTGTTAGCCGATGGAGCAGGCACGGTTGCATTGGCATTAGCTACCTTCAGTTGAAACCCTGCACCTATACTTGGAAGGTTCTGTACCATAATTGTATTTAGTGTAGTTCCAGCAACGACTCCCAGAGGATAATATTCATTAGAGTTTGCATTCCCTGCTCCTATGGCCATTCTTCCTTTTAGGTTGGGAAGGGCGAAAGTAGTGACTCCGTCACCGCCGTAAGTAGTTCCCAAAATTGAAAATAATGCAGAATTGGTTGAAATTCTTAATAAGCTTCCATCACAGAACAACCAGCCTCTAGGGGCAAAATTGCCTGCAAATAATTTTACAATTCCAATGTACTCTTCCATGATAATAGTTTTTCAGTTGTTAAAATTTCCTACTCTTTTTTGGCTTTTCGGATTTCGCCTGTGGTTGTTAGTTTGTATTAGTCAAAGGAACAATATATAAGAGGGCATTACTAGAGTAGAAAATACCAAATTAGGGAGTCCGTATTTTTACGTAATGGATCTCTGCATTTCCTTTTCACAGAGAATTTATGGGACTAAAAAGAACAGATATAATATGGGAATGTTTAAGCTGTAATTAGTATTTTTGTAACAATCCAATTAAAATAAAAATGAACGAATTCGTAGTATCAGAAATTAAAAACAGTATCGCCGAAATTACCTTTGGAACCCCAAAAAGCAACTCGCTTCCGGGAACTATTTTAGAAAAGCTGGCTCAAACCATTCTGGATGAAGGTGCTAAAGAAGAAGTAAAAGCTATTTTAGTAAAAAGTGATGGTGAAAAAGCATTCTGCGCAGGAGCAAGCTTCGATGAGCTTTTAGCTATTGAAGAGCTGCAGGCCTCTACGAAATTTTTCGGTGGATTTGCAAAAGTTCTGAATGCGATGAGAAACTGCGGAAAAATAGTGGTAGTAAGAGTTCAGGGAAAAACAACCGGTGGAGGAGTAGGAATAGCTTGTGGGGCAGATTACTGTTTTGCAACTAAAGATTCAGCTTTAGCGCTTACAGAAATTAATCTGGGAATCGGGCCTTTCGTGATCGGGCCTTACGTAGAAAGAAAAATAGGAAAATCACAGTTCTCTGCAATGGCTATTGATGCAGATTTCAGATCCGCAGAATGGGCAGAGCAGCACAATGTTTATCATTCCGTTTCCGAAAATATTGAAGAAATGGATAGCAAGCTGGAAAAATTTTTACAGACTTTAGCTTCGAGGAGCAGTGAAGCATTAGCATTAATTAAGAAAGTATCCTGGGAAGGTACGGACCATTTCAATGAGCTGATGCCTGCCAGAATTCATATGAGTGCAAGTCTTATTCTTGAAGATTCTGCAAAGAAAAGCATTGAATCTATTAAAGAGAAATTGAGAGTAAAATAATTTTTGCTTAACATAAAAAGAGAAAGGGTTATCCAAAAGGTTAACCTTTCTTTTTATTAAAATTTGATGCTTGATAAAAAGAAAAAGAGATCCGCTTCAATTATGAAACGGATCCCCTGCAGTTAATATGAATGTTGAATTAAAGTTCGTTTTGTTGTACCAAATTTTGAGATGCATTGATCTCTGCCTGAGGAATCAACCATGTCCATCGCTTGTCTCCGGCAGGAACAGTCATTAAATTATTAGTAACAGCAGAAACATGATTGGCACCCGTCCTGTCTAAAGGAAGATTCAATCTTTTCAGGTCAAGAAACCTGAAGCCCTCTCCCCAAAGTTCTAATCTTCTGCTGTTTAAAATTTCAGTAATATAAGCCTGACCTGTAGTCGTAGCACCAGCATATGAAGGGTTTCTATTTTTTGTAAACTCATTAAATACAATTTTAGAATCTGCCTCTTTATTGTCTTTTGCCAAGGCTTCAGCTTCGATAAGATACATCTCTGCAGCTCTCATAAATGGAATATCACCTAAGCTTGTATTGTTATCAACAGTTCCTGATGCGTTTACAGAAAGAAATTTTTGAGATGTATATGGAAATTTACTGTACGTAGAAGACAATGCAAGTGCAGTATGTGCACCCGTAGGATCAATAACCTGAGTTCTTACATCAGTTGTCGGAAACTGCGCATATAATAAATTATTGACAACTTTAGGAGCCTGTCTAATTTGTGTTGAATTATAATTTCTGGACATATAACCCATAAAATTTCCAAAGAAATCGGTTGTGGCATCAATTGGTTTGTAGCCCCAAACCCATTCAGAATTAGAATAATTGTTGAAACCCGATTTATACTGGGTATTGCTCATTAATGCAAACCCTTGTCTTGCTTCTTTTGCGTATAGAGCTGCGTTAGCATATTTCCCTTGTACTAAAGCCACCCTTGCCATTAGTCCTCTTACAACATTCGCGTTGAAGTGAGATTTATCCGACCTTGTTTTACCATTTAAATAAGTGTAAGCCTGTGCTAAATCTGAATTTATTGAAGTATAAACCTCTTCTAAAGATGCTCTTGGAATAGGATTGAAAGAATCATCTAGCCTAAGCGGCACTCCAGGTTGCGAATTCGTTGTTCCCTCTACGTATCTTTTTGCATAGATTTGGGCAAGCATAAAATAACAGTATGCTCTGAAAGCATGAGCTTCACCCATTACCTTGTCCTTCAGTGCCTGATCTCCCGTAACATTAGGAGCTGCCTTTATGATAATGTTTGCAATTCTTATCTGTCCATAGAAAAAATCGTATGGATAAAATAAATTTGTAGAAGTGGCATTAGCATTATCCAGCCAACGTAGAGTTGTTACAAACCATCCGTTACCTGTAGTAGGAAAAACCAAGTCCTCTCCCATTACATCCATATAAATCATTACTCCGGTAGCACCATTCTGCCCCTGGCTGCTGTTTTGTCTGTAATACATATTTCTATGCATCCCATTAATAGCAATATTTAAGTTATCCAAACTTGAAGTTACTAAAAGTTCACTTGCTGCTTCTGTTGGATCTTTCTCCAGATCATCTCTTTCACAGGATGATAAAATACTTAATATGGAAAGACTGGAAATTAAAAGTGTTTTATTTGTAATAAATTTCATTTTGATAATTTTAAAAAGTTGTACTTAAACCGAAAGTAATAATTCTGGAAGGTGAATATCTGTTACTTACAGTACCGTTAAATGTAGAGTAGGGCTCTAAGCCTTTTCTTTTGCTGCTAACCCAAAGGTTTTCTCCACTCACAAACAATTTTAAGCTGCTTACTCCTACGCTTTTCACAATATCAGGATTAAAGCTATACCCTATTGAAGCATTTCTCAATAGTAAATAACTGGCATCTACCAACCATCTTGATGAAGCAGCATTTGAAGCAGCCACTGTTGATGAATTTAAAGCAGGTACATCAGTGATCTGTCCGGGAGTAGTCCAACGGTTATAAATATCAGTATGTGATGCTCCGCCCTGAGGAAACGCATCCATTAAGCTGGCATAATTAGTATCATATATTTTTCCTCCAAACTGATAATTAAAGGATGCGGAAAGTTCCCAGTTTTTGAAATTAAACGTAGTTGAAAAATTTCCAAAGAAATCAGGAATCGCAGATCCGTGATATTCATATTTTGCTTTATTCTGATTAGTAGTAACCAGAACCCCATTTACAGTTCTTACATCTGATGCTGTAGTAGCAGGGAATAAATCCTGATCTAATACAAATAGTGGTGATCCATCGGAAGGATCCACTCCGTACCATGATCTCAACCAGAAGGCGTATAAATCCTTACCTACCATTAGCTTTTTAGTACCGCTGATAAATTCGTTTTGCGACAGTGCGGTAATCTCATTTTTATATGAAGTTCCATAAGCTGATACAGTCCATTTCAGGTTTTGATTCTTGATAATATCCGCGCTCAAAGTAATTTCATATCCTTTATTTACCAGATTGCCTACATTTCTGTCAATACTATTACCCGGAATACCTGCATTTATAGGAGTTTGAAATGGAAAAAGCAATCCTTTCGTTTCAGAATTGTAATACTCTACAGTACCACGCACTCTTTTATTAAATAATTCAAATTCTAAGGCAATATCAGATTGTGCTTTAGTTTCCCAAGTAATCAATGGATCACCTACGGTAGTAAGCAAAATCCCTGGTTCTGTACCATTGTTGTAACCTAAAGAAAATAAGGTTTGATAAGCATAATTCGTATCTAAAGCATCATTACCTACTTCTCCGTAAGAACCTCTTAGTTTTAAGAAATTGACAAATTTATTATCCTGAAGGAAATTTTCTTTTGAAATTACCCATCCGGCACCTGCTGACCAGAATGATTGCCATCTTACATCTGTGGCAAAACGGGAAGAACCATCCCATCTTACTGAGCCCTCTAAAAGATACTTTTCATTGTAATTATAGTTCAATCTAGTAAACCAGCTTTCTTTAGTCCTTTCTCTTAGATATGAATTAAGGGTATTGTTATCTACAAAGTTTCCGAATTCGTAGAAATTATCCAATACCTGATTTCGTTTATAACCATATAAGTAGTCTTGTTTATAATCAAAATTTTCATGTCCTGCAAGAACAGTTACATCATGCCCTCCTAATTTTTTATTATAAGTTAATACCTGGTTCCAGGTAAAATCTCTGGTCAGATACATTGTTCTGGAAGCAGAACCAATTCCCAAAGCATCCCCGATGAGTCTGTTTCCATATGTTTTGTTTAATGTTCCTCTAAAATTATACGCTGCATTGGTTCGGAACATCAATTCCGGTAAAAGTTTAAACTCTGCATATACATTAGACTGAAGGTTGTATGAATTAGTTCTATCATCATTGAGTAATGTTTCCCATATAACATTTCTACCTGCAGCAGCATCAACACCGCGTAAAGAACCATCATCATAAAGAACCTCTCCATTTACATCATATAATCTCTCTCCCGTAACAGGGTTATGTTGATATGGACTATAAATTGGTCCCATACCACGCGTCCATGCATAAGGATTTATATAAGCGGAATTATTATCTGCTCCATTAACTGCTAAACCTTGGCTCGTAATAACACCATTTAGGCTGGTGCCAATTTTAAACCAGTCTCTAACTTGAGAATCTGCATTAATCCTTAAATTAAGACGTTCAAAACTTGATTTTACAATATATCCTTGTTCATTGGTATAGCCTAATGAACTGAACAATGTACTTTTATCATTTCCACCAGAAAAGCTGATACTATGGTCTTGTCTTATGCCCACACCTATTATCGGAGCGGCCCAATCAAAATCATTGTAACGTAACTTAGCCGAAGAATTAAGTAATCCATCAATAACCAACTGATTATCCGGAACGTCATAAACGTTTGCTCTTAGGTTACCGGAAATTAAATTATTAGTTGCCCATAAGTTTGAAGCAGCGAGACTTTCAGTCGGGTTTGTTATTCTTCTGCCATTACGCATTGCTTCCCAAGCAAGCACATAATAATCTGCTGTTCCTACTCTGTCATATTCCTGTACAAATCTGCTTACTATACCTGTATTAGAATTAAGGGTAAATCTTGATGAATTTTTCTTACCCCTCTTGGTCGTTACCATAATAACCCCATTAGCAGCACTTGAACCATATAGAGCAGTTGATGATGCATCTTTTAACACAGTTAAACTCTCAATATCATTAGGATTCAATGAATTTAAATTTCCAGGAAAAGGAACTCCATCAACAATTAAAAGGGGTTCGTTTGAAACAAGATAAGAACCCGTTCCTCTGATTCTGATTGATGAGCCTTCACCTGGCTGGCCTGTACCTGCAGCAATCTGAATACCTGCTCCAGCTCCATCCAATGCTTGTAAAACATTGGAAATAGGACGATTTTCAATTTTTGCTGCGTCTACCTGAACATTTGATCCGGTAATGGTCCCTTTTTTCTGTTTACCATAGGCAACAATTACTACTTCATCAATGTCTTTAGTTTTTGTCGAATCTTTCTGCGCAGTTACAGCCTGAGCTGTAAAAAAGACTACTGCGGTAGATAGAATTTTTAGTTTCACATTCATATTAACAAAATTTAATAAATATTTTGTACAAATATGTTAATTTTTTTTAAATCTACAATGGTATTTTGCCTTAAGTCTTAAATTTTTCTTAATTGTTAAGTATTTAATGTTAAATAATTGATGAAGGTGAGCTTTTATGTATTTATTTTGAATAATTTTAGTTAAATTATCTATTTTAATGTAAGTTTTTCGCTTTAATCAAATTAAAAATATATTATTGATAACGAAAATAGTTATGTGTCCATAAAATTCCTCAAGTAAAGAAATGAATTTTTGAGTTAAGGCTTGATATTTATGGATTTGAAGAGGCGAATAGAGTAATCACAACTCACTTATAAAAATTGCCGTTTTACTATACTTTAAATAAATGACAACTACTTTTGTTCCTTTCTGATACCGCGCATAAACTTCTGGATCAACTTCAAGTCTTATTTTATCATTTTTTAATTTCCCGGCAAAAGTTAAGTATTCGCCATACTCTGTTTTGTCGCGGTTAATAATAATGCTTGTCAATTTATTTTTTCCATGGATTTTATCTTTTTTCCAATTTCGTCTGTCATAGCCGGTTACTAAGAAAGAAATCAGATAAGCGAAACCAAACAGAGCCAATCCTCCGGCGGCAAACAAGATATAATCATAGTATTTGAATTTGCTGAAACTTTCTATACAGAAAATAGGGATTGCCATAGTAAAGAGTGTACAAAAAGCCAATATAGTTGGTATTATTTTAGCAAGCTTTTTTTGACCTTCTTCAATTTTTTTGATCTCTGCATCACTCAAGGAAATATTTTCCTGTAATTGTATTTGAGAATAGTCTATCAAAATTTCGGTCATAGCAGGTTATTTGTATGTTCATAAAACTTTTGAAGATTCTAATTCAATTCTATTTTCTTAAAGTTAATAATTGTATTGAATTTGCTGAGAAAAAATTATCATTAAAATGTAAAAAATAATTGGCAGATTAAAAATAAATTATAACTTTGTAATTCAAAGTTCTTTTTATGGATTCGAAAAATTATCACGAAGACTTGTCACATATCCGTTCCATGATGGAGCGGTCTTCCAGATTTATTTCATTGAGCGGACTGTCCGGAGTTTTTGCCGGTTTGGCTGCACTGATTGGTGCAGGATACGTTTATTTTATTTTCCAAAGAGAAGGAATTGATTACTTAGATGGCGACAGAAATTTCTTTAGCCCGGCATTGGTCCGGGAACTTGTAATCGTAGGAACTGTGATTTTATTGACAGCTGTACTCAGCGGATATATTTTCACAGCCAATAAAAGCAAAAAGAAAGGCCTAAAAATCTGGGACAGTACAACCAAACGTTTGCTGTTAACCTTTGCCGTTCCTTTGGTGACGGGTGGGATTTTCTGTCTTGCACTTCTTTTTCATCATCTATTTGTTTGGATAGCGCCGGCTACCTTGATATTTTATGGAATTGCTCTGGTCAGTGCAGAAAGATATACTTTGACGGATATTAAATATTTAGGCTATTGTCAAATTGTTCTGGGATTGATCTCTCTTTTCTTCTTAGGATGGGGGCTTGTATTTTGGACCATCGGTTTTGGGATTTTACATATTGTGTATGGCCTGATCATGCATAAAAAATATAAATAAAGATTAAATTTGCAGCTTTTGTGGGAACAGCTTCTCTAAAACTGCAGTTAGCGACTTATTATGATAAAGATAAATCAACTCAATAAAGAATTCGAAAGCCGTGTAAGACTGGGGATAATGTCCGTTCTTATGGTCAACGACTGGGTTGATTTTTCAGAAATGAAGGGGCTTTTAGAAATTACAGATGGTAATCTTGCCAGCCACAGCAATGCTTTGGAGAAAGCTGGATATATCGAAGTGAAAAAAGAGTTCGTAGGCAAAAAACCCAAAACTTCTTATCGTGTTACACAGAACGGAAGACAGGCTTTTAACGAACACCTGGATGCTCTTGAAAAATTATTAGGAAGGTAAATCCTATATTTTTTTGAAAATTAACTTTGAAATACAAAGTACTTTATATATTTAAAATTAAAAAAATGATGACACAAAAACAAAAACAATTCTTATTTATGCTACACCAGCGGTTTTATTATGCATTCCATTATTGGGGAATATGTTCTCTGAAGAATTCAACTGGTCACCGGGAGATTTTGTAATCGGTGCTGTTTTACTTTTTGGAACGGCTTTTATCATCAATTTGATTCAGCGTATCGTTAAAAATAAAACGTATAAAATTCTTTTAGGCGGGGCCGTTCTTATACTGCTGTTGCTTGTCTGGGCAGAATTGGCAGTAGGCATTTTCGGAACTCCTTTCGCCGGAAATTAATTGTACAGAATCTAAAGCGATGACAAGAAAGCATTTTCTCAAGCGGCTTTTTCAGCTTTCAGCAGTGGGAGCGTTCCCTTTTCTGTATTCGTGGCAGGTAGAACCTTTCTGGGTAGAATTTGTTCAGAAAAATTTACCTATAAAGAATCTGCCCGAATCTTTGGAAGGAAAAATACTGATGCAGATATCAGACCTGCATGTCGGAGACCGTTTCGACTGGAATTTCCTGATCGAATCTTTTCAAAAAGCACAAAAGTTTAATCCGGATTTTGTCGTCTACACCGGAGATTTTGTGAATCATGGAACTGCAGAAGAGCAGGAAGATCTGAAAAAAGTAATGAAGAATGCTGTCTACGGAAAGCAGGCAACCTTCGGAATATTGGGAAACCATGACTACGGTAAGAATTGGGATGATATTATCTGCTCAGAAAATATCTGTCAAATTCTCAGGGATTTTGGAATCAGTATGCTTAAAAATAGCAGTGAAGAAAGCCACGAACTGAATTTTATAGGATTTGAAGATCTGTGGTCGCCTAATTTCCATCCGGAGGAAGTGATGAATGATTACGATCCCGCAAAAGCCAATATTATACTCTGCCATAATCCGGATGCCTGCGACAGAGATATATGGAACGGATATCAGGGTTGGATACTAAGTGGCCATACTCATGGAGGACAATGCAGAATTCCGGGCGTTGTCACGCCGGTACTTCCTGTTGAAAATAAAAAGTATATATCAGGGGAAATAGATCTCCAGGATGGAAGGATGCTGTACATCAACCGAGCTATTGGCCATTCTTTCCAGATAAGATTTATGGTACGTCCAGAAATTACCGTCTTTACTTTAACTCAAGCTTAAAATACGATATAGATGAAAGATCATCAAATAATAAACATCGGGAAATATATTTTCGGATTATGCTTTCTGCTAGGAAATATTTGTCTTTTCGGCTATTTAATAACAAAAAATGATGGTTTTGTAGCCTGTGGTTATATGCTCCTAACTTGGGGAACTATTGTAAACCTACTCTTTGTGATTGGATTATTGATTTATGGAATTGCCAGCCAATCTAAACTTAAAGCTTGTCTCAAAGCTATTGGTCTTCTTCTCATCAATATTCCCTTAGCATACCTTTATGCTTTAATAGGAATTAAGTTAATATTTAAATAATACATTATGAAAAAAGTACGTGTTCAATTTCTGCTTTTTGTCTATGATAAAACCCAGAAACTTTACAGAAAATATTTTAAAAAGAAAAAGAGACAATGGCAGTTCAATGAAGAGCAGCTCCTCAAATTTCAGGAAGATTCTCTCGGAAGAAAACTGGGAGAATTCTATAAAAAACATGGGTTTTCAATGATTCCCAAAATGGAAAACCATGATGTACATCACCTGATTACCGGATGCGGAACCCAATTCGAAGATGAAATCGCCATGCAGTATCTTCTCCTTGGAAACGGTAAGCTCAATGCTCATCTCCTTGCAGCCGTTGTATTGGGAACATTTATTCTTCCGGAATACATGAAACTATATATGAAAGCATACAGAAAAGGACAGAGCATGAGACCATTTTATCACTGGGATTTTGAAAGCCTGCTGTGGCAGAATTTCGACCATCTGAAGGATTATATTCAACAGAAGGAAACGCCGGTATTATTTTAAAGATCGATCATGAATAAATTGAAATTCAGTACGCTAGGCAGAAATACTTTTCTGATCTCTTTTTTATCAGGAACTTTATTACTGGTATCTTATCTGATAACGGGTGCAGATTTTCTGGTAATATCCGGATTCTATTTCGTGATCATTGCAGCAGTGGTCAATATCTTTATTCTGCTGTATGAGCTTTTAGAATTCCTGACCCATATTCCTGATAGAAAATCCTCCGGAAATTCTGTGCTGCTCCTCCTGGTCAATATTCCCGTCACCATTCTCTATATCTGCATCCTCTTTAATTTCGAATTGTAAATTTTTCAATTCTTGAATCTTTAAATTATCAAATCTTTTCCATCATGAAAACACATCATTATATATTTCTTACAGCCGCTTTGTTTGTCATTGTCTTCTATGATCAGGACATGGGACTGAATCTCGGTATTCTGGGTATCGTTTATGCATTGCTGACCTGGTATAAAGCTCCTGAAAGAAACAGGACCAGAACCTTTCTGATACTTTTCGTTACAAGTATTGTGTCAAGTTTTGCTTTTGCATGGTTCAGAGACTTTCCATCCCTGTTGGCGGTTGTAAGTTCCCTTCTGTTATTAGGCTATCGCTCAAAAAACAGAAAGCTGAAAATACTTTTCCTCATTCCTGTATTTATCATCAACAGCTTTACTGCTCTTTTCCGGTTTTTCAGCTTTGACTCATGGCTGCCGAAAAAGAATATTTCAGGTGTATGGCAGAAAACCTTAGCGTTCATCCTTATTCCTCTATTGTTTATCTCTATATTTTTCGGGATATATTCTGTGGGTAGTGACCATTTTGCGGCTGTCTTCAGAGATTACGAGCTGGATATTAATATATGGCAGGTACTGGTTCTTTCAGTTTTGGGCTTATTTATTGCTTTCAATTACTGGAACTATGCAGTAGAAAGGTTGATATACAAAAAGAATTCTCTGCTGGATGATAACTTTCCGGATAATTATAAGGTACAGAAATCAACGTATTCCTTTCTTGATCTGGATGCAGAGAGAACCAGCGGTGTCATTTCCTTTTTTTGCCTGAATATTTTACTCGTATTTTTTATTATTACTTACAATTATGAGCAGTTTTATGAAATTTCAAAAACTCCCGTTCAGCTTTCAGAAGAGACCCATGAAAGAGTGAATGCTGTGATCATGTCTATCATTATGGCCGTATTGGTGATTATGTTCTATTTTAAATCAGGCTTTAATTTTGATCCTAAAGCTAAGCTGATGAAGCTTCTGGCCAGGATCTGGATCATCCTGAATGCTATTCTTGTATTTTCTGCAGCATTGAAAAACTATGAATATATAATCAGTTATGGGTTTACTTACAAAAGACTCGGCGTGTTTGCTTTTCTCCTTTTAGCACTCATCGGGCTGGCTCTTACCTTCATTAAAATTCAGAAGAAAAAAAGAAATGCATTCCTGTTCAATACAATGATCTGGTATTTTTATGGAACAATTTTAGCATGCAGTTATGTGAACTGGGGTGGAATCATTACCTCCCAGAATATGAAGCGTAAAGATTTTGCAGTAAACTATCACTTTGAACAAATTAACTTCAGTGAAAGAGGACTGTTGAAATATGCAGAAGAAAAAAATGATCTGCAGCTTAAAAAGAAAGTATTGGAAAAAGCCAAACAAGAAAAATCCAAACCTTTCCTTTCAAAGATCCTTTACTTTGAAACATTAAAAGATTAATTATTATGAAAAAATCCTTATTGTTAATTCCATTGATTATTATTTCATGTAAAAAAGAACCTGCTGTAACAGAAACCCCGGACAGGGACTCTACTATAGTCACAGAAATGCCGGACTCTACAGAGAAAAAAGATTCTGCAGCCCTTAGAAAGAAAGATTCAATCATTAACAATGCTCCTGTCACCAAAGAAGTACTGCGTAAAGGCGTGATGAGAAGCGAAAAAGAGGGGCAGATTATAAGAACAGCAGATGCATCGCAGCTCCCTTTCACATTGGGAGAAGAATTTACAAAAGACGGTCAGGAACTGGTTTTAAAACTGACCCATTATGACAAACCTACTATTAAAGCAACAATTTCGACCAATGAAAAAGACTTTAATATAAGATTCAACCAGATTAAGCTTCCAAACGGAGATTATGACGGGCCATTCGGAAGAGAAATCACCTACGAAACCAAAGGCAAAGGCGAAGTATGGCTAATAATAGGCAAAAGTAATATGGCTTCTGGAAACACGAAAGGAGGTTTTAATGTAAGTGTTGAGTAAGATTGACCATTTTGGTATAATTTCTGCAAACTCAATATCAATACTAAAGTTTAAAATTATGAAAAATATATTTTTAATGACAGCGGCAGTTTCAGCAATAGCAGTAAGTTGTGGAACTGTACAGTCACTGGTTCAGAATACATTCCCTTATACAGCCACTGTTTTGGTTTCTACGGGAGTGCCTGCCGACAAAGAAGTGTCCTCTACGGCTACCGCCACCAATGTACAGACTTGGTTTGGAGGAAATAATAATGCGAAAATCAAAGATGTAAGAATCTCCGATGCTAAAATATCTGTAGCTTCTCCTTCAGGCGGAAACCTGAGTGCGCTTAAATCCGTAAAAGTGTATGTTTCGTCCAATGGAACAGGTGAAAAGCTTATTGCTTCACGTTCCAATATTACAACAGATTCTTCCAGCTTAAATCTGGATCTTAATGATACAGGTTATCTGGATGAGGTAGTAAAAAGCACAGGCCTTACAGTAAGAACAGTGTACGAGCTGAAAAACCAAACAAGTTCAGATATGACACTTAAAATAGCACTTAATTTCAATAGCGTTCCTGCGCAGTAATTTTTTGTGCAAAGTAAAATAAGAGGTTGTCTGAAAAGACAACCTTTTTTGTTGGCTAATTGTATTTCATATACATCAGATTTATTCTGACAATTTTGTTAGCACTTCAATGGCTTTTTCGGTGTCTTTTTTATTGATGAAAATATGATCATGGTAATAAGCGGCTACTACATTACAGCTTATGTTATTTTCAGAGAGAGCCTTTGAAAAAGCAGCCGTTAGTCCTACTGCTTCCAGAGAAGAATGTACAGTCAGTGTTATCCACGACATAATGACAGAATATTCGAGATGTAACCTGTCTGCAATCTCCTTTTTTATAATAATGGTAAATCCTTCGTCTTCTCTAAAGAACATTTCAACATTCATCAAGTCAAAATTCTCTATATTTTTCAGCGTACAAAAAACATAATCACCAGGATTCTGCTTGGGCTTCATACTTTTTAAAAGCTTTGCCAAATCTTTTTCTCCGTTCATTTTATTCAAATTAAAAGAAAAACAATGAAATTTTAATTAATATACTTCAGTTGCAGAAGCGTTCTCCGGATAGGGCCGGTAATGAATTGATTATTATTGGTGAGCCAGATAATAGAAATATTGCTTTCGGGAATCATGAGGAGATGCGACTTAAAGCCACCCTGATCACCGGCATGTTCTATGACGCTTACGTTTTCTTCTGTTTTTGTATCGGCATAGAAGCCTGTATGTACAAACCAGGTTCCGGTATGATAGGCTGGTTTTTTACCATTCCAGTCAGACGGACTGTATACTGTTTTTGAAGCTTTAATAACAGAGCAGTTAGTAAACCTGCACTCATTAATCGCAGCAATGTATTTTTTCAGGTCATCAATAGAGCTCCAGACCCCTCCGTTTCCGGCAGCAGTAAAAGTAGGGCATTCCCCATAATCATATTCCCGGTAAACTTTATCTTTCAGGATATAGCCATGAGCTACATTTTTATCAGGAAAGCTGCCATCTGTAATACGGCTAGCTTTCATACCGGCTGGCTTAAAAATATTTTGATTGATAAAATGTTGCCATTTCATCCCACTTGTTTTCTCGATCACCATAGCCAGACCATTATAAGCAGGATTTGAATAATTGAATTTTGTTCCCGGCTCAAATTCCAGTGAATCTGCAGACTGTAAAGGCCTGAAATTCTCTTCATCTTTTGCCGTAAGATAAAAAATACTATCCTTATCCACGTTTCTAAGATCAGGAAGTCCCGAAGTATGGGTGAGCAGATGCCGGAGTTTAATTTTAGAGGCCAGTTCTTTATTTTTAAAATTTGGGAAAAATTTCAGCAGATTGTCATCCGTTGAAAGCCTGTGTTTCTCCTGAAGCATCAAAATCCCATACGATACAAAAGTCTTGGAGATAGAGCCGAGATTGGAAACTGTTTTACTGGTAAACTTTTCACCTGTCTTTAGGTCTGCCAACCCAAAAGAATTTTCATACAATACCTTATTTCCCTGCTGGATCAGAATAGCACCACCTGGTTCGTCTGCTTTAAACAATTGGGAGAATGCAGAATCGAGTTTTGACTTTAAAAGTTCTTCACGGGTTTGGGCATAGCTGATAAAATTAATACTAACAGTTAAGACAAGACCTGATATTAATTTAAGATTCGGAAACATGAATTGTAAGGTTTAGTTTTATATGATTTTGTTGTTTTAGCTTTTCGTGCTAGAATCCATAACAATCGTTACAGGTCCATCATTGATCAGAGAAACCTTCATATCTGCACCGAAAATTCCACTCTCAGTTTTTAATCCTGATTTGGCCAGTTCCTCTTTGAAATAATCAAAAAGAGGAATTGCTTTATCCGGCTTGGCTGCTTTAATGAAAGAAGGACGGTTGCCTTTTTTATAATCTGCAATTAATGTAAACTGGCTGATGCACAGAATTTCTCCCGAAATATCCTTCACAGAAAGATTAAGTTTGTCATCTTCATCACCGAAAATCCTTAAATTTAAGATCTTCTGGACAAGCCACTCCGCATCCGCTTTTTCATCATTTTCATCAATCCCGGTGAGCAGCATCAATCCTTTCTTAATTTCCCCGACAACCTTTCCGTCTACCTTTACATGTGCTTCAGAAACCCTTTGTATAACAACCTTCATTTTCTAGTAATAAATATTTAAAGTTTTGGTGGACGGATCATAATTGTAAGGATATGTTTTAGGAGGAAGGGAAGTTGCAGCTCCTGATTCCGGCTGACCTGTTCTCAGGATCCAGCGGGTATTGTCTTTGGGACACAGAATACTGATATTATCTTTTACCTCAAGAGTGGTATTAGCATCAGGACAAATATGAGGAGCATTCCGGTCATATGCTTTGAAAGTTTCTCCTACACGGACCACAATCAGACCTCTTGTGCTAGACTGTTGTTCATTCACATAAATCCAGCCTCCATCATAGTTGAGGTTGTTATAAGCAGGTAAATTCAGATTTAAGGTTACATTAACTGGATTGTTCGGGAAACAGCTGACAGTATCTTCTCTACTTCCGCAAGAGTTTATAGTTAAAATACTGAAAATCAGTAAAGTTAAAATAGACAGGATTGAAAAAGTTTTTTTCATTTCAATTTAAATTTTTATATATTTGTAAAAGTTAAACGATTATAACACGTAAAACATTGTCCGGCAAATGTCGGATTATTTTTTTATACCAAACCTAAATTTTGAAAATTATGGCAAGCTATGTAACAAAGGAGGGACAAGAGAAAATGAAAGCTGAGCTGGAACAGTTAGAAACTGTGGAAAGACCAAAAATTACCCAGCAAATCGCAGAAGCAAGAGATAAAGGAGATTTATCTGAAAATGCTGAATATGATGCAGCTAAAGAGGCTCAAGGGATGCTTGAAATGAGAATTTCCAAACTTAAAGATATTATCGCAACTTCCAAGATCATAGATGAAAGTCAATTAGATACTTCAAAGGTTTCAATCCTTACTACTGTAAAACTTAAAAACAATGCAACCAATCAGGAGCAGGTGTTTACATTAGTACCGGATAATGAAAGCGACCTTAAAACTGGAAGAATTTCTGTGAATACACCTATTGCAAAAGGATTACTCGGAAAAGTAATAGGCGAAACGGCAGATATTACATTGCCAAACGGAAACAAACTGTCTTTCGAAGTATTGGAAATCACTCTATAATCTAAGCACAATATCCAGAATAATTCTAATTCTAACATTTAACTTCTAAAAAATGAGCAGTATATTCACAAAGATCATTAATGGTGAAATTCCCTCATACAAAATTGCTGAGGATGACCATTTTATAGCGCTCCTTGATGCAATGCCTTTGGTGAAAGGACACACTTTGGTGATTCCTAAAAAAGAAGTTGATCTGATCTTTGATCTGGAAAGTGAAGAATATAAAAATCTTTGGGGATTTGCCCAGCAGGTCGCTAAAAAAATTAAAAATGCTGTTCCCTGCGTAAGAGTGGGAGTAGCTGTAGTAGGGCTTGAAGTTCCCCATGCACACATCCATCTTATTCCTTTAAACAAGATGGAAGATATGAACTTCAGAAATGAAAGACTAAAATTAACAGACGAAGAATATAAAGAGATCCAAAACTCAATTATTAATTCTGAAGCATAAAATCGTAAAATCGTAAAAAAGAAATTTTTTACGATTTTCTTTAACATATATTATATAGTATGAACTCAAACCAATGTTCTTTCTGCGGCAGAAAAAGAAATGAAGTACAAATGCTTATTTCCGGGCAGAGTGGCTTTATCTGCGAGAACTGCATCGAACAGGCGCATGTTATTGTAAAAGACAGCGTTTCTAAAACAGGATCTTCTCCTGCTGCAAATATAGACGAACTTAAGAAACCGAAAGTGATCAAAGAATTCCTTAACCAATATGTGATTGGGCAGGATCAGGCCAAAAAGCAGCTTTCGATCGCGGTATATAACCATTATAAAAGACTGCTTCACGCTCAGGACGAAAACAGGGAAGTAGAGCTGGAAAAATCGAATATCATTATGATAGGTGAAACCGGTACAGGAAAAACTCTTCTGGCAAAGACCATTGCAAGAGAGCTAAACGTTCCTTTCTGTATCGTAGATGCTACTATCCTTACGGAAGCCGGATATGTAGGAGAAGATGTGGAAAGTATCCTTTCAAGACTCCTGATGGTTGCAGATTATGATGTGGAAAAGGCTGAAAGAGGAATTGTATTTATTGATGAGATCGATAAAATTGCAAGAAAATCAGACAATCCAAGTATTACAAGAGATGTTTCCGGAGAGGGTGTACAGCAGGGATTGCTGAAGCTTTTAGAAGGGAGTATTGTGAATGTTCCGCCTCAGGGAGGAAGAAAACATCCGGATCAGAAATATATCCAGGTAAATACCCAGAACATTCTGTTTATTGCAGGAGGTGCTTTTGACGGGATTAAAGAGATCATCGAAAGAAGAATGAATAAACAGGCCATAGGCTTCAGTTCAGAAAAAATCAATAAAACTGATGAAGATGAATATGTATTGACGCATATTAATGCAATCGATCTTCGTTCTTTTGGTTTAATTCCTGAACTTTTAGGTAGATTTCCGATCATTACCTACCTTGATAAGCTCACCAAAGAGACGATGATAAGGATCATGAAGGAGCCTAAGAACTCGATCATCAATCAGTTTGTAGAACTCTTCAAAATGGATGGCACGAATTTGGTATTTACGGATGGTGCTATTGAAAAGATCGTAGAAGAGACTATCGAAAAAGGATTGGGAGCCAGAGGCTTAAGAGGAACAACTGAAAAAGTACTGGAAGACTATATGTTTTCAATAGGTGAAGAGAAAGAAATTATATTAACTGAAGATAATATTTTTGTTAATAAATAAAATATTTTTTTTTCTTTAAAAAAAAATCTTACCTTTGCGGGTGAAGATTGTATTAACACACAAATAATTTATACAATGAGAAAAAGTTTATTTGCTATAGGTCTTTTAGCAATTAGTTACTCTGTTCAGGCGCAGATACTATGTCATGTTGACACTAATGCTAATATGTATGTAAGCGAAGGTACCCTAGTTTATAGCGGTGGAGGTGTACAAACAAGAGGCAATGGCCTTTTGGATGTCCATGGAAACGTTATGGTTGTAGGCGTATCTGGAGATGCTTTTAAAACAATTGACGCTGCCGGTGCAGATAAAACCGATGGCGGAAATATTATTTTAAGACTTAATACTCCCACTGCTACTGACGATGTGTCTACTTACGGACAGCTATATGTTGATGGTTTAAGCCAAGGACAGATTACTGGAATTGTAAGTAAGGAATTCAGAACCAAAAAGAATGGTACTGGAAATTATTATCAACAGGTTGGTTTGCCATTCTTTGGTAAAACTATGAGCACTTTATCCACTGAATTGGGTAAAACATTTGGCACTGTAAGAAGAAGCCAAAACGAAATTCTAAAATGGAACAATACTGCAGCTATAGCTGATCATTATCCGGACTTATCCCTTACTACCAGTAATGGTTCTGCGTACTACATGCTTGGATCTAACAATAACAACTTAGATGTAAGTAGTGCTATGCATACTATTAATGGTCGTCCTTATGCGACATTTGCTTCTGCTACAACTCTTCAGAATGCAGGAAATGTTAATTTTGGGACAAATGGTACGGCTATCAATGGATACAACGAAAGATACAATACTTATCTGCAGGATCAGTTTGAAACCACAATTACTCCTTGGACTCTTACTTATGGTAAGAATATTTACCAATTTGGAAACCCTTTCTTAACTAATCTTGATTTATCAAGAATAGGATATTTAGAAAATGGAGGAACCACAGATGGAAATAACATTTCTAATATTTGGGGAGTTAGATATGATCCTGGAACTGTAGTTGTAGGATCACAAGGAAATGCTTACAGTACAGGAGCATTGATTCAGACTTATACTAATCCAGGTGGGGTTCCTGTTGGGGATGTTGGTATGATCATCAAGCCAATGCAGACTTTCGTTCTGAAATTGAGAGATAACACTGCCCAAACATTGGATTTTAATACTCTTAGAAGATTTAACTCAACCGTTAGAGCAGCTGCTACTGATTATAGTGTTACTGCTGCTAAAAATGCTGCAAAAAGCATCGACGGTACGGTAAAACAGCTTGGAGTAATTGGTTTAGATGATTCAGGAAAAGAAGTTGCAAGAACTTATTATGTAGTTTCACCTAATTCTGTTACGGGTCACCAGACTTCTGTAGCAACTACTGTTCAGGCAACTGCAGGAAGTAACATTATCGGTACATTTGAAGAAGCTTTAAATGGAGGTTATGATACAAACTACACATCTAAATATTGGTTATACATTAATGAAGCCAATGAAAGTAACTTTAAAGGTAAGAATGTTAAACTGGTAAATTACGATACCGGTAAAGTAAAATCTTACAAATTTGAAATAAGAGAAAATGGGGAGTTGGTTCCAGCAGGAACTCACTTGCTATCTGCAGGTATCGGCTTTTACTATAAAGCATCAAACGGTACTCTACAACCTGCAACACAGGATGGTATTGCACCTAATGCTGTTGCATCTTATGACTTATATTATGGTGAGCCAAGCAATGTGGTATTAGCCGCAAAAGAAACAGTTGCTACACCTTCAAGAACAATGGTGGTATACAATCCAGAAATTACCAACTACATTGTTAGATTCGATCCAAACTGGAAAAAAGCAGATATTGAAGTTTATGATATGAGCGGTAAACTAGTTATCTCTAAAAAAGCAGTTGATACATCTACGGATTTTGTAATTGAGCTTAATGGAGCAATTAAAAATTCTTATGTTGTAAAAATTGTTTCTGATAAGGGAGAAACTGTTAACACTAAAATCTTAAAATAAATATTATGAAAACTATTAATAAACTAGTACTTGCTCTTTTCTTTTTTGGGACCCTACTGGTCAAGGCGGCTGACGAAATACCGCCAGCACCAGAAGATGGTGGTACCGGCGGGGTAGGACCCGGCGGGGTTGCATCGCCTATTGACATGTATGTTTATCTGCTGTCTATTGTTGCAGTTGTATTTATTATATACTATACAAAGAAATTGAAGAGCCAAAAAGCCTAAAATTTTATTAAAATAACATTAAACTCTCTGATTAGTCAGAGAGTTTTTTTATTTTTACTTTATGAAAAAGATTTATATATTATCTGCAGTATTATCTGCATTTTCTTTGCAGGCTCAGTTTACTGTTACCATTCAGGCTCCTGCAGAATTCAAAGATCAAGATGCCATTCTATATACATTAAACGGATCGAAAGATATAATCGTCACTAAAGAACAGAGCAAGAATAATACATGGACCTTTAAATATCCAAACCATTATATGGGAATGATGAAGGTATATTTTCCGGCTTCAAATAATGCGGTAAACTTTGTTTCGGAAAACAAAAATGTAAGCATTAAAATGGATGTTCAGAATAATAAACTCAAAGATGTTATCTATCTTGATGAAGTTAATGATCTGATGAGCAAACAGCAGGAAGGATCCCAGAAAAAAGAACTTATCCTTCCGGCATTGGCACAGATCAAAGAATATTATAAGGATAATACTGAGTTCGGAAAAGCATTAAAAAGTGAGATAGAAAGACTTGCCGGAATGAGTAACGGTATTGATGCAGCCCAGCATCCATTCATTTCTTATTATAATACCAACTATAGTAAATTTCTGTCTAGCTCCACAGATCCTGCAAAAAAAGCCAGTCAGGACGATATTGTTAACTTCCTGGATAAATCCAATGATATGCTTGAGTCTTCCTCACTTTTAAGGCCTGTTTTGGTTTCATATCTTAATTCAGGTGGTAATACGAATGTTGCAGGCTCTGTAGATACCCTATTAGACCGTTTAAAGGTTGAAACTCCAAGAGGGCAAACCGTTTTGTCAGAGCTGATTGATATTTTTGATGCCTACGATATGGAAGAGTTCAAAACCAAATATCTTACGCTTGCAAAAAACCTTAAATGCACCATCACTGACAGGCTGGCAACTACTTTAAAATCTAATGCCAATGTTGAAATGGGAGCAGCATTTCCCAATGTTAAATTCCAGTCACCGGCTAATACATCTGCAAAATCATTGTATGATGTAAAAGCTGATAAGAAAATAATTGTTTTCTGGTCATCTACATGCTCTCATTGTGAAAGCGAGCTGCCTCAGCTTCTGGCAAAATACAATGATTTAAAAGCAAAGAATATACAGGTTATTGGGCTGTCTTTAGATATGGATAAGAATTCTTACACTCAAAAGATTGCTGCATTTCCTTGGATCAATGATTCTGAATTAAGAGGATGGAACAGCAGTTATGTAGATACCTATAACGTACATGCAACTCCTACTTATTTTATTTTAGATGCTAACAATAAGATAATCAATAAGCCAGACCACGTGGGCAATGTTTTGGAATATTTTAAGCTAAAATAATTTTGGTGGTAAACAAATATTTTCTATATTTGCACCACCAAAACGGCGAGGTAGCTCAGTTGGTTAGAGCGCAGGATTCATAACCCTGAGGTCACGGGTTCAATTCCCGTCTTCGCTACAATAAAAGGGAAAGTAATACATATTACTTTCCTTTTTTTATTTTAAATAAAATTCATCATTATATTCTTTTAAGATGAATTAAAACCATTTACTATAAGTTTCCAGTGATTTATGATCCCAACTCCGCCCCTATAAAGTTTTCCATTATTTTAATTTTTATGTAGCTATTGAGAGCTTAATCTGAATTAATATAGTGTCATAAATAGAAAACCGCAGCTTACAACAGCCGCGGTTTCTTTATATGTAAGAGGGCAAATTAACTTTGGTACCCCAATAATTTTCTGATCTGATAGAAAAATCTTTCAATAAGCCGTAAATCTTGTGTTACGATCTCTGCATTACCTCTGAGTTCTTTATCAAACGTAAGGTTCTTATTATAGCTTGTTTTTAATCCCTTGGGGAGAGTGATATCTACATAGTAATTTCCTTTATCATCAGGAATAAGAGAAATATTCTGTACTTTTCCTTCTATAATACCATATTCCTGAAAACGGTAGTTATCAAGTTTAATCAATACTTTTTGGCCTGTAGTTACCTTTCCTGAGTTAACGGTAGGAACAGACATTCTTCCTACCAGCTTTTCCTTGTTTGTAGGAAGTATGGAAAGGATGGGTTCTGCTACTTTTACAAATTGATTTTCTCCGAAAAACTGTTGAAAACTGGCCATACCATCGGTGGATGATATAACAAGATAATTTTGTTCCCACTGCTTTAAAGATTTACGAAGCTGTTCAAAAAGCTGTAAAGTCTGCGAAGAATATGTTATTTTATCTTTTTCCGTATTGATAGCTGTGCCGCTTTTCGTTTTGTTCAGATTTGAAATTCCCTCATCCATTTGTGAAATGGAAATATTAAGGTTTTCAAGATTTTGTTGTGCCTGAAGATATTTTATTTTTTCATTTTCAAGTTCTACGGAAGCGATTACTCCCTGGTTGAAAAGTTCCTGAGATCTCTGATAGCTTTTTTTTGATAATTCATATTTAGCTAATTCCAGGCTTTTCTGTTGTTTTAAAGTTGTGATTCTTCCCCTGTATTCTGAGATACTTTGATTCGCTGCAATATTTTCAGGAGCATAAGGCTGTAGCCTCGTGAAAAGCTCCTCATCCTGAAAAGCTTTTGCGAAACTATTGTAATCACCCTGCAATTCTCCAAGTTTGAATCTGGATGTCTGTGCAATCGGGAAAGAGCTAAGCTGATTGGGAGCAATAGAATCTACAAGCTTTTTCAGTTCCAAAACATCCTTATAATTTGCTGTGGACTGCATCACCATCAATACATCATTTTTCTTAACCTCCTGATGATCCTTAATAAAGATCTTTTCAATTTTTGAGCTGGTTCTGGCTTCTATCTTTTCAGGCGGATTTTGTGACGTAACAATAACGGGAGCGGAAACAAATTCCGGATATTTGATGATATAGCTCATCACAAGGATAAGCAGAAGTATAACTAATATAATGCTGTTTCCCCAGCGTATCATCCAATGAGGAGGCTGTGTGAGAATGTCCTGAACACTTTCCGAACGAAGTTCAATATTGTCTAAGATGTCTTCTTTCATGTTTCAAAGATAAATTTTCCCTGTGCTTTCAGAGTATTGTTAATTTCCTAATTCAAGCTGATTCTTCACCAGTCTGTAATATTCCCCTTTTAAAGAGACCAATTCGGCATGGTTACCTTCTTCTACCACTTTACCTTTATCGAGAACTATGATTTTGTCGGCATGTTTTACCGTGGATAATCTGTGAGCAATAACGATAGCAGTTTTACCCTTAAAGAACTGTTCAAGATTCTCCATGATCACTTTTTCATTATTGGCATCCAAAGCAGAAGTGGCTTCATCAAAGAAGATAAATTCCGGCGATTTATAAACCGCTCTGGCAATGAAAAGCCTTTGTTTCTGACCACCGCTGACTCCCACACCTTCGTTTCCAATCTTTGTATTATAACTTAACGGAAGGCTTTCAATAAACTCTTTGATATTGGCAATTTCTACAGCTCTTCTTAATTTCTGTTTGTCCACATGATCTTCACCTACCGCAATATTATTGGCTATAGTATCATTGAATACATATCCTTCCTGCATTACCACTCCGCAATGATCTCTCCAAAATCTCGGGGAAATATTTCTTAACTGGGTATTTCCAAGTTTAATTTCTCCCGAATTAGGTTCGTAAAATTTCATCAAAAGCTTCAGAAGTGTGGTTTTACCACTTCCGCTGGCCCCCACAATAGCTGTAGTTTTCTGGTAGGGAATTGTAAGGGTGAGATCTTCAAATACAGGAACATCAGATCCAATGTACCTGAATGATATATTGCTGACATCAATGTCTTTCTCCGGAATTTCACCCGCATACTGTTCATTTTTGTCTTCTTCATCTTCTTTGTCGTGAATCTCACCCAATCTTTCCAATGAGATTTTTGCATCCTGAGTCTGTTTGATAAAATCGATAAGCTGCAATAATGGGCTGTTCAGCTGTCCAATGATATATTGCACCGAGAGCATCATCCCCAAGGTAAGATTGCCACTCAGAACCAGTTTTGCAGAAAGGAAACTTACCAGAATATCTTTCATCTGGTTGATGAAATTTCCTCCTACAGACTGCCATTGTTCCAGAGATAGAGATTTTATCCTGATTTTAAACAGCTTTACCTGTAAAAATTCCCAATCCCAACGCTTCTGCTTTTCCGCGTTATGCATTTTAATCTCCTGCATACCATTGATCAGTTCGATTACTTTACTCTGTTCCTGTGAAACCTGAGAGAATCTTTTATAATCCAGTTCTTTTCTCTTATTAAGAAAGAAACTGATCCATCCAATATATAATGCTGCTCCTACAAGATAAACGATAAAAAGTCTATAATCGTAGAACAGTAGGACAATACTGAAGATGATAAGATTGACAAGTGAAAACAGGGTATTTAACGAGGAACTCGTCAAAAGTTGTTCTATTCTGTGGTGGTCATTGATCCTCTGCATAATATCCCCCGTCATTCTCGTATCGAAAAAGCTTATAGGAAGCTTCATCAGCTTGATAAAGAAATCTGAGATGATCGAAATATTAATCCTTGCGGAAAGATGAAGGAGGATCCAGCTTCGGATCACCTCAATACCCATTCTTCCCAGGAATAACATAATTTGAGCAAGAAGCACAACATAAATAAAGTTGAGATCCTGGTTCTGTATTCCGACATCTACAATACTTTGGGTAAGAAACGGAAATATAAGCGAAAGTAAACTTCCGGCCAAAAGACCTACGGCAAGCTGTATAACAAGTGACTTGTACTTAAGCAGGTATTTCGAAAGGAAAGAGAAGCTGGCTTTACTTTCCGTTGTGTCAAACTCTGTCTGAAAAAATGCGGGCGTTGTTTCAAGAATAAGGGCAATCCCTTCTTCTGTGTTTTCGTTGGCATTTTCCCCGATCCATAATTTAATAAATTCTTCGCGGGTATAGGTAATCAGTCCGTAACTCGGATCTGAAATATAGACTTTATTATTTTTATCAATTTTATAGACAACAACGAAGTGGTTCTTATTCCAATGGACAATACATGGGAACGGTACTTCTTCTGCAAGGGTATTAAAATCGATCTGGACTCCAAGGGAACGGAACCCTAAGTTTTCGGATGCATCACTCAGCCCCAAAAGGCTGCTTCCTTCACGGGTGGTTTCAGAAAGTGTACGGATCTGCTGCAGAGAGATACTTCTGCCGTAATATTTACTTACTATTCTAAGGCAGGTTGGTCCGCAGTCTTTAGCATCCGGCTGTTTATAAAAGGGAAATTTCTTCAAAATTTATACTCATTATAAAATGTCGCCACATATGACGACATTTTTACTTTATTCATTGTTGTACTAATTAATCATTTGGCTAATCTCTGTGATACCTCCTCGAAGTATTCTCAAGTTTTCTCTTGACAGTTTTTTTAGATTTTTCATATTATTGAGCTTTGTTTAAGGTTGAAAGTTATTAACCTGTTTACGGCGTAACATCAATCACTGTAGGAGGAGTACAATAATACGTATTAGGACCAGCTCCGGCTATGGATCTGCATACACCGTTTGCACAGCATTGATCTCCACCACAATTACCATCCAGAGGGCATTGTCTAAGTCCTCCTTTAATGGTTTTTAAACCCTCTCTTGAGATTTTCTTTAAGCTTTTCATAGTTACTAAGTTATTTATTTTCCGCTCTTGGAATTCGCTTTTATTTTTTCCTAAGATAGTGAATTTTTCAATTCCGGAAAGATTTATTGAAAGTCCTCATCTTCCATTAATTCATCAACAAAGAACCAAATATCTTCACGGTCATATTTGTCCGGAAACTGATGCCCGTTGAGAATGAAAATAGGAGTGAAGTTCAGACCGTTGTTGCTGTTATCCTTGGTCATTTCAATAAATGGCGTTAAATCTTCTGTTGTAGACGATCCCGATAAAGAGACGATCTTGTTTTCATCTTTTGTTTCAAACCATTCTTCAACAGCTTTCAAAAATTCTTTTTCAGACTTGTTGTGATAAATATGTTTAAAAGCTGAAAGTAATTTGGTGTATTTCTCATCAGCTCTTTCCGTAGAGTAGTTGAAACGGATCTGTACAGAAATGTCATCAGGATATTTTTCAAGAAGCCCTTCCATGATCTTATGGCCGTCTTTACAAAAACCACAATAAGGATTGGATACAATTGAAAGACGAAGTTTAGAGTTTTTATTTCCTAATACGAAAGTCTCCGTATCCTGGAATTCTATTTTTTCATTTTCTAAAAGCTGGCTTTTGAAAAGTTCATAATTTCTTTTAAATCTAAGGTTTTTAGCATTTGATTTCTGAAGGCTTTCTTTTTGAGAAAGAATGTTGCTGAAATATAAAACAGCAGAGAAAACAAGGATCCACAGAACAGCTGTTAATAATAAAATTCCCACACTAAACGGTGTACTTTGAAAAAACAGAATGCTAAGTACCAATTGCCCTAACAAGATTGAAATAATCAGAAGACATACTCTGCAGAAAGCCTTTTCTACAAAAGCCTGGATGTATAATGAATAGGCAATGGCCAATACGGAAACAAATGTAAATCCTTTTACAATATAAGCTGTTGCCGGTAAGAAAAGCCCCAGTATGGCAAGCCCTGTAAAGTAGATCAGAGAAAAATCTGAGAATTTTAAACCAAAAATACTTGTTTTATCCTGCTTGATAATCTTGTCACATGAATTGGTAGTCTGTTTGGCAGAGGTATCTCCACAAATACTTCCGATTACTGTAGAAGTATTTCCGAATTTCTGGTTGAAGATCTCCAGAGAAATATAGACACCTGCCAGAGAAAGAATATTAAAAAGAGCCTCGTATATCGTTTGAGTGAAAAAAGAGTAGCCAAGAATGATGGCGAAAACAACATATAAAAGAGGTTTAAAATCAAAGGCTGTCTTATTTTCCGCATTTTCAGTTTTTTCAAAAAGTAGGACGAAATCTGTTGATTTTTTATGAAGTTCTTCTTTATTGAGTGTTTTGGCTTTTTCAGAATAAACCGAATAACTGGCTCCCGATTTCTTTACCAGAGAAAAGGAATTATCTACGATCGCGATAAACTCTTCCGGCAGCTCATCCCAATATTCCTTATCAAGTTCATAAGCATCATTTTTTACGCCCATAAAGTTAAGCGTATCACTAAAAGCCAACGCAGAAGGGTAGTTTGGATGAGAATTGAACTGAAAAGAAAACTCCTGTTTATCAAGTTTTAGATAGTTAATTAGCTTGTCGAAAATCATAGTAATATTTTTAACTAAAATACGCAGATGTTTTAAAAAAACAAATTTTTTTTCTATTAAGGGTGAGATATAAGGATGTTTTGGTGGATTTAATTTGAATATCAATAATTTGTTAAAGAAAAAAATGTTTCGCCTCTGATTATCGAACGTATCTGTACTTTAGAAGATTAGTTGTTTTTTCACATCAGCTTTTTATCAACTCAGGTAAGTTATAATTTTCAATTGCTTTTTGTTTTAACAGGTTTTTACTCCATTTCTCTCATTTTTCAGAGTAAGGATTATATCCGCGCTTTACTCATCATCATGTATAATTATTTTACAGAAATATTCATTTTAGTTTCTAAATTTAATTTTACTTTTTATTTATGTATAGTTTGACCATAAAGTAAAATGATACGTGCTAATGTTTTGTTGTTGCTAGATTAAAAATAAGTTGAATCTTCAATAATATTATTAAATAACTCTAATTTTATGGTTATAAAAAAACTGCAAAAACATGAATGCTTTATTTTTAAACAAATGTTTAGTTTTGTGAATTTTTATTAGTCTATTTTAACTTTTTATGTTGATTGATTACTGAATCATAAATTTTGTTAAGGTTCTAATTTTCAATGTTGAACACAAAAAAACTTAAAAAATCATAAAGTTTTCTTAAAGTTTTAAAAAACAATGGAAATGTTTTTGTATTTATAAAATATATTGTACTTTTACATCGCCTTGAATGAGGGAACAAGTCAAGGTAATAAATTTTTTTTCATCATTTGTGTTTTTAGAATCGTATCGCCTGATACGATTCTTTTGTTTGTTTATTACTTTTCGTAATTCAACAAGAGATCAATGAAGTAAGAATAAGTAACAGCACCTTCTTGCTGGTTGCTTTTTAAAAACAAATTATTCGTAAACCCGAAAAAATCATCCAGCCACCCCTGATGTCTGAAAATAAAACTTCTTTCGTACATCCGATCTCTTTTCATTGCCGGAGAATATTGTTTAAGGACTGATTTTACAAATTCGGGGTCTTCCTCAACAATAAACCTTAAAAGACTTTTTAACGTAAAATATTCAGTACTGTACCTTAAATCTGTATTTTTGGAATTCACACCAATCAGATAGCCTATGAAATTGGCTTCCTGCTCTCTGGCAAAACCAAGCTGGTGAGAACTTTCATGTGCAGAAGTAAACGGGATAAGAGTATGGGGAAGTTCTGCATTATATTGGGCCTCTGCTGTAAAAGGGTTATAATATCCCAGTATTCCTGTGAAATTCATCACACTTTTGAAAAGACTTGGTTTAAAAGCATTGATCTGTGGAGCACTTTTATCCGAAATATATTTCGGAAGCCGGGCTTGCTGATGCAAAATTTCTGTCTGGATAGAAATAAGATCGGTAATAATGAATATTCCGTTTTTATCTTCCCGAACGGATTGTCGGGTAGCTTTGCATTTTTCCAGATAGCGTAGGGCTAATATTTTTGCTTTACCAATTTCAGGTTCTTTTTGGCTGGAAAGTTTTTTAATGACAGGAGTCTGAAAATAAAGCATTCCCCAAAAGACCTGGTAGATGAAGTAAAAGATATTAATGGTAGCCAGAAGCTTCAAAATAGTCTCGTTTCTGCTTTTCTTTTTAAAACATAAAACAAGACAGTATAAAAGAAAAATTCCCAAGAGAATATAGATAAGATCCCCAAAAGAAAAAGGGATCCAGCTGAAAAGTATTTGATGGAGCTTTTTCTGGAATTCAAAAAAACGCTCAAAGAAATAGATCGTTATTCCGGACTTTGAGAAGCCATAGAACAAAAGAAATTGGGCAAGTAATACACCTGCCCAAAATCTCTTTTTATATATTATTTTTGTTGTATTAGTGACCACTGCCTTTAGAGATTTTATCCAGATCAATACCCTGGGATTTTAAGATCCCTGTTACACGGATTGCATAGAATGCAAGATAAGCAAAACACACAACACCTACGATATAGCTGAAGTGAATATTGGTTTTATCTGCAATATATCCCTGGATAAAGCTTACAATACCACCACCCATGATCATCATGATCAGATAGCCTGAACCTTGGTTGGTGTGCTTTCCGAGACCGTTGATTGCAAGAGCAAAAATACAAGGCCAGAGGGTAGAACAGAATAATCCTACACTGGTAAAAGCGTATACTGATACCATCCCTGTTGTAAACATTCCTATCAGTAAGGCGGCTATACCTGCTACAGAGAAAATCAAAAGCATTCTCGCCGGGTTTCCTTTACTCATAATGTCACAGATGATCATCACAATAATAACAGCACCGTATACATAGAAAGGTGAAAGGTCATGCTTAGCAATTGCATTCACTAATAAGAATACACCAAATGCAAGATAAGGGGCAAGGAATCTTAGAATCTTTTTGAATCCGGCACTCAGGTCAAATGCTTCTACAGCACCCGTCCAACGGCCTATCATTAATGAAGCCCAGTATAAGGAAATATAAGGCGCTACATCTTTGGTTTCAAACCCTAAGCTTTTTTCCATATAAGCAGGAAGGTTACTTGCTGTAGAAACTTCTACACCTACATATACAAAAATCGCAATCATACCCATTACCAACTGAGGGTATTGAAAAGCGGATGTTTTGTGATCTCCCGGAATCACATCGTCAGTATCCTCTATAATAGTAGGAGTGATTGCAGGAAGAGAAGAGAACTTAAGCATGATGGCCACCAGTACAAATGCAACTCCCAGCATAAGATAAGGGACCTTTACGCTTTCGATACTTGCTTCTGTATTAGCTGCAGATGCAGCACCAAAAATCGCAAATGATACGAGAAGCGGTCCGATGGTTGTTCCCAGGTTATTGATTCCTCCTGCCATGGTAAGTCTCTGAGATCCTGTTTCAGATGGTCCCACTTCAATAGCTAGTGGATTCGCTACAATCTGTTGTAATGAGAAACCGAGTCCAACAATGAACAAACCGGAGATCATCAACGGAAACGATGCCAGATTTGCTGCCGGATAGAACAGTAAAGTTCCTGAGGCCGAAATAAGAAGACCCAAGATAAGACCATTTTTGTAACCTATTTTATTAATAAGATCCTGTTTCAAACCTTTTGAAACAGCCATATAAATTAAAGAACCCACGGTGTACGCCACATAAAAGCAAATCTGTACGAGCATACTTTCAGTTTGGGTCAATTTAAAGGCTTTTTGGAAAACTGGTATGAGAATGTCATTACTTGCCGCAACAAATCCCCAGAAAAAAAACACAGTAACCAAGGGAATAAACTGTCCCCAATTGGTTTGTTTAGAATAATTTGACATGTTTGTTAAAAATTTCGCAAACAAATATAACTATTTCTTTTAAATAGAATGTTCCAGCAATGTTTTTTTTATCTCTTTGTAAGCTTTTGTTTTCAGATCTCTCGGAGAATCTGATGGTTCCATGATTCCGTTGAAATATACTTTTACTTTTCCCGGGTAACCTTTTGCACTGTCGAAAGGAAATATTTCTTTTAATCCTACAAAAGTGTACACTGCAATTGGAGAGTGGTGTTTGGAAGATAAAGTAAATGCTCCGTCTTTAAATTCATCAAGCATAATAGAAGTATCGTCAGGAACGCCGCCTTCTGGGAATATCGCAATACTATTTCCTTCTTCCATCTTTTCTGCACATCTTCTGTAAACATCTGCACGGCTTCTTGCGCTGCCTCTGTCTACCATCACACATATCCTTTTATATATGGTACCGAAAATGGGAATTTTTACAAGTTCTTTTTTGCCTACAAAGCAGATCGGATGATGGGGCATCAGGATGCAGGCAAGCATAATATCCATAATGGAAGTATGGTTCGAAATGAAAACGTACGGTTTACTTTTGTCTTTTTTCTGGTCAGAAAGATTGATGAGATCGTACCTCAGACCCATGCCGTAAAACATTCCAAAACACCAGATCCGGATAAATTTGTAAGCATATTTGTAATGCTTTTTATTAAAGGATAAGATATAGACAGGGATTCCCAATGTGACCGTTAAAAAAAACGCCAGCAGCAGCAGCCATAGTCTCCAGAGATAATTTAAAATTTTTGTCACTGCTTAACCGTTAAAAATTACTTTCTTTTTCACTGAATAATTAAGTATGGAAACCAGGAGGATTGCTGCAATCTTACTGATCATTTCAGGGCTTAAGGTATAAAAAAATAAATTGATATTGTCCTTAAATATAAAGCTGTAAAAAATCTGGAAAAAGCCTAAGCTTAATAAAGTTGAAATGAAGGATACTCCCATAAAATAAGCAAACTCTTTTCTTTTGGAATGCTTTCCTCTTTCAAAGACAAACCAGATGCTTAGGAAATAGTTGCTGATGATTCCACAGCATGTAGAGAAAATATTACTTAAAGGATAATGAATGCCATGAAAATTGGTTTCTCTGGCGAAAACATGCGGAAGGTAAGTACTGAATGCTTTGAAGCTTCCAATCTCTACAATAGCACTGAGCCCACCGGCAATAATGAAGAACAAAACCTGTTTCTGGCGTATTAGTAATTCTCTCATTCAATATATATGAGGTGCAAATTTATAACTATATGTCAATAATGGAAGAATAAAAGAATATTTTAAAATAAAATATTGATTTAACAAATTGGTTTTTAGTGAAATATATGATGGTTTAATTTCCGGTATCATACATAGTTATAAAAGTCATGCGTCTGATATTCATTAGTTATAATTATTAATAAGGAATGGGAAATTTCTTTTTATCATTTCAAAAAAAATTAAAAACGATAGCAACATTGATGTCTAAAAGGAATCTGAAAGTTTCAGCCAAAAATAATTTGGTAAGCATATGTTAAACATTGAAAAAAGTTGTTAAATTATTTTTTTGAACCAAAATAATTTCTAAATTTAATATTCAGAATGATGTAATTATAACCTGATAATAAATTCATTTTCAACTTCTTGTGTTGATGGTTTTTTCTATCTTGTAATGTGCGGTATAACGCATACTACCATAATTTTTACGACCCAAATTATAACAATATTTGTATGAAAAGTCAAAACAAATACAGAAAATTCCAGCTTCAGCAAAAAAATATTGAAGCTCTTGAGAGAGAAAATTCCCGCTTCAAAAGAGTGTATTCAGAATATGAAAATATGACAGACGAATTGTGGAACCTAGAAAACTCTACCAATGAACCTGTGCCTGATGATTTTATCAACGCCATCATGCTTCAGAGCTCTTATCTGGAAGATGAAATTGAAGACTGGCTCATCAAATTTGATAACCAAAAAGCTGATATAAAACATTAGAAGCTTCCAGTCTGTTTTTAAACGCTATTTGAAGATAAATTCATAATTTAGCATCCTTAAACTAAAATGTAAAATATGGTTGCTATTGTTGATAGTGGGTCTACCAAATCAGATTGGGTGATACTGGATGATTTCAAAAAAGTGTTTTTAAAAACAGAAACCATCGGCTTTAATCCCAATTTTATCAACAGAGAACTTATTGTTCCTGAAATAGAAAAGAACAGCAGCCTTATATTAGTCAAAAATTCCATAACCAAGATCTTCTTCTATGGCTCAGGTTGCGGTGTGAAAAAAAACTGCGAAACTATTGAAGAAGAGCTTAAAAGGATATTTACAAAAGCAGAAATCGTTGTGAAAGAAGATCTTATGGCCGCAGCTTATGCCGCATATAGCGGAAAGCCAGCTGTGGTATGTATTTTAGGTACAGGATCAAACTCTTGCTATTTCGACGGGGAAAACCTTAAAATAGAACTACCTTCCCTGGGTTTTCTTATGGGAGACGAAGGAAGCGGAAGTGCTATCGGGAAACAGCTCGTGCGCAGATACTTTATGAAAAAATTGCCGGCAGATCTTCATACAGAATTCGAACAGAACTATGGACTGAAGATTGAAGATGCATTGAAAAACATGTATCACAGCCCGCGACCTAATGCCTGGTTAGCGGATTTCAACAAATTTGTCATCGAAAGAAAGGAACATCCTTACTTTAAAAATATGGTGTACGAAGAAATGAAAAATTTCTTTGAATACCAGGTAATTCCATATCAGGAATCAAAAGAAGCCGAGATCAATTTCATCGGCTCTATCGCTTATTATTATGAAAGTACCCTCCGCTCTGTTGCGGCAGAATTTCATTTACATGTGGGCCACGTTGTCCAGAAACCTATCGAAAGTTTAGTAGACTACCATATTAAGTATATACTTTAATAAAAAACAAAATTCTATGTCAAGTAAAACCCACCGCGACGAAAAGAACTTTAATCAGGCCGCGTTAGATTATCATAAAGCCGAACCTAAAGGAAAGATCGAAGTTATCCCTTCAAAACCGCACTCGTCTCAAAGAGATCTGTCATTGGCGTACTCACCGGGGGTGGCGGTTCCTTGTATGGAGATCCATGATAAACCGGAAACTGTGTACGACTACACAGGTAAAGGAAACCTGGTAGCTGTAATTTCCAACGGAACAGCTGTATTAGGACTTGGAGATATTGGAGCTGAAGCTTCAAAACCGGTAATGGAAGGAAAAGGTCTTTTGTTCAAGATCTTTGCAGATATCAACGTTTTTGATATTGAGATCGATGAAAAAGATCCGGATAAATTCATTCAGATTGTAAAAGGTATTGCTCCTACATTCGGAGGAATCAACCTTGAAGATATTAAAGCTCCTGAAGCGTTCTATATCGAACAGAAGCTTAAAGAAGAACTGGATATTCCTTTAATGCACGATGACCAGCATGGAACGGCAATTATTTCAGCTGCTGCATTGATTAATGCTCTTCAGATCGCTAGCAAAAATATCGGAGAAGTGAGAATGGTAGTAAATGGAGCAGGAGCCGCAGCCATTGCTTGTACCAATCTATATATTTCTCTGGGTCTGAAAAGAGAAAATGTTTTAATGTGTGACAGTAAGGGAGTGATCAATCATAAAAGAGAAAACCTTACGCCTGAAAAAATTGACTTTATTGCCAATACAGATATCGAAACACTTGAAGATGCCGTAAAAGGTTCAGATGTTTTCATCGGTCTGTCAAAAGGAAACGTAATGACTCCGGAAATGCTTTCCAGCATGAATGAGAATCCTATCGTTTTTGCTTTGGCAAACCCGGATCCTGAAATTGCTTACGACCTTGCCCTTGAAACCCGTAAAGATGTGATCATGGCAACAGGTAGAAGTGATTATCCTAACCAGGTGAACAATGTATTGGGATTCCCTTATATTTTCCGTGGAGCATTAGATGTTCAGGCAAAAGGAATCAACGAAGAGATGAAGCTGGCAGCTGTACACGCTATCGCAGATCTTGCAAAAGAACCCGTACCGGAAGCTGTAATATTGGCTTATAATGTTCAGAACCTGCAATTTGGAAGAGAATACTTTATTCCAAAGCCGTTTGATAACAGGTTAATTACCAAAGTGTCCAGCGCTGTAGCAAAAGCAGCCATTGAAAGTGGTATTGCCAGAAAAACCATCGAAGACTTCGAAGAATACGAAAACCAGCTGCTGGACAGAATGGGAAGAGATGAGAAGCTGGTAAGAATGATGCAGAGCCGTGCTAAATCGAATCCAAAGAGAATTACTTTAGGCAACGCTGAAGAATATAATGTATTGAAAGCCGCACAGATTCTTTACGAAGAAGGGATTGCTTTCCCAAGTCTGTTAGGAGATAAAAAATACATCAAAGAGCAAATGGAACGTTTCGGTATCACCCTGGATATTCCGATTATAGATCCAAGTGATGACGATCAGAAAGAAAACAGGAAAAAGTACAGAGAAACTCTTTGGAAACTTCGTCAGAGAAAAGGGATGAACGAGTACAAAGCGAAAAGATATGTGCGTCAGAGAGATTATTTCGGTCCGCTAATGCTGAGACATGGAGATACAGATGGCCTTATCGTTGGTTTCTCTAAAAACTATACTTCAGTGCTCCGTCCTGTTTTAGAAGTTATTGAAAAAGATAAAGGAGTAGACAAAATAGCAGCAATGATGATGATCCTTTCAGAAAAGAAGCCAATCTTCTTCGCCGACACATCCATCAATCAGAATCCTACAGCGGAAGATCTTGTGAATATTGCTAAAATGGCTGAAATCACAGTGAAATCTTTTGCTATAGAGCCTAGAATTGCCATGCTTGGTTTCGAAAACTTTGCCGCAATTTCTGACACTTCCAAAAAAGTAGCCAAAGCAGTAAGCATTCTCCACGAGAAATACCCTAAAATGGTTGTTGATGGTGAGATCCAGCCGGATTTTGCCATGAATGCAGATCATTTAAGCGATTATCCTTTCTCAAAATTAGGAACAACTCCTGCCAATACTTTCGTTTTCCCGAATCTTGAAAGTGCCAATCTTTCTTACAAGATCATCAGAGGAATGAAAGTGGCACAGGTGATCGGACCAATCTTGATGGGATTAAAGCAGCCTGTACACGTTTTACAGATGCGTTCAAGCGTAGATGAAATTGTAAACTTAGCTACTGTGGCGGTTCTTGATGCCCAGAGAAGAGAAAAGAAAAACTCTGAAAAAAAATAGTTAAATGCTGAGGCCGCCATAAATGGCAGTTTGATAATCATAAAAATAATAGAAGGCTCCTATTTTGGAGTCTTTTGTTTTTATATTAATTCCTTGAATTTACGATCAAAATTTAAGTTAAAAATCATTCGCACGTGAAATGAAAATATTAATTAGTTTAAATTGCTATATTTGGGAGTTTTAAAAATTAATAATGATATTTTCCTTACAAGGCAGTGTTCAAGAACTTACACCCACTTACGCAGTGATCAACGTACAAGGAGTTGGTTACTATGTAGGTATCAGTTTGATGACCTCCCAGGCTCTGGCCCTGAATAAGCCGGCATTCTTATTTACTCAGCAGATCATACGGGAAGATGCTCATCTTCTCTTTGGATTTAACACTCGTTCAGAAAAAGACATGTTCAATCTGTTAATAAGTGTTAACGGAGTAGGAGCTGTTTCTGCCCTTATCCTCCTTTCCACCTTGAGCCTTGAAGAGATCGCTTCAGCCATTCTCTCCAAGAACAGCGCACTGATTCAAAAAGCCAAAGGAATAGGTGCCAAAACTGCAGAAAGAATTATTGTAGATTTAAAGGATAAAGTCCAAAAATTCAGTATTGGAGAAGAAAATATTTCTTCTTTTGTGGATAATAAAGTCAAGGAAGAATCGTTATCTGCATTAGAAGTTTTAGGGATTCCGAAACGAATGAGCGAGAAGATCGCAGACAGGATGATGAAGCAGAATCCTGAGATCTCCGTAGAAGAATTGGTAAAACAAATTTTAAAAAACATTTAACATTTGGTGGCGAATAATAAGCATCTGAAAATATTTTTGTTCCTGTCGTTCCTGTGCATGTCAGTAAGTGCCTTTGCACAACAGGTACGTGATACTGCGATCATAAAGAAAGATTATCAACTGGCTGACCCTACAAGGTATGAGGCCTTTTATGACATAAAAACAGGGATGTACTATGTATATCCTAAAATAGGAAATACCTATACAGGTCCTCCTACAGCCATGTCTCCGGAAGAGTATAAAGAATTTATGCTCGCAACGCAGTCAAAAGCTTACTACAAAGAAAAATCCGATAAGTACAGTCTCCTTTACAGAAGAGATAGAACGGACGCCCGTAAGAAAGGTCTTATTCCGTCTTTGATGATCAACAACAGGCTGTTTGAAACTATTTTCGGAAGTAATAAGATAGAGATCATTCCTTCAGGATATGCCTCTTTAGATTTTGCCGGACTGTACCAAAAAATAGATAATCCACTGATCCTGCCACAGAACAGGACCAGTTTTACCTTTGATATAGACCAGAGGATACAGCTTGGATTATTGGGTAAAGTAGGAGAGAATCTCCAGTTGAAAGCCAATTACGATACCCAGAGTGGTTTTGCATTCGAAAACAGGATGAATCTTGTATGGCAGGCAAAAGGAAACTGGAAAGACCTTCAGACTAAAGGTCTTGGTGAAGTAGACAAACCCAGTGCAGGAGGAGAAGATAAAATTATTAAAAGAATAGAATTCGGTAACGTTAATATGCCGCTTTCTACCAGTCTTATCCGAGGCTCGCAGTCATTATTCGGGGTAAAAACAGAATTCCAGTTAGGAAAAACCTATGGAACAGTAGTTCTTTCCCAGCAACAGGGGGAAGCCCGTAATATTGTAGTACAGGGTGGAGGTGTTATGAATAACTTTAAAGTCAACGCTATTGACTACGAAGACAACCAACACTTTTTCCTGGGACATTACTTCCTGGACCGTTATGATAATGCACTGTCCAATTATCCACAGATCAACTCCACGGTAAATATTACCAGGCTGGAAGTCTGGGTACTAGACCAGGGGAACAGTAACCTGGCATATCAGAAAAGTATTATTGGTATCCGAGATTTGGGAGAAGGTGCTTCAGGATTGCCGGACAACTCTCAGAATGGATTATACCCGTCTATTAATGCAGCAATAGGACCAAGAGAAGCTGGTAAAAATTATGCGACAACCTTTCAGGGGCAGATGTTCCCGGGAAGTGCGCAGCCTTACGATAACGGAGAACAGTTTATTTTTAATACAAAAGCAAGAAGGCTGAATGCTAATGAATATACATTACAACCTCAGTTAGGATATATTTCATTGAACCAAAAGCTGAACGAGAATCAGCTTTTAGCCGTTTCCTATTCCTTTACGGATGGTACCAATAAAGTTTATAAAGTAGGGGAATTCTCCGAAGAAAGTCCTGTATTGGTAACGAAAGTTCTTAGGGTAAACAATAAAGTAAATACAGAATCTCCAATGTGGGACCTGATGATGAAAAACATCTATTCTTTAGATGCAGGGCAGGTAGCGCAAGACGGCTTTATTCTTAATGTATTCTACAGAGATCCGAAAACCGGTGGTAAAGTGAATTATCTTCCCGGAACCAGTGTCCAGGACAAAAATTTACTGAAATTGCTTAACTGGGACCGTCTCAACATGAATGGTGACATCCAGGCCAGCAGCGGTATATTGGGAGACGGTATCTTTGACTTTGTTAACGGAATTACGATCAGGCCGGAAACAGGTAGGATTATCTTTACCAAAGTACAGCCTTTCGGAAGCTTTATGCAGGGACAGGTCGGGAATGATCCGCAGTTTGTTTTCACAGATCTCTACAGGCAGCAGAAGCAGGTGGCATCTTCCAGCAATCTTGCCCAGAGATATACCATAGAAGGACGGTACAAAGGAACACAGGGGCAGGGGATTTCTCTTGGTGCTGTAAACGTTCCGCAGGGATCTGTAAAAGTTTCGGCGAATGGTGTTCAGCTGACAGAAGGGGTAGACTACACCGTGGATTATATGCTTGGAACAGTAACCATCATCAATGAAAATGTTAAGCAGTCCGGACAGGCTATCAATATCTCATTAGAAAACCAGCTTACCTTTAATACCCAGAGAAAAAGATTCTTGGGATTAAACCTGGAAAGAAGATTCAATGAGAACTTTATAATAGGGGGAACAGTTGTTAACTATTCCGAATCTCCACTTACTCAGAAAGTAAACTACGGGCAGGAAGCTGTTAATAACACGATGGCCGGGATCAACATGATGTACAACAATCAGGTTCCTTTCCTGACAAGGCTTACAGATAAGATCCCATTTGTAAATACAGAAGCTCCATCGAACCTGAACTTTAAAATGGAAGGGGCATATCTTCTTCCGGGATTGAATAAAGGAACAAATGATCAATCTTATGTAGACGATTTCGAACAGACAACGTCTAAAATATCCTTAAAAGAACCCACTGCATGGAGCTTGGCTTCAAGACCAGAGAAAAACTTGGCGGCACCATTTAACGGAGCTCCTAGTGATGACGCTGTGACAAGCGGTTATGGAAGAGGACTTTTATCATGGTATAATATTGATCCGAGATTCTGGGGAGTAGGAGGAAGAGCACCGGCAGGAATTACAGCGCAGTCTGTTTCCAACCACGCATCCAGAAGAGTTCAGTATTCCGAAATTTATAATAACAGAGATTTTGTTGCGGGTGAGCAGACCTTCACCAATACTTTAGATATTTCTTACTATCCTCAGGAAAAAGGTCCATACAACGTTAATCCGGGTTCCGAAACAGCGGCTTCCAGATGGGCGGGAATTATGAGACCCATCAGTGTTTCCAATTTCGTTAATTCAAATATAGAATATGTTGAATTCTGGATGATGGATCCTTATGCGGATGGAACTGTCTTAGGTGATAGAGCGAGACTTTTACTTCAGTTAGGAAACGTTTCCGAAGATATCCTGAAAGACGGCAAAATGCAGTATGAAAATGGTCTTCCTACTCCGGGAGCACCTTCTACTACTACCACTTCCAATTGGGGAGTACAACCGAAACAGCCGCCAATTCTTTATGCGTTTTCAAGTGAAGGTGATGACAGAAGATCTCAGGATTTAGGATATGATGGTTTAAGCTCAGATCAAGAATCTATGAGATTCGGAAATACATTTGTTAACCCGGTTACCAACTTGGTTGACCCTGCTGTGGATGATTTCGTATTCTTCATGTCAGATAAATTTACAGGTAATCAGGCGGCATCACTTGTTCAGAGATATAAATATTTCAGAAACCCGGAAGGAAACTCTCAGGCTAATTCATTGGAAGTGGCTTCACAGACTCCGGACGCAGAAGATATCAACAAAGATTATAACCTTGACCAGACAGAAAGCTACAATGAATATGTTGTAAAACTAGATAAGCCGAGTCTTGCCCTAGGACAGAACAATATCGTAGATGTAAAAACTGTAAAGGCCACTTTCCAGAACGGACAGTCTTCTGACGTGAAATGGTACCTGTTCAGAATTCCTGTTTCGAAATATGCAGAAACTGATGCGGAAGGAGAACGAAGTGCATCAGTGCTTAATAACGTAAGATTCGCGAGACTAATGCTTGCAGGTTTTGAGCAGACTTCAACTTTAAGATTCGGGACAATGGATCTTGTAAGATCAGACTGGAGAAGATATCCAAATCAGATTGCCAGCCCTACAGTATCTTCACAACAGGAAGGGGTAGGTATAGCACAAAATAATAACTTTGAAGTAGGAAGTGTAAATATTGAAGAAAATGCCCTTAACCAGCCTCCTTATGTATTGCCTCCGGGAATTGACAGACAGGTGTTGAGTGGAAATGCGGGAGCACAGAGACAGAATGAAGCTTCACTTTACATGAAGATAGACGGTCTTGCCGGAGAAGCAAGAGGAGTTTTCAAGAATACTACTCTGGATATGAGAAGATATAAAAAGCTAAAACTTTTTGTACATGCTCAGGACCCGACAGACAGATATCAGGGTATCGATTCTGAATCTAAATTCTTCATCCGTTTCGGAAGTGATGCTACGGACAACTATTATGAATATGAATCTCAAATGTTGCTTACGCCTAGGACAGCAACTACACCTTTTGAAATCTGGCCTGTTGAAAACAATGTGGATCTGGAAATCCAAAACTTTGTAGATGCTAAAATTCGAAGAGATAAGAGTTCATCTAATATTGTAGACAGAATCATGGATCCTAATTTTGGAGATGAGTCAAAAAGAATTTATATCAAAGGGCGTCCAAGTTTAGGAAATATTACTACCATTATGATTGGGGTAAGAAATACAAGCCGTTCAAACTCTATTACCAGAATTCTTTGGGTAAATGAGATCCGTCTTTCTGAAATTGAAAATGATGGAGGATATGCAGGTAACGCAAGTTTGAACTTTAACCTTGGAGATTTTGCTACTGTAAATACGAGTGCATCTTATACATCCGTAGGTTTTGGTAATATAGATTCAAAGCCGGCAGAAAGAAACCAGTCTACACAGTCTGCATTCAGTATTAATACTGCTGTAAACGTAGATAAATTCCTTCCTGAAAAAAGCGGGATGAAAATTCCTTTAAACTATTCCTATTCACAAACTATCGAGGATCCGAAATATAACCCTCTTGATACCGATGTGGAATTCAGCAAGGCAGCTAACAAGGAGCAGCTTAAAAAAGTAGCAAGAACTTATACACAGCAAAGAAGTATTGGCGTTGTCAATATGCATAAGGAAAGGGTAAATCCAAATAAGAAACCTAAATTCTATGATATTGAGAACGTTTCCGTAACGGCAGTTTATAATGACGATTATTACAGAGATATTTATACTTCAAGAAACTATAGACAATATCTGAGAGGTTATGTTGATTACAACTATACTTTCAAACCGTGGGTAATTAAGCCATTCAACAAAATGATCAGTGATACGGCGAAATCTACAAAGTATCTGAGATGGATCAAAGAATTCAATTTCAACCCGGTTCCTACAAGATTATCTTTCAGAACTGAAGTAGACAGAAATTACAATGAGCTTGAATTTAGAAATGTAGAAGCAATCTTAAGCGGAAATACCGGTGATAGTTTTGCTGCAATCAAAAACAGAAACTTCTTCTTCGGGTGGCAGTACGGTTTAGGATTCAACTTTACAAAATCATTAAAGTTAGAAATCAACTCTGCAACGAGAACCCTCAATGATAATGTGGATGTAAATGGTATGAGTGACAAATCTATCTTTGGAAATGTATTCAGAGCAGGTAGACCGGTATTGTACAATCACAGAGTACAGCTAAACTACAAACTGCCATTCCAGTACCTTCCGTATTTAGATTTCATCGATGCAGAAGTTGGGTATGGACTTACATACAACTGGAATGCAAGATCTACCGCACTTCTTTCAAGTCCTGAAGGAAGCCTAGGTTCCGTAGGTCAGAATACAAACGTGATTCAGGCTACGGCTACTGCGGATATTCCGAAGTTCTTCGGGCAGTTTAAATATTTCAAAAACATTTCTGCAAAACTGCAGAAGCGTAAACAGGAAATTGACTCATTGAACAACGCATATACACAGCAGTGGGAGAAGAAAAGATATAGATATAAGAGCTATAAATTCAAAAATAAACTGACAATACTGCAGAGCGCAGCTTTCGCACTAACATCATTCAAACAGTTAGATATTAATTATTCTGAAAATAACGGAACGGTACTTCCAGGTCTACTTTCAGCACCAAATATGTATGGATATGGCCAGACATTAGGAGGCCCTACGATTGGATTCCTTTTCGGATCACAGGCTGATATCAGAAGAACCGTGCTGGAAAATGGATGGGTAAGTGATTCCCCTTATATGACCGATCCTTATGTGAAAATGTCAACAAAAGAATTAAGGGCCAATTTACAGATCGTTCCTATCAATGATTTCAGAATTGATCTTAGTGCACTGCATAACTACAACAGAAACTTTTCACAGTCTGGATTTAATAACCGAAATAACCTTGGAACAGCAAATCATGATTATGCATTTGCGAATGATCAGGTAACTTATTCTAACTCTGTGGTACTTCTTAAAACGTCATTCAAAGAGACCCAGGCCGTTTATCAGGCAATCAGGGAAAATGCAATGATCCTTTCCCAGCAGATGGGATTAGGAGAAGTACTGAATAGCGATGGCTTTGCAGATCATTATAGTATTGCCAATGCTTATGTATTGATCCCTGCATTCCGGGCGGCAGTTGAAGGCAAATCTGTTAAGCAGATGGGAAATGCTAAAAAAGCAGGTCTTCCGATTCCAAACTGGAAGATTACCTATTCAGGTTTAAGAAACATTCCGATCATTAATGGTCAGTTCTCTAAATTTGATATCCTGCACGGATATACCGCGACCTATACGGCAACCGGTATCCAGTCAAGTATAGATTACTTTAACAGGCTTTCCGGTGGAAATGCATTTGATGTCAATAATGATTACATCAATCCGTTTACATTCTCTCAGGTTGGTTATGTGGAGTCTTTCTCGCCACTTATCGGTATAGATGTTACCATGAGAAACAATATGCAGTTTGGACTTCAGTATAATAGAAACAGGATGATGCTATTAGGATTGGTCAACCATACTCTTACTGAAGACTCCAATACGGAATATGTAGTAAGACTTGGATATATCGTTAAAAACTTCAGACTTGGTATGGCCAATACGAGAGGATCTAGGGGGAAAGGAAGTGACCTGAACATCAGAGGAGATATCTCGCTGAGAGACAGCAAAACTTCCATCATGAATATCCTGTTGAATGATTCACAGATCACCGGAGGACAGAAACTCATGAATATAAAGCTTTCTGCAGATTATAACGTTTCAGAAAATCTGAACCTGAGAGTATTCTATGAGCAGATGACTTCCAAATACAAAATATCAACGGCATTTCCGTTGTCTACCATTAGGGCCGGTCTGTCTGCAACATTTACATTTGGAGACTCAGGTGGTGGTTTCTAAGAAAAAAATTAATATATAATTACTAAAATAAAAATCCCTTTCTGTAAAAGAAGGGGATTTTAGTTTTAATTCACGTTTTTTGGAATAGCTTGGTTTATGCAATATCTTTGTAAAAAAATACTTTTAATATATATGAAAAAAATTACTTTATCTTTTCTTAGCTTATTGTCGATAATGTCCATAGCACAGAATTTGTCACCTACAGTATCAATTTCTGCATCTGGTTCAGCTGATAACTTTAAAGGAGGCTATACTTTTGCCTATGCTACTTCTGGGACACCTTGGAATGGCTCACTCATAAGTTTTGGTGGCTTTGCAAATCAGTATGATACACAAATAAGCTCAGCCTATAATGGAAACAACATATCTTTTAGAACAAGAAATGGGGACTTTAATGTTTGGAATTCTTGGAATGAACTGGCAACTAAAGGTACTAATGATTTTATAGGTAAACAAACAATTATGGGGAATGTAGGTATAGGAACCCTAGCCCCGTCCGAAAAACTTACTGTTTCTGGCGACCATCAAAACTCTACCATTTTATTACATTCTTCTGGCGATGGAGTAAATAGTCCTGCTAATTTATCACTTTGGGCTTCAGAGCCTCAAGAGACATATACTGGTGTAGGAATCGGTAATAATGTTAGAAACTATGTTACTGGGCAATCATTTCCACGTATAAATACAAATTTAGGAGGCTCCTTTATAAGATTGTTAGAGAATCAGATTAATTTTAATTTAGTTTCTAATACGGATGATAGGAAACTTATAGCGACTCTAAGTAGAGACAGATTTGAAGTTAACGGGCAGCTCTCTTCTAAAATGAGTTCGAATGAAGGAGGGGTAATTGTTTTAGAAAATCCAACAAAAACAGCATCAAACACTGCTGGAAAGTGGGCTATATACAACATGACTGGCAACTATGGGAATGCTTTGCAATTCTGGAATTATTCAAATGATGGAACAATGTATGGAGCAAAATTAAAGCTTTCAGATGAGGGAAATATGGCTTTATTTGGAAAGTTTGAAGCAAAGGAAGTAAAAGTAACCCTAACACCAACAGCTGATTTTGTTTTTGATGAAGAGTATAAGCTGCCGGAATTAGATGAGGTTGAAAAGCACATTAAAGAGAAAAAGCACCTTCCTGAAATTGCATCAGCAGCACAGATGGAAAAAGAAGGAGTTAATATTGGAGACTTTCAGATTAAGCTTCTTCAGAAAATCGAAGAACTTACGCTGTATACGATTGAGCAAAATAAGCAGCTTAAAAAACTTCAGGAGAATAATGATAAGCTCATGAAAGAAATGGATGAGTTAAAAGCAATAAAAAAAATAATTGTTATACAATAGTCAATCGTTGATTCAGTAGCGATTTTTTATTTTGTCTCCAAAATTTAATTAAGATATTCATTACCTCTTTGAACCTTTTATTATTTTGAATACATTTGTACAAAATAAAAATTAAAATGAATACACCATCAGAATTAAAGTACACTAAAGATCACGAATGGATCAAGATTGAAGGTAATGTTGCTACAATCGGTATTACAGACTTTGCACAGGGAGAATTGGGCGATATCGTATACGTAGATGTAGATACTGTAGATGATGATCTTGAAGGGGCGGCTGTTTTCGGAAGTGTAGAAGCAGTGAAAACTGTTTCAGATTTATTCCTGCCTATTGCCGGAAAAGTTATTGAGTTTAATTCAGAGTTGGAAGATCAGCCTGAGCTGTTAAATACAGACCCTTATGGAAACGGATGGATCATTAAATTAGAAATTGCTGATGGTGCAGATCATTCAGAACTGCTTACTGCAGAAGAATACCAGGCAATCATTGGATAAAGTTTCAAAAATATTTAGTAAGATTTTGCCCATTTATTGGGCATTTCTTACTTATATGCTCCTAAAACCAGGCGAAGAAAATAACGAATACTGGTTCATGTTCAACGGTATTGATAAAGTTTTGCATGTGAGCATATTTGCAATGTTGGGTTTCTGTTTCATTGCCACTTTTCACAAAATTAAATTTTTATATTTCTTTCAGATCATCCTTATATATGCTTTCCTTACTGAAATCTTCCAGGAAGAAATGGGCTTAGGCAGATCCATGGAATCTTTAGATATAGTAGCAGATACTATAGGATGTCTGATTGGATACTCTATATATAAGGTATTAGTTAAACGTTTTTTCTAAACCAAACTTTCTTATTTTTTTTCTCAACGACGATTGTGGATAACTACGCCATGTTCATAAAGTCTTAATAATCAAAATACTGTATTAATACTTATCCCCAATGTAAAATGTATGTAAATTTTATGTTAAATAAGTTTGTTTTGCGTTTGAATAAGTTGTTATCTTTGCCGCACTGAAAAACGAGAGTAGTTCAGTAGCGCAGAAGAGCTTTTAGATAAGCGATAGGTATTTAAAAAAGCTTACAGGAATCAGGAGAAAAAGCTTAGCAATATTTTAATAAATAAAAGTTGTGGGTTTTAATTTTTTTTGTATCTTTGCAGTCCGGTTAAACGG